>NZ_JBITSN010000015.1:0-4365 GCF_044540975.1 Streptomyces sp. NPDC085927
GCTGCCGCCGTCTGCACCGCCGCTACGAGCGCAAGGCCGACCACTTCCTGGCCTTCACCAGCATCGCCTGCACCCTGATCTGCTACCGCAGACTCGCCAAATGAGATGACTTCTTAGTTGGTGATTCGGCGGTAGCAGATGAGGGCTGCGGCGATGCCGACGAACCCAAGGAAGTGGTCTGCCAGGCGCTCGTAACGGCGATGCAGGCGGCGGAAGCCATTCAGCCAAGCCACGGTCCGTTCGACCACCCAGCGGTGCTGGCCGAGTCGCGCCGAGGACTCGATACCTTTGCGCGCGATACGAGGCGTGATGCTCCGCTCTCGCAGCCATCGCCGCAGGTGGGAGTAGTTGTATCCCTTGTCTCCGTGGAGCTTCGCAGGACGGCGTCGGCGTGGCCCGCGACGCGATCGAATCGGTGGGATGCCCCGGACGAGTGGCTCAAGTCCTTGACTGTCATGGGTATTCGCACCGGAGATGCCGACGGAGACAGGCAAGCCACTGCGGTCGGCGAGCAGGGGAATTTTGGATCCCTTCTTGCCTCGATCAGTCGGATTCGGTCCTGTCAGAGCCCCCCTTTGAGAGCCCGGAGACTGACTGGGTCGATGGCCCACCGGGACCAGTCGAGCATGCCGTTGGAACCGAGCTCATCAAGGCGCGGTCGGCGAGGACGGGCACGCCCTGGCGTTCGCAGAGTCGGATGATGCGGTGAGTACGGGCTGCGGTGAGATCGTGGGTCCGGACCGGCAGTGCGGGCGAGATCCACAGCACGTGCCCGGTCGGGTCGGTGACGACCTGCACGTTCACGCCGTGCCGGCGGTGCTTGGCGGAGTAGTCGGCTCGCCCGTTGCCCAGCCGGTCGCACTCGGCGAGTGTGCCGTCCAGCAGGACGTAGTCCGGATCGGTCTCCCGCAGGACCTTGAGCAGGCCCGGCGCACGGTCGGCAAGCAGGTCGATCGCTTTCGACGTGCAGGCGTGGGCGGTTCCGACGGAGATGCCGAAACCGGCGGCGATCTGCGCGAGAGTGTCGTGCTCGCGCAGGTACACCAGGGCGACCAGCGCGCGCTGGTGCGGGGCAGCTTGCAGCGGCGGTCACCCTCGCGGGTGACCATCAGCATGATGACCCACTCGACCAGAGGGTGAGGGAGGTCGAGTGCGGCAGGATAGGCAACCAACGAGGCTCCTGCGCCGATGGGTTGAGACTTCGAACACCTCCTTCAACGGCACGGGAGCCTCGTGCATTGCGCACCCCGCGACCGTCACCCGATCAGTGGCCACGCTAAAACGCTCCGTAGGCCGTGTTGCTCGCCAATCGCTTTTGATCACCGCACACTGAAGTTCTTCAACGCAGTACGCAGGGGAAAGGAAGCCCGGATGGCGAGCCAGCCCATTCTGTTGTTCGACGGAGACTGCGGTTTTTGTGGCCGAACAATCGAGATTTTTCGGCGCACCGTTCGGCCGCGTGTGCAATTCGCCCCCTGGCAACACGCCGACCTCGCCGCCCTGAATGTCACCGAGGACAGAGCCGACCGCGAGGTCCTTTGGATCAGCCCGGTCGGCGGCAAGGTCTACGGTGGAGCGCGCGCCCTGTCCGCCGTGCTGATGTGCGGACGGAGACGCTGGTGGTGGCTCGGGCTTGTTCTTCGACTGCCGCCTGTCAACTGGATGGCACGCGGCGTCTACCAGGTTGTCGCGAAGAACCGCCATCGCCTGCCGGGCGGCACAGCCTCCTGCTCTCTCCCGGCTCATATGCGAGGGAAACCGGACTGCTGACCCCTATTTCAGTGAGGGCTGCGGCGGTACCACAGCGGGTGCTGTCCCGACGAGGGCTCCCGCTCCCACGCCACCTGTGCGCTGAAAGGCGCGCCGCCCCAGCCGCCCCAGGGCGCGGTAGAAGCGGTCCGGCAGGAATGCGGCATCGGCGACGATCATCGCGCCGGAGAAGAGAGGCAGCCCCATGAGCACCGCGATATTCACGTGCATGCCCAACAGCAGTACTAGGACAGGGTATTTGAGCCTGCCGAACAGGACGAACGGAAAGGAGACCTGCACCAGCACTGTCAGGTAGCCGACGACGGCGATCAGTACGTGCTGGCCGGCGATCATCTGGGACAGCTCGGGCCAGGGCCGGAACAGGTCGATGTTCAGGACATAGTGCAGAGCGGTGCCGTCGCCCCACTTCGGGCCCTGCACCTTGTACAGGCCCGCGCATCCGTAGAGGAAGCAGACCTGGGCGGCGATGACGAACATGCCGCAGTTGTGCAGCACGGTGGTCACGATGGTGCGGGCGTCGCCGAGATGGTGCCGGAGATCGCCGCCCCGCGGGCCTGCCGTCCTGCCCGCCGGCGCCTGGAGCCGGGTCCTGCGGGCGTCGAGGGACCAGCGCCGGCCGCACGCGGTGAAGACGAGGTAGACAGCCATGAGGACCATGAGATTGTCCCCGCCGTCCGCCATGTAGATCGCCCTGGCGTGGAACGACACCACCACGACCGCGAACAGCACGGACACCGCCCGCGTCCGCCAGCCCAGCAAGAACAGCGCACACGTCACCAGAGCCACGGCGTAGCAGATCTCGAAGTACACCTGGCTGTCGGACAGGGTGAGGACGCTGGCCCACCCGCTCTGGTCGAACATCTGCCTGGCCAGCGTGGGCGTCCACGGTGAACCTGGGCCCCACATCTCGTTGCGGTGCGGAAACTCGCGGAGCAGGAAGACGAGATAGAGCAGCCCGTACCCGATGCGCAGCACCGCCGCCGCGTACAGGGAGACCGGCCGCTCGGTCAGGAGGACGAGGAACGCATGGACCCGGTCGAGTACGCGCTGCGGCATGCGAACGGCTGCCCGCTCGGTGGTGCGTTCGGACACGGTGGGCGCCGCGGCC
Source organism: Streptomyces sp. NPDC085927 (assembly GCF_044540975.1). Taxonomy (NCBI): domain Bacteria; kingdom Bacillati; phylum Actinomycetota; class Actinomycetes; order Kitasatosporales; family Streptomycetaceae; genus Streptomyces; species Streptomyces sp. NPDC085927. Next base: position 2,879 of record NZ_JBITSN010000015.1, read on the forward strand.
GGTTCCTGCTCAGTCCGTTGCATGCGAGGCCACCTTCCACCAGGGCAGATACCGGGTTTCGGCCCGCGTCGATGCCGTGGCGGCCGAGGGGGGTCCACCCGCTGCGCCGGGCGCGGCGATAGGCCGCGAGATCACCCGCAGCTGGATGGAATCGAAGGTGCCGCCTCGTTGGGCGGCGACGCGATCCGCTGCGATGTTGCGCAAATACTTCTCGATCATCAGAGCCCGCTCCGAGCTCGGCCGGTTGTCGCCGCCGTGCGTTTTCAGGTACGCGTTCCAAGCCTGGCGCAGCATGTTCTGTGCCGTATGGCTCGGAAAGACGTTGTGCTTGACGGCGGCATCGTCCTCAGCGGTCAGATCGATCCAGCCGCTCACCCGCGCGGTGCCGTCCGGTGCCGTCTGCCTGGTCCTCGCCGAGATCTGCCGGTTGGCGGACTGCGGATTCGGGGCGAAGAGCCGCCAGTTCTGCTCGAACACGGGCCGGACCCACGCGTCGACCTGCTGGCTGTACGCCTTTGAGATGGCGTTCGGAGGCGCTACGTACAGAAACACCAGGAGTACATGGACCAGGGTCACTGCCAGGCACAGGGCCACCGCGGTTCCCGTTGCAGCGCTCAGCGGGCGGGGTGGCCCTGAAATCATCCCACGGGTGCTACCCGGCGGCCCCCCGCCACTGTCCTGCGCTGCCGGCTCAGCTCCGGTCCGCTGCGGATACTTCACGTTTGTCGACTCAGCGCCGCTCAGCACGGCCCCACCCGGTCCTTCCCATCCTGACTGCTCGCACCTGCTGCTCCTGCTTCCGCGGGCGGCACGCGACGGAATTGATGACGATCCACCGCGCGCCACCCGTCTTACCTTCAGTGCGAAATGGGCGCCTTGGACGCGTCGCCCTTGCCCGACTTGTCCGGCCTCTTGTCATGGCCGGGCTTCTGCGGCTTGTCATGGCCGGGCTTTCCCGGCTTGCCGGGCTTTCCTGGCTTCTTGTTGCAGTCGCAGTCGTGTCCACCCACGGCGTCACCAGTCGCAGCAGCGTCACCGGTCGCGGCGGCATCGCCGGTCGCGGCAGCGTCACCGGTCGCGGCGGCATCGCCGGTCGCGGCAGCGTCACCGGTCGCGGCAGCGTCACCGGTCGCAGCAGCGTCACCGGTCGCAGCGGCATCGCCGGTCGCAGCAGCGTCACCGGTCGCAGCAGCGTCACCGGTCGCAGCAGCGTCACCGGTCGCAGCAGCGTCACCGGTCGCAGCAGCGTCACCGGTCGCAGCGGCATCGCCGGTCGCAGCATCGCCAGTCGCGGCGTCACCAGTCGCAGCATCGCCAGTCGCGGCGTCACCAGTCGCAGCATCGCCAGTCGCGGCGTCACCAGTCGCAGCATCGCCAGTCGCGGCGTCACCAGTCGCAGCATCGCCAGTCGCGGCGTCACCAGTCGCAGCATCGCCAGTCGCGGCGTCACCAGTCGCAGCATCGCCAGTCGCGGCGTCACCAGTCGC
>NZ_JBITSN010000015.1:4463-98257 GCF_044540975.1 Streptomyces sp. NPDC085927
CAGTCGCAGCATCGCCAGTCGCGGCGTCACCAGTCGCAGCATCGCCAGTCGCGGCGTCACCAGTCGCAGCATCGCCAGTCGCGGCGTCACCAGTCGCGGCGTCACCAGTGGTCGTGGTGGTGGTTTCGCACTCCGGCCTGGTGATCACGTTGTTGTTCAGCGTCACGGCCCCGTTGCGGGCCAGCACCCGGCCCTCGATGGTCGCCCCACTGTTGACAGTGATCGAGGTGAGCGCCATGAGGGTGCCCACGAAGGTGGAGCCGGATCCGAGCGTGGCCGATTCGTCGGTCACCCAGAACACGTTGCACGCCTGGGCGCCGTTCTGAAGAACGATGTTGCTTCCGGATGCCGTCGTCAGGCCCGCGGGAACCTTGAACACCCAGACGGCATCGGGGTCGCCCTGGGCATCCAGGGTCCAGGTACCGGTGACCAGGAGACCGGACTCGACGGCGTAGGTGCCCGGAAGCAGGGTGGGGGTCACGGGCGCCGCGGAAAGGTTGAATTCCGTGGGCTGACCGAAAGCGTCGTCGTACGCCGTACCAAGGTCGGCCTTCGCTCCTGCCGCCGCCGCGCCTGCGTAGATCGACCCGCCCACCACCGTACCTGGCGGGAATCCGGTAACGGCCGTTCCCGGAGATACGCCGATGTCTCCGGTGACCACGGAATTACCTTCGTTGGTGACCGTCGAACCGGCCAGTACCGCGAAGCTCTCCGCGGTACCCAGATCTACAAATGTTGCCGCGTTTGCTCGTGTAGGTGTCACTGCCACAACGGCAACGGCGACCAGCAGGGTGAGTACCCCCGCGATCCAAGCCGCCATTGTGCGCCGTTGTGGCGCATCGGAAATGTTCAGTGTCATCGAGTATCCAACTCCTGTGGGGGGCGTCCGGCGTTCCTCGTCGAACAGAATCGCCTCTTCTGTCGGCGGCATATTACGCAGGCGCCTGCCCCCGGCGACGATTCCCTCGGGCGGTGTCGCCGGAATCAATCAATACGCGTCAAGGAATGTACGAAAAATGTTGAGCCGAATGGCCGCCCCCCATCCGTGCGGCGATCCACCGCGGAGCGGCAATTCGCCCGCATCAGTGAGCTCTTTCAGCGTGGCCACTGATCGGGTGACGGTCGCGGGGTGCGCAACGCACGAGGCTCCCGTGCCGTGGAGGGAGGTGTTCGAAGGCGGATCTTCCGCAGGTCACGCATCAACCCCAACCGCATGACGTCAATCGCCAAGACCTCACCCTTGGGCAGAGACTCTGAAAAGGCTCAGTGCTGCACCAGTGCCAGCTTGACAGGTGATGACCGCTTCTACTGCGGTCGGGTGAGCTTGTACATCGACGGTTCCCGGCCAAGCGCTCACGGATGCTGTGAGAGTTGCCTGCTGCTGTAGGCGGGAACTCCAGAGTAGAGCTAGTGATTGTCCCGGCAGGTTGTTGCTGGTACCCCGAGTCACCGCTGGTGACGGCAACGAGGGCGCACCGTCGCGCAGTGTCACTCACATGGACGTTCAGAATTGGATGGCTTCAGCGGTTACTTCGGCGTGCCGCCCGATCCTACGGATCAGAAGGTTGCATGCTCCTTTTCGTGCTCTTACCCACGAAGTCGCAGGTAGGCACGAACACAGGTCTCAGCGAGCCCTTTTCCTGGGGTGCCGACGAGGCCGACACGGCCCTAGGCTCTCCTCGTTGGTGCAGGGCGCGAACCGGCTGCTGATCGGAGCGGTGCTCCTGTCTGTCCTGAGGATGCGCTCACGAAGCCAAGACTTGCTTAGCAACTGCTGAGGGACAAGCGTTTGACTGGCGAAAATCAGCGCGGCAGTTCTCGACCGATCCACGCCATGCGGATCAGAGCTGGACCGATGGTCTGAGCACCAGGATTGAGCATTAACAGGAGTCGACGAAAGTCTCCGTAGCGTCTTCGGCTCCGGTGTCGATGCCGATATCGACACCGCCTTGGCTGCCCACTGCTCCGCGATCGACGAGCCTTTGCAGGCACGCTTCAGTAGCTCCTCCGAGGGCGCCGAGGGCGAGCCGTGGCAGCTCCGCTACCCGGTTCCAGTGGACCTGCTGGGCTGTCCGAGCGGGCAGCCCAGCAACGCCCTTGAATCATTCCTGCCGACCCCGTGCATCGTCCTCGTCGGACGGTTTCGGGTTCGCCTTCGCCCACGCCTTCTTGGACACCAAGTACGTGATCGCGACAGCCCCCGACACCGTGTTTGCGTTCTCGCTCATCTCCTTGAACACGTCACTGGTGATCATCGCCTGGAGCAGCAGGAGAAGAACGACGGCAGCCATGGCGCCGGCGAAAATGTTCCGCTGCTCTTCCCAGCTGCGCCCACGGCCTTCTGCGGCGGCGAACTGACGGGCGGGTTCCTGCAGCGTGTTGGCGGAACACCTGGCGGTGGGCTGCGTCATGGGCGAGGAGGGCGACCTGGCCGAAGACAACGGCCAGGAAGACGGCGACCGCCAGTGTCCACCAACTGTCGCCGATGAGCGCGACGGCGGCCCACCCACCAACGTAGAGCCCGGCCACGACCGTGATCCGCAGTGCGTAATAGCCGGGGCGGCGCGCCAGCAGGCCGGCATCAGCGATCTTTCTCGACAATCGGGCGAAGTCACTGCCGGACGTCTGCGAGGGCGGGGGGCGGACCGTGGTACTTCTGGTCATGATGGTGAAACTCTCTCCGAAGGAGGCGGATGGCTCGGCGCTGTCCCGGGAGCCGCTGAGACCGGGCCGCAGGTAGGGATGCGCTTCCTCCACTGCGGGAAGCGCATCGCGCGACCGCGGAGCAAGGACGACGTCTGCTTCATCAGTCAGCGGCCGCGCGGGTCCTCTATCTGCATAGGCAGGTCTCACACCGCGACATCACAGGGCTTCTGGAGCGGTCCGCGCGCTCCCATGGCAGAGGCCGGCCGGTGAAGCGGGTACGGCTGATCACCGAGGGGCGCTCAACACGGTGATCGGCAAGGTCCGTACGGGTCGTCGAGACAGAAGGCACCGACGAGGACACCGACCGGCGCAGCTGAAGAGTGTCCGAACCGGCGAATCCGGGTGAGCGAACCGGAGCTGAGACGATTCGCGGTCGCGGACACCGCTGTCCCGCGCACCAGCGGACACCCGCGGTGGGGCCGATGAAGATTGTCGCCTGTGCGGGACATCCGTTTCTCGCCCCGGGCGGAGAAGCACTGGCCAGCATGTACGTGATCGACGCGAGAGCCGCACAAGGAACTTGCCTCCCTGACCCTCGCGGTGAGTAACGGGATCAACCTCCGCACTTACCTGATCCGCGCAGAACGTTTTCTCCAGAGCCCAGGATGCGCTGGAAACCTCCAGCGCACTGGACCGCAGCCTCCAGGATGTTTTCGACAGGGTGAATGAGAGCCACTCGGACAGTGAGATCGGGAGCCACTGTTTGGGCATCGAAGCTGAGAGCCACCTGTCCCGACCGGGTGCGACATGCCGCTTTTGGCGCAATGAGCCTTTTAGGCCAGTCGGCCGCGTCACTCTGTGCGGGTTGATCACAGTCGGTCAGGAACCCGTGCGTACAGATCGCGTGAGTGGGTCTTCGAGCGGATCTGCAAGGTGAGCCGGGTCTGTCCCAAGCCCCAAGGCCGAGGCCAGCCGCCTGGTGAGCGGCCCCTTGAAGAGGCCCGCCCAGCGGGCGAAACCGGCTCTGCTGTGGTGAAAGGGAGCGGCTGTGGCGGACAGTGGGCGGCGGCCTGACAAGGCCATGGTGGACCGGTCGGAAGGGTTCGGTGAGCGGCTGCTGGGGGTGCTGCTGGACCGGGCGCACGAGATGCCACCGCAGCTGATCGCCCCGCTGATCGCGGAAGAGGTGGCCAGGGTCGGTGGCCGCGACGTCTCGATCCTCCTGCAGGACTACGAACAGCTGATGCTGGTGCCGCTGCCGGGTAGGCGGCTGACCGCCGGCGAGCCCGCGCCGATCGGTGACTCCCACGCCGGCACGGCCTTCCTGTATGCGACCCCTGTGGAGGTGCCGCAAGCCGACGGGGTGCGGATATACCTGCCGTTGCTGGACGGCAGCGACCAGGTGGGGGTGCTGGCCCTCACCCTGGACACCGTCGAGGACGACGACCGGCGGCTGCTGCACCGACTGGCCGGCCTGGCCGCCCACGTGCTGGTCACCAAGAACAGCTACACCGACCAGTTCTTCCAGACCCGACGGCGCGAGCCGATGAGCGTGGCCGCGGAGATCCAGTGGTCCCTGCTGCCCCCGCTGTCGATGTCCACTCCGCAGGTCGCGGTGGCCGGCATCCTCGAGCCCGCCTACGAGGTCGCCGGCGACAGCTTCGACTACGCCCTCAACGACGACATCCTGCACGTGGCCATGGTCGACGCGATGGGCCACGGCCTGGACGCCGCCACCATGGCGACCGTCGCCATCGGCGCCTACCGGCACGCCCGACGCACCGACGTCGGGCTGTCCGGGATCTACGCGTTCATGGACCGGGCCATCGCCGGGCAGTTCGGGCCCGAGCACTTCGTCACCGCACAGATGATGCGCCTGAACGTTGCGACAGGCCACCTGCAATGGGTCAACGCCGGCCACCCCGCGCCGCTGCTGATTCGCAACCACCAGGTCGTCCGGCAACTGGAGAGTGCGACCACCTTGCCGGTCGGCTTCGGCGGCGACGAGCCCCAGCTCAGCGAGCAGACGCTCCAGGTCGGCGACCGGGTGCTGTGCTTCACCGACGGCCTGATCGAGGAGCACGAAGCCGGCGGGAAGCAGTTCGGCGAGGAGCAACTCATCGCCTGGGTCAACCGCATCGAGCACGCCGAGGAAGGGGTTCGGGCGGTGGTGCGCTCCCTCTCCCACACCCTGATCCGGGAGCGGGGCGGGATCACCAGCGACGACGCGACCCTCTTCCTGATCGAGTGGCGCGGGGGCGCCGCCGACCACCTTGCCACCCTGGAATGAGCCGATACCGCCCGACTGGTGGTGCGGCCGTTGGCGGTGAGATCTGGCATGTCACGCGAGAAAACCGCGATGGATCTATCGTCAAGGTATGAGCGTGTTCATCAAGCTGGTGGAGAACCGGCCCCCCAAGGAATACGCGGAGCCGGCGGCTGCAGATATCTCCTACGACGACGTCACCGAAGGTGAGTCGCCCGCCGCGTACGAGTACGACCTGCTTCCGAGCGGCGCATTGCGGATCCTCAGGGTGACCAAAGGCGAAGCCGCCGTCGTCGAATCGATCTACGCTCCCGGACTCTGGTTCCGTGTCCAGGGGCAGTGGCGGGGTCATGCGGAATAGCAGGCACTCTGCCGGCGGCCGGGCGCTGCCGGCTGCTGAGCCCGGTCGTCGGTGCCTGAGGTCCGAGCAGAATGTGCTCATGCTTCGCGTCAGCCTACGGAATCACGTCGGAAACTACCTGCAGGTGTACCGTGGATTGTGGGTTGCGCACTCTCACGTGTTGCGCCTGAAAGGACGGCCCCGGCGGTTTCACCGGGGCCGTTTCAAGGATCACGCTGAGTGTGCCGGCGCGGTCACACGGGCGCCGTGGCCGCCCTCGGAGTCCCAGACCGCTTCTCGGGCCTGGTCGGCTTCTGTCACCATCCGTGGGAATTCGGCCCTCTCCAGCAGATCACTCGCTGTGTGGCTGCGCAGCGGACCGGTAGCCGCGGTCATCAGCCAGGCGGCGACGGCCGGATCCGTCTGCGGCGGAATCACCAGCAGGTCCCAGCGGCCGACGGTGTAGGAGAGCAGCAACAGCTTGTGGGGGTCTTGCTCGGCCTTGAACCAGCCGACGCTCACCACGTGCCCGTCAACGGGCACCTTCCGTGGGATGACCGGCCAAAGGGTCGGGTTCACCGTGACATGGGTGATGCGCCCCCACAGGGGATCCAGCACCGCTGTCAACGCAGGAAGTTCCGCCGCCAGGTCGCGGGAGCGGGGCCACCACGCACCGTCCAGAAGAGCACCAGGGGTGTCCGTTGAGGCGAGCGCGAGACGTAGCGGCAGCGAAAAGGCCCGCTCCTCGACCGCCGACGTATACAGAATGGTCGCGGTCATGACGCGGACCTGTCCCCGGGCCGGTGTACACCGGCCCGGTGTTGTGAATCGCCGAGAACGACAGGAGCTTAGAAACTCTTATGCGAAATGCCCTCGGTAATTTCAGGGTACTCCCGGATACAGCTCGCCGGGCGGTTTCAGGGTGACGGATATCAGGGCGCTTTGACGGGTCTTCGAACTTGAGTGGTGCACTCGGCTGGCGGTGCTGGCCTGTCGTCACGATGGTGACAGTCGTGGTGGTTGTCGGCATCCGAATGCAGAGCGCCCGTGGTCATACCTGATCATTTCTGTTCTCGACGCAGAACGATCACGCAGGAGCCACGGGCTTGGTCAACGATACGACGTTGCTGCTCGACCTCGACGGGGTGTCCGTCGCACGTGTCGAGCGGCCCGAGGGCGGCAGAGGCCGGGTCCATCGGTCACGGCGGACGAGTCGGCGCGGGCTTGTCCGGCCTGCGGGGCATCCGCCTCCCGGGTGAAGGGCTCGGCGGTGACCCGGCCCCGCCACCTTCCCTACGGGACAGCGGCCTGGAGTTCTTGTGGCACAAGCGCCGCTGGTTCTGCACCGGCAACCGCATGCCGGCTGCGATGATCCTCGCCGCTACCGGCACCACCCCCGAAATCCCCGACGCGGTGCCCCTGCTGGCGATCGACGCGGAGAGCCAGCGGATCCAGGAGGCCGAGGGCGGCGCCACAGGCCCTGTTTAGCCCGCACCGGTCAGCCCGTCGGTGCGGAGCACCGCCGAGTTCGACCCACCCCGCCTGGCCTCGGCCCGCCAGTCGCCCGTCATCTGCACGACCCGGCTGACTTCACCGGGATGGACCTTCATCTCCTCCACTCCACAGCCCGTGAATCTCTTGGCAGGTGCACGATGGATCTCACCGAACGGATGTCAGTAGTGATCGCCGTGTGGCCGCCGCCCTGGCCGCCGCCCTGGCCGCCGCCTTTGCCTCAGCCACCGCCGTGGCCTCAACCGCTACCGCGGGGGGAGAGATGGGCGAGGTTACCTCTCTGACACCAGCCACCAAGGAACCCACGCGTAGTTGATGGCAGCGTATGGCGCGGACCGCGGCGCCAGCGGTGTGTAGTTCTGTCACAGGGCAGCGTTGGAGGCATAGCGGTGCAGCGGAGCAAGGAGGCTGCCGCACATCCGGCATTCGCGCGTCGAGCCATCACGCCACAGCCAGAAATCACCCGATCGAGGTGGCTCTCCATCTCATTGCCGATCACGGACTTGCGTCGTGTCCATCCCCACCACGGATGGGGCAACGTGGCTCTCGACCTCAGTGCCGGAGTGGCTCCCATTCATCCTGCCGAAAACACTCCAGGACAACCTGCTACCCCTCGGCGCTGCAGAAAGTGCCGGGCTGTAGACGGCAGCGTCGCATCTGCCCGCTGGTGGCGACCCCGCACGCCGATATGGCGGCTCGGCCACGAGCCCGTTCTGAGCGCGGAACCCGACCCCGAGGTAGGGAAGTATCGCGGTCTGCGTGCAGGTTCACGGGCCAGAGCGTCCAGGATTCCCGGAACTCGCGCGCTTCCGTCTGTGGGGCGTCGGGCCAAGCCGCTGCGCCTACGGTCACACGGGTGACGGTGCCATGGCCCGGGTCCAATGAGCCCACGAGCGCGGGCAACTCCAGTTCCAGGGCGCCGCATCGCGGCCACCACGCTCCGTCCAGCCGGCCGTGGCCGGCGTCCGGCGTGAGGCTCAGCCGGGGCAGGGGCATCCGGTAGGTGTGTTCGTCAGCCGAGGACGTGCTCCAGCGGGCGGAGTGATGGCATCCATCGTGCGATCCCGTCCCGGATGGCCTTCGGCTGCCCGCGTTCGTCACTCGCCGGGAACGGCGCCGCCATGGTCGTGCGCGCGACATGCTCTCAGTGCCTCTCAGGCTACTCCCGGCCTGGGCCGACGACGCGAGGTGCAGGCGCCGTGCGAAAGCGCGGTTTCCCGGGACAGGCCCAGCACGCAGGGGGCGACCGGACCAGGCAGCCCGATCATCTCTCCGTGGTTCCGCCAACCCCAGGACTCGAGGGCGGCCTGCCCGGCCTGGTCGGCCGGATGAAGCAGGGCGACTGCGAGGGCATTGTGCCGGTCGGCCAGCAGGCGCTGTTGCAGACAGCGGGCGATGTCGAGGTGTTGGGCGTGCGGATGCGCCACGACCTGGGTGAGAAGCAGGAACCGGGCGCAGCCAGTGAGCCGTTGAATGCTCTCCTGCAGTCCTCGGTCAGACCGGGCGCCGGGGCTCATCGGAAAGCCGAAGGCGCATCCGACCAGCCCCGTCGTCTCGGCGACCAGCAGCGCGAAGCCGGGCCGTCGGGCGCTGGCGGCCAGTCGCCGCAGGAAGTCGCCCCGATCCTGGTACGCCTCCCCGGAGGTGCCCGCGACGGACGCCATGGCCAGGTCGGCGATGTCCTCACTCATCCCCTCCGCCTGCCAACGACTCAGTCGGCGAAGGCGGATCCCGTCCTTGACGACCGGCGCACTGGCGCGGCCGCCCGCCATCGGCGTCCCGACGGCGGGCGGACCCGACGGGGCCGTCTCCAGCAGGTCGCGGAGCAGGGCGGGTGACGCCGGAAGCGCCGGGACCGCGAGGAGCAGGGGTGTAGAGCCGGTGGCGGCGAGCAGCCGGGTGATCTGCGCGCACGGATGGTGCAGCCGCAGGGAGGCGTGTACCCGGCCGGCGCGCCGTGACGCCGTCAGGAAGACGTTCAGGCCCTTGGCATCGCAGGAGCCGACCGTCGTCAGATCGACGTCGATGGCGGTCACGCCGTCGCGCAGACACTGGTCCAGCGCGGCCCGCAGCAGGGGCGCTGTGGCCGACCCGATCTCACCGGCGAGCGTGACGAGGGCCCGCTCCCCTCTGTCCCGCCGGTGGATGTCCAGCCGCCGCAGGGCCATCACGCCTCCGCCCGGCAGGCGCACAGGACGGCACAGACACTGAACTTGCGCGAAGTTGCTTCGATGGCGGAGGACACAATGCCGACCCGTCTCCGCGCCGACCGCTCGGGCAGGTACGGAGTTCGTCTCTCGCCGAGGACGACCCGGCGTGACAGCCTGAGTACGCGTTGCCCTCGGTACCTCCACGGTACGCCGCCAACAACTGGAACGGCTGTGACGCGAGGCAGGAGTAGCGCGGGGAGGGACGAGGGTACGTCGTACACCGGTGACAGGACTGGTCTCGTCCTCGGCCCGCGGCACGACACGGGACGTGCGACACGACGCGAGCCGTTCCTCGGCCCAGGTCAGGTTCCGCCTCATGACCACCGAATCCGTGCACCTTCCGTACCCGCTTCCGTCTGCGGACCCACCGGACGACGTTCCCAGCGAGAGCAGAGTCGATGCCCGCATCATCTCCATGGACCCCGAAGTGGCCCGGCACGTCGCCGATGTCCTCCGGCTGCTGTTCGCCGGGGCGAGCAGCGCAGTTATCCGGCGTGCCCGTCGGGGAGAGGGACACGTCTGCACCTCACGCTCGATCCCGCGCGGGGCGTCGGCCCGCGGCTGCTCCTGGCTGGAGGCCAGCAGGCCGCCCGTCGACCGAACGCATCCGGGCGAGACCGCCTGACGCGTGTCCCCGCCGGCGCCGGACCAACGGCACCCACCGAGCCACCTCCATCGGCGGATCTCCACCACTCCAGCCCCAGGAGACCTCATGACAACCGCCTCAGTGCTCCACTCGTTTACAAAGGCGGAAGCCGAGTGGTTCATGGAGACGGCCACGGCAGACAGCCAGCTCGTGGGGCACACTGCCTGACCGCGGGCACATCCGCTCACGCATCGCTCACGCAAGGGCCCGAAAACGAAGCAGCGCCCGAGCCGACCGAAGCCGACCCGGACGCTGAAGACCAGGTCAGAGGGGTATCCCCTCCCCCGCATCCGTAGGCCCTGTGGGACTCGAACCCACAACCAATGGATTAAAAGTCCACTGCTCTGCCAATTGAGCTAAGGGCCCCAGGCGATGTTGCCTCCACGAGCATAGCGGGACGTGGGCGCGTCGTTGATCGGGTATCGGTGCGACGGACCCGGATGTGTCCCCTCCACATGCGGCAGGGCCCGCACGACGGGTGTCGTACGGGCCCTGTTACGTCAGTCCGGTGTGCCGGGATCAGCCGTTGCGCTTCCAGCGCGGCTTGTCCTCGCGGCGGCCGAAGGAGCCGCCGCCGCGGTGCTCGTCACGACGGCCGTGCGGGCGGTCGTGGGAGGCGCCGGAGCGGAAGCCGGGGCGCTCACCCTGGCTGTCGCGGTTGAACGGACGGTCGCTGCCACGGTGGCCGGCACGCTCACCGCGGTCGTCGCGGCGGAAGCCGGGACGGTCGTTGCGGTCACGGTCACCGCCGCGGTTGAAGCCGCCGCGGTCGTCACGACGCTCGAACGAACGGCCGCCACGGTCGCCACCGCGGTCGTCACGACGCTCGAAGGAACGACCACCACGGTCGCCGCCGCGGTCACCACGGTCGTCACGACGGAAACCGCCACGGTCGCCACCGCGGTCGTCACGACGCTCGAACGAACGGCCACCGCGGTCGCCGCCGCGGTCACCCCGGTCGTCACGACGGAAACCGCCACGGTCACCACCGCGGTCGTCACGACGCTCGAACGAACGGCCACCGCGGTCACCACGGTCGTCACGACGGAAACCGCCACGGTCACCACCGCGGTCACGGTCGCCGCCGCGGTTGAAGCCGCCGCGGTCGTCACGGCGCTCGAAGGAACGGCCGCCACGGTCGCCACCGCGGTCGCCCCGGTCGTCGCGACGGAAGCCGTCCCGGCGGTCGGAGCGCTCGGTGTCCTGCGCGGTCTGCTGCTCCGGCAGCGAGATCTCGGCCTGGGCCGACGCCTCGGTGGCCGCCTCGGCCACTGCCGCCTCCGGGTCCTCGCCCCGCTCGCGGGCGGCCCTGGCGACCAGCCGGTCCGCCTCTTCCCGCAGTTCGGAGGCCCGGCGCTGCGCCCGCTCCAGTTCCTTGGTGAGCTGGGCGGTCTCGCGCTCGGCCTGCTGGGCCGCCTTGCCCGCCGACTCGGCCTGGACCTCGGTCATCGACCGGGCGCCGGTGATCTCGGCGAGCTCCGGGTCGAAGGCCGCGCCGCCCTGGATGATGTGACGCGTGGCGTCCACGCCCGCGTCCTCCATCAGCCGGAAGATCTGGCGCCGCTGGTGCGGCAGGGACAGCGACACGACGGTGCCGGTGCGGCCGGCCCGCGCCGTACGGCCGGCCCGGTGCAGGTAGTCCTTGTGGTCGCCGGCCGGGTCCACGTTCAGCACCAGGTCGATGCCGTCGACGTGGATACCGCGCGCGGCGACGTCCGTGGCGACCAGGACGTTGACGTAGCCGTCCTTGAAGTCGGCCAGCGTCCGCGTCCGCGCGCCCTGCGTCATGCCGCCGTGCAACGCGTCGGCCTTGGCGCCCGCCTCGCGCAGCTGGTCGGCGATCCGGTCCGCGCCCAGCTGGGTACGGACGAAGATGATGGTGCGGCCCTTGCGGGAGGCGATGGCCGCGGTGACCGGAGCCTTGTCCTTCGGCTTCACGACCAGGATGTGGTGCGACATCGTCGTGACGGCGCCCTGGGCGGCGTCGACCTCGTGGTGGACCGGGTCCTTCAGGTACCGGTCGACGAGGGTCTTGATCTCGTTCTCCATGGTCGCGGAGAACAGCATCCGCTGGCCGCCCGCCGGGATCTGGTCGAGCAGTTCGGTGACCTCGGGCAGGAAGCCCAGGTCGGACATCTGGTCGGCCTCGTCGAGGACGGCGATCTCCACGTTCTCCAGGGAGCACGCGCCGCGGTTGATGATGTCGCGCAGCCGGCCGGGGGTGGCGACCAGGACGTCGACACCGCGCTCGAGGGCGTAGATCTGGTTGCCCATGGAGGTGCCGCCGCAGACGACCTTCATCTTCAGCCCGAGGACGTCCCCGTACGGCTGGAGCGCGTCGGCCACCTGCATGGCGAGCTCACGCGTCGGCGTCAGGATGACGGCGCGCGGCTTGTGCTTCTCGGTCCGGCCGCCGGCCAGCGTGGTCAGCGTCGGCAGACCGAAGGCGAGGGTCTTGCCGGAGCCGGTGCGGCCGCGGCCGAGGATGTCCTTGCCGGCCAGGGCGTCCGGGATGGTCGCCGCCTGGATCGGGAAGGGGCTGGTCACGCCGTTCTGCGTGAGCTTGCGCACGACGCCCTCGGAAAGACCGAGGGTGGCGAAGGTGAGTTCGGGGGTGCTGTCCACGCTGTCGCCGTCGTCGGTGACGTCGATGTCGGTGGTGACGTCGACGACGTCCGTGATGTCGGTGATGTCGGTGACGACGTCGGTGACGTCAGTGGTGACGACGGTGGTGGTGTCGGTGTCCTCGGTGTTCTCGGGCACGACGACGTGATCAGTACTGGCGATGGGCATACGAATGCGAAACCTTCCGGAGTCTCTTCGGCACGCGCCCGTCAACTCCGTGATTCGCAATTCGCAATATGACCGCCTCGATGCGGTCCACCACGGTAAGGGGAGAGTACGCGCCACACGGCGCGCTCTGCAGTGGCGCCGGGCAAATAGGATCAAACGATCTGCCACCATACGCACCCTGTACCCCCAAAAGCAAACCGGGAGCTCACAGCGGCGGGACGGGGCGCCGAAGCGGTTTCCTAGACCGGAGCCCCCGCCTCCGGTGCGGGTTCCCGGTGCACCATCTGGGCCTCCGGCGGCTCGTGCGCCGACGAGGACGGCTCCGCGGCCGTCGGCTCCGGCGGGGCCGAGGGCTCCGGCGGCGCCTGTGTGGGCTCCGGATCCGCCGGCCGGGTGGGCTCCGGCGGTTCCGGCCGGCTGTCGGAGGTCGGCCCCGCCGGCTCGCCCGGCCCGCCCTCGTCCGGCACCGGCCCGCTCACCCCCGGGGAGGGCGACGCCTCGGCGGCGGACGAGGCTCCCACCCCGCCCTTCCTCCGTTTGCCCTGCTCGCCCTTCCTGCCGCGGCCCTCGCGGTGCTCGCTCGCGCCCTCGGCCGCCGCGGCACCATGACCGCCCTTGCCGCCCGGCGCCTCGGGCCCCCCACCGGGCACCTCGCCGTCCGAACGGCCCGCGGAGGGCGACGGCTCGGCCCCGGCCGGCCCCTCCCCGCCGACGCTCATGCAGCCGGCGGCAGCGGCGACGGCCAGGACGGTGGCGGCCAGGCGGACTGGTACGTACAAGGGGCGCACGAGGCCACCTCCGGTCGGGATGCTGGGTCGGACTGCCCAACTCCCGCCACCCGCAAGAGGACACGCCGTCAGCACACCGGTGACACGCCGGTGACCTATCCGTAGCCGAGTGCGTGCAGCCGGGCGTCGTCGATTCCGAAGTGATGCGCGATCTCGTGCACCACGGTGATCTCCGCCTCGGCGACGACGTCCTCCCGGGACTCGCACATCCGCAGGGTCGGTCCCCGGTAGATGGTGATCCGGTCCGGCAGCACCCCCGCGTACCACTCGCCCCGCTCGGTCAGCGGCGTCCCCTCGTACAGCCCCAGCAGCTCGGGATCGTCCGCCGGCGGCTCGTCCTCGACGAACACCGCGACGTTGTCCATCAGCCGCGTCAGCTCCGGCGGGATCCGGTCGAGCGCCTCGGCGACCAGTTCCTCGAACTCCCCACGCGTCATCTCCAGCACAGGGTCATTGTCGGCCATGACCCATCCGTACGAGTCCCGCCGGGCGCCCCGCATATCCGGCGCGCCGTATGGGCATACGGGATCAATGGCACGCGTCCCCGCCGCAGTCAGGAACCTCCGACACCGCATCCGAAGGGTCCCGCGAGCCCTCGCCCGCCGTCACCGCTCCCGCCGTCCCGCCACCACGGCGACGGCCGTCACCACCACACTCGCCGCCCGGCCGCCCCGCCCCTGGAAGCGCGTCGTCGGACTCTTCGCCGTCGTCCTGCTGGGCGCCTGGCTCGGCCTGCTGATCGTGGGCAATGTGCGCGTCCCCGTCGGCCCCATGGACACGACCATGACCCTGCGCCCGTCCCTCACGGGCGGCACGAAGATCAACGTGTCTCCCCTGGGAGCCCTCGAACTCGACAGCCACCACGCCCCCGTCCGCCTCGACGTGAACGTCGACCAGCTGGACCCCGCCCGCTCCCAGGCCCTCGTGGACCGCCCCGAGCGCCTCTCCGGCCTCCAGGACGAAGTCACCCAGGACATCACCCGCGGCACCGCCGACCTCGCCGTGCGCTCCGTCGTCGCCGTCGTCACCGGTGCCACCGCTCTCGGTCTCGCCGTCTACCGCCGCCCGCGCCGGGCCCTGGCCGCGGGCGGCCTCGCCCTCACCCTTCTGGCTGCGTCCGGCGGCACCGCGTACGCCACCTGGAACCCGGACTCCGTCCTCGAACCGAGGTTCTCCGGGCTGCTCTCCTCGGCGCCCTCCCTGGTCGGCAACGCCCGCAGCATCGTCACGGAGTTCGACGTCTACCAGAAGGAGCTGGCCCGCCTGGTCACCAACGTGACGAAGCTCTACGACGCCACCTCCACGCTCCCCGCCTACCAGCCCGACCCGACCACCCTCCGGGTCCTGCACGTCTCCGACATCCACCTCAACCCCGCGAGCTGGGCGATCATCGCCTCACTCGTCGATCAGTACCGGGTGGACGTCATCGTCGACTCCGGCGACACCATGGACCACGGCACCGCCGCCGAGAACGGATTCCTCGACCCCATCGAGGACCTCGGCGCCCCCTACGTCTGGGTCCGCGGCAACCACGACTCGCCCGTCACCCAGCGCTATCTCGAAGGCCTCGAGAACGTCCACGTCCTGGACGACGGGCGGGCCAGAACCGTCGCGGGCCTGCGCTTCGCCGGCATCGGCGACCCGCAGTTCACCCCGGACCGCTCCACGAAACCCGGCGCCGAGCAGTCCCAGGAACTCGCGGGCGCCCGGCTGGCCTCCGCCCTGCGTGACCAGCGGGCCGCCGGCACCCCGGTCGACGTGGCCGTCGCACATGAACCGTCGGCGGCCCGCGAGGTGGACGGCACGGTGCCCCTCGTCCTGGCCGGGCACGTCCACCGCCAGAAGACCGAGGTCATGAA
Source organism: Streptomyces sp. NPDC085927 (assembly GCF_044540975.1). NCBI lineage: Bacteria > Bacillati > Actinomycetota > Actinomycetes > Kitasatosporales > Streptomycetaceae > Streptomyces > Streptomyces sp. NPDC085927. The sequence goes on from NZ_JBITSN010000015.1 coordinate 19,524, forward strand.
GTACGGCACCCGGCTCCGCATCGAAGGCTCCACCGGCGGCAGCGGTCTGCGCGCGATCGAGGGCGAACACCCCGACCCGATCGAGACCTCGATCCTCTACTTCGACCGCGACACCCGCCGTCTCCAGGCCTGGGACGCGATCAGGCTGGGCGGCCTGGGCCTGACCACGGCAGAGGTCAGCCGGCACCTCCCGGAGGAGAACCAGCCGGGCGCGTCCCCGTCCGGCTCTCCGTCCGGTGCTCCCTCCGGCTCCCCGTCGGGGTCACCCACGGGTTCACCTGCCGATTCCCCTTCCGGCTCCCCTTCCCCGCCGTCGTCCCTGCCGCCCGCCCGGCTCCCCTCTCCCACCTCTTCGGCACCCGCCCCGTAAACCGTTTTGGCGATCCCTCCCGGCATCACATATGCTTCGGACGTCCCCGACGCGCTGAGAAGCGCCCAGGCGGGCCGATAGCCCTCATCGTCTAGCGGCCTAGGACGCCGCCCTTTCAAGGCGGTAGCACGGGTTCGAATCCCGTTGGGGGCACGCACCACCCTGTGCGACACTGTCGTACGAAGCTTGGTCCTGTGGAGCAGTTTGGAGTGCTCGCCACCCTGTCAAGGTGGAGGCCGCGGGTTCAAATCCCGTCAGGACCGCTGAGGTTTCACATGAAACCTCGTGGCTGGGTAGCTCAGTTGGTACGAGCGATCGCCTGAAAAGCGATAGGTCGCCGGTTCGACCCCGGCCCCAGCCACACCACACACCCCCTCCGGGTTCCGGAGGGGGTGTTCTCGTGCACTCACCGGTCCTGGCGGCTCGAAGTGCGGTGAGGGCCGGGCAGGCGGGCCAAAACCGTTCGCCACAGAATTCTCGAGAATGAGATCCTGGTTCCCGTATGTCCACGCATCCTGCCTCCGCCCCCTCCTCCGGCGCCCCCTCCGGCGCCCCTTCCTTCGGCGCTCTCGCCTCTCGCCTGACCGAGCTCTCGCTGCGCGACACGCAGCGGCTCGGACGCAGGCTCGAAGGTGCGCGCAAGATCCGTAAGCCGGAGGCCAAGGCCGCCGTGCTCGGTGAGCTCGAGGCGGAGGTCGCCAAGGCCGAGGAACGGATGGCCCGGCGGCGGGCGCGGGTGCCGGTGGTCACGTATCCGGAGCAGTTGCCGGTCAGCCAGAAGAAGGACGTGATCGCCGAGGCCATCCGCGATCACCAGGTGGTGATCGTCGCGGGTGAGACGGGTTCCGGCAAGACCACGCAGATCCCGAAGATCTGTATGGAGCTGGGCCGGGGCGTCCGCGGGATGATCGGGCACACGCAGCCCCGTCGGATCGCCGCCCGCACGGTCGCGGAGCGGGTCGCGGAGGAACTGGACACCCCCCTCGGGGAGGCCGTCGGCTGGAAGGTGCGCTTCACCGACCAGGTGAGCCCGGAGTCCACCTTCGTGAAGCTGATGACCGACGGCATCCTGCTCGCCGAGATCCAGACGGACCGTGAGCTGCGCGCCTACGACACGATCATCATCGACGAGGCCCACGAGCGGTCGCTGAACATCGACTTCCTGCTGGGCTACCTCGCCCAGCTGCTGCCCAGGCGCCCGGACCTGAAGGTCGTCATCACCTCGGCGACCATCGACCCGGAGCGGTTCTCCCGGCACTTCGGCGACGCCCCGATCGTCGAGGTCAGCGGTCGTACGTATCCCGTCGAGGTGCGGTACCGGCCGCTGCTCGAGGAGGACTCGGAGGACTCCGACCGCGACCAGATCACCGCGATCACGGACGCGGTCGACGAGCTGATGGCCGAGGGGCCCGGCGACATCCTGGTCTTCCTGTCCGGCGAGCGGGAGATCCGGGACACGGCGGACGCGCTGACGAAGAAGGCGTACCCCCGTGCCGGAGGCGCTGATTGGCACAGCACCGAGGTGCTGCCGCTCTACGCGCGGCTCTCGCACGCCGAGCAGCACCGTGTCTTCCAGCAGCACAGCGGCCGCAGGATCGTTCTGGCGACCAACGTCGCGGAGACGTCACTGACGGTGCCGGGCATCAAGTACGTCATCGACCCCGGGTTCGCGCGGATCTCCCGCTACAGCCACCGGACCAAGGTGCAGCGGCTGCCGATCGAGCCGGTGTCGCAGGCCAGCGCCAACCAGCGCAAGGGCCGCTGCGGGCGTACGTCGGACGGCATCTGCATCCGGCTGTACAGCGAGGACGACTTCGTCACCCGCCCGGAGTTCACGGACGCGGAGATCCTCCGCACCAACCTGGCGTCGGTCATCCTGCAGATGACGGCGGCGGGCCTCGGCGAGATCGAGAAGTTCCCCTTCATCGACCCGCCGGACCACCGGAACATCCGCGACGGCGTGCAGCTGCTCCAGGAGCTCAACGCGCTGGATCCGGCGCAGAAGGACCCCCGCAAGCGGCTGACGGAGACCGGGCGCAAGCTCGCCCAGCTGCCGGTCGACCCGCGGCTGGCGCGCATGGTGCTGGAGGCGGACCGCAACGGCTGTGTCCGCGAGGTCATGGTGATCGCGGCGGCGCTGTCCATCCAGGACCCGCGCGAACGGCCGGCCGACAAGCAGACCCAGGCGGACCAGCAGCATGCCCGGTTCCGGGACGAGACCAGCGACTTCCTCGCCTACCTCAACCTGTGGCGCTATGTGCGGGAGCAGCAGAAGGAGCGCGGCTCGTCGTCCTTCCGCCGCATGTGCAAGCAGGAGTACCTGAACTTCCTGCGGATCCGTGAATGGCAGGACATCTACACGCAGCTGCGCACGGTCGCCAAGCAGATGGGCATCCACCTCAACGAGGAGGACGCCCCCGGCGACCGCATCCACATCTCCCTCCTCTCGGGCCTGCTCTCCCACATCGGGATGAAGGACGTGAAGGAGTCGAAGGACTCCGGTCAGACCGGCCGCAAGGACGGGAGCGGGCGCAAGGACGGCGGCGGGCGCAACGAGTACGTGGGCGCGCGCAACGCCAAGTTCGCGATCTTCCCGGGTTCGGCGCTGTTCAAGAAGCCGCCGCGGTTCGTGATGTCGGCGGAGCTCGTCGAGACGTCCCGGCTGTGGGCGCGGGTCAACGCGAAGGTCGAGCCGGAGTGGGTCGAGCCGCTCGCCGGGCACCTGCTGAAGCGCACGTACAGCGAGCCGCACTGGGAGAAGGACCAGGCCGCGGTGATGGCGTACGAGAAGGTCACGCTGTACGGCGTACCGATCGTCGCCCAGCGGAAGGTGAACTACGGCCGGATCGACGCCGAGGTGTCGCGCGAGCTGTTCATCCGCAACGCGCTGGTCGAGGGCGACTGGCGCACGCACCACAAGTTCTTCGCGGACAACCGCAGGCTGCTCACCGAGGTCGAGGAGCTGGAGCACCGGGCGCGGCGCCGGAACATCCTGGTCGACGACGAGACCCTGTTCGACTTCTACGACCAGCGGGTGCCCGAAGACGTCGTGTCGGGGGCGCACTTCGACTCGTGGTGGAAGCGCAAACGGCACGAGCAGCCGGACTTCCTCGACTTCGAGCGCGAGATGCTCATCCGCGAGTCGGCTCAGGCCGTCAGCAAGGCCGACTACCCGGACTCCTGGCGGCAGGGTGACCTCACGTTCCGGGTGACGTACCAGTTCGAACCGGGTGCGGACGCGGACGGGGTGACGGTCCACGTGCCGCTCCAGGTGCTGAACCAGGTCACGGACGAGGGCTTCGACTGGCAGATCCCGGGTCTGCGGGAGGAGGTCGTCACGGAGCTGATCCGTTCCCTCCCCAAGCCGATCCGCCGCAACTACGTGCCGGCGCCGAACTACGCGAAGGCGTTCCTGGAGCGGGTGTCGTCCCCGGAGGGGCGCAAGGGAACGCAGTCCCTCCAGGAGCCGCTGACCACGGCGCTGGCCCGCGAGCTGAAGCGGATGGTCGGGGTGCCGTTCGACGCGGACGACTTCGACTGGTCCAAGGTCCCCGACCACTTGAAGGTCACCTTCCGGATCGTCGACGAGCGGCGCCGGAAGATCGCCGAGGACAAGGACCTGGAGGCGCTCCGGCTCCGGCTGAAGCCGAAGGCCCGCCAGGCCCTCTCCCAGGCGGCGGCCGCCACGGCCCAGCGCGAGGGCGGTGAGTCGCTGGAACGGACGGGTCTGACCGACTGGACCGTCGGCACGCTGACCCGTGTCTTCGAGACACGGCGGGCCGGTCAGCCGGTGAAGGCGTTCCCCGCCCTGGTCGACGACGGCGACACGGTCTCCGTACGTCTCTTCGACACGGAGGCGGAACAGCAGCCGGCGATGTGGAAGGGCACGCGTCGTCTGATCCTGCGCAATATCCCGGTGAACCCCGCGAAGTTCGCATCCGAGAAGTTGACGAACGCCCAGAAGCTCGCCCTGTCGGCGAATCCGCACGGTTCCATCCAGGCGCTGTTCGACGACTGCGCGATGGCGGCGGCGGACCGGCTGATCGCGGACTTCGACGGGCCCGTGTGGGACGAGGAGTCGTACCGCAAGCTGTACGACAAGGTGCGCGCCGAGATCGTCGACACGACCGTCCGCGCGGTGGGCCAGGTGCAGCAGGTGCTGGCCGCCTGGCAGGCGTGCGAGCGACGGCTGAAGGCCGTACGCAGCCCCGCGCTGCTGGCCAACCTCCAGGATGTGCGCGGCCAGTTGGACGCCCTGGTGAAACCGGGGTTCGTGACCGAGGCGGGACTGCGCCGGCTGCCGGACCTGATGCGGTACCTGGTGGCCGTGGACCGCCGCCTCCAGCAGATGCCGGCGAACGTCCAGCGGGACACGACCCGCATGGAGAAGGTCCACGAGATGCGGGACGAGTACGCCTGGTTGCTGGAACAGCTGCCCCAGGGACGTCCGGTGCCGCAGCAGGTGCTGGACATCCGCTGGATGATCGAGGAGCTCCGGGTCAGCTATTTCGCCCACGCCCTGGGCACGGCGTACCCGGTCTCGGACAAGCGGATCGTGAAGGCGATCGACGCCGCCGCTCCGTGACACGAACGCCACACACGGTGAGTTCGACCAGCGGGCCGTGGCTCCTGTACAGTCTCTTTTCGCAGCGCAAGGCAGCAATCGCACTGCGAAACTCCCCCAGTGCCTCAAAGGCCTGGGAGGGGCCCCAGGTCCTGTGGAGCAGTTTGGAGTGCTCGCCACCCTGTCAAGGTGGAGGCCGCGGGTTCAAATCCCGTCAGGACCGCACGATCGAGAAGGGCCCCGCCGTCAGGCGGGGCCCTTCTCGCGTCTCCGGCCCACCCTCACAGTGGGACCCGTCCCATATGCTCCGCGCTCCCCTCCACACACCCCCACCCTCCCCCCATCGCCGACAACCGCGCTCAACGCCCCTCACCGGCCGACTGAGGGCCTTTCAGGTGGTCCTGAGGGTTCGGGAGGCCCTCGCTCCGCTTCGCGCGCCTCTGCGGCCCCCCGGCGGGGGCCCGAACGCCTTGACGGGGCGGGATTCCCTGGGTACCTCAGACAGCAGGGCCGCCCTCGGTGCGGCCACGGGAGGTGGCACATGCCGGCACCGGCCAGGCACGAGACGCAGGCGCTGCTCCGCGCGCATCTGGCGGCCGCCTCGTCGTTCGGGCATCTCACCCGCCACTGTCCGGTCTGCCACCGCCTGTTGCGGCTGGCCATGGACTCCGCGCCCCCCACCGTCGAGCGCACCGAACCCACCGAGCCCGCCGAGCCGCCCTCGCACACCGCCGAGCCCTCACGGCCGGCCGAGTCCACGGAGCGCCCGCCGCGACGCGTCGAAGGCGAGGGCGCTCCCACTGCCTGACCCAGCAGCCCCAGCCGCCCAGTCCCCTGGCCCCGCACCCGAGTTGCTCCCCCTCGGGCCCGGCGCCCGCCGCTCTAACGCATATGCCGGTGGCCCAACAAGACGACCGGCATGTGACGGGTGTCACCCCATGAGTTTCGGGAAGTCCGGCACTTACCCGCCCCCTACAACAAGTCAATTTAATATGTGCAATTGCACTCCCCCCGGAGGTCCGCACAAACCTCCGCACAGGTGACCTCCCAGGCGCCCCCGGAGCCGGACGGGCCCGTGCACGGGCACCGCACGGACCGCGTGCGGACCGCACCGACACACCACCCCCGGCGGCGCACCGCACAAAAAAATCGCGCTGGACTCGGCGGAGTCCAGCGCGATCGACGACGCACCCGGTTCAGCTGCCGGGAAAGCTCTGATCGGCTTGGGCGAGGGGCCTGTTGGGGCAGTCCCCACGTCGTGTGGAGCTAGGGGTCCGAACACCTCGGCGAGTTGGGGGACCAGCCGGTTTGTCCGGGTTATTCAGTTGTTCAGGCCTCGCTGCGCTGCTGCGGAATGCCCGCGAGCAGGGCGCGGACCTCGGCTTCGCGGTAGCGGCGATGCCCGCCGAGCGTGCGGATCGACGTGAGCTTGCCGGCCTTCGCCCAACGCGTGACCGTCTTCGGGTCGACGCGGAACATGGTGGCGACCTCAGCCGGGGTCAGCAGCGGCTCGGCATCAGGGGTGCGAGCGGTCATGAGCGGCCTCCTCGGGAGAACCGAACCTTCTCGGTTCTTTCCTCTAAATTCTGCACCTTGACCCGCGTTGCCCGAAATGGCGGACGCGAGTCGAGTCGGTTATAGGACGAACGGCTTGTCCTCGGCACTACAACTACACCATCCGTCCAGCCGCGTCGGCCAAACCGATGGAATTGCCCTCCCAGGTGTTCATCAGCCGCGGAAGCCGATGGACCATGCCATAGCGGACAGTCACGCGGCTGTGACGATCAGTCACAGCCGCGATCAGGAGGCACTGGACCCCCCAAAGCACGCAATGCCGAGATTCCGCCCATAGTCGAGCACAGCAGGACGGAGGAGCCCTCCCCGGACTCCTTGTCCTATTTTGGCACGAGGGGGGGCAAGCGGCGCAAGGGCCGCGTACGTGCGGTCCGTCACCCTTGACCCGCTTGGGACATACGCCCGGATAGGCGGGTACGTCCGTTGTCCGGTTCGGGGTGACGAAACCTCAGGGCGACGACAAAACCCCAAGAAGGGCGTTTGGTCAAACGCCAGTTCGTTACCGCGGCCGGGCGTCAGTTGGCCGACCGCAGGTCCCGGACCGAGCGCCAGCGCTCCACCAGCCGCCCGTAGGCCTCCCCCGCGGCCACCCCGTCACCGCGGCGCAGCGCCGCGATCCCCTCGGCCACGTCCGCCGCGGAGTGGTCGTCCTCCAGCGCGCCGGCCGGCAGGGCGTGCACCAGGCCTCCGTAGTCCAGTTCGACCAGTGAGCGCGGGTGGAACTCCTCCAGCCAGCGCCCCACGTCCACCAGGCCGTCGATCAGCGGTCCCTCGTCCATGGCGGTCCTCAGCGCCCGCAGCCCGCGCGCCACCCGCCGGCGCGCCTCGACCATGGGAGTGCGGTACCGCAGTACGGGGGCCTCGCCGGCGGAGCCCGCGGAGCCGACGGAACCGGGAGAGCTCCGGGAGCCCTCGTCGTACTCGCGCTCCTCGTCCGAGACCAGCACGAACCAGTTGATCGGCACCTGCCAGGTCGCGGTGCGGATCCACGGCCGGGCGTCGGGGTGGGCGGTCAGCCAGCGCTCGTAGTCCTCGGCGGCCTGACGCCGTACGAACGGGGGCAGGAGCGCGTCCAGGACCGGCAGGGGGAACTCCTCGGCGAGTTCCCCCAGGGCCTGCCAGCCGCGCAGCCGGGTGCGCCAGGGACAGACGCAGACCACGCCGTCGACCTCCAGCACGAACGCGTCCTCGCTCTCCCGCGCCGGGACCGGGACCGGCGGCGTCGGCACGACGTCGGCCAGGGCCAGACGGAGTTCGTCCTGGTAGGAGGGGAGGTCGGGGCGGCGGGCGTAACGGGTCCAGTGACCGCGCTCCGGCTCGGGGAAGGCGGTCAGCGGTTCGTACACGCGCAGGTAGGTCGCGTAGGGGACGATCACCGAGGAGACCTTGGGCACGCCTGCTCCCTCCCCCGCGCACCGGCGCGAAAACCTGCGGGTCCGCCCACGGACGCCCGGGCGGCGGACGGATGGCGCGGACATACGGGTCATCCGGGCGAATCGTCGCACGGCGTTCCTGCCCGAGAAGCCGTGCGAGGGTGATCCTGGACACGTTGCCGCCCTCACCGGCGGCAGGCCCTAATCTCGTGCTCACAGCCTCCGCCATCGCCCCCACAGCCACAAGCGCGGGGAAGTTTCGGGAACTGTGTCCACCCGCCGCTACTTACTCAGGAGTCACCACCGTGACCGACGTATCTGACGGCGTCCTGCACACCCTGTTCCGTTCGGAGCAGGGCGGTCACGAGCAAGTTGTGCTCTGCCAGGACCGTGCCAGTGGCCTCAAGGCCGTCATCGCCCTCCACTCCACCGCTCTGGGCCCCGCCCTCGGCGGCACGCGCTTCTACCCGTACGCGACCGAGGAGGAGGCCGTCGCCGACGCGCTGAACCTCGCGCGCGGGATGTCGTACAAGAACGCCATGGCCGGTCTCGACCACGGCGGCGGCAAGGCAGTGATCATCGGCGACCCCGGGACGGACAAGACCGAGGAGCTGCTGCTCGCCTACGGCCGGTTCGTCGCCTCGCTGGGCGGCCGGTACGTCACCGCCTGCGACGTCGGCACCTATGTCGCCGACATGGACGTCGTGGCCCGCGAGTGCCGCTGGACCACCGGCCGCTCCCCCGAGAACGGCGGCGCCGGCGACTCGTCCGTCCTCACCGCGTTCGGCGTCTACCAGGGGATGCGGGCCTCGGCCCAGCACCTGTGGGGCGACCCCTCGCTGCGCGACCGCAGGATCGGCGTGGCGGGCGTCGGCAAGGTCGGCCACCACCTGGTCGACCACCTGCGCAAGGAGGGCGCCGAGGTCGTGATCACCGACGTGCGCGAGGACGCCGTACGGCGGGTCCTGGACCGGCACCCGCAGGGCGTCACGGCCGTCGCCGACACCGAGGCGCTGATCCGCACCGAGGGCCTGGACGTGTACGCCCCGTGCGCACTGGGCGGCGCGCTGAACGACGACAGCGTGCCGGTGCTGACCGCCGCGGTGGTCTGCGGCGCCGCCAACAACCAGCTCGCCCACCCGGGTGTCGAGAAGGACCTCGCCGACCGCGGGATCCTCTACGCGCCGGACTACGTGGTGAACGCCGGCGGGGTCATCCAGGTCGCCGACGAGCTGCACGGCTTCGACTTCGACCGGTGCAGGGCGAAGGCGGCGAAGATCTTCGACACCACGCTCGCCATATTCGCACGTGCGAAGTCGGACGGGATTCCGCCGGCCGCGGCGGCCGACCGGATCGCCGAACAGCGGATGGCGGAGGCGCGCGCGTCACGCTGAAGCCCGTGCGGGAGCCGTACGGGAGCCGTACGGGAGCCGTACGGGACAAGGCCATGATGCGTACAGGGCGTGTACGGGCGCCTGCGTGACGCGTCAAGGCGCGTACGGGGCGTGTGCGAACGGAGGGCGGGGGCGGGCCGGTGGGTCCGCCCCCGCCCTCCGTTCGCACATTTGGCCGGTACCCGTGGAGTGCCACTTCGAGAGAACTCTCACTTCTCCCGGCGGGTCGCCCCCCGACAAGTGCTTGAAATCGCATGTGACCAGGGAGAACAGGGTGCTCCGAGGGCCCCGGACGGGGGCACGTCATGCGGGCGACGTACCGTATGGGCGTGGGCTCAGGTACCGTGGGAGCCCTACGGACCGGCCTCTCCATGGAGAGTCCGTTCCGGACCATGAACGCGTGTCAAGACTCTGGGGCCGTCGAGCCCCGTCGTTGAGGGGGTCGAGCCATGGGGCGCGGCCGGGCCAAGGCCAAGCAGACGAAGGTCGCCCGCCAGCTGAAGTACAACAGCGGTGGGACGGACCTCGCACGCCTGGCCGAGGAGCTGGGTGCATCGCCTTCGAACACGTCACCGAATGTCATTGGTGACCCTGTTGAGGACGATGAGCAGGACGACGACCTGTACGCACGGTACGCCGACCTCTATGAGGACGACGACGAGGACGAGGACGGCCAGTCCCCGCCACAGCGTCGTGGCGCTTGACCCTGCACTGAATCATCAGCCCGGTCGGTGACTCCGGTCACCGACCGGGTTCTGTGCTGCCCGCCGACGCGGGCCGCCGCCGTACCGGGTGTGCTCGGCATGCCCGGTGTCCTTCGCATGCTCCGCGTGCTCGGCGCCAGGACGCCGAGCACCCGGCTCGCTCAGCCCGCGTAGTCACCCACCAGTTCCGCTCCCGCGGTCCGGTCGCCGCGGCCGGTGATCTCGCCGGCCACCCAGGCGTCCAGCCCTCGGTCGGCCAGGGTGGTCAGCGCCACGTCCGTGGACTCCTCCGGCACGATCGCGATCATGCCGACGCCCATGTTGAGGGTCCGCTCCAGCTCCAGGCGCTCGACCGAACCGGTCCGGCCGACGAGGTCGAAGACCGGGCCAGGGGTCCAGCTGGAGCGGTCCACGACCGCGTGCAGTCCGTCGGGGACGACGCGGGCCAGGTTGGCCGCGAGGCCGCCGCCGGTGACGTGGCTGAAGGCGTGCACCTCGGTGGTGGAGATCAGGGCCAGGCAGTCCAGCGAGTAGATCCGGGTGGGCTCCAGGAGCTCCTCGCCGAGGGTGCGGCCCAGGTCGTCGACGTGACGCTCCAGGGCGAGTCCGGCGTGGTTCAGCAGAACGTGCCGGACCAGCGAATACCCGTTCGAGTGGAGTCCGGAGGCCGCCATGGCGATGACCGTGTCGCCCTCGCGGATACGGTCCGCGCCGAGCAGCCGGTCGGCCTCCACGACGCCCGTACCGGCGCCGGCGACGTCGAAGTCGTCCTCGCCCAGCAGGCCCGGGTGCTCGGCCGTCTCACCGCCGACCAGGGCGCAGCCGGCCAGCACACAGCCCTCGGCGATGCCCTTGACGATCGCGGCGACCCGCTCGGGGTGGACCTTGCCGACGCAGATGTAGTCGGTCATGAACAGCGGCTCCGCGCCGCACACCACGATGTCGTCCATCACCATGGCGACCAGGTCGTGGCCGATGGTGTCGTAGACGCCCATCCGGCGGGCGATGTCGACCTTGGTGCCGACACCGTCCGTGGCGGAGGCGAGCAGGGGACGCTCGTAGTTCTTGAGCGCGGAGACGTCGAAGAGGCCGGCGAAGCCCCCGAGGCCGCCGAGGACCTCGGGACGCCGGGTCTTCCTGACCCATTCCTTCATCAGGTCGACCGCTCGGTCACCCGCGTCGATGTCGACGCCCGCGGTCTTGTAGGACGCCGCCTCGGGGCCGGCGCCAGTGTTCTCAGACATGACTGTGAGAGCCTTCGTCTCGTTGCGGCAGGGCTTACGGGCGGCGGATCGCGTCGACCGCGGCCGGCGCGGCCGTACCGGCGGCCAGCTCGGTCTCCAGCAGCCGCTTGCCGAGGAGCTCGGGGTCGGGCAGGTCCATCGGGTACTCGCCGTCGAAGCAGGCGCGGCACAGGTTCGGCTTGGCGATGGTCGTCGCCTCGATCATGCCGTCGATGGAGATGTACGCCAGGGAGTCGGCGCCCAGTGTGGTGCCGATCTCCTCGATGGACATGCCGTTGGCGATGAGCTCGGCGCGGGTCGCGAAGTCGATGCCGAAGAAGCAGGGCCACTTCACGGGCGGCGAGGAGATCCGGATGTGCACCTCGGCGGCGCCCGCCTCACGGAGCATGCGGACCAGGGCGCGCTGGGTGTTGCCGCGCACGATCGAGTCGTCGACGACGACCAGGCGCTTGCCCTTGATGACTTCCTTGAGCGGGTTCAGCTTGAGGCGGATGCCGAGCTGCCGGATGGTCTGCGACGGCTGGATGAACGTCCGTCCGACGTACGCGTTCTTGACCAGACCGGCGCCGAAGGGGATGCCGGAGGCCTCCGCGTAGCCGATGGCGGCCGGGGTGCCGGACTCCGGCGTCGCTATCACCAGGTCGGCCTCGGCGGGCGCCTCCTTGGCGAGGCGGCGGCCCATCTCGACGCGCGACAGGTAGACGTTGCGGCCGGCGATGTCGGTGTCCGGGCGGGCCAGGTACACGTACTCGAAGACACAGCCCTTGGGCTTCGCTTCCGCGAATCGGGAGGAGCGCAGGCCGTTCTCGTCGATGGCGACGAACTCGCCCGGCTCGATCTCGCGCACATAGCTGGCGCCGCAGATGTCGAGGGCGGCGGACTCGGAGGCCACCACCCAGCCGCGCTCCAGCCGGCCGAGGACCAGCGGGCGGATGCCCTGCGCGTCGCGGGCCGCGTACAGCGTGTCCTCGTCCATGAAGACGAGGCTGAAGGCACCCTTGACCTTCGGAAGGACCACGTGCGCGGCCTGCTCCACGGTCACCGGTTCGCCGTCGGCGGCGCGCTGGCCGGCCAGCAGGGCAGTGATCAGGTCGGTGTCGTTGGTGGCCGCCGCCCTGGGGGCGCGGCCGTTCTCCTTGGGGAGTTCGGCGACCAGTTCGGCGAGCTCCGCCGTGTTGACCAGGTTGCCGTTGTGGCCGAGCGCGATCGATCCCTGCGCGGTGGCGCGGAAGGTGGGCTGGGCGTTCTCCCACACGGAGGCGCCGGTGGTCGAGTAGCGGGCGTGACCGACCGCGATATGACCCTGGAGCGAACCGAGCGAGGTCTCGTCGAAGACCTGGGAAACCAGGCCCATGTCCTTGAAGACGAGGATCTGGGAGCCGTTGCTGACCGCGATACCCGCGGATTCCTGGCCCCGATGCTGGAGGGCGTAGAGCCCGAAGTACGTGAGCTTGGCGACCTCTTCGCCCGGAGCCCAGACACCGAAGACGCCGCAGGCGTCCTGGGGGCCCTTCTCTCCGGGGAGCAGGTCGTGGTTGAGTCGTCCGTCACCACGTGGCACGCCACCGAGTGTAGGCGAGGCCGAGTGCTGGTCCGAATTGGGTACGCGGCCTCAGCCGCGGCTCACGCGGCGGCGAAGGCCTCGACGGACTCACCGTTTTCGCTGGTCAGCGTGATGCTCCGGTGGTCGACCCGATAGCTGAGCGTGGTGTCGAAAACCCGCAGCAGCCGCTTCTCGGCCTTCATGAGTGAGTCTTCGCACACCATTCGGGTCGTGGCGGGCGTGCCGACGGTGATATGGCCGTCGCGGACGGTGGCATCGGCGTTCACCTTGTTGCAGCCGAGGCTTCCGGAGACGGTGCCCTCCTCCTCGTCGAAGGTGAGGTGGGCACGGCCCGCGGAGTCGGGGGAGACGATCTTCCACTTCGTGCCGTACAGCGGGGTGTCCTCGCCGCCCTCGCTGAAACGGACGGTGTTGCCGTCCCCCGAGGTGAGGGTGAGGCGGCCGTCCTTCACCTCGGCCCGGGGACTGTCGTCGGTGAACGCGCTCAGGAGCGCGTGATCGAATTCCCTGCCCGGTCCGTCGCAGGCGACGGCGGTGCTCTCGAGGAGGTCGAGCCGGACACGGTCGCCGTCCAGGGCGCCGTCGCCCCGGAAGCTGTTGCAGCCGTAGCTGCCCTCGACCCCGCCGTCCTCGGTCAGGATCATGTACGCGTCGGAGGTGGCGCGGTGGGTGGTGCCGTCCACGGTGACGCTGTCGACGTTCCAGCGGATGCCGGTGAGAGACTGCTCCGTCGTGCCGGCCGTGGCACTGCCCGCGCTCGCCCGCCCGGCGTCCGCTCCCGCGCCCGCACCGGCCTGTTCACTGCCACAGGCCGCCACGAAGGGGACGAAGAGGGCGGCGGCGGCCGCCGCGAGAACAGTGCGCCGCTTGCGCCGGATGCGCTGGTTGTACCTGAGTGTGTACATGACGCTTCGACGGAGACGGGGTACTTCCGGTTCCCCTCACCCCGGCCACCGTCGCCTCACGTCATCAGCGGCAGGTACGGCCCGAGGTCCGCCCGTTCCCCGCTCGCGCCGACCGTGCCGTCGGCCACCGCGTCCCGCCACCTCGTGCGCCCGGTGGCCAGGCGGATCCAGGTCAGCGGGTCGGTCTCGACGACGTGGGGCGGGGTGCCCCGGGTGTGCCTCGGCCCCTCGACGCACTGGACGACCGCGTACGGCGGGATCCGCACCTCCGTCGAGCCGCCGGGTGCCTTCGCGGCGAGCGTGTCGGCCAGCATCCGGGTGCACGCGGCCAGGGCCTGACGGTCGTGGGGGATCTCCAGGCCGGGCACGGCGGCGCTCAGGTCGTCGGTGTGGACGACGAGCTCGACGGCGCGGGTGACCAGGTAGTCGGTGAGGGTCATGGCGCCGGCCCGCATCGCGAGGACGCGGGTGTGCGGGGCGGCGGCGAGGTGCCGGGCCAGGTCCTCCCCGGTGCGGGTGAGCAGGGCGTCGAGGTCGGGGGTCGCGCCGGCGAGGTCCCGGGAGCCCTCGGCGATGGCACCGGCGTGGGCGGCGGTCGCGGAGGGGTAGTCCAGCAGTGTGAGTTCGGGCTTCGCCGGTTCGTCCCGCTCCAGGGCCCGGCCGACGCTCGCGACGGTCAGGGCCAGGTGCGCGATCAGGTCCCGCACGGTCCAGTCGCCGAGACGGGTGGGCAGCGCGAGCTGCTCGGGGGTGAGGGTCCGGACGGCCGCGCGGACGTTCTCGAACTGGGCCAGTACGGCGGCCCGGGTCCTGGCGGGGTCGTAGGAGCGGGTGCGCTTCTTGGCCGGTGGCATGGCGGCAGCCTATGCGGGGGTGACCGGCGCCGGTTCGGGGACGTCGAACACCTCGCCGCCCCGGGGGACGCCGACGCCGCGCCAGGTGAACGGGGTGCCCCGCGCGGTGTCCGGGTCGGAGCCGTCCATCAGCTGGAAGTGCAGGTGCGGCTCCGAGGAGTTGCCCGAGTTGCCGCAGCGGGCGAGCACCTGTCCGGCCCGCACCCGGTCGCCCTCGCGGACGGTGAACGAGCCGCGCCGCACGTGCGCGTAGGCGGCATACGTTCCGTCACCGAGGTCCAGCACCAGGTGGTTGCCGACGATCCGGTGGACCCCACCCATCTCGCGCACCGGGCCCTCGACGAGCATCAGGTACAGCAGTCCGGGGAGCGAGGTGCGGCTGAGGTGGTCGCGCTGCCCGTCCGAGACCCGGACGACCGTGGCGTCGGCGACCGCCCGCAACGGGACGCCGAACGCGGGGAAGTCGGCGGGGCGCCGGGTGAGCGGCCACAGCGGGGAGAACGCGGGACGGGCGCCCGGCTCGGGCTCGGCGACGACATCGATGGCGTACGTCTGCCCGTAGGCGTGGGTGCCGTGGCTCGGGGTGCGGTCGGCCGGGCTGTTCAGCGCGGACCAGCGGCCGGTGACGGGCGGGTCGACCTCGACGGGTTCACGGGCCACGCGCGGGTTGTCCGGAGCACCGCCGCCCCACCGGTTGACCACGGTGATCAGAACGTAGGCCAGGAGCAGCGGCAGCAGGTTCCACAGGATCGGGTAGCCCCAGCCGAGGCAGATGTGGGCGGTCACCAGGGTGATGAAGCCCAGCTGCAGGCCCCGGAAGGTCATCATGGCGAGTTTGCGTGCGGACATGGTTCCCCCTGGTCGTCGTGGGTGCGGCGGCCGACCGGTCAGGTCGGCGCCGCGGACAGCAGCACCAGCAGCGGTACGACCCGGCCCGCCGGCACCTCGTGGCGGCCCCGGCCGGTGGTGTGCAGCCGGCCGGCGCCGGTGAGCCGGCGCAGGTGGTGGTAGATCTGGCCGGTCGTGCCGACTCCGTCCAGCTCGGCGAGTTCGGCGGCGGTGCGCCGGCCGCCGAGGACCTCGCGGAGCAGCCGCAGCCGGACCGGGTGGCCGAGGGCGGCGGGCGGCTCGGCGGCGGCCGGCCAGTCGTCGTCCAGCAGTCCTCCGGTGAGGGCGCCGTGCTGCCACTCGTACTGCTCACCGGTCGGCAGCCGGACCGCGCCGGTGAACAGCACGCCCCCGTCGGCCGCCCTCAGCTCGGCGAGCTGGTTCTTCAGCCCTTCCAGCGCCCAGAAGTCGCCCTCCCCCGAGCGAGGGGCGCTGCGGCGCGCCGTCTCCGCCGCCTCGGCCGTCTCCAGTGCGGCGAGCCGGCGTTCGAGGTCGGCGACGCGTTCTTCGAGTTCCACGATTTCGAGATGACGTAACTACGTAACCACGTAATCAGCTGCAACTCCTTCCCGCCGCAAGCCCCGCTCAACGCCGAAGCCCCCGCCCTGACCCGGGCGGGGGCTTCGTGCAGAAGGGGCGTGCCAGAAAGGCGGAAGGGCGGAGCCGGTCAGGCCAGCAGCGCCGGGATCGTCGCCTCGTGGGTCTCGCGCAGTTCCGCGAGGGTGAGCGTGAACTCGCCCTGGAGCTCCACCGTGTCCCCGTCGACGACGCCGATGCGCGTCGCCGGGAGGCCGCGGACACCGCACATGTCGGTGAAGCGGAGCTCCTCCGAACGCGGCACGGCCACGACCGCGCGGCCGGCCGACTCGGAGAACAGGAACGTGAACGCGTCCAGCCCGTCCGGTACGACGAGCCGTGCGCCCTTGTCCCCCAGCAGCGCCGACTCGACCACGGCCTGGACCAGACCGCCGTCGGACAGGTCGTGCGCGGAGTCGATCATGCCGTCGCGGGAGGCGGAGATCAGGATCTCGCCGAGCAGCCGCTCACGCTCCAGGTCGACCGCGGGCGGCAGGCCGCCGAGGTGGTCGTGGACGACCTGGGACCAGGCCGAGCCGCCGAACTCCTCACGCGTGTCGCCGAGGAGGTAGATCAGCTGGCCCTCCTCCTGGAAGGCGACCGGTGTGCGCCGGGCCACGTCGTCGATGACGCCGAGGACCGCGACCACCGGGGTCGGGTGGATGGCGGCCTCGCCGGTCTGGTTGTAGAGCGAGACGTTGCCGCCGGTCACCGGGGTGCCGAGCTGCAGGCAGCCGTCGGCGAGACCGCGCACGGCCTCCGCGAACTGCCACATGACGGCCGGGTCCTCGGGCGAGCCGAAGTTCAGGCAGTCGGAGACCGCGAGGGGCTTGGCACCGGTCGTCGCCACGTTCCGGTACGCCTCGGCGAGTGCGAGCTGCGCACCCGTGTACGGGTCGAGCTTGGCGTACCGGCCGTTGCCGTCGGTCGCGATGGCGACGCCGAGGCCGGTCTCCTCGTCGACGCGGATCATGCCGGAGTCCTCGGGCTGGGCGAGCACGGTGTTGCCCTGCACGAAGTGGTCGTACTGCTGGGTGATCCACTGCTTCGAGGCCTGGTTGGGCGAGCCCACCAGCTTCAGGACCTGGTCCTTCAGCTCCTCGGAGGTCTCCGGGCGGGGCAGCTTGCCGGCGTCGTCGGCCTGGAGCGCGTCCTGCCAGTCGGGGCGGGCGTAGGGGCGCTCGTAGACCGGGCCGTCGTGGGCGACGGTGCGCGGGTCGACGTCGACGATCTTGCCGCCGTGCCAGTAGATCTCCAGGCGGTCGCCGTCGGTGACCTCACCGATGACGGTGGCGATGACGTCCCACTTCTCGCAGATCTCGAGGAAGCGGTCGACCTTCTCCGGTTCCACCACCGCGCACATGCGCTCCTGCGACTCGCTCATGAGGATTTCCTCGGGCGAGAGCGTGGAGTCGCGCAGCGGTACGTCGTCGAGGGTGACGCGCATGCCGCCGGAACCGTTGGAGGCCAGTTCGGAGGTGGCGCAGGACAGGCCCGCGGCCCCCAGGTCCTGGATGCCGACGACCAGCTTCTCCCGGAACGCCTCCAGGGTGCACTCGATGAGGAGCTTCTCCTGGAACGGGTCGCCGACCTGGACGGCGGGGCGCTTGGAGGGCTTCGCGTCGTCGAAGGTCTCGGAGGCCAGGATGGACGCGCCGCCGATGCCGTCGCCGCCGGTCCGGGCCCCGTACAGGATGACCTTGTTGCCCGTGCCGGAAGCCTTGGCGAGGTGGATGTCCTCGTGCCGCATGACGCCGATGGCGCCGGCGTTGACCAGCGGGTTGCCCTGGTAGCAGGCGTCGAAGACGACCTCGCCGCCGATGTTCGGCAGGCCCAGGCAGTTGCCGTAGCCGCCGATGCCGGCGACGACGCCGGGCAGCACGCGCTTGGTGTCGGGGTGGTCGGCGGCGCCGAAGCGCAGCGGGTCCACGACGGCGACCGGGCGGGCGCCCATCGCGATGATGTCGCGGACGATGCCGCCGACGCCGGTCGCGGCGCCCTGGTAGGGCTCGACGTAGGACGGGTGGTTGTGCGACTCGACCTTGAAGGTCACCGCGTAGCCCTGGCCGACGTCGACGACTCCGGCGTTCTCGCCGATGCCGACGAGCATCGCGTCGGACTCGGGGGCCTTCTCGCCGAACTGGCGGAGGTGGACCTTGGAGGACTTGTACGAGCAGTGCTCGGACCACATCACCGAGTACATGGCGAGCTCGGCGCCGGTCGGGCGGCGGCCGAGGATCTCCACCACCCGCTCGTACTCGTCCTTCTTGAGGCCGAGTTCGGCCCAGGGCAGCTCGACGTCGGGGGTCTCGGCCGCGTGCTCGACCGTGTCCAGAGGCGTCCTGCTCATGCGTTGACCAGCTTCTTGAGGATCGAGGTGAAGAACGGAAGGCCGTCGGTGCGGCCGGTGCCGATCAGCGGCTCGACGGCGTGCTCGGGGTGCGGCATCAGGCCGACGACGTTGCCCGCCGCGTTGGTGATGCCGGCGATGTCGTTGAGCGAGCCGTTGGGGTTGCCGTAGCCGTCGGCGGCCTCGCCGTCGGTGACGTAGCGGAAGGCGACCCGGCCCTCGGCCTCGAGCTCGTCCAGCGTGCGCCGGTCGGCGACGTAGCGGCCGTCCATGTTCTTCAGCGGGATGCTGATCTCCTGCCCGGCGGTGTAGTCGCCGGTCCAGGCGGTGTCCGCGTTCTCCACCCGCAGCTTCTGGTCACGGCAGATGAAGTGCAGGTGGTCGTTGCCGAGCATGCCGCCGGGGAGCAGGTGCGCCTCGGTGAGGATCTGGAAGCCGTTGCAGATGCCGAGGACCGGCAGTCCCGCCTTCGCCTGCTCGATGACGGTGTCCATCACCGGCGAGAAACGGGCGATGGCCCCGGCGCGCAGGTAGTCGCCGTAGGAGAATCCGCCGCAGAGCACCACGGCGTCGACCTGGTGGAGGTCCTTGTCCTTGTGCCACAGGGCGACCGGCTCGGCACCCGCGAGCCGGATGGCGCGGCGGCTGTCACGGTCGTCGAGGCTGCCGGGGAAAGTGACGACGCCAATACGAGCGGTCACTTCACGGCCTCCGCGACTTCCTCGACCCTGACGGTGAAGTCCTCGATCACGGTGTTGGCGAGGAAGGATTCCGCAAGATCGTGGATGCGGGCGAGCGCGGCCTCGTCGACCGGCCCGTCAACTTCCAGTTCGAATCGCTTTCCCTGACGGACGTCCGAGATCCCTTCGAATCCCAGCCGCGGCAGTGCGCGCTGCACCGCCTGGCCCTGGGGGTCGAGGATCTCCGGCTTGAGCATGACGTCGACTACGACGCGTGCCACTGGCACTCCCGGTGTGTGGTGCTGAGCAGGTTCCTTCAGACTACCCGTACAAAATTTCTACGCGGGTAGAGTTGGAGGAATCTACGTGACCGCGATCACGATTCGGCATCTCGGGGAGACCTCCGGGAAAAGATCCGGGAAAGATCCACGTTCTGTCACGTATCGCTATTGCGCACAGGACACGCGGGCAGATTTAGTCGAGCTTCACAATGCAATGCCGGGCACTGTACAAATGAATTGTCATTAGCAGATACTTTGCCCGATTACAGGCGGACAGCCGACATCTCAGCGACGCTCCGGCACGTCATCACGGACGTCAACACAGAGGTGTCGCACGAAGGGACCGATATTCGTGGCGCAGAAGGTCGTGGTCACTCTCTTTGACGACATCGACGGCTCGGAAGCGGCGGAAACGATCGCCTTCGGACTGGACGGCAAGTCGTACGAGATCGACCTGAACGAGATCAACGCCGACGGGCTGCGGAAGGCGCTCGCGCCCTACGTGGAGGCCGGCCGCAAGCGTTCCCGCTCGGGGCGGACGTACAAGCAGACGGAGGTCGCCCCCGATCCGGCGGCCGTGCGCGCCTGGGCCCAGTCGAACCAGATGGACGTCCCCGCGCGGGGACGGATTCCCAAGCGGGTCTACGAGGCGTTCGCCGCGGCGCGGTGAAGGGACCGCGAGCCGGAGGGCCGCGGGCCGGGCGGCCGTGGCACCGGCTGGGCGTGACGGGGCCGGCCGGACGCGGGACCGGCCGGACTCGGGGCCGGCCGGACTCGGGGCCGGCCGGGCGGTCGAAGCGCGGCCCGCGCGGTGGGCCGGGGGCGTCGACGGCCGCATCCGCGGCCGGGACGGCCGGCCACCGGCCCCTCGCAGCAGCCGACTTGCGCAGCACCCCCATTGATCAGCTAGAGTCTGGAGCACGCCGAGGGGCAAGGCCGAAAGGCCCGGCTCACGGAGTACATGCGGGTGTAGTTCAGTAGTAGAACATCCCCCTTCCAGGGGGAAGGCGCAGTGTGCAATTCCTGTCACCCGCTCTGCGTAGCCGTACCGATCAGTCGATTCGATCAGGTAGGCTGGTGCTCGCACCGATCGGTGAAAGCCGGTCGGGAGCAATGCGGACGTAGCTCAGTTGGTAGAGCGCAACCTTGCCAAGGTTGAGGTCGCGAGTTCGAACCTCGTCGTCCGCTCGGGAATCAGACCCCGGTCCACTGGACCGGGGTCTTTTCGTGCACCCGTATCCCTCGTGCACTCCGGCCTCACGTGCCGCTCCGGTCCCGCATGCCCCGTACCCCGGTCCCGGGACCCGCCGGGCTTCTGACATTTGTCATGCGCGCTGATGACAGGGCGCACTGCCGGCCGTCCGGTACGACCGGGATGATCGAAGCATGCGAGCGAACGAACACGAACACGTGATTGAGGTCACCGACCTGCGCCGTGTGTACGGGGGCGGGTTCGAGGCCGTACGCGGGGTCAGTTTCTCCGCCCGGCGCGGGGAGGTCTTCGCGCTGCTCGGCACCAACGGCGCGGGCAAGACCTCCACCGTCGAACTGCTGGAGGGCCTCGCGGCCCCGACCGGCGGGCAGGTCAGGATCTTCGGGCACGACCCGTACACCGACCGCGCCGCGGTACGGCACCGCACCGGCGTGATGCTCCAGGAAGGCGGCTTCCCCTCCGACCTGACCGTCATGGAGACCACGCGGATGTGGGCCGGCTCCGTCAGCGGCGCCCGTCCGCCGCAGGAGGTACTGCCGCTGGTCGGCCTGGCCGGCAAGGACGACGTACGGGTCAAGCAGCTGTCCGGGGGTGAGCGGCGCCGCCTCGACCTGGCCCTCGCGCTGCTCGGCGACCCCGAGGTGCTGTTCCTCGACGAGCCGACGACCGGGCTGGACGCCGAAGGACGGCGCGACACCTGGCGGCTGGTCCGGGCCCTGCGCGACAACGGCACGACCGTGCTGCTGACCACCCACTACCTGGAAGAGGCCGAGGCGCTGGCCGACCGCCTCGCGATCATGCACAAGGGGCGCATCGCCACCACCGGCACGCCCGCCGAGGTGACCGCCGCGCAGCCGTCCCGGATCACCTTCGAACTGCCCCAGGGCTATCTCCCCGGCGACCTGCCGCCGCTCGACGAGCTGGGCGTGACCGGACACGAACTGGACGGACGGAACATCAAGCTGCACACCCACGAGCTGCAACGGGCTGCCACCCGCCTGCTGGTGTGGGCCGAGCGGACCGGCATGGAACTGAAGGGACTGGACGTGCGCTCGGCGTCGCTGGAGGAGGCGTTCCTCGGCATAGCCCGTGAGGCCTCCGCGCACGAGACCCCCGAGCCGGGGGAGAGCACCACCACCGGAAAGGAGTACGCGGCATGAGCGGGACGGTCAGCACGACCAAGGGGCCGGCCGGAGGGACGGCCGGGGCGGGGAGCGGGCGGAACACCGCGGCCAGCACTCCCGTGGGACGCATGCGGGCCCTCGCCCGCGCCGAGTTGACGCTGCTGGGGCGCAGCAAGGGCACGCTCTTCGCCGCACTGTTCGTGCCGCTGGTGCTGCCGCTCAGCCTCTACTCGGCGGCCGGTGAGATGAACCTCGACGAGGTGGGGCTCAGCATCGGCGCCATGATCCTGCCCGGCGCGATCGGCTTCTCCCTGCTGTTCGCCGTCTACTCGGCACTCGTCGGCGTCTTCGTCACCCGGCGCGAGGAACTGGTGCTGAAGCGGCTGCGCACCGGCGAGCTGCGGGACGTCGAGATCCTGTGCGGGGCCTCGTTGCCGTCCCTCGCGACCGGTCTGGTGCAGTCGCTGGTGCTGGCGGTGGGCTGCGCGCTGCTGCTGGACGTGGCCGCGCCGCAGGCCGTCCACCTGTCCGTGCTGGGGCTGCTGCTGGGCCTGGTGCTGTGCGCGGCGCTCGCCGCGGTCACCGCGGGCTTCACCCGGACCACCGAGAGCGCGCAGGTCACCGCGATGCCGGTGGTCATGGTCTCGATGCTGGGCTCCGGGATGGCGGTCCCGCTGGAGGTGCTGCCCGACCGGCTGGCCTCCTTCTGCGAACTGCTGCCCCTCACCCCCGCCGTGACCCTGCTGCGCGGTGGCTTCACGGGCAACCTGTCGGGCTCCGAGACGCTGTTCGCCGTGGTGACCGGTGTGGCCTGGGTGCTGCTGGCGGTGTTTGCTGTACGCCGGTGGTTCCGCTGGGAACCGCGACGCTGAGGCAGGCGGTCACGGGAGTACGCGGGCGCGAGGGCGGCCCGGAGAGCGAGGCGGGCGAGGACATGGGCAGGCCGGGCGAGGACATCCGCAGGCCGGGGCGCTGGTGGCGGCGCAAGAGCACCCCGGCGAAGGTGGAGGCGTACACCCGGTGGTCGTTCCACTTCATGGTGCTGGTCGAGCTCGTGGCGGCCGGCGGGCAGTTGCTCGGACTCCTCGTGCGGGACGGGCAGAGCGGGACGGGCGGGCCGGGACTGACGGTTCTGCTGATGTGCCTGGTCGCCGGGCACTGCGGGCTGTGCGGCGTACTCGCCTCGCGGTCGCTGGACTGGCAGTGCGGGCGGCGGGCCAAGCCGGTGCGGCTGCTGTGGGCCCTCGGGATCGTCACCGCGCTCGTCGCCACGACCGCCGTCTCGCTCGTCGACCACGGCCGGACGGGCCGGGACGCCGACGGCGTGGCCCTCGGTGTCTTCGTGACCGTCCTGGCCTTCGGCGCGGGGACGATCACACTCGGCATGCGGGAGCGGCGGCGGATGGCCGTCTGTGTGGTGGGGTTCGCCGCGGGCTCGGGAGTGGTGGCCTTCGCCTCCGGCATGGCCGTCGGCGGCGCGCTGATCTCCGTCGGGGTCGTGCTGCTCAGCGCCGGGTTCATCACCTCCACCTACGTCCTCTCGCTCTGGCTGCTCAACGTCGTCCACGAACTCGACGAGGCCCGCGAGACCCGTACCCGGCTCGCCGTCGCGGAGGAGCGGCTGCGGTTCGGCCGGGACCTGCACGACGTGATGGGCCGCAACCTCGCCGTGATCGCGCTGAAGAGCGAGCTGGCCGTCCAGCTGGCGCAGCGCGAACGGCTGGAGGCGGTGACGCAGATGGTCGAGGTCCAGCGGCTGGCGCACGAGACCCAGCGGGAGGTGCGCGAGGTCGTACGCGGCTACCGCGAGGCAGACCTGAGCAGTGAACTCGCCGGCGCGAAGGGAGTGCTGACCGCGGCCGGCATCAGCTGCACGGTCACCGGCCCCGCGGTCGGGCTCCCGGCCCAGGCGCAGTCCGCGCTGGGCTGGGTGGTGCGGGAGGCGGCGACCAACGTGCTGCGGCACGGCGACGCGCGCTGGTGCGCGGTGGAGGTACGGGTGCGGGAGGATCGTGCGGTGCTGACGGTGGAGAACGACGGGGCGCCGGACGGCGCCGGCGGGCCGGGCCGGGGTTCCGGCCTCGTCGGACTGCGCGAGCGGCTGGCGGAGATCGGCGGCACGCTGCGGGCCGGACCCGCCGGGGACGGACGGTTCCTGCTGACGGCGGAGGTGCCCTCGGGACCGGGAGCGGTGGCGTCCGGGGGCGAGCCCCTCGCGCCCTCGGGTCACAGGGCTGCGGCCGCGACGGCGACATCCCGCCCGGCGGGGCCCGGAAGCGAGGTCACACCGTGACGACGGCACCGCCCCAGCCCGTCCGGCTGCTGCTCGCCGACGACGAACATCTGATCCGGGGGGCGCTCGCCGCCCTGTTGTCGCTGGAGGACGACCTCCTGATCGTCGCCGAGGCGGCCTCCGGCCCGGAGGCGCTGGCGATGGCCCGGGCGCACGCCCCCGACGTCGCCGTACTGGATCTGCAGATGCCCGGCGCCGATGGTGTGAAGGTCGCCACATCGCTGCGGGCGGAACTCCCCGGCTGCCGCGTGCTGATCGTGACCAGTCACGGGCGTCCCGGGCATCTGAAGCGGGCCCTCGCGGCGGGAGTGCGCGGCTTCGTCCCCAAGACCGTCAGCGCACAGCACCTCGCGGAGATCATCCGTACCGTGCACGCGGGAAACCGTTACGTGGATCCCGAGTTGGCGGCCGACGCGATCGCCGCCGGTGACTCGCCGCTGACCGCGCGTGAGGCCGAGGTTCTGGAACTCGCGGCCGACGGGGCACCCGTGACGGAGATCGCGGAGCGGGCCGCGCTGTCCCAGGGGACCGTGCGGAACTATCTGTCGTCCGCCGCCACGAAACTCGGTGCGGAGAACCGGCACGCCGCGGTGCGACTCGCGCGCGAGCGGGGTTGGGTATAGTTGCTCTCGCGCCACGGCGCATGCGGACGTAGCTCAGTTGGTAGAGCGCAACCTTGCCAAGGTTGAGGTCGCGAGTTCGAACCTCGTCGTCCGCTCGGGCAGCAGAAAGACCCCGGTCCATCGGACCGGGGTCTTCTTCGTGCACGCCCGGAGGGGGGAGGCCCGGCACGCAGCCGGGCCCCGGGCTCGGGGCTCGGGGCTCGGGACTCGCGGGGGTTCAGGGCTCGGGGCGGGGTTCAGGGCTCGGGGCTCAGCTCCAGCTGAGGCCCGTCAGACGCTCGTACGCCTCCACGTACTTCGCCCGGGTCGCGTCCACGACGTGCTGCGGCAGCGCCGGCGGGGGCTGCTCGCTCGCCCGGTCCCAGCCCGACTCGGCGGAGGTCAGCCAGTCCCGCACGTACTGCTTGTCGTACGACGGCTGCGCGCGGCCCGGCTCCCACTGCTCGGCCGGCCAGAAGCGGGAGGAGTCCGGGGTGAGCACCTCGTCCGCGACCACCAGCGTGTCGCCGTCGAAGCCGAACTCGAACTTGGTGTCCGCGAGGATGATGCCCCGCTCCCGGGCGATGTCGCGGGCCCGGGTGTACGCGGCGAGGGTGGCCTGCCGCAGCTGCGCCGCGGTGTCGGCGCCGACCTGGCGGGCGACCTCCTCGTAGGAGACGTTCTCGTCGTGCTCGCCGACGGCGGCCTTGGTGGCCGGGGTGAAGATCGGGCCGGGCAGTTCCGATCCGTCCACCAGTCCCTCGGGAAGGGCCAGGCCGCAGACCGTACGGGACTCCCGGTACTCGGCGAGACCCGAGCCGGTGAGGTAGCCGCGGGCCACGCACTCCACGGGGGCCATCCGCAGCGACTTGCAGACGAGGGTGCGGCCCGCCCAGTCGGCGGGGGCGCCCGCGGGAAGTTCGGTGCTCAGGACGTGGTGCGGGACCAGGTCGGCGAGCTGGTCGAACCACCACAGGGAGAGCTGGGTGAGGACCCTGCCCTTGTCCGGGATCTCGGTCGGCAGCACCCAGTCGTAGGCGGAGATGCGGTCACTGGCGACCATCACGAGGTCGCCCGCCTCGTTCCGGTACAGCTCGCGCACCTTTCCGGTGTGCAGATGCACCAGACCCGGAACCTGGATCGGCTCGGGCTTCTCGACGAATCCGGACACGGTTCCTCCGCGTGGTTCGGAACAACAGGGCACCCGCGGGGCTCGCACAGGGTGGGGTGGGAGACGGCGGGACAAGTGCCTCCGATTGTCCCGTACGGGCGGCCGCCCCCGCTGGTCGGGGCGGCCGCGGCGGGTCGGAGCGCCGGCGGCGGGTCGGAGCGGTGGCCGCGCCGGGTCAGTCGTTCTTGCAGATGCGGTCGAGGAGGTTGGCGGTGGCGCGCTGGATGCGCGGGTCGGTCCGGCCGGGGCGGCCCAGGGCCGGGGGCCAGGCGAGCGTGCCCGACGCGAAGACCCAGGCACCGGAGGGCGCCCGGTAGAGCGAGGTCTCCTGGTGCCGCCCGGCGCCCGCCCCGTCGGTGTACGGGGAGTGGGCGAGCAGCACCCGCTCCTCGTGCTCGGGCAGCGGGGTGCGCGGGAAGTAACGGTCGGCCCCGGCCGCGACCAGCCCCTCGATCGCGTCGCCCTCGAAGGCCCCGGTCGCCTCCCACAGCCAGTGGTCGGCGTTGCGCACGATCAGCGGATGCGGCTCGGGCACCTGACCCGCGTACTGGACGCCGATCAGCTGCTGCTCCGCGCGGTCCGCCTCCCGCCACAGCGCCGCCTTGCCCGGCGCCCTGCGGTCCGGGGTCCTGCTGTCCTGCGCCCTGGGGCCCCGGGTCCTGCGGTCCGGGCCCCGGCGCCTGCCGCTGCGGCAGGTCAGCAGACGGTCGGGGGCTCCGGACGGGGAGGGTGCGAGTTCCACCTGCCCGTACATCGTCCGGGCGGAGAGGAAGACCAGGGAGGTGCCGTACTCACGGGCGTGTTCCGCGGTACCGCGCATGGCCCGGGACCAGTACGCGTCGGGGCCGGGGAAGAGGAGGCCCCTGTACCGGGTGGGGTCGACCCGTCCGGCGTGCAGGTCGCGGGCTTCGGCATAGGCGAGGTCGTAGCCGTAGCGCTCGGCCCAGCGGATGACGTCGTAGGCGTGACCGGCGGACGGAGGCAGACCGGCGCCCGCGTACGGGCGGTCGAAGGAGACGGTGGCCGCGGAGTGGGAGGGGGAAGCGATGTCGGAGGAGGAGTCGGTGTCGGAAGGAGAGTCGGTCCCGGCCTCGCCGGGCAGCCGGCCGTCCCCGCCCTGGTCATCGTCCCCGCCCTCGCCCTCGTCCTCGTCCCTGGGCTGGTGGAGGGTCCCGCCGGTCGTGCGGGTTCTGCCCGTCCCGTCGTCCTCCGGGTAGCGGTTGTGGAGCTGCCAGGTGATGTCGGGCAGGACGAGGAGCAGGTCGGCCGGGCGGTGGTCGCGGACCGTGAAGGGGATCCGGGCGCGGTTGCGGCCGTCGGCAGTGGTCAGAACGGCCACATAGGCGCCGACGCTCCAGTCCGACGGGACCGCCAGCCGCCAGGACAGCCACCAGTGGTGGCAGGAGACCGTACGGTCGGCGGTGAGCGGCGGGGGCTGCGCGATGCCGGCGAGGCGGGGGCCGGACACGATCCGGGCGGCGCCCCGCCCGTCGTAGTGGCCGACGCGGTGGACGTCGACGCGGAACTCCTGGGGCGGGTCGACGGTGACGTGGAAGTCGATCGCCTCTCCGGGTGCCACCCCGCCGGTGGAGCTGAACCCCTCGATCCGGCAGTGACCCTGCTGCGCACCCATGGTCGCTCCCCTCCCGCAGGCCCCGTCGCCGACGGTCAGCGATGTGCTTGTCGTATGTCGCAAGCCCTGTCCAAGGAGCGCGAACAGCCCAAGCACATCACATTACGCACGCATCACGTCACCCTTCGTCGCGAACCGGCCACAAGCGGAAGGGCCGACTCCGGCCTTCGGCTTTCCCGGTCGTCCGGCTCAGACGAGCCGGACCGGCTTCTCCGGGCGTATGCCCTGCCGTGCCAGCCACAGGCGGAGGGCCGTGGGGTCGCCGTCCTCGATCAGCATCATGACCCGGGCGGGCAGGTCCGTGACGCGTACGCCGCCCACGAGGAGAGTCGGTCCGTCGAGCCAGTCGAGCCCGGGGGTCGCGCCCGTGGTGTCCATGGCCGCGCAGCAGACCATCGCCGTGATGTGGTCGGCGAGCAGTTCGCGCCCGGTGCGCGGGGGCTGGAGGGGGAGCAGGGGCAGCGCCCGGTCGTCCCAGAGGGAAGTGGGGTCGGCCGGCGCGGCCGGCAGGGCCTGGGCGGTCAGCGCACCCGGAGCCGTCGGGGCCGTCGGAGCGTTCGCGGCCGAGGCGGCTCGCGCGGTGGCCGCCGCGCCCTCGCGGACCACTTCGGCGCTGATACGGGCGGCCAGGGCCGCGCTGCGCGGGGTGGTACCGACGAGGTCCTCGTCGTCGTCCGGGTCGGCTCCGGCGACGGGGGCGGCTTCTCGTTCGCCGCCTGTCCCGCGTTCCCCGCCGGCGGGCGGGGACGCGTGCGGAGGCCGTTCCGCACGGGAGTCCGGGTCCGGGCGCGGGTCCGGGCCGGGATCCGTCAGGTGGTCGAGGACGCGGGAGAGCGTCGGGCCGTCGGGCCCCGGGCTCTCCGCGCCGGCGCCGGGGCGTACGCCGAGGGCGTCCAGGACGCGGTGGAGGCGGGCCGCGTCCGTACGCCACTTGCGGTCGACGACCTCCTCCGGGTAGTCGCCCCAGTGGACCGGCGACCAGTCCGGTCCGCGCCCGGCGGGGCCGCCGTGGAAGAGGCGGGCGGCGAGGAGGGAGGCGGCCTCGTCCACCGTGCCGGGCTCCTCGAGCAGGTCGCAGGCGGGGCGCTCGCCGAGGCGGGAGGCGAATCCCTCGGCCAGCCGGTCACGGCGGGACAGTTCGGTGAGCGCGGCCACCACCCCCGCATTGAGCCGCGAGGGCCAGCGGCCCATCCGCCAGGCGGGCAGCGCGACCCGGGTGAGCAGCCGGTCCCAGCCCGCGTACGCCAGTCCCACCTGCTCCTGGGCGACGATCCGCAGTCCGTAGTCCACCGCATGGGCACGCTCGGCCGCCGCCGCGGCGACCCCGCGCTCCATCTCCGCGGCATGGACCCGGCAGCTGCGCAGCAGCGCCCGCGCGATCCAGCCGACGCCCGCGAACACCGTGCGGAACACCGGCCCGCGGCGGTGCTCCGAGGTCACGGCCACCGCCGCGTCGAGACCGCGGACGAAGCGCCGGGCGGCGGCTATGTCCGGATGCGCCGAAGGCCCCGTGCCGGCGACGACCGGCGCGAGGACCGCGCGCAGCTCGCCGACGCGCATCCACCACAGGAACGGGGAGCCGATCACCAGCACGGGTGCGGCGACGGCCCGGCGGTGCGGATGCCGGCCCGTGTCCGCTATGTCGCCGTGCTCCTCGGCGGGCGGGGGACGGCGGTGCGCCGGGTGGGTGCGGTCCTCCAGCCAGCTGTCGCAGTCGGGGGTGAGCGCTATCGCGGACGGAACGGGGACGGCGAGCCGGTCGGCGAGGTCGCGCACCATCCGGTACAGGTCCGGGGCGGCCTCCTCGGCGATCGCGACCGTCGGACTCATGGCGGGCCGGGCACGGGCCACGACCAGGGCGACCCCGGTGGCGGCGAGCAGGACCAGCACCGCGAGCGGTGTGAGCGTCCAGCGGGCGATGTCCCAGCCGGTGCCGGTGAAATGGCCGGTGGGGACGCCGGCGAGCAGGATCACGGCGACGGCCGCGGGCAGCAGGGCGACGGCCAGTGCCCTGCCGCGCAGGCGCAGCACCGCGAGCGCCCGTGAACGCGCGGCCTGCACGCCCGCCTCACTGCTCATGCCGCCTCCGCTCATGACCCCGCCTCACCCCCCTCCCGACGGTTCTGACGCTGTCCCGGCGTTGCCCACTCCCCCCACTGTGGCACCCGCCACTGACATCGCAATGCCGGTGGGCCAAGTGCCGGAACGCTTGCGCGGCACCCTAGTTGGGGGTCCGGCCCTCGTCAGCCGGATAGCGCATCGGTCACTCGATGGAATGGCTCAGGGGAAAGGTGGATGACGGACGGCAAGGATCGGGCCCCGGATTCCGAGACGGATCCGGGGCCCCTGGGGTTTCGTGCCGTTCACGGCGCGGTCCGACGGCGTCCGCACGGCCGGCCTGCGCCGGGACGCGCGGGCGCCCTTACGCGGTCTTCGCCGCCTCGGCCGCTTCCGCGGCGATGTCCGTACGGTGCTGGGAACCGTCGAGGCGGAGGCGGGCCACCGCGCGGTAGGCACGCTCGCGTGCCTCGGTGAGGTCCTCACCGGTCGCCGTGACGGACAGCACCCGGCCACCCGCGCTGACGGTCGCGTCGCCCTCGCGCTTCGTCCCCGCGTGCAGCACGTACGCGTGCGGGGCGTCCTGCGCGGCGACCTCGTCCAGGCCGGTGACGGGGTCGCCGGTGCGCGGGGTGCCGGGGTAGTTGTGCGAGGCGACGACGACCGTGACGGCGGCGTCGTCGCTCCAGCGCAGCGGCTCCAGATCGGCGAGATTGCCGGTGGCGGCGGCCATCAGCACCCCGGCCAGCGGGGTCTTCAGCCGGGCCAGCACGACCTGCGTCTCGGGGTCGCCGAAACGGGCGTTGAACTCGATCACGCGGACGCCGCGCGAGGTGATCGCGAGACCTGCGTAGAGCAGACCGGAGAACGGGGTTCCGCGCCGCCGCAGCTCGTCGACGGTCGGCTGGAGCACCGACTGCACGACCTCGTCGACCAGCTTCGGATCGGCCCACGGCAGCGGGGAGTACGCGCCCATGCCGCCGGTGTTGGGGCCCGCGTCGCCGTCCAGCGCGCGCTTGAAGTCCTGGGCGGGCTGGAGGGGCAGCACGGTCACGCCGTCGGTCACGGCGAACAGGGAGACCTCGGGGCCGTCCAGGTACTCCTCGATGACGACCTGCCTGCAGGCGTCGGCGTGCGCCTTGGCCTCCTCGATGTCGTCGGTGACGACCACGCCCTTGCCGGCGGCGAGCCCGTCGTCCTTGACGACGTACGGCGCGCCGAAGGCGTCGAGGGCGGTGGCGGCCTCGTCGGGAGTCGTGCAGACGTACGACCGCGCCGTGGGCACGCCGGCTCCCGCCATGACGTCCTTCGCGAAGGCCTTGGAGCCCTCGAGCTGCGCGGCCTCCTTCGAGGGGCCGAAGGCGGGGATGCCCGCGTCGCGCACGGCGTCGGCCACACCGGCGACGAGGGGGGCCTCCGGGCCGACCACCACGAGGTCCGCACCGAGCCGTGCGGCCAGCGCGGACACGGCCGCACCGTCCAGGGCGTCGACCCGGTGCAGCTCGGCGACCTCGGCGATACCGGCGTTGCCGGGAGCGCAGTGCAGCGCGGTGACGTCGGGATCGAGGGACAGGGAGCGGCACAGGGCGTGTTCGCGGGCACCGCTGCCGATGACGAGGACCTTCACGGGGTCAGCCTAACGGGAGCCGGGGGTTCGCTTTGTACGGGCTTCCGAAGGACCGGGCCGAACCTGTTCGTGGCTTCCTCCAACCCGGACGCCGGACGGGCAGGCCCCACCCGGGTCACCGGGGCGCTGCCGCCGGGCGCTCCCGCCGGGCGCTCCCGCCGGGCCGCTCTACTCGTTCGTGATCTCCTCGACCACCGTCGCGCCGAGTTCCCGGACGATCAGTTCCTTCCCGGAGAGGGCCGATTCGTCCAGGTCGGGGTCGTCGTCCTCCGGGATGTCGTCCTCGGGGGAGACGGGAGGCGGCGGCTCCGGGGCGTAGGGCCGGGACGCCGGGCCGGGAGCAGGCGCGGGTGCGGAGGAGGCCGTCGGGGCGCCGCCCGACTGTGCGGAGGCGGAAGGACCGGCCGGGGCAGCCGGGCCCGAGGCCCCCGAGGGACCCGACGGCTGGGAGGCGCCGGGGCGCTGGCCGGCACCGGCGCCCGCACCCCCGTACCCGCCGCCCGTGCCCCCGGCACCACTGCCGGAGCCGTATCCCGCACCGCCGCCACGGCCGCCGACGGGGCCGGAGCCCGGGGCCGGAGCCGCCGCGCCGCCCCCGGAGGGGTCGATCACGGCCTCGATCTTCCACTGCACGTTGAACTGCTCGGCCAGGGCCTGCCGCAGCACGTCCTCGCTGCCGCTGCTCAGGAAGTTGTCCCGCGCGCCGGAGTTCACGAAGCCGATCTGGAGGGTCGTCCCGTCGAACCCGGTCACCTGGGCGTTCTGGCTGAGCAGAATCCAGGTGAAGCGACGACGGTTCTTGACCACTTCCAGGATGTTCGGCCAGAGCATCCTGGGGTCGGGCCCGCTGCCGCCTCCTCCGGAGGGCGCGGGGGCCGACGGGGGCGCGGACGCGGGTGCGGGCGCCGGGGTGGGGGCAGGGGCGCTCGGAGCGGCCGGGGCGTGTCCGCCTCCCGCCGCGGCAGCCGTGGGCCAGCCACCGGGCCGCCGCCCGCCCCCGGCGGAGGCGGCGGTGGGCCAGGCACCGGGAGCCGGCGCGCTGGGCGGCGCGGGCTCACTCGGTGCCGCGGCGGGAGCCTGAACCGAAGCCACCGGAGCCGGTGCAGGGGGCACAGGAGGTGCAGGCGCGGGTGCAGATGCAGGTGCCGCGGCCGGAGGCTGATGAGCCGCGGCAGCCGCCGCCCCCGGCCCCTGCACGGGCTGCTGAGGCTGATCGGGCGCGAGGGCGCCCTGCCCCCGTACCGCCGCCCGGGCCGCGGCCGGGCCGCCCCCCGGCGGAGCCGGCGCTCCCGCGCCACCGCCGTGCCCCTCGGCACCGGGCACGTACCCCATGGCGGGCACACCGGCCGCGGAACCGCCCGCCGAGAAGTTCACACCGCGCTCGATCCGGTCCAGGCGGGCCATGACCGACCGCTCGTCGCCGTACGCGGCGGGCAGCAGCACGCGCGCGCAGATCAGCTCGAGCTGGAGCCGGGGCGAGGTGGCGCCCCTCATCTCGGTGAGCCCCTCGTTGACGAGGTCGGCGGCACGGCTGAGTTCGGCGGCGCCGAAGATGCCGGCCTGGGCCTGCATCCGCTCGATGACATCGGCGGGAACGTCGATGAGCCCCTTCTCCGCGGCGTCCGGGACCGCGGCGAGGATCACCAGGTCCCGGAGCCGCTCGAGCAGGTCGGTGACGAACCGCCGCGGGTCGTTGCCCCCTTCGATCACGTGGTCGACGACCTCGAAGGCCGCGGCACCGTCACCCGTGGCGAAGGCCTCGACCACGGAGTCGAGCAGCGAGCCGTCCGTGTACCCGAGCAGGGAGGTGGCCATGGCGTACGTCACACCGTCGGGACCGGCGCTCGCGAGCAGCTGGTCCATGACGGACATGGAGTCACGCACGGAGCCCGCGCCGGCCCGCACGACGAGCGGCAGCACTCCCTCCTCGACGGGACTGTTCTCCCGCCCGCACACCTCGCCGAGGTACTCCCGCAGGACGCCGGGCGGCACCAGCCGGAACGGATAGTGGTGCGTACGCGACCGGATCGTCCCGATGACCTTCTCGGGCTCGGTGGTCGCGAAGATGAACTTCAGGTGCTCCGGGGGCTCCTCGACGACCTTGAGCAGCGCGTTGAAGCCCTGCGGGGAGACCATGTGGGCCTCGTCGATGATGTAGATCTTGTACCGGCTGTGGGCGGGCCCGAAGAATGCCTTCTCGCGCAGGTCACGGGCGTCGTCCACACCACCGTGGGAAGCGGCGTCGATCTCGATGACGTCGATCGAACCGGGCCCGTTGCGCGCGAGGTCCTGACAGGACTGGCACTGACCGCACGGGGTCGGCGTAGGACCCTGCTCGCAGTTCAGGCACCGGGCGAGGATGCGCGCGCTGGTCGTCTTTCCGCAGCCTCGCGGACCGCTGAACAGGTACGCGTGATTGACCCGGTTGTTCCGCAGCGCCTGCTGCAACGGGTCGGTGACATGCTCCTGCCCGATGACCTCGGCGAACGACTCCGGGCGATAGCGGCGGTACAGCGCGAGAGACGACACGTCTACGAGGTTATAGGCGCCCACCGACAACCCGCCCCGCCCCGCCCGGCGACGGGGCCGTACACGCAAGCGCCCCCCACGCACCCGCCAGAGCCGACCTACCCTTGCTGCCTTCCGGCCCTGGGGGAGTTCAGTCAGATAGCGCCGCGTGAGGGGCTGCGCACAGGTTACCCCATGTCGCGGGGGCGGAACGAGTTCGCAAGCACTCCTTCCGGTCATGTAATGTTCCTCCCGGAGGATTCGCCTAGTGGCCTAGGGCGCACGCTTGGAAAGCGTGTTGGGGGCAACCCCTCACGAGTTCGAATCTCGTATCCTCCGCCAGTGCCTCACCGGGCACGAAGTCGAAGGGCCCCACCGCTTGCGGTGGGGCCCTTCGACTTTGCCCGGCTCTCGTTGCCCTGGTTTTTGTCCCCGAGGGTGTTCCCGGGCATCCCCGGACGGCTTGGGCGATCGAGACCTCACCGGGCGCCCGGCTCGTGGACCTGGCAGGTCTCCACGGCCGGCGGTGAGCACGCCGGCCGTCGGCCGGCACCGGCACGAATGGCACCGGCGGACCGTGTCACTCGCGCAGCCGTGCTTCCTTCGGCCTCGGCTGCGGCAGAGGGCTCGCCGTGAGCGGCGCGACCG
Source organism: Streptomyces sp. NPDC085927 (assembly GCF_044540975.1). NCBI lineage: Bacteria > Bacillati > Actinomycetota > Actinomycetes > Kitasatosporales > Streptomycetaceae > Streptomyces > Streptomyces sp. NPDC085927. The sequence continues at coordinate 53,723 of NZ_JBITSN010000015.1, forward strand.
GGCGCGAGACGGGCCGGGCCGCTCCTTCGAAGCGGCTCGGGAACGGGTACTTCCGCTCCAGGAAGACGCGGAGGGCGGTCCGGGCCGCCGGCCTGGCCTCCGGGGCGGTGTCCACGTCGTTGAGGCAGAAGAAGTCGATGTCCTCCCCGGCCGCGAGGCGGGCCAGGCGCCGCCGCATGTCCGATGTGCCCAGTTGCACATAGCGGAAGCGGTAGTCGGCCGGAACGGCCCGGCCGGTCGCGATCGCCCAGTGGTGGTGGAGCGTGGACGCCGGAGCGACGTCGGAGGTGGAGCGGAAGCGCGAGTAGGAGGTCCGCTCGAGTTCCTCGATGCCGAGGCTCTCCATCTCCCGCATGACCGAACACAGCTGGGGATGGGGAGTGTGCAACGACTTGTGGGTGATGTGTCTGCCGTGGAAGCGGTTGATCACCTCGCGGGCGTTCTTGCCGGCGGAATTCGGGGCCGGTTCCAGGGGGTGCGGGGAACCGACGCCGAGCTTCAGCGGGGACAGCGGGATCCGGGCGATGCCGTTGCCGTGGAAGAAGTGCTCGGCCCGTACCGGGCGGTTGATGAAGACGTCGTCGTTGAAGTAGAGGTAGTGCTCCGACAGACCCGGTATGTGGTGCAGCCGGCTCTCTATCGCGTGCGAGTTGAAGACGGGAAGCGCGTCGGCCGGGAGGATGTCCCGGTGGTCGACCACGGTCAGGCCCTCCGCGTCCGGGTCCAGCCAGTGGGGGATCTGGGAGTCGGTCACGAGGTAGACGTGCCGGACGAAGTCGGCGTACATCTGCAGCGAGCGCAGTGCGTACTTCAGTTCGTCATGGCTGGTGTAGCGGGAGGCGCCGGTCTCGCGCGGAGCGATGCCACGGTCGGAGAGCGCCTGGTGGGCGCGGCGCTTCGCGGCCATGGCCGGGTCGTCGCCGTCGACCCAGGTGTACACGGCGTCGACGGGGAAGCACACCTCGTCGATGCCCGGCTCGGCGAACGGGGCGAACGTCGGCACGCGGCGGTGGCGGCACTCCACCGTGGCGGGCCGCTGCGCCGTCACCGGAAGCACTTCCGACACGGGGTTGCGGCGCGGGGCGACGAGCGCCGGGCCGAAGACGTCCGGCAGGCTGCTGCCGGGCACGGTGAGCCAGGAGGGGTCCGCGGCCGGGGTGCCGAGGTCACGGCCGTGGCGCCAGAACTCGATGTCGCACCCCGTTTCGAGGCCGGTGAGCACCTGTCCTCCCGGGCCGAGGCGCACCACGCCGGTGCGGAGCACCGCGGCCCGCCTCAGCGCCCGCGGCAGCTTCCCGTCGGCCCACAGCGCCGCTTTCGTCACGGCGCCGTCCGGTCCGACGGTGCCGACGTACCCGACGGTGCCGGTGAAGCGCCGGGCGGCCTGCGAGAGGAGCATGCCGCGGTACGTCTCCTCGACCCCGATGACCTGCCGCGGCGCGCCGTGCCCGTGGTCGGCGGGGACCAGGAAGTACGGGACGCCGAGCCCTTCCAGCAGGGCGCACACCCGGTCGAGGTCGGCTTCGGCGGCGTCCGCGGCGGTGTAGTCGGCGACCGTACGGCCGTATAACCGTACGGGTCCGAAGGTGACCCGGCGGAGTCCGGGGACAGTGGCCCGCAGGCGCCGTCGAGCCCGGGCCGCACACAGCGCCCAGAGCCGGGCCGACAGCCAGAGCCTCAGGCGCACCAGGAAGTCCCGGACGGCCCGCATGCCTCCGAGCGCTCCGAGACGGTGACGGATGTCCATGCCCCCCGGCCCCGTCACTTCTGCTTCTCGAAGGGGCTCGCGAAGGGAAAGTAGTGCTCCAGGAACTCGCTCATCCGGACGCCGACCTGCTCCCGCTCCTCGGGCTGCACATCGACGTCGTTGAGGCAGAAGAAGTCGAAGCGGCGGTTGCGGCGCAGATCGGCCAGGCGTCGTTCGGCGTCCGGCCGGCTGATGTTCACATACCGGAAGTTGTACTTCCCCGGCGTGCCGTGGCCGGTCATGAGCGCGTACTGGTAGAGCAGCGGGGCCGTCACGGCGATGTCCTGCGGCGAGCGGAAGCGGGACGCCGTGGTGCGACGGATGTCCTCCGGGAAGATCTCCTCTAGGGCCTGCAGTGTCCTACGCCGCTGCGGCAGTGGGGTGTGCATGAAGTTGTTCGTCGTCATCCGCCCGAACTCCTCGAACAGCAACCGGCGGACGTTCTTGCTCGCGGAGTTGGTGGCCGTCTCCTCGGCGTGCGGCTTGCCGACGCCTATCTTGAGCGGGGACACCGGAATCTTCATCAGACCGCTGCCGTGGAAGAAGTGCTCCGCGGTGACCCGGCGACCGACGAACACGTCGTCGTTGAAGTAGAGGTAGTGCTCCGACAGACCCGGTATGTGGTGCAGCCGGGTCTCGATCGCGTGCGAGTTGAACACCGGCAGGACGCCCTGCGGGAAGATGTCGCGATGGTCGACGACCGTGATCCCCGGGGCCCGGTCGTCGAGCCAGTGCGGCTTCTGGCCGTCGGTCACGATGTAGATGTGCCGGACGAAGTCGGCGTACATCGCGAGTGAGCGCAGCGAGTACTTCAGCTCGTCATGGCTGGTGTAGCGGGAGGCGTTGGTCTCCTTGTCCAGGATCTCGGCGATGCCGCGCTCCTGGTACCGGGCCCGCTTGGCCCGCATCTCCGGCTCCTCTCCGTCCACCCAGGTGTAGACGACGTCGACGGGGAAGGTCACGTCGTCCATGGTCGGCAGGGTCAGCGGGACGAAGCTCGGCAGCTCCCGGTCGCCGACCCGTACCGTGGCCGGCTTCTGCTCGGACGCCGGCAGTACGTCCGTGATGCCGTTGTTCCGCGGTGCGACGAGGGACTCGGCGAAGATGTCCTCGGACGCCTGCGGCTGCACCTTGGCCAGCCGGCGAGGCCCGTCGTCGGTGGCGAGGAGCTGTGCCCCGTCCTCCCAGAACTCGACGTCGCAGGCGAGCTCCGGCCCGGCGAGCAGCTGGCCCGAGGGCCCGAGGTGGTTCTCCCCGATCCGCAGTATGGGGGCCGTACGTAAAGCGGCCGGCAGTACACCGTCCATGAACAGTGCGGGGTGCTTGAGTTTCGCGCCGGGCAGCGGTCTGCCGATGAACACCGCCTTCCCCGCGTTCTGCGCCTCGAGGGTGGCGAGGAGACGCTCCCGGTCGACGGCGTTCACGCCGACCGTGTGGCGCGTACGCGAGGCCGGTACCAGGAAGTAGGGGATGCCTTCCTGCTCCAGCGCGGCGACGACCAGGCCGAGGTTGGCGGCGGCCGCCTCGGCGGCGCTGAACCGCGTCACGACCCGCCCGTAGAGCTGCTGGCCGCGCACCGCCACCGGGCGGAGCACCGGGTCCGTGACCGCTGCCCTGCGGCGCCGCCGCATGGTACGCAGCTGCCACACACTTTCGGCGGCCTTCCGCTCGACTCGCGGTCGCATCCGCCGGGTGAAGGAACGCACGGTCACGTGATGGGCTCCTCTTCATGCTCCCTTGAACATCTTTGTGTTAACCAGACAGACACACGTAACAAAAGGTTGCGGAAGATTTCCCAGAGAGTTCATGAACGAAGGTTCGTACACACAAACCGGTCGCGGGGCGGCCCGGGGTGCGGCCACACGTGCGCGATCGACGCAGCGCTCGCCGTCGTCGCGCGACAGCAGAAGGGGCAGGTCACCGTCGTCGCCTCGGACGTGGACGACCCGGAGAAGCCGATGCCGGACACGATCGTCCTTGGGGGGCGACCCCCCACGAGTTCGAATCCCATATCCTCCGCCAGTGCCTCACCTGGCACGGAGTCGAAGGGCCCCACCGCCTGCGGTGGGGCCCTTCGACGTGTCCCGGCCCTCGTCGTCCCGGCCTCTGTCCGCAGATCACCGCTCACGGCTGAACGCATGGCCGGGAATCGGGAACGGGGCAGCGGAACGGGGCAGGAGAGCAGGTGTGACCACACCGCAGATCGACTACCGGGCGCTGTTCGCCGTGACGCCCAGTCCTTATCTGGTGCTGGACCCCGACCTGGTGATCGTCGAGGTCGACGAGGCCTCTCTGCGGGCCACGAGCCGGACCCGGGAAGAGCTGCTCGGCCGGCGCCTCTTCGTCGTCCACCCGGAGAATCCGGCAGACCCGGACGCCGACGGGATGCGCAATCCGCAGGCCTCCCTGCAACGGGTCGTCCGCTCGAAGGAACCGGACACGATGGCGGTGCAGAAGTACGACATCCCGGTCTCCGGCCGTCCGGGAGTGTTCCAGGAGAAGTGGTGGTCGCCCGTCAACACGCCCGTCCTCGGAGCCGACGGAGAGGTGCAGTGGGTCATCCACCGGGTGGAGGACATGACCGGGTTCGTGCTGACCCGTCCCCTCCACCTCAGGCCGGACGACCTGAAAGGGGAGTACAAGGCGATGGAGGCCGAACTGTTCACACGGGCGCAGGAACTCCAGGGCCTCAACGAGCAACTCCGCGAAGCCCACGACCGGGAACGCCGTACCGCCCTCGCCCTCGCCCTCCAGGAAGTCATGCTGCGCTCTCCGGACCCGGCCGGCCACCGCGAGATCGCCGTGCGCTACCTGCCCGCCACCCGCCCGGCGTCACGGGCTTCCCGGCGGTCTCCCGCGACGGGGCCGGCGTCGCGGCCGCTCTCAGTCCCGGGGCGGGGCGTCGAAGCGCTGCTCGAACAGCACGCCGCCGTCCTCGGCGTACGCCGTGACCGTGAAGCCGGTGTCCGCCGTCGAGGTGTCACCGAAGGCGTAGTACGTCCCCCAGCCCGGATCACCCGGCAGGCTCAGCACGGTGGCGGTGCGGCGCGGTCCGGAGTCGGGGGCGATGTCGATCCCGGCCGGTGGGATGTCCGTGCGGAACGCACCGTGGAAGAGGACGTGGTCGCCGACGGCGTACGTGCCGGAGCTGAAGCTGTCGGGCCGGATGCTGTCGCCGAGGTGCTTTTGGGCCTGCTCGACCGATTCGCCGATGTCGCCGGCGCCCACGACGAAGTTCTGCCTGCCGTCGGGCAGCAGGGCCGTGCTGAGGCCGTGGCCGATCGGCACGGGTTCGTAGGGGTTCACGGTCCGCGGGGGCCGCCAGGACTTCTCGGGTGCCGTGGGGTGCGGCGGAGCAGTGGCCGGTGGGGCCGGAGCGGGTGTGACGGTCGGAGTGAGGTGTGCCGCGCCGAAGGCCAGCAGCGCCGTCACCGTGGTGATCGCACCGGCCGCGGCGGCCGTACGGCGGCGGCGTGCGCGGCGACGGCCCCTGCACAGCACGTCGTCGACGGGAGCCGGGCCGACGGGGAACGCGTCCGCCTCGTCGCGGAGGAGCTCACCGAGTCGCTTGTCGTGGGTCACGGCTGCCGCGCCCCTTTCGTGCTGCGGTGCGCCGCGGGTGCGGCCGGTTCGGGCGCGAGCGCCTCCTCACGGAGCTTGCGCAGCGCGCGGGCCGTGTGGCTGCGTACCGTACCGACCCCGGTACCGAGCAGTCGTGCCACCTCGGTCTCGCTGCGGTCCTCCAGGTAGCGCAGCACGACCACCGCGCGCTGCTTCGCCGACAGCCGGGCGAGCGCGTCGAGTACGGCGCTGCGCTCGGCGACGGTGTCGTCGTGGTCGGGGGCCGCCGGTTCCGGGAAGCGGTTGGTCAGCCATTCGCGGACCTTCGCGCGGCGCAGCCGGTCCACATTGGCGTTGATCATGATGCGCCAGACGTAGGAATCGGGGTCGTCGGTGCGCTGTATGCGCTCCCACCTCACGTACGCCTTGGCCAGAGCGGCCTGGACCAGGTCCTCCGCGTCGTGGTGGTGTCCTGTCAGGAGGTGGGCGGACCGGAGCATTCTGGGCCATCGGCTGGCCACGAACGCCCGGAAGTCCGCCTCCGTGCTCGTCTTCAATCGAGTCCTCGGGTTGCCGCCGGCGGGATACGGGCCCGCCGTCGTGCCGTCCCCCGACCGGCACGACGGCGTGGCCCCGGTCCCGCCCCGCGGGCGGATGGGCCGTCAGCGACCGGCGGAGAAGGGCCGGAACGTCAGGTCGGCGAGCACCGAGCCGTCCGGGCCGTACGCGGTGACCGTGACGGATTCCCGCGGCGCGCCGGTACCGGCGGCGTCGTAGTGATACGTCCCCCAGCCCGGGTCGCCGGGCAGCCGCAGCATGCCCGCCTCCACCTCGGCGCCCCCGTCGATCCGGAGGGTGATGCGCGCCGGCACCGTGCCCGTACGGAAGGCGCCGGTGTACAGCGCGTCGTCCCCCTCGGTGTGCAGTCCGCCGCTGAGGCTGTCGGGCCGGATGCTGTCGCCGGCGTATCCCTTGGCCCGCTCGACGGACCCGGCGTAGTCCTCCCAGGCGACGACGTAGTTCTGCCGGCCTTCCGGCAGGAGCCCCATCGTCGCGCCCTGGCCGATCTCCACCGGCTGGTAGGGCTGCACGACGCGCGGTCCGGCGGTCCGGGAGGCGGCGGGCGCGGCGGACGCCCGCACGGCCGCCGCTTCCCGCGCCTGGCCGCCGGCCGTCTCCCCGGCCGCGGCGGGCGGCGCCGCGCCGTTCACGGCAAGGGCCGTACCGCCTCCGCCGGCCAGGGCCAGGGCCGCGATTCCGGCCAGCACGAGCCTCTTCGTCCTCATCCGTTCTCCAGTCATAGATCGTCGGTGTGGCTGGTTACACCTCTCAGACGGTGCGAGGGCCCGGCGCCTATGTCACCGCGCGGCATGTTTTTTCTCCTGCGGCGGTCCGCCGCGCTCACACGGCATCGACCGGCGGGAGCTCCGGCCGTCGCGTGGGCGGGGTGCGGGCGTCGGGGACGGCGGGGCGGCTGGTGTCCCGCGCCGCCCGGAGGAACGGCACACGCGGGAAAGGAAAACGGCCCGCCGGAAGCGAGGGCCTCTTTCGAGAGCGGGTAAAGTAAGAGTAAATTGCGAAATAAACAATTGCGGCGGGGGGTTGCACCACCCATCCCCGCTCGTTCTGCAGGATTTCCCCCCTCAGGGGTACCGCGACCCTCCCCTCTCGGGGTCCAATGGTGGGACCACGCCCTCCGCGCCCGCGCCGGTCGGAAGAGGTACGCAATGGATCCGTGGCTGATCTGGTTGATCGTCGCAGCCGTGCTGGCTGTGGCGGAGATCTTCACCCTCACCGCCGCGCTCGGAATGCTGAGTGCCGCCGCACTGGTCACGGCGGGGGGCGCCGCACTGGGGCTTTCGCCGCCCTTGCAGTTCCTGGTGTTCGCCGTCGTCGCCACCGTCACCGTGCTGTTCGTGCGCCCCCTCGCGGTGCGTCACGTACTCCAGCCCCAGACGGCGCGATTCGGTATAGACGCGCTGGTCGGCAGGGCCGCCTACGTCATCTCGGAGGTGTCGGGCCTGGGTGGCAGGGTGCGTATCGACGGGGAGGAGTGGACGGCCCGCGCCTACGACGAGACGCTGGTGATTCCTCCCGGCAAGACCGTCGACGTCATAGAGATCAGCGGCACCACAGCTTTCGTCTACCCCCGGGACTGAAAACATGGAGACCTCTGCTTTTCTCATCGCCGGTCTGATCGTCGCGCTGTTCGCGATCTTCACCGTGGTGCGGGCGGTGCGCATCGTTCCCCAGGCGCGCGCTCGTAATGTCGAGCGGCTCGGCCGCTACTACCGCACGCTGAATCCCGGCCTCAACCTCGTCATTCCTTACATCGATCGCGTTCACCCGGTGATCGACCTGCGGGAACAGGTCGTCTCCTTCAAACCGCAGCCGGTCATCACCGAGGACAACCTGGTCGTCGAGATCGACACCGTCCTGTATTTCCAGGTCACCGACGCGCGGGCGGCCTTCTACGAGATCGCGAACTTCCTTCAGGCCGTCGAGCAGCTGACCGTCACCACCTTGCGCAACGTCGTCGGCTCCATGGACCTGGAGAAGACGCTCACCTCGCGCGACACCATCAACAGCCAGCTCCGCGGTGTGCTGGACGAGGCCACCGGCAAGTGGGGGCTGCGGGTCAACCGGGTGGAGATCAAGGCCATCGACCCCCCGCAGACCATCAAGGACGCGATGCAGAAGCAGATGCGCGCCGAGCGGGACAAGCGGGCCGCGGTCCTCGGGGCCGAGGGGCAGCGCCAGTCCCAGATCCTCACCGCCGAAGGCGACAAACAGGCCGCCGTCCTCCGCGCGGAGGGCAACCGCACCGCTGCGATCCTGCAGGCCGAGGGCCAGTCCCGGGCCATCGACGAGGTCTTCCAGGCCGTGCACCGCAACGACCCCGACCCCAAGCTGCTCGCCTACCAGTACCTCCAGGCCCTGCCGCAGCTCGCGCAGGGTTCGGGCAACAACTTCTGGGTGATTCCGAGCGAGATCACCTCGGCGCTCCAGGGCGTGTCCAAAGCCTTCACCGAGCAGCTGCCCCGGTCGCCGGCCACCCGCGAGAAGCCTGTCGACGACGACATGACCGCCCTGGCCGCCAGCGACACGGCGCAGGCCGAGGAAGCCGCCGCCGAGGCCGTCGCCGAGGCCGCCAAGACCGACGGCGCCGTCCCGCAGGCCCTTCCGTCCGAGCCGCCTCGCTGACAGCGAGCGGCCGGTGTCCTCCCCCTCTCCCGTGTTCACGGTCCACGGCCCCATGCCCGCGGCGCCCTCGCCACATCCCCTCCGGGCACACGCGGACCGGCGATCGACGGGGCACCACTACGATCGCCGGTCATGGACTGGCTTGAGCGCGCGGCGGAGCTGAGACAGTGGACCAGGAGCGGGACACGCGCTCCGCACAAACCGCTGCTCCTCCTGTACGCCCTCGGCCGGTTCCGGCGGGATGCCGACGGTGAACTGCGCTACAGCACGGTGGAGGGCGACCTCAAGCGGCTGCTGGACGAGTACGGTCCGCCCCACCGGACCACTCCCGCCTACCCGTTCCACCATCTGGTGAGCGACGGCGTGTGGGAGGTGCGTACCGACCGCGGCCCGGGCAGTCCCGGCAGCGGCGTACGGGAGCTGCGGGCCCTCGGAGCCGCGGGGCGGCTGGCGCCGGAACTGCGCGCGGCACTGCGCCGCGAGCCGTCGCTGCTCGGCCGGATGGCACGGCTCCTGCTCGACCTGCACTTCCCGCCCTCGCTCCACGCCGAGCTGTGCGAATCCGTCGGCCTGGAGCCGGAGCCGGCGGAGCCCGGACGGCTCTCGGCCGTCGTACGGAGGCGGCGGGACCCGAGGATGCGGGAGCGCGTCCTGACGGCCTACGAGTACCGGTGCGCCTTCTGCGGTTACGACGGCAGGATCGGCGCGGTTCCGGTCGGGCTGGAGGCCGCGCACGTGCGCTGGTGGGCGTTCGACGGCCCCGACGACGTCGACAACGGACTGTGTCTGTGCTCACTGCACCACAAGCTCTTCGACAAGGGCGTCCTCGGCATCGGCGACCATCACCGCATCCTGGTCTCCCAGCGCTTCGCCGGCCACAGCCCCGCCGCCCGCGAGCACGTCACAGCGCTCGCGGGCCGCCCGCTCATCGGCCCCCGGCCGGGCACCCGCCCCGTCGCGGCCGCCCACCGCTCCTGGCACACCGGCCAGGTCTTCCACGGCAGCCCGCGCCCCGCCACGGCCTCCTGACCACCCGCACCCCGGACGTCGACGACCCGGCGAGGCGGTTCCGGACACCGGCGTCCCACCCGTGTTAAAGTGAAGAGTTGCAGTTTTGGTTACCAGAGGCTTGTGAGTGCTCTTCCGACCTTCCGTCGACGAGCACTCTTTTTCGTTCCTGTGAGGCTTCGCGGCCTTCGGGGAACAACAGCCGGGTGAACCGTTGTTGCGACCACGGGTCCACAAGGTGTGGGCCCCGGGCACTGCCCAAAAGGAGATACAGCATGGCATCTGGCACCGTGAAGTGGTTCAACTCGGAAAAGGGCTTCGGCTTCATCGAGCAGGACGGCGGCGGCCCCGACGTGTTCGCCCACTACTCGAACATCGCCAGCTCCGGTTTCCGTGAGCTTCAGGAAGGCCAGAAGGTTACCTTCGACGTCACGCAGGGCCAGAAGGGCCCGCAGGCCGAGAACATCGTTCCCGCCTGACGCGTACGCTGACACCGGCGTCGGTATCCGACGCCGACGTGCAGTGCGTGGCCGGGACCCCGCACCCCTGTGGCGCGGGGTCCCGGCCCACTGCGTTCCCCGGCCCGGCAACGATGCCGGCGCCGCACTCGTGCTCGCGGCCCGCCGCTCGCGGCCGCTTGCCGCTGCCTCACTGATGCAGCGATGCACTGATTCACCGTTTTTCGGCTCATTCTTGCGAATTCTCATTCGGCCAGCACGTCGCCGTTGGGCGGAATTCCTCGATACGTGCCGCATCGAGGAAGGTTCCGCATGAACCGCAACCACACAGCTCGTTCGAACAACAGCGCCGGCAACACCGGCTCGTCCCGCTCCCGTACGGACAAGGCCGCGGGCTCCGCGGGTTCCGGGCGGGGAGGCCGCGTCCGTTCCCAGGGGTCGGGCGGCCGCCAGGGCGGTCCGTCCCGCGGCGCCGTCGCCAAGGGCGGACGCAGCAGCGGACGCGGAGGCCGTCCCGCCGCGGCCGGCGGGGAGTTCGCGCCGCCGGTCACCCTCACCCCGGCGCTGCCGCCGGTCGAGGCGTTCACCGAACTCGACATGCCCGAGCAGATGTTGACCGCCCTGACTGCCGAGGGCGTGACCACCCCGTTCCCGATCCAGGCCGCGACGTTGCCGAACTCGCTGGCCGGCCGGGACGTACTGGGCCGCGGGCGCACCGGTTCGGGCAAGACGCTGGCCTTCGGCCTGGCGATGCTGGCGCGTACCGCCGGGCAGCGGGCCGAGCCCCGGCACCCGCTGGCGCTCGTCCTCGTCCCCACCCGGGAACTGGCCCAGCAGGTCACCGACGCTCTCACCCCCTACGCCCGCGCGCTGCGTCTGCGGACCGCCACGGTGGTCGGCGGGGTGTCGATCGGCCGGCAGGTGAGCGCCCTGCGCGGCGGTGCCGAGGTCGTCGTCGCGACGCCCGGCCGGCTCAAGGACCTCATAGACCGTGACGACTGCCGCCTGGACCAGGTCGCCATCACCGTCCTGGACGAGGCCGACCAGATGGCCGACATGGGCTTCATGCCGCAGGTCACCGCCCTGCTCGACCGGGTGCGCCCCGGCGGCCAGCGCATGCTGTTCTCCGCCACGCTGGACCGCAACGTCGACCGCCTGGTGCGCACCTACCTCCACGACCCCGTCGTCCACTCCGTCGACCCGTCCGCGGGCGCGGTCACCACGATGGACCACCACCTGCTGCACGTGGACGACGACGACAAGCACGCCACCACGACGGAGATCGCCGCCCGCGACGGACGCGTGATCATGTTCCTGGACACCAAGCACGCCGCCGACCGGCTGGCCAAGAAGCTCCTGGCCGTCGGCGTGCGGGCCTCGGCCCTGCACGGCGGGAAGTCCCAGTCCCAGCGGACCCGGACCCTGACCCAGTTCAAGGACGGCCACGTCACGGTCCTGGTGGCCACCAACGTCGCGGCCCGCGGCATCCACGTCGACAACCTGGACCTCGTCGTCAACGTCGACCCGCCCGGCGACCACAAGGACTACCTGCACCGCGGCGGACGCACCGCCCGCGCCGGTGAGTCCGGCACCGTCGTCACGCTGGTCCTGCCGCACCAGCGCCGGGAGATGTCCCGTCTGATGGCCGACGCCGGCATCACCCCGCAGACCACCCGGGTACGTCCGGGCGGGGACGAACTGAACCGCATCACCGGAGCCCAGGCTCCGTCGGGCGTGCCCGTCGTCCTCACTCCGCCGCCCGTCCAGAACCAGCCCGCGCGCACGGGTTCCCCGTCCCGGAGCCGGCGCAGCCGCCGTCCCGGGCAGGCGGCCCGCCGCAGCGCGACCGGCAACAAGGGGAAGAGCGGCCGCTAAAGGCCGTTGAGGGACCGTTGAACGGTCCCTCCGTGGGCGCCGAGGCGGCGCCCACGGGGACCGCGATCATCACGAGGCCGGGGCGCAGACGCGCCCCGGCCTCGCCCGTTCGGAGAAGTCTCCGGCGCCCCTGAGGAACTCCGCCGGGCCGCTCTCTCCCGGTCACTCGGAAGGCGAGGCTGTCGCCCTCCGGTGGCCCAGGGGCCCAGGGGCCCGGTGCGTCGGTGCGTCGGTGCGTCGGTGCGTCGGTGAGCAAGAGCGGGCTGCGGGTGGCGGGTGGCAGCGGACTGTCCGTCACATTACCGAACCGTAACCTTCCTACTGCTACCACGAGTAACTTACCCACAGGTAAGTTCAGTGCGAACCACTGCCGAGCGGCGTGGACAAGCCCGTGGGACGCGGGTGCCACACCTCGCCGCCGGTCTGCCCTGCCGTCGTGCCCTACCGCTGTGCCGCCCCGTCGCCCCACCGCCCCATCGCCGTGCCGTCGTAGCTCCGAAGCCCTCACTCCCCCCGGCTCAGCTCCGTAGCTCCGCCACCGCGCCTCCCCGTCCGGGCCGATCACGGGACGCCCCGGCACGGAGGCCGCTTCCTGACAGCCGCTTCACAGGAGGTTCGCCATGCCCGCACGCCCCCGCCCCAGACTTCTGGCCGTCGCCGTCACCGCCGCAGCCTGCCTCGGCGCCCAAGCCGTCGCGGCCGCCCCCGCCGCGGCGACGGACGAGGTCGTGTCGCGGGGTGTCACGATCCCCGCGTTCTACACCCCGCCCGCGTCCCTGCCCGACGCCAACGGCACCCTCATCCGCAGTGAGCCCCTCCCGCTGGCCCTGAGCCTGCCCAGTCTCAAAGGACCGCTGCCGGGAACCGCGACCCGGCTGATGTACAGGTCCACCGACTCGAGCGGGCAGCCGGTCGCCGTCACCGGCGCGTACATCGAACCGTCCGCCGCCTGGAAGGGCAGCGGTCCGCGTCCCCTGGTCGCGGTGGCGCCCGGCACCCTGGGGCAGGGCGACCAGTGCGCCGCGTCCATGGGGCTCGAGCACCCGCTGCAGTTCAACGGCGAGACCGTGTCCGTCGGTTACGAGGACCTGGTGATCTACCGCCTCCTCGCGAAGGGCGTCGCCGTGGTCGTCACCGACTACGCCGGCCTGGGCGCGACCGACCGCCTGCACACCTACGTGAACCGGGTCGACGAGGCCCACGCGGTCCTGGACGCCGTCCGCGCCGCCCGCTCGGTCCGCGGGGCGTCGATCACCGCGGCCTCCCCGGTCGGGCTCTACGGGTACAGCCAGGGCGGCGGGGCGACCGCGGCGGCCGCCGAACTCCAGGCCGCCTACGCCCCCGACGTCACCCTGTCCGGGACCTACTCCGGCGCGCCGCCCGCCGATCTGACCAAGGTCACCAGGGCCATCGACGGCAGCGAACTGGCTGGCGCGCTGGGCTGGTCGCTGAACGGCTTCCTCCAGTCCGACCCGGAGCTGAAGCCCATCGCCGAGGCCCATCTGAACGCCGCCGGCAAGGCCGCGCTCACCGATCTCTCGACGATGTGCGTCGGCGACGCCCTCTTCACGTACGGCTTCGCCAAGAGCACCAAGTGGACCACGGACGGGAAGTCCCTCGGTGACATCATCGCCGCCACCCCCGCCCTCCGGGCCTTCCTGGACAAGCAGCTCATCGGCACGATGAAGCCGTCCGGCCCGGTCCGCCTGGCCACCGGCGTCAGCGACAACCTCGTGCCGCACGGGCAGTCCCGCCAACTCGCCGTCGACTGGTGCGCCAAGGGTGCCGACGTCACGTACAAGGCCGTCGTCCTCCCCAACGTCGGCAGCGCGCTGCTCAACCACTTCGCCCCGCTGCTCACCGACCAGGGGGACGCCGTCGACTGGCTGACCGACCGGCTGGCCGGCAAGCGGGCCACCTCCAACTGCCGGAGCATGCCCCTGCAGCCCTGACGGCCGGTCCCGACGACCGTCCCCGGCGTCGACCGTTCTCCCGGCTCCGGCCCGCCCGACCCACCGGGTGGGCCGGAGCCGGCGCGGAGGGGGTCTGCGGCCGCCACATCGAAGTGATCCGGACCCGCGTCATCCAGCCGGGCGGGGGCTCGGCTAGGCTATTCGACCATGTCACACCCTGACGATCTGCTCGTCGCCGTCGCCGCGATGGTCGAGACGGACCAGGACAGCCAGATGTCACTCACCGTAGTGATTCCCGGCGCCGTCATCACCGGCCGACTGGCCCCCGAAGCCCTGTGGCGGGAGCGCGTGGCGGAGGTGCTGCGCGACTCCACACGACTCGGCCACTTCGCCGTTCCCTTCACCGAGGCCGGCCGGGACGAAACGCCGTCGCACCCCTCCCACCTGCATTTCCACGTCGCCCGGATCCTCCAGGGGAGCTACGGCATCCCGGACACGGGGGGCATGTACCGGGTGGCGCTCGCCGATGTGAGCGCCTGGACGGTGGGAGACATCGGGTACTCCGACCAGCAGTGAGCACGGGGGGCGCCGTCCTGTCCACGGCGCCCCCCGTGCTCACGGGCCCCTACGGCGTGAGACCGATCGACGCGCAGGCCGCCCGGTACTTCGCCGTGCAGATGTCCTCCACGTCGTAGACGCCGTCCCGGATCACCGTGTCCTCGATGTTGTCCTGCGTCAGGGCGACCACCGGCACCAGCATCGACGGGATGTTCTTCCGCGTCGGGCTGTCGACCCGTTCACTGGTCAGCGAGTCGAACTGGATGTCGCGCCCCTGGACCATGGCCACCGCCATCTCGGCGGCACCGCCGGCCTCCATCAGGAACGACTTGTACACCGTCATGTACTGCGTGCCCGCGACGATCCGCTGCACGGCCTCCAGGTCGGCGTCCTGCCCGGTCACCGGCGGGATGTCGGAGACGCCCGCCTCCTCCAGCGCCTCGATGACGGCTCCGGCCATGCCGTCGTTCGCCGCGTAGACGGCGGCGAGGTCGTCGGCGCCGACGTCCTTGATCGCCTTCTTCATGTTCGCCTTGGCGACGGCGGGCAGCCACTTCTCGGTGTCGTACGACTCGGCTATGTCCACGTTGCCGTTCAGCTCGCCCGTCGCGCCGTCCTTGAACAGCGCGGTGTTCGGGTCGGCGGGCTCACCGTTCATCATGACGACCTTGCTGTTCTCCGCCTCGCTGCCGAGCGCGTCGACGATCGCACGGCCCTGCACCTCGCCGACGAGTTCGTTGTCGTGCGACACGTACGCGTCGATCGGACCCTCGGCCAGCCGGTCGTACGCGATGACGGGGATGTCCGCCTCCTTGGCCTTCGCCACGTCCGGTGCGACGGCCCTGGCGTCCACCGCGGTCACGATGATCACGTCGACCTCATCGGCGACCATGCGGCCGAGCTGCTCGCTCTGCTTGGCGGTGCTGCCCTCGGCGTTGGCGTAGACGACCTTGCCCTCCTTGCCGGTGAGGACACCGATCCGTTCCTCGACGAGAGGGCGGTCGAACTTCTCGAAGCGCGCCGTGTCCCTGTCGGGGAGAAGGAGGCCCACGGTGATGTCGTTGCGCCGGTCCGGCGACGCGGAGTCGTCGTCCTTGCCGAGGGCGTCGAACGTGCCGCACGCGGAGAGCGAGAGCACTGCCAGGGCCGAGAGGGCGGCGACCGGAGCGGTGGTGCCCCGACGCCCCCGGATCGTGCGGGGTGAGGGGGTGGCGCGGGTGGTGCGGGTGGTCCAGGGGTTCACATCGGGTGCCTTCCAAGCGAGAGTGCAGCGTGGCGACCAAGTGGTGGGCAAGCCAACGCCGCACGGCCCGGCAGCGTCAAACCGCACCTTTCGTGGGAACAGCCCTGTCATTTCCGTGACTTGAGCAACTCCCACCGATTCCGATTTCCGGTCGTGACGGCCCAAATCGACCCCACGCGCGGCCTTCAACTTCCTTTTCCTCAAAGGATTTTGATTGAAGAACATTCGTCCTGGGCCGCATTGCGCACCGATTGACGCACATGCTCACGGCATTCACGCGAAGCGGGCAGAGAATGTACGCAGGAATGACACACGGGCTGCACACAGCGGCTCGTGGGTGTCGTTAGCGTTGCTGTCCTGCTCCACCCGCTCCCGCGTACGCAACGCGAACGGGCCGCCCCCGGCTCGGCGGGTTCCTGCCAACCCGGGAAGACAGCGGATGGACTACTGCTCCACGTGTCGCCGGCATCTGAACGGCGCCCTCGTGTGCCCCGGATGCGGCGCCTACGCCCCCGACATCGCGCCGGGCGTCATCGGCGGCCACACCGTCGCGGGCACGGCGACCTCGCCCGTACCCGCGGCAGGTCCCGGCACCACGGTCGGTACGGGGATCGGTGCGGGGTCGGTCCCTGCCGTGGAAGCCCCGGACCCGGTGTCCACGCCCGCGCCCGCGCCGGTGCCCGCGTCCGTGCCGGTTCCTCCGCCCACGTCCGCGATGTCCGCGCCCACGGGGCGGGCGGCACGGCGGCGGCAGTCGGCCCGCTGGAGGAAGACCCAGCGCCGCGCCCTGGTCGCCACGGCGGTGGCCTTCGTCGGCGGCGGACTCACCCTCGCCTCGATGGACCGGGATTCCGGCGACCGCGCCCAGGCCGCCACGGCGCCCGAGGTGTCCGGCATGGGCGGCGCGGACGGGCCCGCGGACCAGTACGGCGCCCCGGCGCCGTCCGTGAGCCCGCCCGGCACGCAGCGCTCCCAGGACCGGCCCTCGCGGCCGGCCCCGGGCGACGGCGCACACCGGCAGCCGGCCGGCACCGTGTCGGCGCCCACCACCGCGTCGAGCACCCGGCCGGACGGCACCACCGGCGCCCCCACGACGGCCACGTCCCCGTCACGGACCGCACCCTCGTCCGACGGCTCGGGCACCCGGACGGGCTCGGACTCCAACGGCTCCGCCGGCTCCGGTTCTGATTCCGGTTCCGGCACCGGCACCGGTACGGCGACCCGTCCCACGACCCCGCCCGAGCACTCCTCGGGCAACGGTGGTGACAGGAGCAACGACGGAAGCGGCGGCTCGGGCGACCGGAGCGGCTCGCAACCCGCCCCCTCGACACCCGCGCCCGAGTCACCGGGCTCGTCCGGCTCCGGCTCCGGTTCCGGTTCTGCTTCCGAGCTCTGTCTCCTGGTGATCTGCCTCGGCTGACGGGGCCGGCCCCGGCGCCCCCTACAGGTCCTGTCCCGGGGCCGTTCGTCAGTGACCGCCGACGAGTTCCCCGCTGAGCTTGTCGTGGAGGCGGGCACTGGGCTCGTTCAGACCCGTGATCTCGACGGTCTTCCCGCGCTGCGCGTACCGCGTCTCGACGGCGTCGAGGGCGGCGACGGAGGAGGCGTCCCAGACGTGGGCGGACGACAGGTCGATGACGACGCGGTCGGGGTCGCCCGAGTAGTCGAAGCGGCCGACGATGTCGTTGGACGAGGCGAAGAACAGCTCGCCGGTGACCCGGTAGACGACGGACGTGCCGTCGGGTCCGGGGACCGCGGTGACCTCGGCGAGGTGGGCGACCCGTCGGGCGAAGATCACCATGGCGGTGACCGTGCCGACGACGACGCCGACGGCGAGGTTGTGCGTGACGAGCACGAACACGACGGTGACCACCATGACGCCGATCTCCCCGGCCGGCATCCGCTTGAGGGTCTTCGGCGCGATGGAGTGCCAGTCGAAGGTCGCGAACGACACCATGATCATCACGGCGACGAGCGCGGCCATGGGAATGTCGGAGACGACCGGTCCGAAGACGATGCACAGCACCATCAGGAACGCGCCCGCGAGGAAGGTGGACAGGCGGGTCCGGGCACCGGAGACCTTCACGTTGATCATCGTCTGGCCGATCATGGCGCAGCCGCCCATCCCGCCGAAGAACCCGGTGACGATGTTGGCGACGCCCTGGCCGATCGACTCGCGGGTCTTGGAGGAGTGCGTGTCGGTGATGTCGTCGACCAGCTTGGCCGTCATCAGCGACTCCATCAGGCCGACCAGCGCCATGGCGAGGGCGTAGGGGGCGACGGTGGTGAGGGTGTCCGTCGTGAACGGCACGTCGGGCAGGCCGGGCACCGGCAGGGACGAGGGCAGCTCCCCCTTGTCCCCGACGGTGGGGACGGCGATCCCGGCGGCGACCGTGATCACGGTGAGGATCACGATGGAGACCAGGGGCGCGGGGACCACGGTGGTGACCTTCGGGAAGAACACCATCAGCGCCAGCCCGGCGACGATCATCGGATAGACCGGCCAGGGCACGTCCCTCATCTCGGGGACCTGGGCCATGAAGACCAGCAGGGCCAGCGAGTTGACGAAGCCGACCATCACCGAGCGCGGGACGAACCGCATCAGCTTCGCCACGCCCAGCACGCCGAGGACGATCTGGAAGACACCGGCGAGGAGCACCGCGGCGACGAGGTACCCGAACCCGTGCTCACGGTTGAGCGGTGCGATGACGAGTGCCACGGCGCCGGTCGCCGCGGAGATCATCGCCCGGCGTCCGCCGACGAACGCGATGGTGACGGCCATGGTGAAGGACGCGAACAGACCGACGGCCGGGTCGACGCCGGCGATGATCGAGAAGGAGATCGCCTCCGGGATCAGCGCGAGCGCGACGACGAGGCCGCCGAGGATCTCGGTCCGCCAGACCTTCGGATCGTTCAGCCAGTCGGGGCGCACGGCGCGCAGCCGAGCGGCGGGGGACAGTGCGGGAGAGGACAAGGGGGCATTACCTGTCGTGCTCGGGCGCGCTCCGGCCCGGCGGCGGCGACGGCGCGGGGGCAGGGCGGGACGGGGCGGGTCTGTACGGAGGCCGGGGCCGAGGCCGGCCGAAGGATGGACCGGGCGGCGCGGGGCGGGGCGACTCTACCCTAACGTTAGAGTAGAGATCGGGGTGCGTCCGACCGGTCACACCCCCGGGGCCGACCAGCAGAGCAGCAGAGCAGCACATGGACGAGAAGGGCCGGATCAGGCACGTGGACGGCACACACATGCAGATCGGTGAGGTCGCCGCGCGCACCGGACTGTCCCTGCGCACCATCCGGCACTACGAGGAGACCGGCCTCGTCGTCCCGTCGGCCCGCTCGCAGGGCGGCTTCCGGCTCTACACCGAGGGCGACGTGGCCCGCCTCATGGTGATCCGCCGGATGAAACCGCTGGGTTTCACCCTGGACGGGATGCGGGAACTGCTCGCGGCCACCGACCGCCTCGACGGGCACGCCGGGGCCGGCCTGCCCGAGGGGGAGGAACGCCAAGAGCTGCTCGAGTCGCTGCGCGGCTTCGAGGAAGCGGCACGCCGGCGGACGGCGGACCTTCGTACGCAGCTGGCGCGGGCGGAGGAATTCGCCACCGCCCTGCGCGAACGAATCGAGCGGGCCGAACGGGCCGAACCGGTCAGGACAGGCCGGACGGGTGAAGAAAGCGAAGGCGGACCCCACTCGGAACTCACCGCACCTGATTGACCCCGGCACGGCGGGAAGGTCCCCGCCCGCGTTCCGTACCGCAACTGCGGAACAATCGGGGTATGAGCATCGTCAAGATCAACGTACTCACGGTCCCGGAAGAGCAGCGGGAGACGCTGGAGAAGCGGTTCGCCGCGCGGGCGGGCGCGGTGGAGGGTTCGGACGGATTCGAGTGGTTCGAGCTGCTCCGCCCGGTGGAGGGCACCGACACCTACCTCGTCTACACCCGCTGGCGGACCGAGGAGGACTTCCAGCGCTGGATGGCCGGCCGCGGCCAGGCCGCGCACGGCGGTGGCGGCACGCAGGACGGCGCGCAGGGCGACCGGCCGAAGCCCGCTGCCACGGACGCGACGCTGTGGTCGTTCGAGGTGGTCCAGCAGACCGGCCCGAAGCAGGCCTGACCCGCCCACCGGCGCCACTGAAGCACGCGCCACGAAAGGGCCGGGGCGTCACCCCGGCCCTTCCTCGGGCTGAGTACCGGGAACCGGGACCGCGTTCAGGAACCCCTGAACGCGCGGCATGCCCGGACCCCGGAAACACGGAGCAGGGCCCCGCACAGATGTGCGGGGCCCTGCTGCAATCCCTGCGTACTCGCGTACGTATGGGTCAGGCGGGAACGATGTTCTCCGCCTGCGGGCCCTTCTGGCCCTGCGTGACGTCGAAGGTCACCTTCTGGCCTTCCTGGAGCTCACGGAAGCCCGAGGTGGCAATGTTCGAGTAGTGGGCGAAGACGTCGGCGCCGCCGCCGTCCTGCTCAATGAAGCCGAAGCCCTTTTCCGAGTTGAACCACTTCACGGTACCGGTGGCCATATCAAATCTCCTGAGACAGTGCCGGGAAATCGCACTTTACGAATTCCCTCATCGTCGCGATGATCACCTGCCCGGAGAACCGGTAGCAAACTGGCAACCACAACTGCAACTGACGTCAGCGTAGCACGAACCATATCCGAGGCAAGCGAGGAAAATCACCAAGGAAAAGCGCTGTCAACGCGTTTGAGGAAATAGATTTCTGCGACGGGCACTGCATTTCTGTTCTGGCGAGGATAGATTTTCACCGATGCTGATGCGCGGCGCGCCCGCCCTGCCGGCGCAGCTCCTCGTAGTCCCGCTCGACCTGCTCCAGCCGCTCCTCCAGGCCGACGAGGCGGCACGCGGCGTCGGCCGGGGTCCCCCGGTCGACGAGTTCGCGCACCCGCGCGGCGAGCTTCAGCTGATGGCGCGAGTAGCGACGGTGGCCGCCCTCCGAGCGCGTCGGAGTGATCAGCCCCGTCCCGTCCAGGGCGCGGAGGAAGGCGGGTGTCACTCCGACCAGTTCGGCGGCCCTGCCCATGGTGTAGGCCGGGAAATGGTCGTCGTCGAGCCGGTCGGCGACGGGGAGCCGGCCACCGTCCGGCTGTCGGGCGCCGACGTTCGGCTGACTCTCCGAGGGCATGCGCACCTTCCTGCGGACCGCCGGGACACGCACCGTCCCGGGGGCGGGTTCCTCACACGGGAACTCTAACCGCCTCGACGGAAAAACTACTGCGGCCCGGACAGATATCCCACTCGAACAACGCAACGGGGCCGGGTGGTTCTCAGGCGGAGGCCAGGGGTGGTGAGGGCCGGACACCTGGTACGCGGGTGGCGCAGGACACGATCGACGAAGACGTCGGGAGCGGAGAGCCGACCGGCATCAGAAAGCGGGAGCGGGCCGGCGTCCCAGCGGCGGGCCGCGGCGGGCGGCGCGGCGGCCGTGGCGCCGGGGCGCGAGATCGAATGAGCGCGCGGAAGCCGGTGAGCGCACCGGCGCAGTGCGGCGCGGTAGGGCCGGGGCGGGCCCCGAGCTGCACACGTGGGGACGCGACGGCCCGTCCCGGCCTTCCCTCCGGCCGCAATCTGCCATGGCACGGGGAGCCGCGCCCGCCGGGACGACCGAACGAGAGATCAGGACATTCCGGGCGCTTTATCTCATTTCCTCATCCATAATCGGACCATGAGTACGGCAACGTATGAACTGCTGGCCGCAGGTCAGAACGTACTGAACCTGGGCGCGGCCTTCATCGGCGGGCTGGTCGTGGCCGGCGCGCTGATCTGGGCCGTGCGCATCGGCATGAAGGTCATGGACCAGGAGGAACTCCGCCCCCGCCCCGAGGACCAGCCGAGACTGCCGGAGACCGGCGCGGTCCACGAGATGCGGGAGATGCGGGAGCCGGACGAGATGCCGACGGTGGCGAGGGACGGCGAACGGCTCATGCCCTACCAGCTCCATCACTCCCCCACCAGAACAGGGAAGGACCAGCAACGGAAGCGCTGGCTGCCCGGGTCGAGCGGCGGTTTCGGCAGCGGGGGTCCGGGACACGTGTGACCGGTGGAACCGGAGCCGGACCGCAGACGGTCCGGCTCCGGGCCCGTCAGCGGCTCAGCCAGGCCGTCGTGTCCGGGGCCAGGCCGCCGTCCGTCAGGGGTGCGCTGGTCAGCAGAACCTCGCCCGGGGGCAGGGGGACCGGAGTGGTCGACAGGTTGGTCACGCAGCGCCAGCCGTCGTTGCGGTCGAACTGCAGCACCCCGGCGGGAGCGTCCTCCTGCCAGGTCAGCGTCTCGCCCTCCTGGAGTTTGCGGCGCAGGCGCAGCGCCGTGCGGTAGAGCTCCAGGGTCGAGCCCGGCACGCCCTCGCGTGCCTCGGCTCCGTCCTGCGCCTCGACGGCGTACGCGGCGAAGCCGGGCGGCTGCGGCAGCCAGGCACCGCCCGCGCCGAAGCCGTACGACGGTCCGGTCGTCGTCCACGGCAGGGGCACCCGGCAGCCGTCGCGGCCCTTGCGGACATGGCCGCTCTGCTCCCAGACCGGGTCCTGGAGGACCTCCGTGGGCAGGTCGGCGACCTCGGGCAGGCCGAGTTCCTCGCCCTGGTACAGATAGGCCGAGCCGGGCAGTGCCAGCATCAGCAGGGTCGCCGCGCGGGCCCGGCGCAGTCCGGCGGCGGTGTCGACGGCCGGGGCGCGGCCGCCGGACAGCAGCCAGGCGTTGTCGTCGGTGTCCGGCGGGAGCATCAGGCGCGAGGCGTGGCGCACGACGTCGTGGTTGGAGAGCACCCAGGTCGCCGGGGCACCGGCCGCGCGGGCCGTCTCCCATGAACCGGCGATGACCTCGCGGAGTGCCTCGGCGTCCCAGGGGGCCTGCAGGTACTCGAAGTTGAAGGCCTGGCCCAGTTCGTCCGGGCGGGCGTACAGGGCGCGCCGGGGACCGGGTACCCAGGCCTCGGCGACGGCCGTGCGGGGCGGGGAGTAGGCGTCGAAGATCTTCCGCCAGTCCCGGTAGATCTCGTGCACCTCGTCGCGGTCGAAGAACGGGTGGGTGCCCGGCGCGAACCCGGTCAGGGCGGCCTCGCCGCTCCGTTCCGGGGTGCCGAGGTCGCGCAGCGGCTCGCTCAGGTCCTTGGCGAGGGCGTGCGCGACATCGATGCGGAAGCCGTCCACGCCCCGGTCGGACCAGAACCGCAGGGTGGTGCGGAAGTCGGCGCGGACCTCCTGGTTCGTCCAGTTCAGGTCGGGCTGTTCGACCGCGAAGAGGTGCAGGTACCACTGTCCGTCGGGCACCCGCTCCCAGGCGCTGCCGCCGAAGACGGACTGCCAGTCGGTGGGCGGGCGCTCGCCGCGCGGGCCGCGGCCGTCGCGGAAGACGTAGCGGTCGCGGGCCGCGGAACCGGGGCCGGCCCGCAGCGCCTCCTGGAACCAGACGTGCCGGTGGGAGGTGTGGTTGGGGACGATGTCGACGACGATCTTCAGTCCGAGGCGGTGGGTCTCGGCGACCAGCGCGCCGAAGTCGTCGAGGGTGCCGAGGCGCGGGTCCACGTCCCGCGGGTCGGCGACGTCGTAGCCGCCGTCGGCGAGTTCGGAGGGGTAGAAAGGGCTCAGCCAGAGGGCGTCCACGCCCAGGGTGGCGAGGTGGGTGAGGCGCCGGGTGAGGCCGCGCAGATCGCCGAGCCCGTCCCCGTCGTCGTCCGCGAAGCTGCGTGGGTAGACCTGGTAGACGACGGCCTGCCGCCACCAGTCGGGGTTGCGCGGGGAGAGGTCGGGCGTGGCGTCGGGTGCGGGGGTGGTCGGCCGGATGGCGGGGCTGCTGGTGCGGTCGGTCACGCGGTCTCCTGCGGTGTCCGGTGCCTACGGATGACAGCGTGAATCTGTCCAGAACGCCGCAGAAGTAGGCGGAGCGGTGGGGCCGGCCGGCTTCCGGTGGCGGTGCTTCAGCCGGTTCCGCCCGCCTCGACGGTCTCCAGGTAGAGCTTCACGTAGCGCGGGACGTCCACCTCCAGCCCCACGTCCACCAGGGCCTGCTCGCGTGTGCCCTCGTGGAGTTCGGACTCGCCGATGCGGGAGCGGCGGTCGACGACGGTCTGGCCACGGGCCGGGCCGGGGGCCAGGGAGACCTCCACGGGGAGCCGGTGGGTGGTCAGGCCCTGCGGGTCGACGACCGCGCACAGCGCGCCCGCGTCGCCGAGTCCGCCCGCCGCCTCGTCGGGGCCGTCGACGGTGGCGTGGACGGCGGTGCCGCCGGTGCCCCCGGCGGTGGTGCCCGGGGCCGCGGGTCGGTGGGCGAGCAGGTCACCGGCCAGCCGGGCGCCCGGTTCGGTGCTCGCGCGCAGCCTGTGCACCTCGGCCGCCGGGACGACGACCCGGTTGAACACGTCCAGGCCGTACATCGTGATCGGCACCCCCGCGGTGAGCAGGATCGCGGCGGCCTCCGGGTCGTGCCAGACGTTGAACTCGGCGACCGGGGTGGCGTTGCCGGCGCCCGCCGCGCCGCCCATGAACACGATCCGCTCGATGTTGCGGGTGACCTCGGGATGCGTCCGCAGCAACAGGGCGATGTTGGTCAGCGGGGCGGTGGGCACCAGGGTGACCGGGCGCGGGGAGGCGAGGATCTCGCGGCGCAGCAGGGTCACCGCGTCCACGTCGGCCGGGGTGCGCCGCGGGGCGGGCAGGCCGAGGTCGCCCATCCCGTCGTGGCCGTGCACGTGGGCCGCGGAGCGCGGGGCCTCGATCAGCGGGCGCTCGGCGCCCCGCGCGACGGGCACGGCGGGCGCGCCCGCCGTCTCCAGCACGGTGAGGGTGTTGCGCACCACGCCGTCCACGTCCGTGTTGCCGGCCACGCAGGTCACCGCGCGCAGGTCGATCCCGGGGTGACGGACGGCGAACAGCAGGGCGAGGGCGTCGTCGACGCCCGTGTCGCAGTCGATGATCACCGGGATGGGCGGACCGTACGTCACGGCGAGGACTCCTTCGGGGCGCGGGCTGCGGGACGTGGGGCGTGGGCGTGAGGCGTGGCGTTCGGAAGAGAGGGGGTTCGGGACATGAGGGGGGCGGGCGCGGGGACGAGGACATTTTCCCTTGTCGTCCTCACCCGGACGGACCGCCGCGCTGGTGGGGCGGGCGGCGCGGTGGTGCCGTATGAGCACGTGTCGCTGCCCCGGTCCCGTCCGGCCCCGTTCCGGACGGGGCCGGCGCGCGGGCGCAGCCACATCCACAGCCAGGCCCCACCAGGAGGCACCCCGATGACGCATGCCCCGGCCGCCGCCCGCGCCCTTCTCGCCTCCGTGCTGTCGGTGTCCGCGCTGCTGACCACGGCAGCCTGTTCCGTCTTTGGGGACGACACGGCCGGGCGGGCGGCCCCGACGTCCGTCTCGCCCTCCGCCGCCACCCCGGCCGCCGAGCGGTCCTCGTCGGCGACGCCCGAGCCCGGGCTGAGCGAGGAGCAGCTGCGGGCCGCGCTGATCACGGAGACGGACCTGGGGCAGCCCTGGGTGCCGACGCGGGGCGCGGCGACCTGGCGGGACGGGCTGCTCAAGTCGAGCACGAAGAACGCCGACTGCCGGCGGATGCTCGACGTCCTCTACACCGAGGAACTGTTCGGTACGCCGGCCGGGCCGCGGGCCGTGGTCGCCCTGGACGACGCCTACAGCGGCGCCCAGCTGCGGTACCAGGTGGCCGCGTACCGGCCCGCCGACGTGGACCGCACGCTGAAGTGGCTGGGCGATCTGCCGGAGAAGTGCGGGGAGTTCACCGCCACGGCCAAGAAGGACGGCGTCCAGAAGGTCGAGGTCGACGCGCTGAGGCTGCCGGAGACCGGGGACGCCCGCCAGGCGCTGCGGGTCACCATGACCGGCGAGACGCCCGACCGCCAGCTGACGCGCCTCACCCTGGACGTGGCGGTGGTCCGGGTCGGCGAGGACACCATCACCCTCACCAACGGCGGCTTCGGTGACGTCGCGTCCGACCTCGTCCAGGTGGTCGTGGAGTTCGGGGCGAACCGGCTGACGGAGATCCAGAAGCAGGGCCGGGTACGGGTCTGACCGTCGTGGGCCGAACCGTCACGGCTCCGGCCGTCACGTCAGGCGGTCCACGGCCTGCTTGGCCTCGAGCAGACCGGCTCCGGTGGCCTCGCGGCAGGCCTTGACCGCCTGGACCGTCCTGCCCTCCCGCACGAGCGCGACGATCCCGTCCTTGCCCGGAATCTCCTCGTGCAGGTCCACGTGCTCCATCACCAGGTCGAGTTTGCGTTCGACGCGCGCGGCGGTGCGCTCTGCCCGGGAGACGTTTCTCCGGATGGCCCAGATACCGAGAACCACAAGGCAGGCGAGGAAGAGTGTGTCCATGGACGGCAAGCGTAGGCACCGGTGAGGCCCGCTCGACCGCCCTGCCCGGATCGTGATGCTCACACGGCCAACCCCCTTTGTGCCCCTTGCCGTTCGAGTCCGGCAGCCCTTAGGTTCAACCGCGGATCCACCGTGCCCCACCCATCGCTGTTGCGAGGTCGTCGTGCTGGAACGCGTTCGCACCACCAGGCGTTATGCCAGAGGCTTCGTCGCGGCCGTCGTCGCGGTCACCGCACTGGTCCTGGCGGCCAACGTGGGCCCGGCCAAGGCCACCCACCCCGAGAAGCCGGACCACCGCACCACGAGCCCGGTGGAAGCCGCCGTCCGCTAGGCCCCGGCCTGCCCACAGCCCTTCCGTAGCCCTTCCGCGGTCGCCGCACAGTCACTTCGCGGTCATTCCGCCGGGCCTAATGCGGGAGGGCCTTGCGCAGGGCTTTGTCCAGTTGTTCGGCCAGGTCCTCGTCCGACGGCATGTCGTCGCCGTGCAGCGGGCCGAGCCGGGCGATGAACGTCTGGGTGAAGGCGCCGTACAGCGGGGTCCTCGGCCGTTGGACCGCGTTCCGCAGGGCCGGCAGGAGGATGTCACGGGCGTAGGCGGGGCGGCCGCCCCCGTCCCGCGGGACCGGGTCGGCGCCCTCGCCGGTGGGGGACGCCGAGGGCCCGGGGCCGACCGCGGTGCACCGCTTCCCGGCCGCGTCTCCCTCGTAGGCCGAGATCCGGGTCGCCGCGAAGCCCGCCTCCAGCAGGCAGCGCTCGCTCTCCTTGCCGGTGAGGAACCGGATCAGCTCGGCCGCCTTGCCCTTGCGCTGGGACACCCCGGTGACCGCGAGGTTCTGGCCGCCGAGCACCGCCCGGCCGGGCAGCGGGGCGACCCCGAGCTGTTCCTCGGAGAAGGTCCGGTACAGGGTGCGGTACTCCGACGGCCAGTGCCGCAGGAACGCGGTGCGGCCCTCGACGAAGTCGCTGAGCGAAGCGCCCTCGTCGGAGGAATGGGCGTCCTGGAGGGTGTACGCCGTCTCCGTGCGGCGTCGCAGCTCCGCGATCCCGTCGGTCAGCTCGTCGACGTCGCCGGTGTAGCGGCCGTTCTCGTCGACCAGCTCGAGGCCCGGCACCGCGGACGCGAACGCCTCCACCGCGTTGACCGTGCGGCCCTCGTAGGCGGCGAGCTGGGTGGTCCAGCCCTTCTCGTAGGTGTCCGGCCGCGCGGGCTGGGCGTCCAGGGCCTCGACGAGACCCCGCAGCTTGTTCCAGGTGAGGTCGGCGTCGAGGTCGGGCCGCTCGACCCCGGCCCGCTTCAGGTGGTCGCGCCGGTAGTACAGCAGGCCGACGTCGCTGTTGAACGGCACCGCGTACACCTTCCCGTCCCACCAGGCCGTACCGGCCACGGACGGGATGATGTCGGGGTTGTCGACCAGGTCCCGGGGCAGCGGTTCGATCAGGCCGGCGGTGGCGAACTCGGGCACCCAGGTCACGTCCAGGTTGACCACGTCGTAGGCGGCGCTGCGGGACTGCAGGGCACCGAGCAACTGGCTGCGCTGTTCGTCGGCGCTGCCGGACAGCTCGACCAGGCGGGCCTCGAAACCGGAGTTCTTCCGCTGCTCGCGGAGGTTCCAGGCGTCGATGAGCTGCTGGCGTATGCCGTTCTTACCGGTGACGTCCCGGCCGCTGGCGACCATGATGACGCCGGTCACGTCGCTCGGGGCGGCGGACCCGGCGGACGCCCCGGCGGCACCCTCCGTACCGCGGGTGCCGCCGCCGGTACAGGCGGCGAGGACGACGACCAGCAGCAGCAGGACGAGCGGCAGGGCGAGCGGCGGGGCCGACGGCCCGGCGCGGAGCCGTCGGGGCCGGGTCATCGTTCCTCCCCCGTTCCGGTGCGGGCGACCTCGTCGCGCAGGGTCGTGCCGGGATCGTCGCCGCTGTCGAGGCACCGCCCCTCGCTGACGTCGGCGATCCGGCGGTCCGGGCGGTCCGGGGCGCAGCCGCCGTTCGTCAGGGACACCACGGTCACCGGCACGTCGGACGTCCGCGCCCCGGAGAGGATGTCCCCCAGACGGTCCCGGGAGAGCTGGTCGCTGTCCTCGCCGTCGGTGATGTACACGATCCGCCGCGGGCGGTTGTCGGTCCCGGACGGTTTCATCGCGTCGAACGCGGCGTCCAGGGCGTCGCGCGGGTCGGCCTCGGCGTCCCGCACCCGGGCGCGGGCGTCGAGGGTGCGCTCGGCGTCGGCCCGCCGGTGCGGGCCGAGCTTCAGCAATGTCTCGTACGGCCGGTCGCCGGTGTCCGCCACCGCCCACACGCCGTACTCGTCCCGTTCGCCGAGGCCGCCCAGCGACTGCTTCAGCAGTCCGGGACCACCGCTCGGCCCCTTCCACAGGTCCGTCATCGAACCGGAGCTGTCCAGCAGATAGAGCACCCGTCCCGGGCCGCCCGCCTCCTGGTAGTCCTCCAGGGCCGCCTCCATCTCGTGCCGCCCGGCGAACCGTTCGAGCGCGGGGGGCGCGACCAGCACGCCGTCGGCCTTCGTGTCCCGGTCCATCAGCTCCCAGTCGTCCGGTTCACGGAAACCCTTCTCGGCGAACACCGCCCGGCCCTCCTCCCCGGTCAGCCACTCCTGGAAGGCGGCGACCGACGCGTCACGGGCCTCCTCGTCCCGGTCCGCGCCCTGCCAGCGGACCCGTACGAACACCGGCGCCACACCGGGGACGTCCATGGGGTACTGGGCCGTGCGGGGCGTGCGCGTGGCGCCGGCGCAGCCGACACCGCTGCGCATCAGGAACTCGGGGACCAGGGCGGCCGTGTGGTCGTCCACCTCGTCGCGGTCGGGCAGCGTGCACAGCAGGTCGGCCGCGGTGGGGGAGGGCGGGCCCGGCTGGGCGACCCGCTGTTCGGCGGTGGCGACAGACGTGCCGCCGCTGTACAGGCCGATCGTGGCGAGCAGTCCGACGTCGGTGAACTCGGGGTCGGGGCGCCGCACCTCGGCCTCCTCGTCCCGCTCGAACAGATTCTCGATCATGCTGTTCAGGGGGAGGTCGGTACGGCTCCTCGGCCCCTTGGCGGCGATGTCCTCCGGGACGGCCAGTACGACCGGGGAGTAGGCGAGCAACTCGTCGGCGGGATCCAGGAAGGCCACCCTGTCGGTGTCCTGGCCCTCTTCGGCCCGGACGGCGTCGGCGCGGGAGGCGGGGATCCAGATGTCCGGCTGCGGCCCGATGTCCCGCTGCGGGTTGAGACGGTCGGTGTCCACGCCCAAGGGCTCCTGCCAGGCGCCGGTCTGCCTGCGCAGCGCGGTGTTCACGTCGGAGGAGCCCGCGCTGTAGACGGTGATGCCGGTGCGGCGGCAGCCGTCGTCCAGGGTGTTCGCCGCCGAGGTCAGGTAGGCGTCGGCGACGGCACGGACCGTCGTCTTCAGGTCGGGGTCGGCGAGGACGCGCAGCTCCAGTGGAGGGACGCAAAGGGCGGCATCATCGCCCCGGAGGTGCCCGACGAGCCCGATCACGCCGTAGGTGCCGGCGGTGAGGAGGCCGAGGGCGAGGAGGCCGGGCAGGAGGACGGCCCGGGGAGTGCCCCGGCGTTCCCACCAGGCCGTTCCACCCGTCCTGCCCGATCGGTCCGTCCGGCCCCTCCCGCGGAGGCCGCGAAGGCTGTTGAGGAGCCGGGCCGTGAGCGGGGGCCGTGGTCCACCGTGGCCGGGCGTGGGTTCGGACGCCGGTCCGGGCGTGGGGGCGGACGTGTCCGGGTCCGCGCCGGTTCTCTTCGGGCGCCGGGCCGGATGCGGGCCCGGAGCCGGGTCCAGTTGCTTTCCGGGGTGCTTCCCAGGGTGTTCCGCCGGTCCGTCCTGTGTCTCCGGGTCCGCCGGTCCCGCGTGCCTCTCCGAGGCGTGTGGCTTCGCCGTCAGCAGGACGTCCTCGCCGGGTTCCGCGCGCCACTGCGGCTCCCACTCGTCGCCGCGCACGGTGCTGAGGCCGCGGGCGGCCATCCGCTCCCGTATTCGCTCGGAGAGGTCCAGGAAACCCGTCTCGCCCTCCTCGTCGAGGAGCCGGACGAGTTCGGCGGTGTACGGCGTCGGCGTCCGCGGATCGCCCGCGTCGATACGGTGGTTGGCCTGGACGCTCATCATCAGCAGCAGGCGGTGCTTGTCGCTCAGGGTCTCCCGGACCCAGGCCGCGTTGCCCGCGAAGCAGCAGTCCAGGATCACCACGATCCGCCGGGCCGGGCTGGTGGCCAGCATCGTCAGCACGGTGGTGAAGGGCTCCGCTCCCGGGAACACCGCGTGTCCGCCCGCGACCACGCTCGCGTTGCGCATCTGCAGGAACAACTCGTCGCCCGCGCTGGGGATGGCGCCGTGCCCGGCGAAGTAGAGGAGCAGCACCCCCTCCGCCTCCGCGGCGGCCGAGAGCAGCGCCCGCTCGAAGTGCTCCAGGGACGGCGAGCGGGCGACCATGATCTCGTGCTCGCCGAACACCCGGCCGCGCGCCAGCACTTCACGCAGACGGTTCACGTTGTGCTTGACCGCCGGGAGGTCGCCGGGCACGCCGTGCGGCGGCTCCGTGAGGTCGTACTCGGACACGCCGACCAGCAGCGCCCTGTTGGGCTTCCCCCGCGGGTCGAGACGGATCACCGGCCTACCTGTCGTCGAGGTTCACCGGTTCGACTCTGCCCTGGGGCGGTGCGCCGTCCTCGACGTCGCGCCGGTTGGCCCGCCAGGCCGACACGGCCTTCTTGACCTGGTCCAGCAACTCCGTGGCGATCGCGCCCGCACCCGCACCGACGATCAGGACGACGATGTCCATCCCGAGACCCATCGGGGCGCCCGACTCGTCCGTCCTCGGCCGCTCCTGGATCTGCAGATCGCCTGCGCGCACCCGCTCGTCCAGCGGTTTCTCCCGCTCCAGCCACTTGCGCAGCGCACCGATGTCGCTCGTGCTCGCGGTATCGTCCAGCCGGATCCGAATGCCCTGGTTGGCCACACCATCCCCCTCAGCCATAACTCACCATCATGGCACCGCTGTTGCTCCACGGGGAGGGGTCGGCAACGATTGCGTCCCCCGTGGGCGGAAACGGAGGGGTACGGGCGGATCCGGTCGGTACCGGTTCAGTTCTGCGTCTGCAACTGGCTCAGCTGCCGCCGCACATGGTCCAGGGCGCCTTCCCGTCGTCCGGGCACGCGGCTGCGCAACTCCGCCAGCGCCAGGCCGAGTTCCCGGGCCCGCACCGGGTCACCGATCCGGCC
Organism: Streptomyces sp. NPDC085927; assembly: GCF_044540975.1. NCBI lineage: Bacteria > Bacillati > Actinomycetota > Actinomycetes > Kitasatosporales > Streptomycetaceae > Streptomyces > Streptomyces sp. NPDC085927. Next base: position 84,865 of record NZ_JBITSN010000015.1, read on the forward strand.
CCACTGGTGGTGCGCCCGGTCCACGGCGGTCTCGACGGAGGAGGCGTCCGCCGCCTGGCCGGTGTGGAGCCGTGCGGCGGCCACCGTCAGCCAGATGTGGCAGCTGAGCGCCGCGTCCCCGGTCAGCATCGCCAGGTCCGCACGGACCTCGGCCCAGTGCAACGCCTCCTCGGAGGCGGGCCCGTGGGCGAGGGCGGCACTCTGCTCGTGCCGTGCGGCGAGCGCGTGGGCATCGGCGTGACGGCCGGACCGTACGGCCTGGGTGATGACCGTGTGCGGGTCCCCCGGCACGGGTCCGGTTCCGCGCCGTGCCAGGACGAATCCGGGGTACGCGCCTTCCGCGGCGGCCCGGACCAGCGCCTGCTGGTGCAACTCCTCGTCCGGCGGGCGCCGTCCACTGCGCAGCAGCGTCCCGACCGCCTTCATGTACGCCGGTTCCGCGACCGTGCGACGGGAGCGGGAGGGCGGCGGCGCGATGCGGCCGTAGACGGCGGTGTCGCGACCGGAGTCGAGCGCGGACGGGAACATGGGCGGTACCGGCACCGAACCCGGCGGACCCGCCGGACCCGGGAAACCCAGCGGACCCGGGGAACCCGGCGGCTGCGCGATCCCCAGTGCCTGCCAGGTCTCCTGGTCCGCGTGCAGGTCGAGGACCAGCGTCGTGACACCCGGGGGACGCAGTCGCAGCTCGTCCCGGAACCAGTGCCACGGGAACGCCGTGTAGCGCACGGTCGACGGGGTGGTGCGGGCCAGTGCCAGATGGGGCAGCCGCTGGCGGCGGTCGAGCAGCAGTTGCCCCACGACGTACAGGGTGAGCGGTCCGGGGGCGGTCGCGGCGGCCCGCAGCCGGGTCAGGACCGCCTGCGGCTCCAGCGGGTCGGCGAGCTCGACGACGTTCGCGGTGTCCGTGCCGGACAGCACGGCGGGCGGCACGGCCGCGAGAACGGGAAGCACGGACGCCGCGTCCACCAGCCGTCCCCGCCCGGGCGGCGAGGCCGCCAGCAGCAGCACGGTTCCGGGCGCGGCCCCGGGCTCGCTTCCGCGTGTGGTCCCGGGCATGTTCCCTCCCCTGTCGATCACGACCCAGAGCAGCACCGTAACCGCTGTGGCTCCCGCGAGGGGCCTCGGATCAATGAACGTCCCTCTTCGAGGCGTTCGCCCCCGGCCCGCCGGTCCGGCGCACCGCGAAGGCCGTGGTGTCGTCGTTCAGATGACCGCCGCTGTGCCGGAGGGTCCCGTCCCGTACGACGACGGCCAGCCGGGCCGGTTCGGCGGCGCGCGCGTCCCGCGCGACCGCCCGCGCCACGTCCTCGGCGAGCGGGTAGAACGTCCCGGCGGCGTCGCGCGCCTCGGTCACCCCGTCGGTGACCAGCAGCAGCGTCTCGTCGGCGGCCAGCGGCAGCCGGTGCACGCGCACCGGTACGGGGTCCAGCTCGCGCAGGCCCAGCGGAAGCCCGCCGGTCACCGGCAACGGCCGTACGCCGCCGGGGCCGACGGCCAGCGGCGGTTCATGACCGAAGACCACGGCCTCCACCGTGCCGGCCCCCGCCGTGCCGGGGCCCACCGTGCCGGGGCCCACCGTGCCGGGGCCCACCGTGCCGGGGCCCGCCGTGCCGGGGCCCGCCGTGCCGGGGCCCGAGGCAGGGGGCCGCGCCGGACGGGCACCCGTCATGGCCGGCCGGTCCACCGGGAAGCTGAGCAGTACGGCGGTGGCGAAGCGGTCGCCCTCGGCCCGGCCGAGGGCCGCGGCGTAACGCCGGTGCCTCAGCATCCGCTCCTCCAGGCGCTCGGCCACGACCGTCAGTTCCGGTTCGTGGAAACCCGCCTCGCGGAACGTGCCGAGCAGTGCCGCCGCCGTCTCCACCGCGCCCAGCCCCTTGCCCTGGACGTCCCCGACCAGGACCCGGGTGCCGTACGGGCCCGGCTGGATGTCGTAGAAGTCGCCGCCGACCCGGGCACCGGCGTCCGAGGCGAGATAGACGCCGGCGTGCTCCAGACCGCCCCAGAACGGCGGCAGGGGGCGCAGCACCGTACGGCGGACCGTGTCGGCGACGTTCCGCAGGTGCAGCGCGCGGCGCTCGCCGCGTACCCGGACCGCGCACGCCAGCGTCGCCAGGAATCCGCCGACGGTGACGAGGATGAAGTCGGGCAGCCCCGTCTGGAACTCGTGGGGCCAGGCGTTGTCCACGATCGCGAAGGTGGCGATCGAGAGCACCGCGAACACGGCTGTGCCCCACACCCCGCAGAGCGCGGACGCGATGCCCGGGACCAGCACGATCCAGGAGATGATCCGGAACTCGCCGATGGTGTGGTAGTCGATCACCGCGATGGTGACCAACAGCAGGAGCGGCGGCACCCACGCGACACTGCGCCCTCGCACGTGCAGCATTTCGTGCCGGTGCATGACCTCCCGGCGGCCGGCCCGGGGGTACCGCCGGCCGTGCGGGCCGAGTCCCCTGTTGCCCTGGCGCACCGCCCCAGCGAAGCACGCGGACGCACGGCCCGCATCCGGTCGGTACGGAATGCAGGTGAATCAAAAACACGTTCGAAGTGGGTTCGAACGGCCGAGTTGCCGGGTGACCCGCACAGGTGTGCGCTGGAGGCGGGGGCGAGGAGAGAGGAATGCGCTCATGGCTCATGCGGCACCCAGACCCCGGATCATGCCCGGGCAGCAGCCGGACAGGATCCGCGTCTTCAGTGAGCGGGCCCATGCCGTCGCCAAGCTGGCGGTGCCCATCGTCCTCGGGCTCGTCTACGGCTACTGGGCGGCGGCCAACCGGCGCTACGGCGGTCCCCTCACCGGCTGGAACATCCTGTTCGGCTTCCTCACCGCGCTGACGTTCGCCGTCCTGTGCACAGCCCTGCTGAACGTCGCGTCGAAGCTGCGGCGCGAGGTGCACGCCGTGCTGTGGGGCGCGTTCTCCTGCGCCGCGGTCGGCTTCCTGGTCAGCCAGTCCAACATGAGCGTGCTGCGGTCGACCGCGCTGGGAGTGGTGGTGGCGGCGGGCGTCTTCGCCACTCTGTTCTACCGGTACTACACGCACGAGGACGCGCAGGGCCACCGCACCGAGTGACGCGGTCGTTCCGCCGGGTCGGCGGACCGCCGGCACGACGGGCGCAGCGCCCCGGGCACTCCGGACATCCCGGATACTCCGGATGCCCGCCCTGCGCTCGCGTGGACGTCCCCCCGCGCCTTGGCTGAAGGGGTGCCGCCCCACGCCATACCACCGGACCCGCCGGAGCCACCGGACCCGCCCCGCCGCGAGCGGACGCCCGCACGCCTGCGCAACGCCCTGTCGGCGGCGCTCGTCGCCCTGGCGTGCCTGCTCGTGCCCTGTGCCGCGCTCGCGGCCTGGACGGTGCACGGGCTGGCCGACACCGGGCGGTACGTCGGCACCATGGCGCCGCTGTCCGCCGACCCCGCCGTGCGCGACGCGGTCGCCGACGCCGTCGGGGACGGGGTCGTACAGGAGCTGGAGGCGGGCCCGGCGCGCGACCTGTTCGGACCGTTCGTACGGGACGCCGTCCGCTCGTTCACCCACACCGAGGCGTTCGGCACCGTGTGGGAGGCGGGGAACCGGGCCGTCCACGACGCGGTCCTGCACGCCCTGCGCGACGGCCGGGCGGACCCCGGCCCGGTCACCGTCGACCTCGCGCCCGTCACCGCCGAGCTGAAGCGGCAACTCGTCGCCGACCGCATGCCGTTCGCCGACCGCATTCCGGTCGAGCACACCCGGGTCGCGGTGGTACCGGCCGAGGAGACGGCCGAGCTCCGGACGGGATACCGGCTGCTGGACGCCGCGGCCTTCTGGCTGCCCCTCGCGGCCGTCGTCCTGGCCGTCACCGGGATCACCGTCGCCGTCCACCGCCGCCGCGCGCTCACCGCGACCGGGCTCGGCGTCGCCCTGGGCGGCGGCCTGCTCGCCGTCGCCGTCGCGGCCGGCCGCCGGCTCACCCTGGCCGACGTGCCCGAACCGGTCCACCGCCCCGCGGCGGGCGTGGTCTACGACGCCCTCACCGCCACGCTGCGCACCGCGTCCTGGACGCTGCTCGCCCTGGGCCTGACGGTGGCCCTCGCCTGCCTGCTGACCGGCCTCCGCAGGCGCCGGCGCGAGCCCGCGGCAGGGCGTTCGCGGAGGCGGCGGGCAAAGACCAGGACCGTCACCGGGGCCTCGTCACCGGCCTGTGACGAGGTACGGAACGGATCGCCGCAACCTCCCGTCGCCGGCCCTCGTCTTTGAGGGAGGATCTCCACGGATCGATCACCGTGAGCGGAAGGCCGGACGTTGAACACTGCGACTGCCGGGACGGCCGAATGGGCGGACACCGGAGAAGGAACCGGACGCCGCAGCGGAAAGCGGCGGTTCGGCGGCTGGTCGGCGGCACTGCTCTTCGCCGGGGTGAGCGTGATCGTCGGCTGCCGGGCCGTCGGCACCGACGCGGTCACCCCCGTGCCCCAGCTGCTCGCGTTCCTGCCCTGGCTCCTCGTACCGACCGCCTTCGGGCTGCTGTTCATCCTGCTCGCCCGGTGGTGGACCGGCGCGGTGTGGGGCGTCGTCCTGCTCGGGCTGCTGGCCTGGTTCATCGAGCCGTACGGGAAGACCGGCACACCCGCCGGGCCGCCCGTCGCCGAGTTCCGGGTGATGACGTCCAACGTCGAGTTCGGCCGGGCCACCGCCGGGCTGGTCGACGCCGTGCGCCGGCTGAAGCCGGACGTGGTGTTCGTCCAGGAGTGCGAGTACACCTGCGACGCGCTGCTGCGGCGGGACCTGACGGCGGACTACCCGCACCGCCGGGCCGTGGCGGGCGGCGGCTCCGAGGGATCCGTCATCCTCAGCCGCTTCCCGCTCAAGGGCACCGAGGGCGTCCCCGGCACCCTGGGCATGCCCGGCGCCGTCGCCGACGTCGACGGGCACGCCGTACGGCTCCAGCTCGCCCACCCCATGCCCCCGATCCCCGGCCAGGTGGACGTCTGGGAACGGGAGCTCCGCGGGCTGCGCGACGTCGTCACCGCGGACCCGACGGCCCCGACGGTGCTCGCCGGGGACTTCAACGCCTCCCAGGACCACGCCGCCTTCCGGCGCCTCCTCGACTCCGGGCTCAGCGACGCCGCCCGGCTGGGCGGCGCCCACCGGGTCCCGACCTGGCCGGCCAGGACCACGCCGACGTTCGGCACCCAGATCGACCACGTGCTGGTGTCCCGGCAGTTCGCCGCGGACCGGCCCCGCTTCCTCGACCTCGCCGACACCGACCACCGCACCCTGGTCGTCGACCTCGCACTGCACCACGGCGGCTGACCCCGGGCCGGCGCCGTGCCGCACCCGGACACGACGGATGGGGTGCGAGCGCCCCGCAGAGAGCCCGCACCCCATCCGTGACCGAACCCGAACCGGTGCCGATCCCGGTTCCGGTCCCGATCTCAGTCCCGGTCTCGGTCCCGATCTCAGTCCCGGTCTCGGTCCCGGTCCCGTGTCAGTGCCTTGTTCGTCGCCGTCAGACGCCGATGTCGCGGCCGTCGGTGCGCCACACGGCGACCACGGCGGGCCGGGGGTACGTGCCGGGTCCGTCGGGCCAGGTGCTGCCCGGGTTCTCCGCCGACGCGCCGTCCACCTCACCGGGGTGCTGCACGGCGACGAGCACCCGCCGGTCCTGGACGATCGGACCGCAGGTCTCCGCGCCCTTCGGCACGGTGAGGAACTGCTTCAGCTCACCGCGGCGGTCACCGCGCGTAGCGACACCGAAGAGCCCGTCGTGCGAGCCGAGGGCGGCGCCGTCGGTGGAGATCCACAGGTTGCCGTGGTCGTCGAAGGCGACGTTGTCCGGGCAGGAGATGGGGCTCACGGAGTCCTTCGGGAAGCCGGCGAAGTACGTCGCCGGGTCCTGCGGGTCGCCCGCGACCAGGAACAGCGACCAGGCGAACCGGGTGCTCTCCGGCCGGTTCCAGCGCTCGGTCAGCTCGAGGACGTGACCGTGCTTGTTGGCGTTGCGCGGGTTGGCCTCGTCCGCCTTGGGGTTCGTACCGACACCGCGGTTGGTGTTGTTGGTCAGGGCGACGTAGACCTTGCCGGTGACCGGGTTGGGCTCGACGTCCTCGGGGCGGTCCATCTTGGTGGCGCCCACCTTGTCGCCGGCGAGCCGCGTGAAGACGAAGACCTCCTCGGCGGTCATCCCGTCGACGTGCGAGACGGCGCCCTTGGCGGTGGCGGTGGCCAGCGGGATCCACTGGCCGCTGCCGTCGAACTCGCCGTCCTTCGGGAGCTTGCCGGTGCCGTCGATCTCGATGGCCGGCGAGTCACCGGTGATCCTGGCGACGTAGAGGGTGCCCTCGTCGAGCAGCGTGAGGTTGTGCTCGCGCGCGGAGCGGCTGCTGCCGTGCCGCATCCGCTTGCTGCCGACGAACTTGTAGAGGTAGTCGAACCGCTCGTCGTCACCGGAGTACACGACCGGGCGGCCGTCGTGCGTCAGGCGCACGGTCGCGCCCTCGTGCTTGAAGCGGCCCAGCGCGGTGCGCTTGCGCGGGACGGAGTCCGGGTCGTACGGGTCGAGTTCGACGACGTAGCCGAACCGGTGCGCCTCGTTGGGCTCCTGGGCGAGGTCGAACCGCTTGTCGAACCGCTCCCACTTGCGCTCGGTGGCGCCGGTGCCGATGCCGTACCGCTTGTCGGTCGTGCGGCTGCCGTGGGCGAAGTACTGGTTGAAGTTCTCCTCGCCGTGCAGGGTCGTGCCCCACGGGGTGGTGCCGCCGGCGCAGTTGTTGAGGGTGCCGAGCACCTTGCGGCCGGCCGGGTCGGCGGAGGTCTTCACCAGGTCGGACCCGGCGACGGGACCGGTCAGCCGGAACTCGGAGGTCGCGGTGAGACGCCGGTTGAGGTGGTGCCGGGTGACAGGCGTGAGCTTGCCGCTCCTGCGGTCCTCCTCGACGACGACCACGCCCAGACCGTGCGCGGCCCAGCCGATCTCCACCTGCTCGCGGGTGGGGTTGTCGGCGTCGTAGCCGCGGAACATCAGGACCTCGTCGGTGTACTCGTGGTTGGCCACGAGCAGTTGCCGGCCGCGCTCGCCCTTGAGGGGGAGCAGCGCGAGGAAGTCGACGTTGTACCCGAACTGCCCGGCCTGCGCCTCGGCCGTCTGGTTCTCGGGGTCGAAGGCGGGCGCGCCGCGCAGGATGGGCTCACCCCAGCGGATGACGACGTTCTGGCCGTAGCCCTCCGGCACGGTGACGACGTCGGCGGTGTTGGGCGCGACGGACGTGAACCGCAGGCCGCGGGCCCCCTTCGGCTTCTGGTGCCCGTGGCCGTGGCCCTGGCCCCCCTTGCCGGCGACGGGGGCCGCCTGGACCTCGGGAGCACCGGCGAGGCCGACCGCGCCGGCACCGGCCGCGACCACCGTGACAGCGGCGGCGGCCCGCATCATCGACCGGCGGCTGAGGGCGTCGGAGATGACGTCACCGACGTATGCGTTGGAGCTGGTGTTGGGCACCTCGTGGAAGCAGGCGTCACCACACCGGAAACGGCAGGTCATGGCGGACCGGCCGCCAGGGTGCGAACTGGACGGCGTCCCGATCAACGGAAGCAGCTTGCGCACGTGTTCTCTCCTTGGAAACCCGGGGTGTCAGCGTGACCGTAGGGGCACATATGTGCGGCAGCCGGGCGCCAGGGTGAACGGAGAGTGAACCTGCGGCAGCACGAAGGGAGTTACCTGCTTCACTGCACTCCGGCCCACAGGGGCCGAATGGCGCTCTTGACACCCTGCCCAAGATCACCCACGAGGGCCGCTAACCTTACGTGTCCGTCCTGGCCAGGGATTGACGGGCTACAACTCACGCGAAGGGTTGCGCACATGGGCATTCTCACTCTCCTGCGGAACGCGTTCGGCCGGTCACGCAAAGCGAGCACGGCAGAGGTGGAGGGTGCGGCGCCGGTCGCCGGAACGGACGGTGCGGAACAAACCGCCCGTCCGGACGCCGCGACCGCGGCCACCCCGACGCCGCCCGAGCCGACCGACGAGTCCACGGCGGCCGCAGCTTCGGCCCCCCGACTCCCGTCCCCCTCCCCCGAACCGACGCCGCAGGCCACCAAGGCCTCCGTCCCGGAACCCCGCGCCGACGAACACGACCTCGTCTCCGCGGCCTTCGACAACACAACGCCCACCACCAGCTCCCCGGAACCGAAGACAGAGACCCACCCCGCCCCGGAGCCGACCCCCGAAGCCGCGGCCGAAAAGCCCGAGCCGAAGCCGGCAACAACCCCTGACACTCCCCAGCCCGAGGCCGAGGCCGAGGCCGCCCCTGAGCCCAAGGCCGAGGCCGAGGCCGACCCCGAGCCCAAGGCCGAGGCCGACACCGCCCCCGAGCCCGAGGCCGCCCCGGAGCCCCAGCCGGTGGCCGAGGCCGTCCCGGAGGCCCAGCCCGAGCCCCAAGCCGAGCCGGTGACCGAGGCCGCACCAGAGCCGAAGCCGGAACCGGAACCCGCAGTCGAGGCCGAAACCGCCCGGAAGGCAGAGCCGGAACCGGAACCCGCGGCCGAGGCCGAGACCACCCCGGAGGCAGAGCCGGAGCCGACGTCGGAGCCGGAGGCACAGCCCGCGGCAGCGACGACGCCGGAGCCGGAGGCGACCCCGGAATCCCAGCCGGAGGCCGCCGACGGCGAGGACGCCCCCCAGGGGCCACCCGCACCCGACGACGAAAGCCGCACGGGCGGTGCGGGTGGGAACACGACCAAGGCCGGAGGCGAAGCCGAGGCCGAGGTCACCACCGAACCCGAGCCCGCCCCCGAGGCTGAAGCCGAGCCGAAGCCGGAGCCGGAGTCGGAGCCGGCGGAAACACAGCCGCAGGCGACCCCGGAATCCCAGCCCGAGGCCGCCGACGGCGAGGTCACCACCAGCCCCACCACCCCCCTCAAAACGCCGGAGGCACTCCGCACTGCCTACGAAGCCGCAGGCCAGGCCCTCGCGGAGCGCGGCCTCGCCGACGCCCGCGCCAAGGTCTACCTCGTCCTGGACCGTTCCGCGTCGATGCGCCCGTACTACAAGGACGGTTCCGCACAGGCCCTCGCCGAGCAGACCCTCGCTCTCGCGGCCCACCTCGACACGGACCCCGAGTCCGTCACGGTCAAGGTCGTCTTCTTCTCCACCGAGATCGACGGAACCGGCGAGCTGACCCTCGCCGACCACGAGAACAAGATCGACACCCTGCACGCGTCGCTCGGCCGTATGGGCCGGACCAGCTACCACGCGGCTGTGGCCGAGGTCCTCGCCCTGCACGACAAGGCGGCACCCGGCACGCCCGCCCTGGTGGTCTTCCAGACGGACGGCGCCCCCGACGCGAAGACCCCCGCGACGCAGTCCCTCACGGAGGCCGCGAAGACCCACTCCTCCGTCTTCTTCTCGTTCGTCGCCTTCGGGGACCCGGACAACAAGGCGTTCGACTACCTCCGCAAGCTGAAGACGCCGAACACGGCCCACTTCCTCGCCGGCGAGTCTCCTCTGGAGCTCACCGACAAGGAGCTCTACGAGGCCGTACTGGAGTCCTGGCGCCCCTGACCCGGGGACCCGGAACCCCGGTCCACGGGTGACAGACGGGCGAGAGCCCTCCCGCACACCCCCGCGCCGCCCGCTTCTCAGCCCATAAAACGAGAAGCGGGCGGCGTACCCGTGTCGGCTACGATTTGGAGGTTCCGTACGTTTCAACCTGGGAGCAGCCCCCGATGGCTCGACACCTCATCACCAGCGCCCTTCCGTACATCAACGGGATCAAGCACCTGGGCAACATGGTGGGGTCCATGCTCCCGGCGGACGTCTACTCCCGTTACCTGCGTCAGCGCGGTCACGACGTCCTGTACATCTGCGCGACGGACGAGCACGGCACCCCGGCCGAGCTGGCCGCGAAGGACCAGGGCCTGCCCGTCGACGTGTTCTGCGCGCAGGCGCACGACGCGCAGAAGGCGGTCTACGACGGCTTCGCCCTCGCCTTCGACCACTTCGGCCGCAGCTCCTCGCAGCAGAACGTGGAGATCACGCAGCACTTCGCCCGCCGTCTCCAGGAGAACGGGTTCATCGAGGAGCGTGCGATCCGGCAGGTCTACAGCCCGGCCGACGGCCGCTTCCTCCCGGACCGCTACGTGGAGGGCACCTGCCCGCACTGCGGCTACGACAAGGCGCGTGGCGACCAGTGCGAGAACTGCACCCGTGTGCTGGACCCGACCGACCTGATCGACCCGCGGTCGGCGATCTCCGGCTCCACGGAGCTGGAGGTCCGCGAGACCAAGCACCTCTTCCTCCTCCAGTCGAAGCTCCAGCACGAGGTCGAGGAGTGGGTGGCCCGGCACGAGGAGGAGTGGCCCCAGCTGGCCGCGTCCATCGCCCGCAAGTGGCTGACCGAGGGCCTGCACGACCGCGCGATCACCCGCGATCTGGACTGGGGCGTCCCGGTGCCGGCCGACACCTGGCCGGAGCTGGCGGCCGAGGGCAAGGTCTTCTACGTCTGGTTCGACGCCCCGATCGAGTACATCGCCGCGACGAAGGAGTGGGCGGACTCCGCGCCCGACGGTGAGACGCGCGACTGGAGGTCGTGGTGGTACGAGGCGGACGACACCGTCCGCTACACGGAGTTCATGGCGAAGGACAACGTCCCGTTCCACACGGTGATGTTCCCGGCCACCCAGCTGGGCGTCCGCGAGCCGTGGAAGAAGGTCGACTACGTCAAGGCCTTCAACTGGCTGACGTACTACGGCGGCAAGTTCTCCACCTCCCAGAAGCGCGGTGTCTTCACCGACCAGGCGCTGGACATCCTCCCGGCCGACTACTGGCGGTACTTCCTGATCGCCAACGCGCCGGAGTCGGACGATGCCTCGTTCACCTGGGAGCACTTCACCGCCACGGTGAACAAGGACCTGGCCGACACCCTGGGCAACTTCGTCAACCGTGTCCTGTCCTTCTCGAAGAAGCGCTTCGGCGAGGAGGTCCCGGCGGGCGGCGAGCCCGGCGAGGCCGAGACCAGGCTCGGCCAGGAGATCGCGGCGCTCCTCGCGGAGTACGAGGCCCAGATGGAGGCGCTGCAGTTCCGCAAGGCGGCGGCCGCGCTGCGTGCCCTGTGGTCCGCGGGCAACTCCTACCTGGAGGAGAAGGCCCCCTGGCTGGAGATCAAGACCGACAAGGACGGCGCCGCCCTCACCCTGCGTACGGCGATGAACCTGATCCGCCTGTACGCGGTGGTGTCGGAGCCGTTCATCCCGTCGACGTCGGCGGCGATGCGCCAGGTCTTCTCCCTGACCGGTGACACCGCGACCTGGGTCACCGCCGAGGAGGCCCGCGCCCTGACCTCGGTCCCCGCCGGCACGCCCTTCACCGTCCCGCCGGTCCTCTTCGCCAAGCTGACGGACGACGACCTGGACGCGTACAAGGAGCGCTTCGGCGGCGAGCCGCAGCCCGCGTAACGACCCCGCACCACCGACGTCAGGGCCCGGGAACAAAGGTTCCCGGGCCCTGACGCGTTCGGCGATGTCCGATAACGTCCAGGAAAGATCACTTCATGCGAAGACCACTTCACGCAGGGGACCTTTCATGGCACTGTTCGGCAACGCGCACAGCATCAACCCGGCGCAGGCGCAGCAGGAGTACGCCCGCCTCCTGGGCCACGGCGAGCAGGTGCACGCCGCCTACCTGCTGATCCGCGACACCATCCTCTTCACCGACCGCCGGCTGATCCTGATCGACAAGCAGGGCATCACCGGCAAGAAGACCGAGTACCACTCCATCCCGTACCGCAGCATCACCCACTTCGCCGTCGAGACGGCCGGCACCTTCGACCTCGACGCCGAGCTGAAGATCTGGCTCTCCGGCACCCCCGCCCCGGTGCAGAAGACCTTCACCAAGGGCGTCGACATCTACGAGGTGCAGGCGATCCTCACCCAGTTCGTGGCCCGCTGACCCAGCCGAACCCCACGTCAACGCGACAACTCATTCTTCCCCCTGTGGAACGTTTCTCCATCTCTCGAACGAGTGAGTGCTCCCGCATATGCCCCACGGCGGGACCGCACACCCCACAGGCTTCCGCTCATGGTCACAGCAACACACGAGGCCTCCCACCGGCTCTTCCAGGAGCATCCGGAAGCCTTCGCTCCCGTCTTCGAGGCACTCGGCCTGCCGCCGCCCTCGAAGCCGGACTTCCACGAGCTCTCCCCCGACGCCACCGAGATCCGGCCGCTGGAGCGCCGCGTGGACACGGTGCTCATGTTCGAGCCCGACATGGGGGAGAACTTCGTCCTGGCGGTGGAGTCGCAGACGAAGAAGGACCCCGACAAGGCGAAGAGCTGGTCGTACTACGTCTCGTACCTGCGTGCGAAGTACGACATGCCGGTGCTGCTGGTGGTGGTCTGCCGGGACCGGTCCACGGCGGCCTGGGCGATGGGCCCCTTCGAGTGCGCCGTGGGTCCGTGGACGACCCAGGTCACGCACCCGTTCGTCCTGGGCCCGCAGACCGTCCCGGAGATCACCGACGAGACGGTCGTGGCCCGGCAGCCGGCACTGGCCGCGCTCTCGGCCATCGTTCACAGCCAGAGCCGCCGGGCAGCCGCCATACTGGAAACGGTCGCCCGCGGACTCGTGGCCTTCGAGCCGGTCACCACCGGGTACTGGTTCGAAGTGGTGGAAGTCGGTCTGGTGGACACACCGACCAGGGAGAACTGGAGAACCACGATGCAGGACGTCGTCACCCACTTCCCGGGGCACAGGACACTTTTCGAGGAGAAGTACCTGGACGGCAAAGCCGAAGGCAGGGCCGAGGACATCCTGCGCGTGCTCAAGGTGCGTGGGCTCGCCGTCTCCGACACCGTCCGCGAGCGCGTCACCGCCTGCACCGACCTCGACACGCTCTCCGTCTGGTTCGACCGTTCCCTGACGGCCACCACGGCCGAGGGCGTTTTCCAGGAGGAGCCACAGTCCGACACGGACACACCGACGGGCACGTCGGCGGACACCTTCAAACAGCCGTGACGCCCCACATCGTTCTGGAACCCGAACTGGAGGCGGAGCTCTGGGACGTCTGTATCGCCCTGCTCCAGGCGGTGGCGATCGCGTGGGTTCCCGTGCCCACGGCCCAGGCCGCTTTCAAGGAGAGGTTCACGGAGATCGGCGGCCGTGCGGGCCTGTCCTCCAGAGAGATCGACCTCGTGTGCCTCGGCTTCAAGTGCTGGCTTCTGACGCACCAGGACGAATACACGGAGCAGTACACCAAGGGGAACACCAGACGCCTCTGGTGAACCCGTCCGTGAACAGCGGCAGGGGCCCCGGACCCCAATGGGGCCCCAAACGGTGCCGGGCCCCGCCCGCGGGGGGGTGAATAGCGCCGGGGCGGGGCCCCCCCCGGGGGGGGTTCCGTGCGGCGGGCCCCCGCCCC
>NZ_JBITSN010000015.1:98267-216147 GCF_044540975.1 Streptomyces sp. NPDC085927
ACCTCAACTAACACCCTGTCAACCCACCCCGGGACCACCCCCCCCGCTTGTGGCCACCCCCCCCCCCCCCCGCGCGGGCCCCCCCCCCCCGGGGCCCCCCCCCCGCCCCCCCGCCCCCCTGCCGCTGTGGTTCTACTTCGCCTGCGGCTTGCGCACCGAGAGGTGCAGTTCCTTCAGGCGGGCCTCGTCCAGCTCCGTGGGGGCACCCATCATCAGGTCCTGGGCGTTGCCGTTGAGCGGGAACGCGATGGTCTCGCGGATGTTGGGCTCGTCGGCGAGGAGCATGACGATGCGGTCGACGCCGGGCGCGATGCCGCCGTGCGGCGGGGCGCCGAAGCGGAAGGCGCGCAGCATGCCGGCGAACTTGTCCTCGACCGTCTCACGGTCGTAGCCCGCGATCTCGAAGGCCTTGATCATGATGTCCGGCTCGTGGTTCCGGATCGCGCCCGAGGACAGCTCGACGCCGTTGCACACGATGTCGTACTGCCAGCCCAGGATGTCCAGCGGGTCCTGGGTCTCCAGGGCCTCCAGGCCGCCCTGCGGCATCGAGAAGGGGTTGTGCGAGAAGTCGATCCGTCCCGTCTCCTCGTCCTTCTCGTACATCGGGAAGTCGACGATCCAGCAGAAGCGGAAGACGTTCTCCTCGAACTGGCCGGCCCGCTTCGCGGCCTCGACCCGGACGGCGCCCATGATCTTGGAGACCTCGTCGAACTCGCCCGCACCGAAGAACACCGCGTGGCCGGGGGCGAGGGACAGCCGCTTGGTCAGCTCCGCGACGTTCGCCTCGGTCAGGAACTTCGCGATCGGGCCGGTCAGCGAGCCGTCCTCGGCCACCCGCACCCACGCCAGGCCCTTGGCGCCCTGCGAGACCGCGTAGTCACCGAGCTGGTCGAAGAACTTGCGCGGCTGACCGGAGACGTCCGGCACCGGCAGCGCGCGCACGTGCTTGCCGGCGAACGCCTTGAACTCCGAGCCCTCGAAGACGTCGGTGATGTCGACGAGCTCCAGCTTGGCGCGCAGGTCCGGCTTGTCGGAGCCGTACTTCAGCATCGCCTCGCGGAACGGGATCCGCGGGAACGGCGAGGTGACGTGACGGCCGTTGCCGAACTCCTCGAAGAGCTCGGTCATGAGCTTCTCGATGGGCTGGAAGACGTCCTCCTGCTCGACGAAGCTCATCTCCACGTCGAGCTGGTAGAACTCGCCCGGCGAGCGGTCCGCGCGGGCGTCCTCGTCGCGGAAGCAGGGCGCGATCTGGAAGTAGCGGTCGAAGCCGGAGACCATCAGCAGCTGCTTGAACTGCTGCGGAGCCTGCGGCAGCGCGTAGAACTTGCCCGCGTTGAGGCGCGACGGGACGACGAAGTCGCGGGCGCCCTCGGGGGAGGTCGCGCTGAGGATCGGCGTCGCCATCTCGTTGAAGCCCAGCGCCGTCATCTTGTGGCGGATGGCCGAGATCACCGACGTCCGCAGCAGGATGTTGCGGTGCATGCGCTCGCGGCGCAGGTCCAGGAAGCGGTACTCCAGGCGCCGCTCCTCGTTGACCCCGTCCTCGGCGTTGATCGTGAAGGGGAGCGGGGCCGCCGCGCCCAGCACCTCGACCTCGCCGACCTCGACCTCGACCTCACCGGTCGGCAGCTCGGCGTTGACGTTCTCCGCACCGCGGGAGACGACCTTGCCGTCGATCCGGACGACGGTCTCCTTGGAGAGCCGGTCCAGGGCCTCGTAGGCGGGCGTGCCGGGACGGGCCACGAGCTGCGTGATGCCGTAGTGATCGCGCAGATCGATGAAGAGGATGCCGCCCAGGTCGCGCCGATTGTGCAGCCAGCCGCTCAACCGGACGTCGGTGCCGACGTCAGAGGCGCGGAGCTCGCCGCAGGTGTGGGACCTGTACCGATGCATCGTCGTTCATCCAGCCTTCGCGGATCGGGGTCTTTGTTTCACGTGAAACTCCCCCAAGCCTACCGGCCGGTCCAAGATCGCCGCCCCAGGATTGTCCGCCGGTGCCGCCGGGACCGCCGGTAGCATTTTCCTTCCGAATCTCCATAAAGTGGGGCAATGCGTACAGGTGAGCCCCTGCCCTCCATGGGGGACGTCCTCGCCCTCGTCGACACCGGCCGATGGCACTGGGACACGGCAGCCGGGCTGGTCACGGTCGACGAGGTGGCGGCACGGCTCCTGGGGCTGCCCGCCGAGCAGGCCACCCTCACGGAGGCCCAGGTCCGGGCCCGACTGCACCCGGTCGACTGGAACGAGATCACCGGGGTGGTCCAGCTCGCCGTCGCCGAAGGCACGCTCGCCGAGGTGCGCATCCGGATCATGGACGACCGGGGACGGGTCGTACGGGTGGTGCGCAGCCGCTCCAAGCCGACCTTCGACCCCCTGCGCAAGGCGTACCTGCTCATCGGAACCCTTCAGGAGGTCACCGATCCGACGCCCGGCACCCCCGCCGGCCGCAGGACGGTCACCGGCGACTGGCGCCGGTCCCGGGAGGCGTTCCTGCTGGACGCGGGCAGGGCGCTGGCCGAGGCCCGGTCGACACAGGAAGTGCTGCGGGTCACGGCGAACCTCTCGATGCCGGGCTTCTCACCGGACGGACTCGCGGTGTTCGGCGTGGCGGGCGACCGGCTCACCATCATCGGCCACCACGGGCAGGAGTCCGACACCGAAGACTCGTTCTCCATGCCACTGGACACGGCTTACCCGGCCGCCGAGGTGATACGGACGGGCCGCGCGATCTATCTGTCCACCCCGCAGCAGTACCAGGCCCGCTATCCCCTCACCTGGCCGCTCGCCGAACGCTTCGGCCGCAGCTCCTGGGCGTTCCTGCCGCTGACCGTGTCCGGCCGCACGATGGGCACCTGGATGGCGGCCTTCGCCTACCCGGTCGCCTTCACCCCCGACGAGCGGTCGGTGCTGACCACCGTGGCGCGGATGCTGGCCCAGGCGCTGACCCGCGCGGGCACCGCCGAGAGCGAGCGGGCCCTCACCGACGGCCTGCAGCGCTCGATGCTGCCGAGGCTCGGCCCTCAGCGCATCCCCGGCATGAGCCTCGCCGCCCGGTACATCCCCACCGGCGGCGGCCTCCAGGTGGGCGGCGACTGGTACGACGTGATCCCCCTGCCGAACGGACGGTTCGCCCTGGTCGTCGGGGATGTGCAGGGCCACGACGTACGGGCCGCCGGACTCATGGGTCAGCTGCGGATAGCCCTGCGGGCGTACGCCTCCGAAGGGCACCGGCCCGACGCCGTACTCTCCCGCGCCTCCCGCTTCCTGTACGGGATCAACGAGGTGGACCCCGTCGATCCGCGCTTCGCGACCTGCCTGTACGTGGAGGTCGACCCCGTCGGCGGAGTGCTGGACGTCGCCCGCGCGGGACACCCCGAACCGGCGGTCCGGATGCCCGACACGACCGTGCTGACCCGGCAGACGGCCGGCGGGCTTCCGCTGGGCATCGACCCGGACGCCGACTACCCCACCACCCGTATGGCCCTGCAACCCGGTGAGACCCTGCTGGTCTGCACGGACGGTCTGATCGAGACCGGCGGCCATGACCTGGACACCGGCTGGCAGCGGCTGCGCAGCATCCTCGAACGCCACGAGGGCAGCCTGGAGGAACTGGCCGACGCCCTGGTCCAGGCGGTCCACGGCCCCTCCTCGCACCACACCACCGGCCCTCTGATCGACCGCCGCGAGGACGACATCGCCCTGCTGCTGCTCTCCCGCCGGACCGAGGGCCGCGGCGCCGGCACGGGCCTGGACGGGGTACGGGCGTCACTGCGCCGCATCATGCTGACGGTGGAGCAGGCCGAGCCGGAACGGGTCGCGGAGGCCCGGCAGCAACTGCGCGAGCTGCTGCACGACTGGTGCTCGCCGGACCAGGTCGACTCGGCGGTCCTGCTCCTGTCGGAGGTGCTCACCAACGTCCTCGTGCACACCGACGCCGCCGCCCTGCTCGAAGCCGAGATCACCGACGGGCCTCAGGGCCGCCGGATGCGCATCGAGGTCACCGACTCGGGCGACGACCTTCCGCACCTGCGCGCACCGGGCGAGCTGGCGTCCTCCGGCCGCGGCCTGCTCCTGATCGAACTCCTGGCCCACACCTGGGGCGTCGCCCCGCGCGGCAAGGGCAAGAGCATCTGGTTCGAACTGGACGAGTCGGAGATCCCGCCGGACCGGGCCGACGGGGTCGCTGTCTCGAAGCCTCCCGAGGGCCGCACCACCCACGAGGGCCGCAAGCCCCCCGTGGGCCGCAAGCCCCCCGTGGGCCGCAAGCCCCGCGAGAGCCGCACCACCCCGTGAAGGCCCTCACGAGGGTTCGGGCTCCGGGGACGACGTCGAGGGCGGTTCCGCCGGCCCGGTGTGGCGCTGGCGCAGTTCGTCCAGGGTTCCGAGGACCGCCGCCGTCACCGGCACCGCCATCAGCATGCCGACGATCCCGGCGACCGAGGCACCGGCGGTGATGGCGATCAGGATGACCGCCGGATGCATCTGCACGGTACGGCTCTGGATCATCGGCTGGAGCACGTGCCCCTCCAGCACCTGCACCGCGAGGACCACGCCGAGCACCCACAGTGCGATGAGGAACCCCCGGTCGGCCAGCGCCACCAGGACGGCCACCGCCCCGGAGATGAACGCCCCGAGGTAGGGGATGTACGCCCCGACGAAGACCAGCGCGCCCAGCCCGACGGCGCCCGGCACCCCGAGGACCAGCAGCCCGATGGTGATGCAGACGGCGTCGATGAGGGCGATGAGGGTGGTCCCCCGCATGAAGCCCTCGACCCCCCCGAAGGCCCGCCGGGCCATGGCCAGCACCACGTCCCCGGAGTCGCCCGGCACGAGCCCGCGCAGGGCGCCGGCGGCCCGGTCGGAGTCGCGCAGGAAGAAGAAGACGAGCAGCAGCGCGAGCACCGCCATGGCGAGCGCCTGGCCCACCACGCCGACCCCGCTGATGACGCCCGACGCGGCCGTACCACCGAACTTGGACAGCAGATCGCGCGCGTTCCCCGCCATGGCGTCCAGGGAGACGTCGGCCCCGAAGTGCTTGCCGAGATCGCGCGCCGCGACCCTGAGCGAGGCGATGATCTGGTCCCCGGAGTCGATCAGCGCGGACACGACGATGTACACCGCACCGCCGACCACCGCGACGACGGCGACACAGGTCAGCCCCGCCGAAAGGGACCGCTGCACGCCGGCCCGCACCATCCACCGGTGCAGCGGCCGCAGCAGGGCCGTCCCGAGCAGGGCGAGCAGTATGGGAATCACGGCCGTCCGGAACTGCACGCACAGCAGCACCCCGACGTAACCGACCCCGCAGGTGAGCAGGATGACGACACACCAGGCGGCGAAACGCCGAACGGCTTCGGGCAGCAACGGAGATGACGAGGAGTCCTGCATCGTCTCAGCCGATCACGCCCGGCACACCCTGTCCAGCCGCCGGCCGCCTGTCCCCGGTCACCGCACCGGGAACGGCGGGTGGCCCCGCCCGGAATCGGACGGGGCCACCACACGCTCGGCCGGTCAGGACCCGAGCTCCCGGGGCAGGGCCCCAGGACCCTCGGGGTTCCCGGGTCAGGACTCCTGAGGGCCCGAGGCCGACATGCCGTGCACGGCCGGGACGGAGCCCAGACGGCCCTTCTGGAAGTCGTCGAAGGCCTGCTGGAGCTCCTCACGGGTGTTCATGACGAACGGCCCGTAGTGCGCCATCGGTTCCCGGATCGGCTGTCCGCCGAGCAGGACGACCTCCAGGTCCGGCGTGTTCGAGTCCTGCTTCTCGTCCGCGCGGACGGTCAGCGAGCCACCGGCGCCGAAGACGGCCGTCTGCCCCACGTGGACCGGACGGCGGTCGGTGCCGACCGCGCCGCGGCCGGCCATCACGTAGGCCAGCCCGTTGAAGTCCTCGCGCCAGGGCAGGGTGATCTCGGCACCCGGAGCCAGCGTCGCGTGGACCATCGTGATCGGCGTGTGCGTGATGCCGGGACCCTCGTGGCCGTCCAGCTCACCGGCGATGACGCGCAGCAGCGCGCCGCCGTCGGGGGAGGTGAGCAGCTGGACGCTGCCGCTGCGGATGTCCTGGTAGCGCGGCGCCATCATCTTGTCCTTGGCCGGCAGGTTCACCCACAGCTGGAGGCCGTGGAAGAGGCCACCCGACATGACGAGCTGCTCCGGCGGCGCCTCGATGTGCAGCAGCCCGGACCCGGCCGTCATCCACTGGGTGTCGCCGTTGGTGATGGTGCCGCCACCGCCGTTGGAGTCCTGGTGGTCGAAGATCCCGTCGATGATGTAGGTGACGGTCTCGAATCCGCGGTGCGGGTGCCAGGGCGTTCCCTTGGGCTCGCCGGGCGCGTACTCCACCTCGCCCATCTGGTCCATCATGATGAACGGGTCGAGATGACGGTAGTTGATCCCGGCGAACGCCCGGCGCACCGGAAAGCCCTCGCCCTCGAAACCGCTCGGCGCGGTCGTGACGGTGAGCACGGGGCGTGCCACGGCGTCGGCCGAAGCGGTCACCCGGGGGAGCGTCAGCGGGTTCTCGACAGTCACTGCAGGCATGTCGGTACCTCCTCTTGTACGGCCATTTTAGTTGAGCATTGAACTTTCCGCCAGCAGCAACGGAGAAAGCCCGGAGGGCATTCCCTCCGGGCTCGGCAGGTTCCGGGGCGGGCGGAGCTCACCCGCCCGTCACGCGACGGCGGTGACGCCGGCGACGGCACCGGACGTGCCCGCGGCCGGGGCGGCCGGGGCGTCCGGGGCGTCCGGGGCGGGCCCTAGCCATACATGCGCCGCATCGCGAACTCGACCATCTGCTCCACGGCCTTCGCGTCGAACACCATCCGGTGCTCGCCCTCCATGTCCAGCACGAAGCCGTAGCCGGTCGGCAGCAGGTCGATCACCTCGGCGCCGGTGATCACGAAGTACTTGGACTCCTTGCCCGCGTACCGCCGCAGCTCCTTCAGCGAGGTGAACATCGGGATCACCGGCTGCTGGGTGTTGTGCAGGGCGAGGAACCCCGGGTTGTCGCCGCGCGGGCAGTACACCTTGGACGTCGCGAAGACCTGCTGGAAGTCCTCGGCGGTCACCTGACCCGTGGTGAAGGCGCGCACCGCGTCCGCGAGCGACGGTGCGGACGGCTCCGGGTACAGCGGCGGCTGCTGCTGTTGCTGTTGCTGTCCGTAGCCGCCCGGCATCTGCTGCTGCGGCGGGACATACCCCTGCTGTGCCCCTACGTTCTGGTCGTAGCCGTACATGCGCGCAAGCGTACCGAGGGCACCGGAGGGGCGGGCGGGTACGGGCCGGTAAGGCCCGACGGACGGGGCGTCCTTTCCGGTGATCCGCGGCCGGACGCCCCGGAAAGCCCTCGGGGGGCGGATCTCGTCACAGATGGCCGGATCGGGCTTGCTTCTTATTACTGGCGGGTAGCATCATCGTAGCCACTTGTTGGAATGCAAACCTGTGCGAGGAATCAAGTGCCTCGCCGATCTCTCTACGGACCGGGAGCCGTCACCATGGGGCACTACAAGTCCAACCTCCGCGACATCGAGTTCAACCTGTTCGAGGTCCTCGGGCGCGACAAGCTGTACGGCACCGGGCCGTTCGAAGAGATGGACGTCGACACCGCGAAGAGCGTCCTC
Organism: Streptomyces sp. NPDC085927; assembly: GCF_044540975.1. Classification (NCBI taxonomy): domain Bacteria; kingdom Bacillati; phylum Actinomycetota; class Actinomycetes; order Kitasatosporales; family Streptomycetaceae; genus Streptomyces; species Streptomyces sp. NPDC085927. The sequence goes on from NZ_JBITSN010000015.1 coordinate 105,893, forward strand.
GAGGAGCTGACCCGCCTCTCGGAGAACGAGCTGGCCGAGTCCTTCACCGACGCCGACCGCAACCCGCCGGTCTTCGACCCGGAGACCAACACCGCACCGGTTCCCGCGTCCTTCAAGAAGAGCTACCAGGCCTTCATGGACTCCGAGTACTGGCGTCTGGGCCTGCCCGAGGCCATCGGCGGCACGACGACTCCCCCGTCGCTGATCTGGGCGTACGCCGAGCTGATCCTGGGCGCCAACCCGGCCGTGTGGATGTACTCCTCCGGCCCCGCCTTCGCCGGGATCCTGTACGACGAGGGCAACGACGAGCAGAAGAAGACGGCGCAGATCGCCGTCGACCGGCAGTGGGGCTCCACCATGGTCCTCACCGAGCCGGACGCCGGCTCGGACGTGGGCGCCGGCCGCACCAAGGCCGTGCAGCAGGAGGACGGCTCCTGGCACATCGAGGGCGTGAAGCGGTTCATCACCTCGGGTGAGCACGACATGTCGGAGAACATCCTCCACTACGTGCTCGCGCGTCCCGAGGGCGCCGGACCCGGCACCAAGGGCCTGTCCCTCTTCCTCGTCCCGAAGTACCTCTTCGACGCCGAGAGCGGCGAGCTGGGCGAGCGCAACGGCGTCTACGCCACGAACGTCGAGCACAAGATGGGTCTGAAGGCCTCCAACACCTGCGAGATGACCTTCGGCGACCGGCACCCCGCCAAGGGCTGGCTGATCGGCGACAAGCACGACGGCATCCGCCAGATGTTCCGCATCATCGAGTTCGCCCGCATGATGGTCGGCACGAAGGCGATCTCCACCCTCTCCACCGGCTACCTCAACGCGCTGGAGTACGCCAAGGAGCGCGTCCAGGGGCCGGACCTCGCGAACTTCATGGACAAGTCCGCGCCCAAGGTCACCATCACCCACCACCCCGACGTGCGCCGCTCGCTGATGACGCAGAAGGCGTACGCGGAAGGCATGCGCGCGCTCGTCCTGCACACCGCCTCGGTGCAGGACACGATCGCGGTCAAGACGGCCGCGGGCGAGGACACCACGGCCGATCACGCGCTCAACGACCTGCTCCTGCCCATCGTCAAGGGCTACGGCTCCGAGAAGGGCTACGAGCAGCTCGCCCAGTCGCTGCAGACGTTCGGCGGCTCCGGCTTCCTGCAGGAATACCCGATCGAGCAGTACATCCGCGACTCCAAGATCGACACCCTGTACGAGGGCACCACCGCGATCCAGGGGCAGGACTACTTCTTCCGGAAGATCGTCCGCAACCAGGGCGCGGCCCTGAACTCGGTCGCCGAGGACATCAAGCAGTTCCTCGCCCTCGGCACCGGCGGCGAGGAGCTGGCGGGCGCCCGCGAGCACCTGGCCAAGGCCGCCGTCGAGCTGGAGGCCATCGTCGGTCTGATGCTCACCGACCTCGCGGCCACCGAGCAGGACGTCAAGAACATCTACAAGGTGGGCCTGAACACCACCCGCCTGCTGATGGCCTCCGGTGACGTGATCGTCGGCCACCTGCTCCTGCGGGGTGCCGCGGTCGCCGCCGAGAAGCTCCAGACGGCCTCCGCCAAGGACGTCCCCTTCTACACCGGCAAGATCGCCGCGGCGAAGTTCTTCGCGGCCAACGTCCTGCCCGGGGTCACCCTGGCCCGCAAGGTCGCCGAGGGCGTCGAGCTGGACCTGATGGAGCTGGACGAGGCGGCCTTCTAGGCCTCCCGGCGCAGATCGCGCGCGAGCGGACGGGATCGCCCGATCCCGTCCGCTCCTCTCCGAGTCCGTCCGAACCCGTACGAGGGCCCGCTTCCGCACAGGGAAGCGGGCCCTCGTCCTCGTTAAGGTGAACCCATGAGCGAACCCGTCCGCCCGTCTCCCGCCGCCGCCCCTCCACGGAGCGCTGAGCGCGCCCCCCTCACCTTCGACCGCGGCCACACCGACGACCTCATGACGTTCCTCGCCGCCTCCCCCACGCCGTACCACGCGGTGGCGAACGCCGCCGAGCGGCTGGAGAAGGCGGGCTTCCGCCAGGTCATGGAGACGGACGCCTGGGACGCCGGGACATCAGCGGCTCCCGCCGCGGGCAGCGGCGGCAAGTACGTACTGCGCGGCGGCGCGATCATCGCCTGGTACGTCCCCGAGGGCACCGCGCCCCACACGCCGTTCCGGATCGTCGGCGCCCACACCGACTCCCCCAACCTGCGGGTGAAGCCGCGGCCCGACAGCGGGACGCAGGGCTGGCGCCAGGTGGCCGTGGAGATCTACGGCGGGCCGCTGCTCAACTCCTGGCTCGACCGCGACCTCGGTCTGGCCGGCCGGCTGTCCCTGCGGGACGGCTCGACCCGGCTGGTGAACGTCGACCGGCCGCTGCTGCGCGTCCCGCAGCTCGCCATCCACCTGGACCGCTCGGTGAACGCCGACGGCCTCAAGCTCGACAAGCAGCGCCACATGCAGCCGGTCTGGGGCCTGGGTGAGGACGTGCGTGACGGCGACCTCATCGCCTTCCTGGAGGACACCGCCGGGGTCCCGTCCGGCGAGGTCACCGGCTGGGACCTGATGGTGCACTCCGTGGAGCCGCCGGCATACCTGGGCCGCGACGAGGAGCTGCTGGCCGGCCCCCGCATGGACAACCTGCTGTCCGTGCACGCCGGTACGGCCGCGCTGACGGCGGTCGCCGCGAACGGGGCCGGGCTGCCCTACATCCCCGTCCTGGCCGCCTTCGACCACGAGGAGAACGGCTCCCAGTCCGACACCGGTGCGGACGGGCCGCTGCTCGGCGGGGTGCTGGAGCGCTCGGTGTTCGCCCGCGGCGGCTCGTACGAGGACCGGGCGCGCGCCTTCGCCGGCACCGTCTGCCTCTCCTCGGACACCGGACACGCCGTCCACCCCAACTACGCGGAGCGGCACGACCCGACGCACCACCCACGCGTCGACGGCGGCCCGATCCTCAAGGTCAACGTCAACAACCGTTACGCGACGGACGGTTCGGGCCGGTCCGTGTTCGCGGCGGCCTGCGAGAAGGCGGGCGTGCCCTTCCAGTCGTTCGTCTCCAACAACTCCATGCCGTGCGGCACCACGATCGGCCCGATCACCGCGGCCCGGCACGGCATCAGGACCGTCGACATCGGCGTGGCCATCCTGTCGATGCACAGCGCGCGCGAACTGTGCGGCGCGAAGGACCCGTTCCTCCTGGCGAACGCGCTGACGGCGTTCCTGGAGGGATAGGGCGCCCGCCCCGTCACCGGCCGGGCACGCCGGGGGCCGGCCGGCCTCCCGTCGGAGATCCGCGTCTCCCGACGGGAGGTCAACTCACCCCCGACGCATGAGTGATGGCTGTCCGGGTACCTGGAGGCAACCGGAAGGACCGGGGAAGAACCGGAAGAACCGGATAGGGAGGCGGCACTCATGGGACTCGGAGGGTGCATCATCCTGATCGCCGTAGGGGCGATCCTCACCTTCGCGACCGACTGGGACATGCAGGGGGTCAACCTGAACCTGGTCGGCGTCATCTTCATGATCGTCGGGTTGATCGGCGTGGCGACCTTCAGCAGCATCGCCCGGCGCAGGCGCGTCGTCGTTCCGCCGGCCACGCCCGTCATCGACGACACCCGCCCGCGCAGCCGCGACGGCTACAGCGACGGGTACGGGGTCTGACCGAACGTCACCGGTGCTCCTGCACCGCGGGCGTGCGGGGACACCGACCGCATGGGCCGGGTACACCGCAGGTGCCATGTACACCGCAGGTGCCGGGGACGCCGTATGCCGACAATCGGCCTAGTGACGGCGTCGGGAGGCGGGCGGCGGGGCACCCGTGATGGCATGAGATTCCTCGTACGCGACCGGATCCTCGGAATCGGTGACGACTACTGGATCGAGGACGACCAGGGCAACAAGGTCTTCCTCGTCGACGGCAAGGCCATGCGGCTGCGGGACACCTTCGAACTGAAGGACGTCCGGGGCCGTGTGCTCATCGACATCCGCAAGAAGATGTTCGCCCTGCGCGACACGATGGTGATCGAGCGGGACGGCGAGGCGCTGGCGGCGATCCGGCGCAAGCGGCTGTCCCTGCTGCGCAACCACTACCGGGTCACTCTGGCCGACGGCACCGAACTGGACGTCAGCGGCAAGATCCTCGACCGTGAGTTCGCCGTGGAGTACGACGGCGAGCTGCTCGCCGTGATCTCACGGCGCTGGCGGCACGTCCGGGAGACGTACGGCGTCGACGTCGTACGGGACGACGCGGACCCGGCGCTGCTGATCGCGGTGGCGGTGTGCGTGATCCACCTGGCGGAGAAGGAGCGGGAGGGCTAGAGCCTGCTCCAGGGCCCCCGCTCCGGTGCCCGCCCCGGGTCCGTTCCTCGGGGCGGAGGCTCAGCGGTGCGGGCGGCCCAGGCCGAGGACGCGGTCCTTGAGGGCCGGGAACTGCTCGCGGGTCTTCGCCACCTTCGCCGGGTCGAAGTCCACCGTGAGGACCTGTTCCCCCCGGCCGGCCTCCGCCAGGACCTCTCCCCACGGGTCGACCACGATCGAGTGACCGGCCTGCGGAACCCCGGCGTGGGTCCCGGCCGTTCCGCACGCGAGGACGTACGCCTGGTTCTCCACGGCCCGCGCCTGCGCCAGGAGCGTCCAGTGGGAGCGGCGGCGGTCCGGCCAGCCCGCCGGGACGACGAGCGTCTCGGCACCGGCGTCGACAAGACCGCGGAAGAGTTCGGGGAAGCGGAGGTCGTAGCAGGTCGCGACACCGAGCGTGGTGTGCGGCAGCGGCACCGTCACCAGCGCGTCGCCCGCGCTCATCAGGACGGCCTCGCCCTGGTCGAAGCCGAAGCGGTGGATCTTGCGGTAGACGGCGGCCAGGTCTCCGGCGGGGGAGAGGACGAGCGAGGTGTTGTAGAGCGGCCCGTCACCCGTGGCGGAACCGCCCTCGTCGGCGGCCCGCTCCGGGACGGAACCCGCGTGCAGCCACACCCCCGCGTCGCGCGCGGCCGCGGCCATCGCCTCGAGGGTCGGCCCGTGGAGAGGTTCCGCCTCGCGCGCGAAGTCCTCGTAGGCGAACGCGCCGGTCGTCCACAGCTCCGGCAGGACGACGAGGTCGGCCCCGGCCTGTTCCCGTACCAGAGCGGCGACCCTGCGCCGACGGGATTCGACCGATTCGCCCTCGTTCACGGCGACTTGGAGCAACGAAGCGCGCACAATACCACCGTCCTGGCATTCGACTCGTCGGCACGGCCTACGATCGTCACACGAAAGCACTGCCGGGGTGCCTCACAGCAGCGTAACTTGGGGGCCCTCCCGGTTCGAGCGTAGTCGAGAACCGGGGGGAGTCCCGAGACGCCCGCCGAGCGCAGCCACCGCCCACTGGCACCGCCGCCACAACCTGCCCGTGTACCGACCGCCGAGGGGTCCCGTTCCGTGAGTCTGCATCCCACCCTCCAGCCCTACGCCGACGCCTGGGACCACTCCGTCGAGGCGATATCCGAGCTGGTGCAGCCGCTCGTGGAGGCCGACTGGAACCGGCGGACGCCGTGCCCGGGGTGGTCGGTCCGCGATGTGGTCTCCCACGTCATCGGTCTGGACTGCGAGATGCTGGGCGACCCGCGCCCGATCCACACCCTGCCACGCGACCTGTTCCACGTCACCAACGACCAGCAGCGCTACATGGAGATACAGGTCGACGTGCGGCGCCACCACACGGCGCCGGAGATGACCTCCGAGCTGGAGTACACGATCATCCGCCGCAACCGCCAGCTGCGGAACGAGTCGCGTGAGCCGGGCAGGACGGTGCGCGGCCCGCTCGGCTCGGAGCTCACGCTGGAGGAGTCCATGCGCCGGCACGCGTTCGACGTGTGGGTGCACGAGCAGGACCTGCGCGCGGCCCTCGGCCGCCCCGGCAACCTCGACTCCCCCGGCGCGCACGTCGCCCGCGACGTGCTGCTCGCGGAGCTGCCGCGGGTGGTCGCCGAGAAGGCGGGGGCACCGCGCAGCTCGGCCGTGGTGATCGACGTCCACGGGCCCGTGGAGTTCCTGCGCACCATCCGCGTCGACATCCAGGGCCGCGGCACGCTGGAGACCGCCCCGGCGCTCGGCCCGGCCGTCACGCTCGGCCTCGACTGGGAGACGTACGTCCGCCTGGCGTGCGGCCGGGTGACGCCGGACGCGGTGTCGGACCGGGTGAAGACGGAGGGCGACCCGGACCTGGCGGCGGCGATCCTGCGGCACTTCGCGGTGACCCGGTAGGACCGGCCGACGGGAGCGGGGCGCCGGGCGGCCCTGGACGGCACCCGGGCCCCGGCGCCCGCCCACGCCCCTACACCGGCACGTGCACGCTCTCCACCCGGCTGGCGACCAGCCGTTCCCGCTCCCTGCGCGCCGCCTGCCCGCGCAGCCGCAGGATCTGGGTGAGCCCGAGGGCCTGGAGGACGAAGACGGCGGCGAAGGCGACGCCGTAGTCCCCGCCGGTGGCGTCCAGCAGCACGCCGACGGCGAACAGGGTGGTCATGGACGCGATGAAGCCGCCCATGTTGGTGATGCCGGACGCCGTGCCCTGCCGCTCCGGCGGGTTCACCGGGCGGGAGAAGTCGAAGCCGATCATCGAGGCCGGGCCGCAGGCACCCAGCACCGTGCACAGCACCACCAGCAGCCACATCGGCGCCGTCTCGCCCGGGTAGACCAGCGTGACCGCCCACAGCAGGGCCGTCACCCCCACGGTCCCGAGGACCAGCGGCAGCCGCGCGCCGTGCCGGCGGGCGATCAGCTGGCCGTAGACGAGCCCGAAGACCATGTTGGACAGCACCACGAGGGTGAGCAGCTCACCGGCGGTGGCCCGGGACAGCCCCTGCGCCTCGACGAGGAACGGCATGCCCCACAGCAGCAGGAACACCATCGCCGGGAACTGCGTGGTGAAGTGCACCCACATGCCGAGCCGGGTCCCCGGTTCGCGCCAGGAGGCGGCGATCTGCCGGCGTACGTAGGCGGCGCCCTGGTGCGGGACGGGGTCCGGCTCGTGGCCCTCGGGATGGTCCTTCAGGAACAGCAGGAGCAGGACGAACACCACGACGCCGGCGAGCGCGCTGCCCGCGAAGGCCGCCGTCCAGCCGATGCCGTGCAGCAGCCGGGCCAGGACCAGGGTGGAGACGAGGTTGCCCGCCATGCCGGCCAGGCCGGCGAGCTGTCCGACCAGCGGCCCGCGCCGGGCCGGGAACCACCGGCTGCCCAGCCGCAGCACGCTGATGAAGGTCATGGCGTCCCCGCAGCCGAGCAGGGCGCGGGAGGCGAGCGCCATGCCGTACGACGGGGAGAGGGCGAAGCCGAGCTGCCCGACCGTGAACAGCACGACGCCGATGCCCAGCACCTTCTTGGTGCCGAGCCGGTCGACGAGCAGGCCGACGGGTATCTGCATGCCCGCGTAGACCAGCAGCTGGAGGATGGAGAAGGTGGACAGGGCGGAGGCGTTGACACCGAAGCGGTCGGCGGCGTCGAGGCCGGCCACCCCCAGGGACGTACGGAAGATGACGGCGACGAAGTAGACCGAGACCCCGATCCCCCACACCATCAGGGCCCGCCGCCCGCCCGGAGGATCCCCGGGCAGGGCACTCCCGCCGCGCATCGCGCTCGCACCGGTCATCGCACTTCCCCCCGGGCCAGGTGGGAGAACCAGCCGACGTGCCGGTTGACGACCCCGGCGGCCGCCTCCGGGTCCCCCGAGCGCAGCGCCTCGAGGATCTCCTGGTGCTCGGAGAGGGTCTTCGCGATGCGGTCGGGATGCGAGTGCATGACGGCGACTCCCATCCGCAGCTGGCGGTCGCGGAGCTGGTCGTAGAGGCGGGAGAGGATCTCGTTGCCGCCGCTGCGGACGATCTCCGCGTGGAAACAGCGGTCGGTGACGGACGCGGCGGCGAAGTCGCCCGCGGCGGCCTGTTCCCTCTGCCGGGCGAGCAGTTCCTCCAGGCGCTCGATGAGCCCGGGGGGCGCGGGGACGGCCTTGCGCACCGCGTGCTCCTCGACGAGCAGCCGGGTCTCGACGACGTCGGCGATCTCCTGCGCGGAGACGGGCAGGACGAGGGCGCCCTTCTTCGGGTAGAGCCGGATCAGGCCCTCGGCCTCCAGTCGCAGCAGCGCCTCGCGCACCGGTGTGCGCGAGACCCCGGCGGCGTCGGCCAGCTCCCCCTCGGTCAGCAGCGTGCCGCCCTCGTAACGGCGCTCGAGGACACCCTGCTTGACGTGGACGTAGACGCGCTCGGCGGCGGGGGGTTGCTTCACGGGAGCCGGACTCATGGCGACAGGATAGATACAACACGTACGCGTGGATGCATCCGTCCACCATCCGGACCGACCACGTCACCCGGCCCCGCCCCGTCCCGGCGCATCCCTCCGCCGCGCCGCCGAACCGCGCCACCGGTTCGTCCCGTCGAGCCGCGCCGCCGAACCGCGCCACCGGACCATCCCGTCGAACCGCCCTGCCGCATCCGTCTGCCGCACCGCCGAGCCCTCCCGCCGTACGGATCGGAAATCCCTCCGCTCCGGCGCACAACCATCCGCGCCATCCGAGCGTCAGACTCGTGCGGCCGCTCTCGGCCGCGCCTCAACTCGGCCACAGCAATGGGGCATTCAACACAATCGGGGTACCTCACTTGAATATCGCTATTCAGGGCATCCGGGTCCGCAGAGCCGTCGGCGTCGCCGTCACCACCGGCGCCGTGCTGGCCTCCGGCGCCCTCTACGCCGCGCCCGCGCAGGCCGCCGCCAAGCCCACGATCGCCGCCAAGGGCGGCTTCGTGATGAACAACGCGAACGGCAAGTCCCTCTACACCAAGGCCGCGGACACCCGCCGTTCGACCGGTTCCACGACGAAGATCATGACCGCGAAGGTCGTGCTCGCGCAGAAGAACCTGAACCTGGACGCCAAGGTCACGATCCAGATGGCCTACAGCGACTACATCGTGGCGAACAACGCGTCGTCCGCGCGGCTGATCGTCGGCGACAAGGTCACCGTGCGTCAGCTGCTGTACGGGCTGATGCTGCCGTCCGGCTGCGACGCGGCGTACGCGCTGGCCGACAAGTTCGGTACGGGCTCGACGCGGGCCGCCCGCGTGAAGTCCTTCATCGGCAAGATGAACGCCGACGCGAAGAAGCTGGGTCTGAAGAACACCAACTTCGACTCGTTCGACGGCATCGGCAAGGGCAAGAACTACTCCACGCCGCGTGATCTGACGAAGATCACGAGCAGCGCGATGAAGAGCGCCAACTTCCGCGCGATCGTCAAGACGAAGAAGTACACGGCGAAGACCGTCACGAAGACGGGCAGCACCCGCACGATGGCGCCGTGGACCAACACCAACGGTCTGCTCAGCAGCTACAGCGGCACGACCGGCGTGAAGACCGGTTCGGGCCCGGCCGCCAAGTACTGCCTGGTCTTCGCCGCGACGAAGAACGGCAAGACCGTCGTCGGCACGGTTCTGACCTCGACCTCGTCCGCCCAGCGCGAGACGGACGCCAAGAAGCTCCTGAACTACGGCTTCAGCCAGATCTGACGCCTTGGAACACGAAAGGGGCCCGCAGTCCCAGGCGGGCCCCTTTCCCATGCCTCAACGCCGCCGTCCGCCCTCCACACTCCCACCAGCCAGTACAGCGGTTTCGATCTTCTTCACCCGCAGTCGTGAACATCCTCGAACTGGCTGGCATATTCACTCCGCCCCGCTCTACGTTCCGCAGCGGAGGTGGTTCGCATGAACGAACCCGGCAAACAACCGAAGCATGCCGAGCGGCATGAGGCGATCGACGTCAGCGACTTCGTGTACGCGGCGACCGGCGCCCGGGTGCGAAGGCTGACGATGCCGGACGGAAGCCACTGGTTCCCGGCGGTGGATGTCTGCAAGCGATTGGGCTACACCACGCCCCGAAAGGCGCTCCTCGACCATGTCCCGGAGGAGCATCGAGACAATCTCGAGACAGTGACTGGAAGTCACTGTCTCAGCATTCCCGCAGGTAGGAGCTGGCGACGAGACTTGCAACTCATCGATCTCCAAGGTCTGATCCTGCTCGTCAACGCCTGCACGAAGCCGGCCTGCGCGCCCTTCAAGCAGTGGGTCGCCGAAGTCGTCGAGACCGTGCAGCGCGAGGGTTCCTACTCTCTCGACGAAGCCGAGGTGCAGTCACCCGAACCAGGTGCTCCCCTCGCCTACGCCATGCCGGAACAGGTCGCCGAGGCCATCGTCCGGTTGGAAGCGCACAACCTTCGAGTGGATGAGGAACTGGCCAACGGGCAGCGCGATTCGATCGCGTTGCACACGGAGATGCTGGCCCTGCAGAGGCAGATGCTGGCCGCGCAGCAGGGCACCCTCGCCGTACAACAGGCCACCCTCGCCGTGCAGCAGGCCATGGTCCGGGCCATGGAACGCATCGCGGACCGGTTCGACACCCTCGTCCTCGAACGCCGGCCGCCCGAGGCCGCCCTCACCGCGCCACCCACCACCGAGTCGGTCCTGGCCGACTGGCGGCAGCGGTTGTCCGTGACGGAGGACGTGTGGACGGTGGCCGTGGTCATCGCCCCGGTACTCGTCGCATCGGGTGAGCTGCGCGAACCGTTGGAGGTGATCGCCGCCCGTACGGGGCTTTCCGCGCACCGCGTCAACGAGTGCCTCCGGCTGCTGCACAAGCACGCCTGCATCCGCTCGCGGGGCGGGACCAAGGGCGGGGCTCCGGTGTACGTGCTCCATCAGGTCTGAGAGGCCGGTACAGCGGGAGGGGCGTCGCAATCCGAAGTTGCGGCGCCCCTCCTGTGATGAACCTAGTGGTTCGTCGGGTCTCACGCCCAGCCGATCAACCGTTCCGGGTTCTCCGGGCTCGTGGGGCAGCCGAACACGAAGCCCAGCGCCTTGTGGAGATCGGCGGGCTCGCGGTAGTGCACACCGGTCATCCCGAGTGTGATGGCGACCCCGATTCTGCGATCTTGCCGAGCAGGAGCGGCAGGTCCGCATCAGGCGCGTAGGCCATGCTCGTGGGACACCTCCGTGTCCCTCCACTCACGGGCCGTGGGCGACCTCACGGTCACCCAGGCCGAGATCACCACCCTCGTCAGAGGGACGGAAGCCTCGTGAGCTACACGATCATCTGGAAACGGACGGCCTTCGAAGGGCTCAAGAGACTCCGGACACGGGACGGCGACGCCGTCAAACCGCTGGTCAAGGCGATCAACGCGCCGGCCACCGATCCGGAACCACCGTCCAGCAGCAAGCTCGGCGGGACCGGCCTCCGCCGCTTACGGGTCGGCGACCACCGGGCCACCTGTGAGATCGACGGCGGCACTGTTGCCATCAAGATCCCCATGGTGGGCAGCACCGCTCTGTGACGGGCGTCCGTACACGTCGGCGGCCCCCACCCGCTTGGTGGGGGCCGCCGACGTGTGTCGGTCACGCCCAGGTGATCAGGCGCTTCGGCTGTTCCAGGACGGCCGCCACGTCGGCCAGCACCTTGGAGCCCAGTTCGCCGTCGACCAGGCGGTGGTCGAAGCTCAGGGCCAGGGTGGTGACCTGACGGGGCTTCACCTTGCCCTTGTGGACCCACGGCTGGAGCTTGATCGCGCCGACCGCCAGGATCGCCGACTCGCCGGGGTTGAGGATCGGCGTGCCCGTGTCGACGCCGAAGACGCCGACGTTGGTGATGGTGACCGTGCCGGACTGCATCGCGGACGGGGAGGTCTTGCCGTCCCTCGCCGTGGACACCAGTTCGCCCAGGGACTCGGCCAGTTGCGGCAGCGTCTTGGCGTGGGCGTCCTTGATGTTCGGGACGATCAGACCGCGCGGGGTGGCCGCGGCGATGCCCAGGTTGACGTAGTGCTTGACCACGATCTCCTGGGCCGCCTCGTCCCAGGACGCGTTGATGCCGGGGTTGCGCCTGATCGCGACCAGCAGGGCCTTCGCGATCAGCAGAAGGGGGTTCACCCGCAGACCCGTGAACTCCTTGTCCTGCTTCAGCTCCTCCACCAGCTTCATCGTGCGCGTCACGTCGACCGTCACGAACTCGGTGACGTGCGGCGCGGTGAACGCCGAACCGACCATCGCCGCCGCCGTCGCCTTGCGCACCCCCTTGACCGGGATGCGGGTCTCGCGGGCGGTGTCGTACGACACCGGCGCGGGAGCGGCCGCCGGGGCGGGAGCGGTCACCGGCGCGGGGACGGCCGCCGGCTCCTCCGGTGCCTTCGGCGCTGCCGCCACGGCCGCGTGGACGTCCTCGCGCGTGACGATGCCGTCCGGGCCGGTCGCGGTGACCGTGGCCAGGTCGACGCCGAGGTCCTTCGCCAGCTTGCGCACCGGCGGCTTGGCCAGCGGGCGCTGCGCGCCGGCCACCGGACCGGCGGGGGGCGCCTGGGCGGCCGGGGCGTGGCCGTTCAGCTCCGCCCGGTCCCCTGCCACCGTCTGCTGGACGAAGCCGTCCGGGGCGGTCTTGCGCGGGCGGCGGCGGGTGGCGGACGTCGCCACTCCGTAGCCGACCAGCACGGGCTGGCGGCCCGAGCCCACCGCCGTCGGCTCGGCTTCCGCCAGCTGCTCGACGGGTGCGGCAGCGGCGGGTACGGCAGCGGCGGGTACGGCAGCGGCGGGTGCGGCAGCGGCGGGTACGGCAGCGGCGGCCGCGGGGGCCTCCGGCTCCGGGGCCGCACCACCCGAGACGTCCACCGCGATGATGGACGTGCCCACGTCCACCGTGGTGCCCTCGGGGAAGTGCAGCGCGCGGACCACCCCGTCGTAGGGGATGGGAAGCTCCACGGCCGCCTTCGCCGTCTCGACCTCGCACACCACCTGGCCGTCGGTGACCGTGTCACCGGGTTGGACGTACCACTTGAGGATCTCGGCCTCGGTCAGCCCCTCGCCCACGTCGGGCATCTTGAACTCACGGACGGGCGCTTGCGTCATCGTCGTCACGACCCTCCCTTTCCCTCAGTACGCCAGCGAGCGGTCGACGGCGTCCAGCACCCGGTCCAGGTCCGGGAGGTAGGACTCCTCCAGGCGGGCCGGCGGGTACGGGGCGTGGTAGCCGCCCACCCGCAGGACCGGGGCCTCCAGGTGGTAGAAGCAGCGCTCCGTGATCCGCGCGGCGATCTCCGCGCCCGAACCGAAGAACACCGGTGCCTCGTGGACGACGACCAGGCGGCGGGTCTTCTCCACCGACGTCTGGATCGCGTCGAAGTCGAGCGGGGAGACCGAGCGCAGGTCCAGGACCTCCAGGGAGCGGCCCTCCTCGGCGGCCGCGTCCGCGACCTCCTGGCAGAGCTTCACCATCGGGCCGTACGCCACCAGCGTCAGGTCGGTGCCCTCACGGACCACGCGCGCGGTGTGCAGCGGGCCGGGGATCGCCTCGGTGTTGACTTCGGCCTTGTCCCAGTAGCGCCGCTTGGGCTCGAAGAAGATCACCGGGTCGTCGCTCTGGATGGCCTGCTGCATCATCCAGTACGCGTCCGACGCGTTCGACGGCGAGACCACCTTCAGACCCGCCACGTGCGCGAACAGCGACTCCGGGGACTCGGAGTGGTGCTCCACCGCGCCGATGCCGCCGCCGTAGGGGATGCGCACGACGACCGGGAGCTTCACCTTGCCCAGCGAACGCGCGTGCATCTTCGCGAGCTGCGTGACGATCTGGTCGTACGCCGGGAAGACGAAGCCGTCGAACTGGATCTCGACCACCGGGCGGTAGCCGCGCAGGGCGAGGCCGATCGCCGTGCCGACGATGCCCGACTCGGCGAGCGGGGTGTCGATGACGCGGCTCTCGCCGAAGTCCTTCTGCAGCCCGTCCGTCACCCGGAACACGCCGCCGAGCTTGCCGACGTCCTCACCCATGACGAGGACCTTGGGGTCCGTGTCCAGGGCGCGGCGCAGCGACTCGTTGATCGCCTTGGCCAGGGCCATGTTTTTGAATGTCACGGTCTCCGCCATGTCACTTGCCCCCGTCCACGTCGGCGAACGACGCCTGATAGGCGGCGAACTGGGCCCGCTCCTCGTCGACGAGGGCGTGTCCGTCCGCGTACGCGTTCTCGAAGATGGCGAAGTGGTCCGGATCCGGCATGGCACGGACCGCTTCGCGCACTCGTTTGCCCAACGTCTCGCTCTCGGTCTCCAGTTCCGCAAAAAATCCCTCGTCCGCGTGGTGGGCGGACTCCAGGTAGCGGCGGAGGCGCAGGATCGGGTCCTTGGCCTCCCAGGAGGCCCGCTCGTCGTCGTGGCGGTAGCGGGTCGGGTCGTCGGAGGTGGTGTGGGCGCCCATGCGGTAGGTGAACGCCTCGACCAGCGTCGGTCCCTCACCGGCACGGGCCCGCTCCAGGGCCCACCGGGTCACGGCGAGGCTCGCCAGCACGTCGTTGCCGTCCACCCGCACGCCCGGGAAGCCGAAGCCCTGCGCGCGCTGGTACAGCGGGACGCGGGACTGCTTCTCGGTCGGCTCGGAGATCGCCCACTGGTTGTTCTGGCAGAAGAACACCACCGGGGCGTTGTAGACCGCGGAGAAGGTGAAGGCCTCGGCCACGTCGCCCTGGCTGGAGGCGCCGTCGCCGAAGTAGGCGATCACCGCGCTGTCCGCGCCGTCCTTGGCGACACCCATCGCGTAGCCCGTGGCGTGCAGCGCCTGGGAGCCGATGACGATCGTGTACAGGTGGAAGTTGTTGCTGTTCGGGTCCCAGCCGCCGTTGTTGACGCCGCGGAACATGCCGAGCAGGTTGGTCGGGTCCACCCCGCGGCACCAGGCGACGCCGTGCTCGCGGTAGGTGGGGAAGACGTAGTCGTCGTCGCGCAGCGCGCGCCCGGAGCCGATCTGCGCCGCCTCCTGGCCCAGCAGCGAGGCCCACAGGCCCAGCTCGCCCTGGCGCTGGAGCGCGGTGGCCTCGGCGTCGAAGCGGCGGGTGAGCACCATGTCGCGGTACAGGCCGCGGAACTCCTCGGGGGTGACACCGGAGACGTACTGGTCGAACTCGGCGTTCCGGACCCGCTCGCCCTCGGGCGTCAGCAGCTGTACGAGGTGGGGTTCGGCGCCCCGCGGCTTCGTGCCGCCGGTCTTCCCGGCCGCCGGGGTCTTCTTCACGGCGGGTGCCTTCTTCACGGCGGGTGCCTTCTTGGCCGCGAGTGCCTTCTTGGCCGCGGTCGCCTTCTTTGCCGGGACCGCCTTCTTGGCGGTGGTGCTGGTGGTGCGCTGGGCGCCAGTGGCGCCGGCATCACTTCCGGCGCTGCGTCGCGGTGTGCGCGCGGCAGTGCTCTCCACGGTCACGTGTGCTCCTCCGTCGGTCCGACCCCCGGGATTGCCGGTAGGTCTGGGGTCCCCCTCCAGCTCGTCGAAGCCTGGGGGAGGCTCACCTCTTCTCGACCACGGGCACGGGGTGGGTGCCGCTCGGCCGGGAACAGGCGTGACAGGTGCCCCGGCGAGCGACCTGCACATAGCACGTTACCCAGTGCGCCACATTTCTGGGAAACCATTCCTGACCTGGGATTTTGCTTGGATTTCCAAGTAAATCGGAAAGGCTGGAAAGGCGCGCTGGTCACAGCCTTGCAGGAGGCCGGAGCAACGGCACGTTATCCCGCCGACCCCGGACTCGGGAAGGGTCGTGTCCCGCGCGCGCCCGGCGTACCGTCCGGCGGCGGGCCGGCGTCCCGCCGGACTCCTGCCGCACTTCCACCGGACTCCTGCCCCACTTCCAGCGGGCGGCTGCCCGGCATCCCTTCCGGCACTCCGTCCGGCTACCGCCCCGGGCAGATCGAGCACATAGTGCGACCGGAAATGACTGGCTGTGACAACGCACAGCTCACGGGCCCGCGCGGTGCCCTAGCATCTGGCGCGTGTCGCCCTTACGTGTACTACCCCCTGTTCCTTGCGCGCTCCCTTTGGGCGCCCTGCTGCGCCGGTACGCCGCCGGTTCCGCGGTGACCTGCGAGCCCGTCGACGAGGGCCTGCTCAACCGCGGCTACCGCCTGCGTACGACCCACGGCCGCTACTTCCTCAAGCACCACTTCGACCCCGAGACCGCCGATCCGGCCGCGATCGTCCGCCAGCACCGGGCCACCCGGCGCCTGGCCGGCCTGGGCGTGCCGGTGGCCCCGCCGCTGCCCGCCCGGGACGGGCGCACGGTCACCGTGGTCGGCGGCCACGCGTACGCCCTGCATCCCTGGATCGACGGCCGGCACCGGCACGGCGGACAGCTCACGCCGGGACAGTGCGCACGGCTCGGGGCACTGCTCGGTGCGGTGCACGCCGGTCTGGAACGCGTGATGCCGGCCCCCACGCGGGCCCACGGCGCTCCGGCGGAGAGCGCCGACCCGTCCGACACCCTCACCCTCATCGACGAGTTGCTCGGCCGCGTCCGCCGGCACCACCCCGCCGACTCCTTCGACGCCCTCGCCCGCCGCCGGCTCCTGGAACGGCGGACCCTTCTGGAGCGGCACGCCGGCCGGCGTCCTCCGCGCGGGGGCGCGGTGGGGTGGGTGCACGGCGACTTCCACCCGTTCAACGTGCTGTACCGGGGGAGCACGCCCGCGGCGATCGTCGACTGGGACCGGCTCGGCGTCCAGCCTCGCGCGGAGGAGGCCGTACGCGCCGCAGCGATCTTCTTCGTGCGGCCCTCGGGCACCCTCGACCTGCCGCGCGTACGGTCCTACGCGCGCGCGTACCGGCGCGGCGCGGGGGCCACGTCCGCCCAGCTCGCCGCGGCGGTGCACCGGGTGTGGTGGGAACGCCTCAACGACTTCTGGATGCTCCGCTGGCACTACGAGCGCGACGACACCCGCGCGGACTCCCAGTTCCCGGCCACGGCCGCCCTGGTGGTGTGGTGGAGCCGGGAGTACGACGCGGTGCGCGCGGCGTTCACGGGGTGAGGCGGGCGCCCGGCGGGGCGGACGCGGGACGGGGCGGACGCCGAGCGCCCGCCCCGTGGTCCGTACGTGGGGTCCGTGTTCAGCCGCCGGTGACAGCTCCGCCGTCAACGCCGCCGTCCACGCCGCCGTCCACGCCGCCGTCGGCGCCACCCGACTCCGGGTCGGGCACCGACGGCGACTCCGGCGGGTTCTCCGGCTCGGTCTCCGTCGGCGTCGTCTGGACGTCCGTCGGCTCGCCCGTCGGCTCCTCGGGCTGCGGCTGGCTCTGCGTCGGGGCCGGGGTCGGGTTGTACGACGGGACGAAGCCGCCGCCTCCGGAGCCGGTGCCGGTGCCGGGGTCCGTGTTCGGCACTTCCGGTTCCTCGCTGGTGTCGTCCTCGTCCGGTGACGCGCTGGGCTTCTCCTTCTCGCTGGTCTGCGAGGAGGAGGGGGATTCGGTCGGCTTCTTGTCGTTCTTTTCGCCGTCGCCGTTGCTCAGCGCGAGCGCGACGCCCGCGACGACGGCGATCACCGCGAGCACCGCGAGGATCCACAGCTTGCCGCGGCCGTCGCCCTGGTTGTCGCCGCCCTCGAAACCGCCGTCGTCCCCGTTGCCGTACCGGTTGGGGAGAATCGGCTTCGGAATGGCCGCGGTGCCGGAGGCGTCCGGGTGCGGCATCGCCGTCGTGCCCGCGAAACCCGCCGCCGGGGTGTGCCGGCCCTCGTGCATGTCGACCGGGCCGGTGTTCCAGGTGCCGGTGTGGCCGCCCTGGTCGTAGAGCATCTGCAGCCCGTACTGGATCAGCCCACGCATCTCCTCGGCCGTCTGGAACCGGTCGTCCGGTTCCTTGGCGAGTGAGCGCATGACAAGCCCGTCCAGCTCCGGGGGGCTGGCGTCCGAGACCTCCGACGGAGGCGTGGGGATGTCCTGCACGTGCTGGTAGACCACGGACAGCGGCGTCTCACCGGTGAACGGGGGCCGCAGCGCCAGGAGTTCGTACAGCATGCAGCCGGTCGCGTACAGGTCGGACCGGTGGTCGACGGCCTTGCCGAGCGCCTGCTCGGGCGAGAGGTACTGCGGGGTGCCCATGACCATGCCGGTCTGCGTCATCGTCGTGGACGCGCCGTGCAGCGCGCGGGCGATGCCGAAGTCCATGACCTTCACGGCACCGTTGTGCGTGATGATGACGTTGGCGGGTTTGATGTCGCGGTGCACGATGCCGTGCTGGTGCGAGTAGGCCAGCGCCTCCAGGACGCCGGAGACGATGATCAGCGCCTGTTCGGGGCCGGGCGCCTCGGCGTTGATCAGGAGATCGCGGATCGTGCGGCCCTCGACGATCTCCATGACGATGTACGGCACGGACTGGCTGCCCACGACGTCCTCACCGGAGTCGTACACGGCGACGATCGAGTGGTGGTTGAGACCGGCCACCGACTGCGCCTCGCGCGTGAACCGCGCTTTGGCGATCGGGTCCTCGGCGAGATCGGCATGCATCAGTTTGACGGCGACCGTCCGCCCGAGCCGCACGTCCTCGGCGGCGAACACCTCGGCCATACCGCCCCGGCCGAGTCGGTGCGTCAGCCGGTAACGTCCGTCACCGACCAGTCCGCCGTTACCCCAGTTGTCCGGCGCGTCCGACATGCCGCCGCCAGTCGCCTCGGGGTCGGACGGGCCCTGAGCGCGCTGCTGCTGTGCCATCAGTCCTCGCCGTCGTTTCTGCCCGCGGTGCGCGCGGTGTTGTCACGGTCTCCGTCGGCCACGCTACAGCCTTCACGCCGACCTCCGGTCCGGGACGGGTTGCCAGGAACGAGCATGAGACGGACCGGCCATGAAACCCGCAATCCATATCGTCGTGCAAATTCCGTGCACCGTCCTCACGTCCCCTGTAACGCTTCCGCGACGCTTCTCTCCCGTACGGTCACGGAACGGGCCCCACGCTTGACGTGTCGGTGGCCTGGGGCAGACTTGGCCGGGTATAGCGCATTGGATCTACGAGGAATCGGTCGCCGACGGCAGGGCCGGAGAGGCTACGGGGGACGCTGAACATGAGCCAGGACGGCGCACAGGGCCACAACGCGGGGCGGGCGCTCGCCGGCGGCCGCTACCGACTGCGGGACCTGCTCGGCCAGGGTGGCATGGCCTCCGTCCACCTCGCGTACGACAGCGTGCTCGACCGTCAGGTCGCGATCAAGACCCTGCACACGGAACTCGGCAGGGAGCAGGCCTTCCGCGAACGCTTCCGCCGCGAGGCCCAGTCCGTGGCGAAGCTCACGCACACCAACATCGTCTCGGTCTTCGACACCGGCGAGGACGATGTGGACGGCATGACGACGCCGTACATCGTCATGGAGTACGTCGAGGGCCGTCCGCTGGGCTCCGTGCTCGACGAGGACATACGGCAGCAGGGCGCGATGCCCGCCGACAAAGCGCTGAAGATCACCGCGGACGTGCTGGCCGCCCTGGAGATCAGCCACGAGATGGGCCTGGTCCACCGGGACATCAAGCCGGGCAACGTGATGATGACCAAGCGCGGCGTGGTCAAGGTGATGGACTTCGGCATCGCCCGCGCCATGCAGTCCGGCGTGACCTCGATGACGCAGACCGGCATGGTCGTCGGCACCCCGCAGTACCTCTCGCCCGAGCAGGCGCTCGGGCGGGGCGTCGACGCCCGCTCCGACCTGTACTCGGTCGGCATCATGCTCTTCCAACTGGTCACCGGACGGATCCCGTTCGACGCCGACTCGCCGCTGGCCATCGCGTACGCGCACGTCCAGGAGGAGCCGCCGCTCGCCTCCTCGGTCAACCGCTCGCTGCCCCCGGCCGTGGACGCGCTGATCACCCGCGCGCTGAAGAAGAACCCGAACGAGCGTTTCCCCAGCGCCGAAGCCATGCGCGGCGAGTGCCTGCGGGTGAGCCAGTCCTTCCAGGCGGCCCCGCCGAGCATCGTCCCCGGCACGCACGGGCAGAGCGGCTCGGGCGTCGGTTCCGCGGTCTTCCCGCCCGTCGACCAGTCGGCACCGGCGGCCCCGGGCGGCGTCCAGACGCCGTACACGCCGGGCCCGCCCCAGCACCACACCCCGAACCCGTACGGCACCCCGGCAGCGCCGGGCCCGGCCCCGTCGTACGGCTACCCGCAGCAGGGCGCCCCGCAGGGCGGCTACGCGACACCCCATTCCCCGTACGGCGTGCCCCAGGGCGGTCCGTCGACGCCGCCGCCGTACCACCTGTCGCCCCAGGGTCCGGGCTCGGGCGGCCCGGGCGGCGGCAGGAACAACAAGCCGGTGATCATCGGCTCGGTCGTCGTGTCCGTCCTCGCCGTCGGCGGCCTGGTCGCGGCGCTGCTGGCCAACGGCGGCGGCGACGAGAACGACAAGGGCGGCGACCCGGGCGTCAGCGCGTCGGTGTCGGCCTCCAAGGCGGCCGGCTACCGCGGGCCCGACCCGTCCAGGACGATCGACCCGGAGGATTGCACGGACCCGGAGGAGTCCTACAACGACGAGGACAAGATCGAGGTCCCGAAGCTGAAGTTCAAGTACATCAAGTCGGTCAAGGAGTGCTTCCAGGCCGCCGGCTGGGACCTGGAGGTGCGGAACGTCGACGAGAACACGTACGGCGAGGGAACGGTCATGAACCAGTTCCCCGCCCCCGGTACGGCCGCCGACCCCGAGGACATGCCCAGGATCCAGCTCGACGTCTCCACGGGCAACCCGCCGGCCGGCTGAGCTCCTGGGCTCCTGGGCTCCTGGGCTCCTGGGGAAACCTGAGCGCCCCAGGACACAGGGCAAGGAACAAAGGACAGCTCGAAGGGGCCCGGCTTCGAAGCCGGGCCCCTTCGAGCTGTCCTGCCCCAGCGGGTCAGGGACGCTTACAGGTACGGACCGCCCGAGCGGCCGCCCAACGGGTGTTCCTCGGCTCCGCCGTCACCGGCGCCCGGCGGAAGGGCCCGGCGCATCTGCTCCAGCTGGGCGCGCGCGGCCATCTGCTGGGCGAAGAGCGTGGTCTGGATGCCGTGGAAGAGGCCCTCCAGCCAGCCCACCAACTGGGCCTGCGCGATCCGTAGTTCGGCGTCGCTCGGGGTGGCCTCGTCCGTGAAGGGCAGCGAGAGCCGCTCCAGCTCCTCGACCAGCTGGGGCGCGAGTCCGTCCTCCAGCTCCTTCACCGAGCTGGCGTGGATCTCTTTGAGCCGGACCCTACTGGCCTCGTCCAGAGGAGCCGCGCGCACCTCCTCCAGCAACTGCTTGATCATGCTGCCGATCCGCATGACCTTCGCGGGCTGCTCCACCTGCTCCGTCACCGGGACCTCGCGGGAATCCTCGTCCCCCGTGCCCCCGCCGAGCGCCATCCCGTCCTGGCCGACGACCAGAACCTGCGGGTTGTCCGGCGACCGTTCGTTCCTCGGCATCTCCATAAGGCCATTCTCTCGCACACCCGCCGCACACTTCCGGGGCCCCCTGACTGCCTCCCCTGCCGCCCCCTGTCTGGGGGAATCCGGAATGCCGGGGGTGCGCGGGAATGCGAGCCTATGGGGGTTCATCCGGTCCATCTTGCCGACGGTGCGAACGGGCACCGGCCGGTGCGGGAGGTCACCGTCGTGGCTCCAGGGATGTGTGCAGTAAGGGCATCGAGGGCGGGGCTCGCCCTGCGAGCGGGCATCGCCCTCGGGGTGCTGACGGGCGCGGTGACCGCGGCCGGGACGGGAGCGGGGGTGGCGATGCCGTACAGCGCTGCCGTGGCGCCCTTCGGTACGGCGGTGGCCTACGGCGCCGAAGGAGCTGTGGGCGGGCGTCAGGAGGCGGTGGGCGGACGGTTCGGCGTGCCCGCCCGCTCATCCTCTCCGTCTCCTGCTTCCTCCTCCGTGCCCTTCCCCTTCCCCCTCCCCCTCCCCTTCTCCTTCCGTTCGGCAGCGGCAGCGGCAGCGGCTGTGACGCCGTCGCTCTCACCCTCCGCCCAGCCCTCCAGGGCCGGTAGCCGTCCCGGGGAGGGGCGGAAGCGGCCGGGGCGGGAGGTGACCGGACCGGAGGAGAGGAGCGAGAGGCCCGAGGGGTCCGAAGGGACCGAAGGGACCGGGAAGGCGGACCCGGGGGAGGGACGGGACGACGGGCCGGGCACCGGCGACGGCGCGAGCCCCGTGCCTCGTCCCTCCCGCCCGGGCGACGGCGCGAGCGGCGTCCCCGAGAAGCCGGGCAGGGCACCCGTCGGTGCGGAGGACCCCGGATCCGTCCCGGACTCCGGAGACGGTACGGACGGATCCGAGGAGTCCGGGGCCGGCACCGTCCATCGGGCTCCCCCGTCGCAGGAGGCTGTGGCCACGGCGTCCTCCGAGGTGTCGCGGCAGCCCACGGCGGACACCGTCGCCGGCACCGGGCGCTCCACCGGGCCCATGCTGCGCATCCTGCCGCTGGGCAGCGGACTGGTCCTGATGGGGCTCGGACTGGGACTGGCGTTCGTGGGCCTCAGGCTGAGGCGGAGCTGAAGCACGAAGCCCACGGACCTCCCGAAGTCCTACGGCGCGATCAGCAGCACCTTGCCGATGTGGCCGCTGGCCTCCACGAACCGGTGGGCTTCGGCCGCGTCCTGCATCGGGATCTCACGGTCGACGACGGGACGGACATGACCGCCCTCGATCAGCGGCCAGACGTGTTCCCGCACGGCCGCGACGATCGCCGCCTTCTCCGCCGGCGGCCGGGCGCGCAGCGAGGTCGCGCTGATGGCGGCACGCTTGCCGAGGAGGGCGCCGATGTTCAGTTCGCCCTTGACGCCGCCCTGCATACCGATGATCGCGAGCCGGCCGTTGACGGCGAGGGCCTTGACGTTGCGGTCCAGGTACTTGGCGCCCATGTTGTCGAGGATGACGTCCGCGCCGGCGCCGTCGGTGGCCTGCTCCAGCTCGGCCACGAAGTCCTGCTCGCGGTAGTTGATCAGGATGTCGGCACCCAGTTCGGCGCAGCGCTCCAGCTTCTCCTTCGTACCGGCCGTGACGGCGACCCTGGCACCGACGGCCTTGGCCAGCTGGATCGCCATGGTGCCGATGCCGCTGGAGCCGCCGTGCACGAGCAGCGTCTCGCCGGGACGGAGGTGGGCCACCATGAAGACGTTCGACCAGACCGTGCAGACGACCTCCGGGAGCGCGGCTGCCTGCTTGAGGTCGAGCCCCTGGGGGACGGGGAGCAACTGGCCGACCGGGACGGCGACCTGCTCCGCGTAGCCTCCGCCCACGAGCAGCGCGCACACCTCGTCTCCCACGGCCCAGCCGGCCGTGTCGGACCCGCAGGCGGCGATCCGCCCGGAACACTCCAGGCCCGGGTACGGGGAAGCGCCGGGTGGCGGGTTGTAGAAGCCCTGCCTCTGGAGGATGTCCGCGCGGTTCACGGCACTCGCGGCAACATCGACGAGGACTTCGCCCGGTCCGGGCACGGGGTCCGGCACCTCCGCCCACGTGAGCTCTTCGGGACCGCCCGGCTGCGTGATGGTGACTGCCTTCATGGGGCCCGACGCTACCTCCTGTCGCACGGTGGGGGCCCTACCCGTGCCACCGTGGCGTCGGCCACGGTGATGGTGCCGGGGTACCGCCCGCACCCCACCGGGGGCGCGGGACGCACGGGCGGGGCCCGGCTCGGTGCGGCTCCACCGAGCCCCACCCCTCCGATCGACATGATCTGCGCTGTCGCGACGCCGGCGCCACCGGTGTCCCCGGGCCCGGCCGTCGAACGGAACGCGCGGTGGGCGGCCTCGTCCCCGGGATTCCGTCCTCCCGGCCGGGCGGCGGCCACGGACAGGAGGCCGCTGCCGGGGTCCGTCCCGGCGGCGGCCTCCCCGGGGTCGGGCCGTTCAGTAGTCGATGTTGATGGCCGCGACGAGCCGGCCCTCGCCGTTGGTGACGATCGCTGCGCCCGCCCTGGTCGAACTGCCGTAGGTGAGCGCGGTCTTGTGCCCCGGGCTGTTGAACCAGGCCTCGATCATCACCTCGGGCGTGTTGCCGGAACCGCCCGAGAAGAGAACCTCGTGGCCGCAGTGCTCGAGGGCGTTCTTCGCGAGGCTGCGCGCGGAGCACTGTTCGGCCTGGTTCGCCAGGTCGTCGCTCGCCTCGACGGGAGGAAGCCCCATGCTGCTGCGGCGCTCGTTGAGGAGGGATATGAGCTTGCGCTCATCGGCGGACATGCCGGCGGAGGAGCCGCCGCCGCTGTTCCCCTGTGCGGCCCGGGTCTCCTCCTGTTGTTGCCGCTGCTTCTCCGGCGCCGCCGTCTTCTCACGGGTTTCCTCCGCTGCGGCTTCGCTCTTCTGCCCGGCCTCCCGCTTCTGTTCGGCCCGCTTCCGCTCCGTCTGTGCCGTCTTCGCGGCTCGTGCGCGGCTCGCCCGCTCCTCCGCGTCGGTGGCCTGGTCCATCTTCTGGGCTTCCCGCCGCGTGGCCTTCAGCTCTTCCGCACGGCTCCCCCGGGCGCCCGCGTCCCCCTCGGTGGCACGATCGCCGGCGGACTGCTGCACCTGGGTCTTCGCGGAGGTCGCACGGTCGGTGTCGTCCGAGCCGCCCTGCAGCGTCAGCGTCATCACCCCGCCCAGCGCCAGGAGGACTCCGGACGCGATCATGATCCGTTTGCGCGGACCGCCGGTCTTCGCGTGGGTCCTGCCGTGCGATTTACGGTGCTGAGACATCGAGGGAAGCTCCAGTTCTTCTCGAAGAAGGTGTTGCACGGAGGAGGAGCGGAGGATGTCCCACCCATCCCGCGGCGTTACCTTTTCGTGACGCCGAATGTCCGGCACGGCTCATCGGGGGTGCCTCGGTGATCGTTTCTCCCGCCCCGCGTGCGGCTCCTCGGGGACGGGGAGTGCCCGGCCGGCCGGAACGGCGGCCCGCTCCACGTACGGCCCGGCTCGATTCAGGAACCGACGAGGCCCGACGGGGACCGGCCCTGGGACCGGCCTGAGGTGCGGCCCGGAGACCGGCCTGAGGTGCGGCCCGGAGACCGGCCTGAGGTGCGGCCCGGAGACCGGCCTGAGGTGCGGCCCGGAGCCCGGCCTGAGGTGCGGCCCGGAGACCGGCCTGAGGTGCGGCCCGGAGCCCGGCCTGAGGTGCGGCCCGGGGACCGATCCGGGGACCGGCCTCGGTCCATGGGCGGAGGGCGGGGTCCGTCATTGGTCCGGTTCGCGGAAAACCCCTGTGCGGGAGCGATGAATTTACGCGACCGTGAAGGTCTCCCATGCGTAGCCCAAGCACGCGGAAGGACCCGAAGCATGAGCACGCAGACGTCCGGCCTGGCGATCGAAACCGCCGGCCTGGTCAAGACCTTCGGTGAGACACGGGCCGTCGACGGAGTCGATCTCGCCGTCCCGGCCGGCACGGTGTACGGCGTCCTCGGACCGAACGGCGCAGGCAAGACCACCACCGTGAAGATGCTCGCCACCCTGCTGAGGCCGGACGGCGGCGACGCCCATGTCTTCGGCCACGACATCGTGCGCGAGGCCGACACGGTGCGCGGCCTGGTGAGCCTCACCGGGCAGTACGCGTCCGTGGACGAGGATCTCACCGGTGCCGAGAACCTGGTTCTGCTGGCCCGGCTCCTCGGCCACCGCAAACCGGGCGCCCGCAGCCGTGCCGCCCAGCTCCTGGAGGCGTTCGGCCTGACGGACGCGGCGGCGAAGCAGGTCAAGCACTACTCGGGCGGAATGCGGCGCCGTATCGACATCGCCGCGTCCATCCTCAACACCCCCGACCTGCTGTTCCTCGACGAACCGACGACCGGCCTGGACCCGCGCAGCCGCAACCAGGTGTGGGACATCGTGCGCGCGGTGGTCGCCCAGGGCACGACCGTGCTGCTGACCACGCAGTATCTGGACGAGGCCGACCAGCTGGCGTCCCGGATCGCCGTCATCGACCGCGGGAAGGTGATCGCCGAGGGCACCAAGGGTGAGCTGAAGGCGTCCGTCGGCGCCGGCACCGTACATCTACGGCTGCGCGATCCGGATCAACGGCCGCTCGCCGCGGACCTGCTGCGCCGCCTGCTCGACGCACAGGTGCAGCCCGACCCCGACCCGGTGACGCTCACCGCCCGTCTGGGCGCGGCCGCGAGCCAGGACACCGCCGCCGAACAGGCCGCCCGCGCGCTGAGCGAACTGGCCACGGCCGGCATCACCGTCGACAACTTCTCGCTCGGCCAGCCGAGCCTGGACGAGGTGTTCCTCGCCCTCACCGGCCACGACACCCAGGCATCGGGCTCCGGGGCCGGTTCCGGGACAGGGGCCGGGGCCAACGCCGGCGCCGACGACTCCTCCGACCCGAAGGACGAGGTGGCGGCATGAGCACCGTGACGACGACCACCGAGAGCGCGGAACTCGCCCCGGTCCGCACCGACTCCCTCGCCGAGCTGCTGGTCGCCAAGGAGCGCCCGCCGCGGCCCAGCGCGTGGTCGGCCTCGCTGACGTTCGGCTGGCGCGCGATCCTCAAGATCAAGCATGTGCCGGAGCAGCTCTTCGACGTCACCGCGTTCCCGATCATGATGGTGCTGATGTACACGTACCTCTTCGGCGGGGCGCTGGCCGGCTCGCCGACGGAGTACATCCAGTTCCTGCTGCCGGGCATCCTGGTGATGTCGGTCGTGATGATCACGATGTACACCGGTGTCTCGGTCAACACGGACATCGAGAAGGGCGTCTTCGACCGGTTCCGCACCCTGCCGATCTGGCGGCCCTCGACGATGGTCGGCTATCTGCTCGGGGACGCCCTGCGCTACACCATCGCGTCCGTCGTGATGCTCACCGTGGGCATCATCCTCGGCTACCGGCCGGACGGCGGGGTCGCCGGTGTGCTCGCCGGGATCGCGCTGCTGGTGGTCTTCGCGTTCGCGTTCTCGTGGATCTGGACGATGTTCGGGCTGATGCTGCGCACCGAGAAGTCCGTGATGGGCGTCAGCATGATGGTGATCTTCCCGCTCACCTTCCTGTCCAATGTCTTCGTCGACCCCCGCACCATGCCGGGCTGGCTCCAGGCCTTCGTCAACAACAGTCCCGTCACGCACCTGGCGTCCGCGGTGCGCGGACTGATGGCGGGGGACTGGCCGGCCGACGAGGTGGCCTGGTCACTGGGCTGGTCCGTCCTGTTCATCCTGGTCTTCGGACCGGTCACGATGCGGCTCTACAACCGCAAGTGAGGCGGGCCGGCGAACGCCGCGGGAGACGGCGTGGCGCCCTGGAGCCGGACGACTCCAGGGCGCCACGTCGTCTCCCGCGTGTCCCGGTGGTGTCAGTCGTGGAGCGGGCGGATGTCGGGAGCGACCTGACGGCCCGGCGTCGCCCGCACGATGGTGATCAGCCGGTCCGTCAGCTCCAGCGTCCCGACGTTCGCGTCGTCGTAGCCGAGCACCCGGTGCCCGCGCAGGACACTCACCACCAGATCGTCGACCTCGCGCGGCGACTTGCCCACCTCGGCCTTTATGACCGGTCGTTCGACCATGTCGAGACCGGTGCCCTGCTGGATGAGGTCCTCCATCACCATGCCGGCCGCGGGGCTGAGCACGGACAGACCGAGCAGCCGGCCGGCCGCGCTGGCACTGGTGATGACCGCGTCGGCACCCGACTGCTTCAGCAAGGGAGCGTTCTCCTCCTCGCGCACCGCGACCACGATCTTCGCGCCGCGGTTGAGCTGGCGGGCCGTCAGCGTCACCAGCACGGCCGTGTCGTCGCGCTGGGTGGCGATGATGATCTGCTTCGCCCGGTAGGCCTCGGCCCGTTTCAGCACCTCACTGCGCGTCGCGTCGCCTATGACGCCCGCGAATCCGTCGGCCGCCGCGGCCTCGATCGCCTTGCTGCTGGGGTCGACCACCACGACCTGCTCCTTGCGGAGCCCCGTCGCGCAGACGGTCTTGATCGCGGACCTGCCCTTCGTGCCGTATCCGACGACGACGGTGTGATCACGCAATGTGGACCTCCAGCGGTTCAGTCGCCACTCCTCCCGCGTACGTTCGGTGAGGGCTTCGAGGGTGGTGCCGACCAGGATGATCAGAAACATCACGCGCAACGGCGTGACGACGAAGATGTTGGTCAGCCGGGCAGCGTCGCTGACCGGGGTGATGTCGCCGTACCCCGTGGTGGAGAGGGTGACGGTCGCGTAGTAGAAGGCATCGAGGAAGTCGAGGGTGCCGTCGGAGTTGTCGGTGTAACCGTCGCGGTCGACGTACACGATCAACGCCGTCACCACGAGGAGGAGCAACGCCATGGAGAGCCGCTTGGCGACCTGGCGGATCGGGTGCTCGACCACCTTCCTCGGCAGTTTCACCCGGTGTGTCACCAAGTGCTCGTCCGCCTGACGGGCCATGACATCCTCGCCCGAAAGTTTCACGTGAAACACACCCCGATTCCCCCGGACGCCCAGGGCAGATCCAGCAGTTCCGTCTCCTGGCCGGGCCGCGTACCACCCGGGGGGACGACCGCGAGGGCGTCGGCCGCCGCGACGCCCCGCAGCATGGCGGGACCGTTGTAGTGCAACGGCAGGGCTGCGTCACCGCGCAGCACGACCGGGACGAGCCGGGTGTCGTGCGGATGTCCCTGCACCGCGTCCCGCAACGGCATCGTGTACGGCTCGGGGGCGGGACGGCCCGCGAGGGTCCGCAGCAGGGGTTCGGCGAGCGTGAGCAGCCCGGAGACAGCGGCAAGGGGGTTGCCGGGCAGGCCGACGAGGTACTGGTTCTCCTTGGTGCGGGCCAGGAGCATGGGGTGGCCGGGGCGCACCTCGACCCCGTCCACGAGGAGTTCGGCGCCGATGCGGCGCAGCGTCGGGTGGACGTGGTCGACCGGGCCCGCGGCGGTACCGCCGGTGGTGAGGACGACGTCGGCCTCGGACCTCGTGATCGCCCTGTACAGCGTCTGCGCGTCGTCGCGGACCCGGCGGACGGCGGTGACCTCGGCACCGAGTGCGCGCAGCCAGGGCGGCAGCATCGGGCCGAGGGCGTCCCGGATCAGTCCGTCGTGCGGCAGGCCTCCGGTGAGCAGCTCGTCGCCGAGGACGAGGACCTCGACGCGGGGGCGGGGGAGGGTACTGAGCGTGTCGTACCCGGCGGCCGCGGCGAGGCCCAGCACGGCCGGGGTCACCAGGGTGCCGACGGACAGCAGCTGCTCGCCGCTGCGGCACTCCTGGCCGCGCGGGCGGATGTCCTGACCGTGCGCGACCGTGGAGACGGACCCGGCGCGGGATGCGCCCGGCGGCCGGGATGCGGTGGCGGACCGGGGCGGGGTGGCGTGCAGCCGGCCGTTGTCGTCGGTATGGCCGTGTTCGCTGCGCAGAACGGCGGTGGTGTCCGGGGGGACACGGGCGCCGGTGGCGATCCGGACGGCTTCGCCGTCGGTGAGCGGTGGGTGCTCGGCGTGCCCGGCGAGGACGCCTTCCTCCCGTACGGCCCAGGGTCCGGGCCCGGAGACCGCCCAGCCGTCCATGGCCGAGGTGTCGAAGGAGGGCAGGTCGGTGAGGGCCGTGAGGGGGGCGGCCAGGGTGAGGCCGAGGGCGGCGTCGAGCGGCACGGGGACCGGGGCGCGGTGGGCGGCCCGGCTGCCGGTGCCCCGGCGTGCGGCGCGCTCGGCGACGGTGCGGGCCTCGGTCCAGGAGAGGAGGGCGTGGCGGTCGTCGTGGTGCGAGGGGCGGGTGACGGGGCTCCGGCCGTCCGGGGCGGACCGGGGCCCGTCCCGCCGGGGGTCGCGGGCACGAGCGCGCGCGGGGTCGCCGGGGGTGCGGCCAAAGGCGTCGTTCACGAGGGCGAGAGCCTCCTCGACGTCGAGATCATCGGGATCCTCGGCCTCGTCGGTGGCCTCGGTGCCCTTGCCGGCTCGGGCCTCGGGCGCGTTCATCCGGCGTCCGGACGCGTGCCGGGGGCCGGGTCGGGGGCCCCTCCGGGGGCTGTGCCGGTGGCGTCCGACTGCTGGTCCGTGGGCTGCTGGTCCGTGGGCTGCCCGGACGCGGCGCCGGTGGTGTCCTCGTCGGCCCAGCGGGCGGCGAGGGCGGCGGCCTTGCGCGCGGCCTCGGCGACGGCCTCCTGGTCACCGCCCGCGCGGGCGGCCGCATAGCCGACGAGGAAGGTGGTCAGCGGCGCCGCCGGCCTGGCCACACCGTGGGCGGCGTCGCGGGCGAGGTCGAGGAGGAGGCCGGTGTCGACGTCCAGATCGATGCCCAGCTCGTCCTTGACTGCGGAAATCCATTCATCCAACACGTGTCCATGCTCCCTGATGCGTGCTCTGGCGGCGGCGATGTCGTCCCAGGTGTCGCAGTCGAACGACGCCACTGGGCCGAGGATTCGGGTGAGGTCGAGCGAGCCGGTCAGCCGGCGCAGCGGCAGCCCGGCCAACGCGCCGTGCCGTTCGGCGAGCACCGCCAGTCCGCGACGCAGGGCCGCCGTCCGGTACGCGGCCACGAGCGGCTGGTCCCGGCCGTCGGCGTCGGTCAG
Organism: Streptomyces sp. NPDC085927; assembly: GCF_044540975.1. Lineage (NCBI taxonomy): Bacteria > Bacillati > Actinomycetota > Actinomycetes > Kitasatosporales > Streptomycetaceae > Streptomyces > Streptomyces sp. NPDC085927. The sequence goes on from NZ_JBITSN010000015.1 coordinate 136,120, forward strand.
CAGGACCCCGTCCGCCGTGCTCGTCCGAAGGGTGGTCAGCAGCTCGTCGACGGTGGGCGCGTCGAGGAACGGCAGGTCGGCGGAGAGCAGGACGGCGTACTCCGCGGTGCTCAGCCGGAGCCCCGCGTCGAGCGCGGCGAGCGGTCCGCCGCCCGTCGGCTCCTCCCGTGCCCAGGACACGGGCCGGGAGGTGGGCCGGGGGTCGGCCACGACGACGGTGGAGCGGGCACCGGAGCAGGCGGCCAGCACCCGGTCGAGCAGCGACCGGCCGCCCACCCGCACCCCGGGCTTGTCCGCGCCCCCGAGCCGCCGGGCACCCCCGCCGGCCAGCACGAGGGCGTCGTAGGCGGGGGGCACGGCGGGCGTGGGACGTGTGGAGGGCGCGGCGGGCCCGTCGTACGCGGCGGGCGCCGCCCGGTCCGGCGCGGGGTCGCGGTCACGGGTGCGGTCGCCAGCGGCTCCGGGAGCACCCGGGAGCTCGTACTCGGTCACCCCCCGAGTATGCGTGCCCCCGCGAGCACGGGGAACGCGGGGGCACGGACAACACGGTCAGGGGGAACAGGACGTCACAGCGTCCTCAGCAGCACCGCCGGTTGCTCCACGCAGTCCGCCACGTACCGCAGGAAGCCGCCTGCCGTCCCGCCGTCACAGACCCGGTGGTCGAAGGTGAGCGAGAGCTGCACGACCTGCCTCACCGCCAGCTCGCCCTCGTGCACCCAGGGCCTGGGGACGATGCGGCCGACGCCGAGCATGGCCGCCTCCGGGTGGTTGATGATCGGGGTGGAGCCGTCGACGCCGAAGACGCCGTAGTTGTTCAGCGTGAACGTGCCGCCCGTGAGTTCCGCCGGCGTCAGCGTTCCCGTGCGGGCCGCCTCGGTCAGCCGGGCGAACTCCGCCGTCAGCGACTCCGCGTTGCGCGTGTGCGCGTCCCGTACGACGGGGACGACGAGTCCCCGCTCGGTCTGCGCGGCGAAGCCGAGATGCACGGCCGTGTGCCGGACGACCTCCCTGGCCGTCATGTCCACGGAGGAGTTGAGCTCGGGGAAGCGGGCCAGCGCGGCGGTGCAGATCCGGGCCAGCAGGGCGAGCACGGAGATCTTCGGCCCGCCGGCCACGGGGCTCTGGGGGCGCTCCTCGGCGAAGCGCCGCATCGCGTCCCGCGCCCGCATCAGTTCGGTCGCGTCGGCGTCCACCCAGCAGGTCGCGTCGGGGATCTCGGTACGGCTGCGGGAGAGCTTGTCGGCCATGACACCGCGGATGCCCTTGAGGGGGATGCGGGTGACCTCCGGGGCGGCCGGGACACCGACGGTCGGCGCGTGCGCCGGCGCCGGTTCCCGTACCTGCGCCGGCGCCGGCGTCGGCGGCACGCGCGGGTGCGGCTCGGTGGTGGGCGTCCGGCCCTTGCCGGCCCGCGTTCCGGCGGCCTGGAGCGCGTACTCGACGTCCGCCCTCAGGATCAGCCCCTCGGGCCCGGAACCGGCCATCTCCCGCAGGTCCAGACCGTTCTGCCGGGCCAGCCGGCGCACCAGTGGCGAGATCACGGGGACCGGCCCGTCCATCACCTCGGCGGTACGGGCCTTCCGGGCAGCGGGTGCCGGTCCGGCGGCGGCCCAACCGTTCACCGTGGACGGGGCGGGCGTGGCGGGCGTCGCCGACGCGCCCGGCGCCGGCTGCCCCGGCCGGACCCTGCGACGCCGGGCCGGTGCCTCCGAAGTGCCGTAACCGACCAGCACATTGCCGGAGCCCTCCGAGCGCGGGCCCTGCGTCCGCGAGTCCTCCGTCCGCGAGCCGTCGGCACGGGAGCCGTCCGTTGCGGAACGCTGCTCCCCCGCCGGACGGCCGTCGTCGTCGGCCGGGCCGCCCACCGCGACCGTGATCAGCGGGGCGCCCACCGGCACCTCGGCACCCTCCTCGCCGAAGCGGGCCGTGACCACGCCCTCATAGGGGCAGGGCACGTCCACCATCGCCTTGGCCGTCTCGACCTCGACGACCGGCTGGTCCACGGCGACGACCTCGCCGACCTCGACCAGCCAGCGCACGATCTCCGCCCCGGTGAGCCCCTCACCGAGGTCGGGGAGCTTGAACTCCAGCACCTGTGCCATCAGCTTTCGGCCTCCCACTGCAGACGCCCCACGGCATCCAGGATCCGGTCCACGCCGGGCAGGTGGTGACGCTCCAGCATCGGCGGTGGATACGGGAGGTCGAACCCTGCCACACGCAGCACCGGCGCCTCCAGATGGTGGAAGCAGCGCTCCGTGACCCGGGCCGCGATCTCGCCGCCGGGACCGCCGAAGCCGCCCGACTCATGGACGACGACCGCGCGTCCCGTCCGCCGCACCGAGGCGCACACCGTCTCGTCGTCGAACGGCACCAGCGAGCGCAGGTCGACGACCTCCAGGTCCCAGCCCTCGGCACGGGCCGCCTCGGCCGCCTCCATGCAGACGGGAACGGACGGCCCGTACGTGATGAGCGTGGCGCTCCGGCCGGAGCGCCGCACCACCGCACGGCCCAGGGGTTCAACGGCCGACGGCCGCTCCGGGTTCCAGGAGTCCTTCGACCAGTACAGCCGCTTGGGTTCGAGGAGGACGACCGGGTCGTCGGAGGCGATGGCGGCACGCAGCAGCCCGTAGGCGTCCGGGACGGTCGCGGGCGTGACGACATGGAGCCCCGGAGTCGCCATGTAGTACGCCTCGGAGGAGTCGCTGTGGTGCTCGACGCCGCCGATGCCGCCGCCGTAGGGGATGCGGATGGTGAGCGGCAGGGGCATCCGCCCGCGCGTGCGGTTGCGCATCTTCGCGACGTGCGACACCAGCTGCTCGAACGCCGGGTAGGCGAACGCGTCGAACTGCATCTCCACGACCGGCCGCAGCCCGTACATCGCCATGCCGACGGCCGTCCCGAGGATGCCCGCCTCGGCCAGCGGGGTGTCCGTGCAGCGGTCCTCGCCGAACTCCTCGGCGAGGCCGTCGGTGATGCGGAAGACCCCGCCGAGGGTGCCGACGTCCTCGCCCAGGACGTGCACGGACGGGTCCTCGGCCATCGCGTCGCGCAGCGCGCGCGTGAGCGCCTGCGCCATGGTGGCCGGTTTGGCGGCGACGGTGGTCATCGCTGCGTCCCTCCCGGTCCGGAGCCGGCCCCGGGCCCGGCCTCGCTCTCCGCTTCGGCCGCCAGTTCGGCACGCAACTGCTCCCGCTGCTCCAGCAGCTGGGAAGTGGGCTCGGCATAGACGTGGGCGAACAGGTCCATGGGGTCGAGCACCGGGTCCTGGTTCATGCGGGCCCGCAGGTCGGCGGCCATGGTCTCGGCGTCCTGGCGGACGGCGGCGATACGGTCGTCGTCGAGCAGACCGCGCCGGGTCAGTTCCTGTTCGAGGAGCGCGACGGGGTCGTGCCCCTTCCAGGTCTCCACCTCGGCGTCGCCCCGGTAGCGGGTCGCGTCGTCGGCGTTGGTGTGGGCCTCCACGCGGTAGGTGATCGCCTCGACCAGGGTCGGGCCGCCGCCGGCGCGCGCGTGGCGTACGGCGTCGGCCAGGACCTCGTGCACGGCGGCCGCGTCGTTGCCGTCGACCAGACGGCCGGGCATCCCGTAGCCGACGGCCTTGTGGGCCAGCGACGGGGCCGCGGTCTGCTTGGCGAGCGGGACGGAGATCGCGAAGCCGTTGTTCTGGACGAGGAAGACGACCGGTGCCCGCCACACGGCGGCGAAGTTCAGCGCCTCGTGGAAGTCGCCCTCGCTGGTCCCGCCGTCACCGACCATGGCCAGCGCGACCACGTCGTCCCCCTTGAGGCGGGCGGCGTGCGCGAGTCCGACGGCATGCGGCAGCTGGGTGGCGAGGGGCGTGCTCAGCGGCGCGACCCGGTGCTCGCGGGGGTCGTACCCGGTGTGCCGGTCGCCGCGCAGGAGGGTGAGGGTCTCGACGGGGTCGACCCCGCGGGCGACGACGGCGAGCGTGTCGCGGTAGCTCGGGAAGAGCCAGTCCTGCTCCTCGAGGACCAGCGCGGCGGCGACCTCGCAGGCCTCCTGACCGGTGCTGGAGGGGTAGACCGCGAGACGGCCCTGCTTGGTGAGCGCGGTGGCCTGCGCGTTGTAGCGGCGGCCCTTCACCAGCTCCGCGTACAGCCGGCACAGCAGCTCCGGATCGGCCGCGTCGGCGCGTCCGGTGCCGAGCACCCGGTACGGCTCCGCGTCGGGCAGCAGCGGCGCGGGGTCGGTACGCGGCTGCCAGGCGGGCGGCGGGGTCGGCCGGTAAGCGCCCCGCTGCTCCATGACCGTCATGACGGCACCTCCTCGTGGGAGCGGCTTGTGAAGACGCGGCGTCTGTGACGCGCCTCACCAACCGATTGTTCGGTCGTCGGCACATTTTGGCTACGGGTGGCACCAGGCTGTGGACAAACGGTTGTCCACAGCCTGTGATGGACGCATTACGTCCATGGCGGAGAGGCGGGACCGGGTGTCGTCTGAACAAATGGCCGAGAGTCCGGGAGGGAGCGGGCCGCTGCCGCCCGCGCGCCCCCTGGACGCCATAGACCAGGACATCCTGCGCATGCTCCAGGCGGACGGCCGTGCGTCCGTCCGGTCGGTCGCCGACCGGGTCCACGTCTCGCGCGCGAACGCCTACGCCCGGATCAACCGGCTCGTGGAGGACGGCGTCATCCGCGGCTTCGGCGCCCGCGTCGACCACGAACGGGCCGGTCACAGCACCTCGGCGTACATCACCCTGAAGATCGTCCAGAACACCTGGCGCACGGTCCGCGAGCAGCTCCGGCAGCTCCCCGGCGCCTCCCACATCGCCCTGGTGGGCGGCGACTTCGACGTGCTGCTCCTGGTGCACACCCCGGACAACCGGGCGTTGCGCGAGCTGGTACTGACCCGGCTCCAGGCGATCCCCGAGGTGCTCAGCACCCGCACCCTGCTGGTGTTCGAGGAGGAGGACCTGGAACCACAGGGGTGAACCGCCGGACGAGCCCGGGGCCGCTCCCGGACGAGCCCGGGGCCGCCCCCGGACAGCCCCACGCGGAGCTGTCCCCCGCGCCCCCGCGAGGACCGCCCCGGGCCGTTCCCGGGGCTAGGACGCCTTGCGCAGCCCGCCGAAGGCCAGCTGGACCACCGCGTCCGTCACCTCGCGCTCGCTCATGCCGCGCCCGTCCGGCCGGTACCACTCGACGATCGAGTTGATCATCCCGAAGACCAGCCGGGTCACCAGGCGCACCTCTATGTCGCCGCGCACGTCCCCGTCCGCCGCCGCGGCCTTCAGCAGTGCCGCCACCCGGTGGTCGAACTCGCGCCGCCGCTCCAGGGCCCACCGCTCGGTGCCCGTGTTGCCGCGCACGCGCAGCAGCAGCGTCACGTACGGCAGCTCCGCGATCAGGACCTCGACCATGCGCCGTACGACGTACTCCAGGCGCTCGGCGGCACGTCCCACGCGCGCCTGCTCCTCGTCGAGGATGCCGAAGAGCCCGTCCAGCGCCCGGCTCACCGCGCGCCGCAGCAGTTCCTCCTTGCCCGCCACGTGGTGGTATATCGACGACTTGGAGATGCCGGCGGCCTTGGAGAGATGCTCCATGGAGGTGCCGTCGTAGCCACGCTCGTTGAACACCTGGACGGCGACGGAGAGCAGGGACTCCGGGGTGTACGTGTCGCGCCTGGCGGTGGTCATGGGGTGTCCTCCCGCTTCTCGGTGGCGCACGCGTGCCGGTAGAGCGCGAGGGACGGCGCGTAGCGGCCGGACTGATCGCGCTCGTGCAGGTCCTCCAGGAGGGAGCCGGCCCAGCCGCGGCCGAGGCGGCGGCTCCACTCGAAGGGGCCGAGGGGGTAGTTGACGCCCAGGCGCATCGCGGTGTCGATGTCCTGCTCGGTGGCCACCCCCTTGGCGACGGCGTCGTGCGCCAGGTCGATGATCCGCGCCACCGTGCGCGCGACGATCATTCCGGGGACGTCCCCGATGACGCTGACCTTCTTCCCGAGCGCCTGGAACAGCCCGGTGGCCTCGGCGACGGTCTGCGCGGAGGTGTCCTGGGAGTGGGACAGGGCGATGCGCGTGGCCCCGCGGTAGTCCGGCGAGAGGTCGAAGTAGACGACGTCGCGGTACTCCACGGAGGTCTGGCCGTCGGCGAGCACCAGCTGGCCGCCACTGGGCAGCACCAGACGGGTGCCGTTGTCCTCGTCCTCCGCGCGGACCTGGATCCCGGCCTCGCGGATCAGGGCGAGCAGGTCCGAGGCGGGCCCCAGACCGCCCTCGGCGACCACGTACGCGGGCGGCCCGGCCTGTTCCGCGGTGTGCGGCTCGGGGCGCTCGGCACCGTCCCGGTAGTCGTACCAGCCCCGGCCGCTCTTGCGGCCCAGGCGGCCGGACTCGACCAGCCGGCGCTGGACCAGGGACGGTGTGAAGCGCACGTCCTGGAAGAAGGACTGCCACACCGAGTGGGTGACGGACTCGTTGACGTCCTGCCCGATGAGGTCGGTCAGTTCGAAGGCCCCCATACGGAAGCCGCCGCACTCGCGCAGCACCGCGTCGACGGTGGCCGGATCGGCCGCCTGGGACTCGTACACCGTGAAGGCCTCGGCGTAGAAGGGCCTGGCGATGCGGTTGACGATGAAACCGGGGGTGTCGGCGCAGGCGACCGGCGTCTTGCCCCAGGCGCGGGCCGTCTCGTACGCGCGCGTGGCGCAGGTGACGTCGGTGGCGAAGCCGGAGACGACCTCGACGAGGGGCAGCAGCGGCGCCGGGTTGAAGAAGTGCAGACCCACGAAGCGGCCGGGGACGCGCAGGGCGCCGCCGATGGCGGTGACCGACAGGGAGGACGTGTTGGTGGCGAGCAGGCAGTCGTCGGAGACGACGTCCTCCAGCGCGCGGAACAGCTCCTGCTTGACGTCCAGGCGCTCCAGGACGGCCTCGACGACCAGGGCGCAGTCGGCGAGCGCGGTCAGGTCGTCGGCGGGCAGCAGCCGGGCGCGGGCCGCGTCCCGGTCGGCGGCGGTGAGCCGTTCCTTCGCCACGAGCCGGTCGAGCCGGGTCACGATTCCCTCGGCCGCTTCCCGGGCCCGGCCGGGGACGGCGTCGTACAGCCGCACGGGATGACCCGCGACGAGGGCGACCTGGGCGATGCCCTGGCCCATGGTGCCGGTGCCGACGACGGCCACGGGGCTGCTGAGGTCGAGTGCTGTCATGTGCGCGATCCTCCCGCACGGGCTTGTCCACAGATGCGGCGGACCCCCTTGTCCCGACCGATCGTTCGGTTACTCTAACTCCGACCGCCCGAATTCCGACATCCCTTGCCTCCGACGCCCTTCCCTCCGGCATCGCCGCCGTCCCCGCCGTCCGGCACCGTCGGCTTCCGATGCCCCCGCCCCCGCCTCCTGCCCCAGGCTTTGCCCGGTCCCCGAACTCGACGAGGAGTTGGTCCCCGATGGCCGCCGAACTCACCGCGCAGCAGCTGACCGCCCAGCACCGGCCCACCCTGGACCGGGCACTGGAAGCGATCCGCACGCGCGCGTACTGGTCCCCGCACCTCGAGCACCCCAAGACCTACGGCGAGAACGGCAGTCTGGACCTCGCGGCGGGCAAGGCCGCCTTCGACGCGCTGCTCGGCACCCGCCTCGACCTCGGCCAGCCCGGCACCGACGACTGGGTGGGCGGCGAGACCTCGCCGTACGGCGTCGAACTGGGCGTCGGCTACCCGCACGCGGACCTCGACGTGCTGCTGCCCGCCATGCGGGCCGGAATGCGGGCCTGGCGGGACGCGGGCGCCGAGACCCGTGCGATGGTCTGCCTGGAGATCCTCAAGCGGATCAGCGACCGGACGCTCGAGTTCGCCCACGCGGTCATGCACACCTCCGGCCAGGCGTTCATGATGGCGTTCCAGGCCGGCGGCCCGCACGCGCAGGACCGCGGCCTGGAGGCGGTGGCGTACGCGTACGCCGAGCAGGTGCGCACCCCCGGCACCGCGGAGTGGACCAAGCCGCAGGGCAAGCGCGACCCGCTGGCGCTGACCAAGCGGTTCACCCCGGTCCCGCGCGGCATCGGCCTGGTCATCGGCTGCAACACCTTCCCGACGTGGAACGGCTATCCGGGCCTGTTCGCCTCCCTCGCCACCGGCAACGCGGTCCTGGTCAAGCCGCACCCCCGTGCGGTGCTGCCGCTCGCGCTCACCGTCCAGGTCGCGCGCCAGGTGCTCAGCGAGGCCGGCTTCGACCCGAACCTGGTGGCGCTGGCCGCCGAGCGGCCCGGCGAGGGCATCGCCAAGACCCTGGCCACCCGTCCGGAGATCCGGATCGTCGACTACACCGGCTCCACGGAGTTCGGCGACTGGCTGGAGGCCAACGCCCGCCAGGCGCAGGTGTACACGGAGAAGGCCGGCGTCAACACGGTGCTCGTGGAATCGGCCGGCGACTACAAGGGCATGCTCGCCAACCTGGCGTTCTCCCTGTCGCTCTACAGCGGCCAGATGTGCACCACCCCGCAGAACCTGCTGATCCCGCGCGACGGCATCAGCACCGACCAGGGCCCCAAGTCCTTCGACGAGGTCGTCGCCGACCTGGCGCAGGCGGTCGACGGCCTGCTCGGCGACGACACGCGCGCAGTCGGCCTGCTCGGCGCGCTCGTCAACCCCGGCGTCAAGGAGCGCCTGGAGGCCGCCGCCGGCCTCGGCGAGGTCGCCCTCGCCTCCCGCGGGATCGCCCACCCGGAATTCCCGGACGCGGTGGTCCGTACACCGGTGATCGTGAAGCTGGACGGTGCGAAGCCGGACGACGAGGCCGCCTACATGAGCGAGTGCTTCGGCCCGGTCTCCTTCGCCGTCGCCGTCGACTCCGCCTCGGACGCGGCGGAACTGCTGCGGCGCACCGTCCGTGAGAAGGGCGCGATGACCGTCGGCGCGTACACGACCTCCCCGGAGTTCGAGGAGGAGGTGCGGGAGGTCTGCCTGGAGGAGGCCGCCCAGCTCTCCCTCAACCTCACCGGCGGGGTGTACGTCAACCAGACGGCCGCCTTCTCCGACTTCCACGGCTCCGGCGGCAACCCGGCGGCCAACGCGGCCCTCACCGACGCCGCGTTCGTGGCCAACCGCTTCCGGGTGGTCGAGGTGCGCCGGGAGGCGTAGACCCGGCCGGCGCGGGAGGCGCTCAGGCGGGTGCGCCCCCGGTGGCGCTCCAGTGGTACAGCGTCATGGCCACACTGGTCGCGAGGTTGTAGCTGGAGACCTGGGGGCGCATCGGCAGCGCCACCAGGTGGTCGGCACGCGCGCGCAGCTCGGGCGAGAGCCCGCTGCGCTCCGAGCCGAAGGCGAGCAGCGCGTCGTCCGGAAGTTCCAGCGCGCGGATGTCCTCGCCCTCCGGATCGAGTGCGAACACCGGGCCGGAGGGCAGTTCGTCGACGGACAGCCGTTCCACGGCGGTCGCGAAGTGCAGCCCGGCCCCGCCGCGCACGACCGTGGGATGCCAGGGGTCGAGGGTGCCGGTGGTGACGACCCCGGTCGCCCCGAAACCGGCGGCCAGCCGGATCACGGCGCCCGCGTTGCCCAGGTTGCGCGGCTGGTCCAGGACCACCACGGGCGCGGTGCGCGGGGTGCGCGCCAGCCCGGCCAGGTTGCCCTCGCGGGAGGGCCGTACGGCGAGCGCGGCGACGGCGGTGGGGTGCGGGCGCGGGACGAGCGAGGCGTACGTCTCGTACGGCACCTCGGCCAGCAGCGCCGCCAGCGCCTCCCGGACGTCCGGGGCCAGTTCGTCGGCGAGGGCGAGCGCGGCGGCCCGGTCCGCGGTCACCGCCACCTCGACCTCGGCCCCGAAGCGCACGGCGTGCTTGAGGGCGTGGAAGCCGTCGAGCAGGACCGCACCACCGCTGTGCCGGTACCAGCGGGTCACGGGGGCGGTGTCCCGGGCGGGGGTCGCGGGGGGCACGGAGTCGCCGGCGGGGGAGGTGTCGTCGCGGTCGGAGGCGATGTCGCGGTCGGGGGCGGCCATGACGTGCAGCCTACGGGCGCGTGCCGGGTGCTTTCCCGGGCGCGGGGACGGTCGGCCCCTGACCGGCCTGCTCCTCCCGGTCCTCCCGGTCCTCGCGATCCACGTGATCCAGGTGATCCATCCGGTCCGCGTGATCCATCCGGTCCGCGTGATCCACCGGCTCTCCCGGGCTTCCGGTCCTGGGAACGGGCACCGGCACACCGTCCGCGCGCGTACGCGGTGGCAGGAGACGGAGTATCCGGACGCGTACCCACCCGTGGGCGCGCCCGGAGACGTTGCCCAGGCGGCGCAGGAACGACGTCGGCAGGAAGACCGCGTCGGCCGCGATCATCGCCAGGGAGAAGAAGGGCAGCCCCAGGACGACGGCGATCACCGCGTGCTCGGTGATCATGAGCGCCAGGAGCACGTTCTTGACCCGCCGGTTGAACAGGGTGAACGGGAAGGCGACCTGTACGGCGACCGTCCCGTAGGTCACCAGCATCACCAGGGTGCCGCTGGCGGTCAGCAGGTCGCCGAGGGCCGGCCAGGGGGAGAAGTACTCCAGGTGCAGCGGGTAGTGCACCGCGGTGCCGTCCTGCCAGCGGGAGCCCTGGATCTTGTACCAGCCGGCCGTGGCATAGATCAGACAGGCCTCGGCCATGACCACCAGCAGGGCGCCGTTGTGCACGATGTTGGCGACGACGTCCAGCAGGCCGCGCGGATGCGGGGTCCTCGCGTAGCGCCCCACCAGCCACCACAGCGCCTGCGCCAGCCATACGGCCCACAGCAGCGCCGGGACGAACCGGTCGCCGTCCATCCGGCCGGCCAAGGTCGCCAGGAGCAGCAGGAAACCCAGCACCCCCCACAGGGCGGGGCCCGTCCGGTCCCGCGGCCGCTCCTCACGCGCCCGCGCCTCGTCCGCGCGCCGGGCGCGCCTCGCGTCCAGGGACCACACCTGGCCGCAGCGCGTGAACACGAGGTAGACCGCCATCAGGTGCAGGACGTTGTCGCCGCCGTCGCCCATGAAGACGCTGCGGTTCTGCAGCGACAGCACGCCCACCATGAACAGCACCGACATGGTGCGGGTGCGCCAGCCCAGCAGCAGCAGGACGCTCCACACCACCGCGAGCAGATAGAGGGCCTCGAACCAGCCCCGGCCGTCCGACCACAGCAGCGCGGTGAAGGCGCCGTTGGACCCGACGAGCTGATCGGCGAGGTCCCAGTCCCACGGGCCGTCGGGCCCGTACAGCTCCTGGCGGTGGGGGAACTCGCGCAGCAGGAACAGCAGCCAGGTCGCACTGAAGCCGATCCGGATCACCGCGGTCTGATGGGGGCCGAGGGCGGAATCGGTGACCCGCGCGACGGCGCCGGAGACCTTGAGCAGGAAGGGGTTCACCCGATGCCTCCCCGGGCCTCGTCCTTCGGCACCGGCCACCAGGGCAGCGTGCGGTACACCGGTTTCGTGGAGACCTCCTCCTCGCTCCACTCCGGCGGCGGCACGTTGGACGTGCGGGAGCGGACCTGGATCCGGTCGACGACGCCGCCCGGCCCGGCCGCGTCCGACCGGTCGAGACGCATCACCATGATCCGGCGCAGATACGACTCGGCCAGCGTGCCGCGCATCCCCACCGGCCGGGCCTCACCGTCGTGCGTGGCGACGAAGAAGTCCCAGGCGCGGCGCAGCTCGTTCTGCTGGGTGTGGCTGGGCAGGAGGTTGCCGTCGATGGCCCGGCCGTCCTCGGCGGACAGGTCGTACCAGCCGGTGGTCCGCACTCCCCCGTCCGGGGTCAGGACCTCGGCACGGACCTGGACGGAGATGTTCTGCTGCAACGGGTTCGGCGCGAACAGCTTCCAGTTCTGCTCGAACTCCGGGTAGATCCAGTCCTCGACCGTCTCGGCGTGCTCCTTGGAGACCGTGTTCGCGGGCGCGACGTGGAGGAACGTCATGCCTATGTGCGCACAGACGACGACAGCGACGATCCCGAGCGCCACGGCGGCGGCGATCTGGTGCCGGAGAGGGAGGGCGGCCACGCCGGTACGGGGTTCGGGGGGCGGGGGGCCCGCGTCCGGGGGCGGAGGGTCCGCGTCCGGGGCCGGGGAGACATCCGGGGCCGGTGGGGCGGTGGAGGGTGGCGGGGAGACATCCGGGGCCGGTGGGGCGGTGGAGGGTGGCGGGGAGACATCCGGGGCCGGTGGGGCGGTGGAGGGTGGTGGGGCGTCCGAAGGCCGGGGATCGTCCTGGCCGGCGGGCGCCGGTGCGCGAGCGGGCGGGACGGAGGGCGGGGCAGGGTCGCTCGGTACGCCCGGCCCGGTCCCCCCGTGCCGGGCGTGCGAGCCCTCGTCGTACGCGTCCATCCCGCCCCGTCCCCACAGTCCCGGTCCGAATTCCGGCCGCTCGCCGCCGTCCGGCGTGCGAGGGTGACGTGCCGCCCGCGCACCGCTTCGCAGCGTCGCACGGGAACGGTACTCAGCACCGGCCGTCGCGGCACAGCCCCAGCGGCCCGCGCGCTCCGTGGCCGTCACCACATCCACGGCCGGCCCGGTCGCCCACCGGGCGGCCCGCCGGCGATCCCACCCCGCCAGTGATGCCGCTCCGCAGGTTATCCACAGCTGTTGACACCTCGCGGTGCCCGTCTCACCATGGACTCGCACGAACCGAACGATCGGTCGGGAGCGTGTTCCGGGAAGAACCCGAGAAAACCCAGGAAGAACCCAGGTCGAGGGGGACCTCATGGCGACAGCAGTCGACAGCGTCGGCGCCGACGCGGGCGACGGCGCGGGTGACAGCACGGAGTACGAGCGCGCCTTCGACGCGGCCGTCGCCGCCGACGAGCGGATCGAACCGCGCGACTGGATGCCCGACGCCTACCGCGCCACACTCGTCCGGCAGATCGCGCAGCACGCCCACTCCGAGATCATCGGCATGCAGCCGGAGGCCAACTGGATCACCCGCGCGCCCTCGCTGCGCCGCAAGGCGATCCTGATGGCCAAGGTGCAGGACGAGGCCGGACACGGCCTGTACCTCTACAGCGCCGCCGAAACCCTCGGCACGGGGCGCGACGAGCTGCTGGACAAACTGCACTCCGGCCGCCAGAAGTACTCCTCGATCTTCAACTACCCCACGCTGACCTGGGCCGACGTCGGCGCGATCGGCTGGCTGGTGGACGGGGCCGCGATCACCAACCAGGTGCCCCTGTGCCGCTGTTCGTACGGCCCGTACGCGCGCGCGATGGTGCGCATCTGCAAGGAGGAGTCCTTCCACCAGCGCCAGGGCTACGAGCTGCTGCTGGCCCTGAGCCGCGGCACCCCCGAGCAGCACGCGATGGCCCAGGACGCGGTGGACCGCTGGTGGTGGCCGTCACTGATGATGTTCGGCCCGCCCGACGACGAGTCCCAGCACTCCGCTCAGTCGATGGCCTGGAAGATCAAGCGGCATTCCAACGACGAGCTGCGCCAGCGCTTCGTCGACATCTGCGTCCCCCAGGCCGAGTCGCTCGGCCTCACCCTCCCCGACCCGGACCTCCGGTGGAACGAGGACCGGGGGCACCACGACTTCGGCCCGATCGACTGGACGGAGTTCCGGAACGTCCTCAAGGGCAACGGCCCGTGCAACGAGGAGCGGCTGACCCGGCGCAGGCGCGCCCATGAAGAGGGCGCCTGGGTCAGGGAGTCGGCGGCCGCCTACGCGGCCAAGCACACGACCGGCGAGACAGGAGCGATCCGCGCATGACCGACACCGACTGGCCCCTGTGGGAGGTCTTCGTGCGCTCGCGCCGGGGACTGTCCCACACCCATGCCGGCAGCCTGCACGCCCCGGACGCGGAGCTGGCCCTGCGCAACGCCCGCGATCTGTACACCCGCCGCGGCGAGGGCGTCTCGATCTGGGTGGTGCCGTCGTCCGCGGTCACCGCGTCCTCGCCCGACGAGAAGGACCCGTTCTTCGACCCGGCCGCCGACAAGCCCTACCGGCACCCGACGTTCTACGAGATCCCCGAGGGGGTGCAGCACCTGTGACGACGACACCCGCTCAGGACACCGTCCTCACGGCGGCCGCACTCGCCCTCGGTGACGACGCCCTCGTGCTCTCCCACCGCCTGGGCGAATGGGCCGGCCACGCCCCCGTGCTGGAGGAGGAGGTCGCCCTCGCCAACATCGCACTGGACCTGCTGGGCCAGGCCCGCGTACTGCTGTCGCTGGCGGGCGACGAGGACGAGCTGGCGTTCCTCCGCGAGGAGCGCGCCTTCCGCAACCTCCAGCTGGTCGAGCAGCCGAACGGCGACTTCGCCCACACCATCGCCCGCCAGTTGTACTTCTCCACCTACCAGCACCTCCTGCACACCGGACTCGCCGCCGGGGACGGCCCGCTGGCACCGCTGGCCGGCAAGGCCGTCAAGGAGGTCGCCTACCACCGCGACCACGCCGAGCAATGGACCCTGCGGCTCGGTGACGGCACCGCCACCGGCCACACCCGGATGCAGCGGGCGGTGGACGCGCTGTGGCGGTACACCGGCGAGATGTTCCAGCCGGTCGAGGGCCTGGGCGTCGACTGGCCGGCCCTGGAGACGGCCTGGATGGAGCTGATCACGCAGGTGCTGCACAGGGCCACGCTCACCGTGCCCGACGGCCCGCGCACGGGCGCGTGGACGGCCGGCGCCGGACGCCAGGGACTGCACACCGAGCCCTTCGGCCGCATGCTCGCCGAGATGCAGCACCTGCACCGCAGCCACCCGGGGGCGGCATGGTGACCCCGGTGGCCACCACCCCGCTGGAGGCGGAGCTGCTCGAACTGGCCGGTTCGGTGCCCGACCCCGAACTGCCCGTGCTGACCCTGCGCGAGCTGGGCGTGGTGCGCGCGGTGCACGCGCACGGGACGGACACCGTCGAGGTCGAGCTGACCCCCACGTACACGGGATGCCCGGCCGTCGAGGCGATGTCGGCGGACATAGAGCGGGTGCTGCGCGAGCACGGGGTACGCGAGGTCACCGTCCGCAGAGTGCTCGCGCCCGCCTGGTCGACCGACGACATCACCGACGAAGGACGGCGCAAGTTGCGGGAGTTCGGCATCGCCCCGCCGCGCGTACGGCCGGCGTCCGGTGCGGTCGCGGTGGATCTCGGACCGACCCGCACCCGCGTCCCACGGGCGAACGAAGTGGACGAGCCCGCTCCGGATCCCGTGCGGTGCCCGCACTGCGGCTCTGCCGACACCGAGTTGCTCAGCCGTTTCTCGTCCACCGCGTGCAAGGCGCTGCGCCGCTGCCTGGACTGCCGTGAACCGTTCGACCACTTCAAGGAGTTGTGATGGCGCGCTTCCACCGGCTCCGGGTGGCCGCCGTCGACCGGCTCACCGACGACTCCGTCGCCCTCACCCTCACCGTCCCGCCGGACCTGCGCGAGGAGTACCGCTACGCCCCCGGCCAGCACCTGGCCCTGCGGCGCAGGACCGACGGCGAGGACATCCGGCGCACCTACTCGATCTGCTCCCCGGCCCCCGACGCCACGGGGCCCGGCACGCTGCGGGTGGGGGTGCGGCTGGTCGAGGGCGGCGCCTTCTCGACGTACGCCCTGAAGGAGATCGGCGTCGGGGACGAGCTGGAGGTGATGACCCCGGCGGGCCGCTTCACCCTCCCGCCCGCACCCGGCCGGTACGCGGCGATCGTCGGCGGGAGCGGCATCACCCCGGTGCTCTCCATCGTCTCGACCCTTCTGGAGCGCGAGCCCGGGGCCCGGTTCTGCCTGATCCGCAGCGACCGGACAGCCGCCTCGACGATGTTCCTGGAGGAGGTCGCCGACCTGAAGGACCGCTACCCCGACCGGTTCCAGCTGGTTCCGGTGCTCTCGCGGGAGGAGCAGCAGGCGGGGCTGCCGTCCGGACGGCTCGACGAGGAGCGGCTCGCCGCCCTGCTGCCGGCCCTGCTGCCCGTGGGGCAGGTGGACGGCTGGTTCCTGTGCGGCCCGTACGGGCTGGTCGAGGGGGCCGCACGGGCCCTGCGCGGTCTGGGCGTGGCGCGCTCCCGCATCCACGAGGAGATCTTCCACGTGGACACCGGCGCACCGTCCGCCCCCACGGCACCGGCCCCCGCCCACAGCACCGTCACCGCCCTGCTCGACGGACGCGGCGGCACCTGGTCCGTCCAGGACGGCGAGTCCCTGCTGGAGACGGTGCTGCGCAACCGTCCCGACGCCCCCTACGCCTGCAAGGGCGGGGTGTGCGGAACGTGCCGCGCCTTCCTCGTCTCGGGCGAGGTGCGGATGGACCGCAACTTCGCGCTGGAGTCGGAGGAGACCGACGCGGGCTACGTACTGGCATGCCAGTCGCATCCGGTGACGGAGAGGGTGGAGCTGGACTTCGACCGGTGACAGCCGCACCGCCACCGGCCCGGCAGCGCTGTCCACGCCGTGCGGACCGTTCCCCGCCTCTCGGAACCCGTCCTGTCTCGACACCCTGTCAGGGCGGCGAAAGGCAGGGGGCTCCGGGGCCGTCGGCGGCACGGGGCATGTTCTCCGGGGCCGCGCCGGACGCGGTGACCGGTCCGGCACTCGCCTCGGGCCCCGTCGCCGACGCGTTCGACCGCGCCCCGTGGGACGAGCCGGCCGGCGCGGACCTGCTCGGCCTGTTGCTCGAAGCGGAGTACGGCGACGCCGGCCCGGACCCGATGCGCGATACCCGGTGCCCGATGCGCGGCCTGCAATGGCCGCCCACCCCTTCTCCGGTACTACAGGACGTGTCCGGGCCGGCCGTCGTCGGTGACGACGGGGCGTCCCGCGGACTCCCACACCTGCATGCCCCCGTCCACGTTCACGGCGTCGATGCCCTGCTGGACCAGATACATCGTGACCTGGGCCGAACGTCCGCCGGAGCGGCAGATCACATGCACCCGGCCGTCCTGCGGAGCCGCCTCGGTCAGCTCGCCGTAACGGGCGACGAACTCACTGATCGGGATGTGCAGCGCCCCTTCGGCATGACCGGACGCCCACTCGTCGCTTTCGCGGACGTCCAGCAGGAAGTCGCCGTCCTTGAGGTCCGAGACCCCGACCGTGGGCACCCCAGTCGCAAAACTCATGCCCCCGACGCTACCGGAAGCCCCGGCCCGGGGCTCACGCCCACCCGACCGGACCTCAGCTCTCCAGGGCCTCCAGGGCCACCAGCTCCGCCTCGCGCTCGGCCACCTCGGCGCGCAACTGCTCGGCGATCTCCTCCAGGAGACGGTCCGGGTCGTCCGGGGCCAGCCGGAGCATCGAGCCGATGGCGCCCTCCTCGAGCTCCTTCGCGACCAGCGTGAGCAGTTCCTTGCGCTGGGCGAGCCATTCGAGCCGGGCATAGAGCTCCTCGCCGGCGCTCGGGACCCGCTCCTTCAGCTTCGGGCCCGCCGCCCATTCCGCGGTGAGTTCCCGCAGCTCGGCCTCGCTGCCACGGGCGTAGGCGGCGTTGACGCGGGTGATGAACTCCTCGCGGCGGCGGCGTTCCGCCTCCTCCTGCGCCAGGTCCGGGTGGGCCTTGCGGGCGAGGTCGCGGTAGAGCTTGCGGGCCTCCTCGCTGGGCCGCACCCGCTCCGGGGGCCGGACGGGCTGGTCGGTGAGCATGGCCGCGGCCTCCGGGAAGAGACCGCTGCCGTCCATCCAACCGCCCAGCAACTCCTCCACGCCGGGGATCGGCTGCAGCCGGGAGCGCGCGTCGTCGGCCAGCCGGCGGTCCTCAAGATCGCCGCTGCGGGCGGCCTTGGCCTCCAGGATGCGGGCGTCCAGCTCCTCGAGACGGGCGTACACGGGGCCGAGCCGCTGCTCGTGCAGCCGGGAGAAGTTCTCGACCTCGATGCGGAAGGTGTCCACCGCGATCTCGAACTCGATCAGCGCCTGTTCCGCGGCCCGTACGGCCTGCTCCAGCCGCGCCTCGGGCCGCTGCGGACCACTGCCGCCCACCGTCTGCCCCGCACCGGCGCCGCCGCTGCTCTGCTCACCCTCCGAGGTCGTCACCCGAACAGCGTAGGCCACCACCGCCACCCCCGAATCCCACCACCCTGCTTCCCGACGCCGCCCGCCCTGCCCCCGGCAGCCGACCGACCGGCCTCCCCACCCGGCCGACCGGGGCCCCTCCCCAGAGACCGACCGGGAGCCGGCCAAGGACCAGCCGGGGGGGGGGGGGGCGGCCAGGGCGCGTGGCCCACCGGCTCCCCCCACACCCTCACCCGGCCGGTGGAGAGCCTCCGGAAGAAGCGAAGCGGTGCTCAGACCCCCATCTCCGCCGCGATCCGGCCCGAGCGGACCGCTGTCACCAGGTCCGCGTGGTCCGCCTCCGTGCGGTCGGCGTAGCGGAAGGCGAAGTCGCCCATCGCCTCGTCGAGTTCGTCGTTCTTGCCGCAGTAGCCCGCGATCAGTCGGGGGTCGGCGCTGTGGGAGTGGGCGCGGGCCAGGAGGGCGCCGGTCATCCGGGCGTAGTCGTCGACCTGGTCGGCGGTCAGGGCCGTGGGGTCGACGCTGCCCTTGCGGTTGCGGAACTGCCGCACCTGGTAGGGCCGCCCCTCGACGGTCGTCCAGCCCAGCAGATTGTCGCTGACCACCTGCATCCGCTTCTGGCCCAGGACCACGCGCCGGCCCTCGTGACCGGCGTCGGGGACGTCGAAGCCGGCCGTCAGCAGATGCGGCACCAGCGCCGAGGCGCGGGCCTCCTTCACCTGGAGGACGAGGGGCTCACCCCGGTGGTCGAGGAGCAGCACGACGTACGAGCGGGTGCCCACGCTGCCCGTGCCGACGACACGGAACGCCACGTCCTGCACCGCGTGCCGGGCCAGCAGCGGAAGCCGGTCGGGCTGGAGGGTGCCGACGTACTCCTCCAGGGAGGAGGCCACCGCCAGGGCCTCGGCGTCGGGGACGCGACGCAGCACCGGCGCGGCGTCGACGAAGCGACGCCCGCCGTCCTCCGTCGCCTCGGTGGACTTGGCCGCGAAACGGCCGCTGGTGTTGGCACGGGCCTTCGCGTAGACCCGCTCCAGCGTGCCGAGCAGATCGTGTGCGTCGGTGTGGGAGACCAGCTCCTCGTCGGCGATGGCGTTCCACGCGTCCAGCACCGGCATCCCGGCCAGCAGCCGCATCGTGCGCCGGTAGGCGCCCACCGTGTCACGGGCGGCCTTGCGACAGGTGTCCTCGTCCGCGCCGACCTCCCGCCCCGCGAGCACCAGCGAGGTGGCGAGCCGCTTGAGGTCCCACTCCCAGGGGCCCCACACCGTCTCGTCGAAGTCGTTCAGGTCGATGACCAGCCCACCGCGCGCGTCGCCGTACAGACCGAAGTTCGCCGCGTGTGCGTCGCCGCAGAGCTGCGCGCGGATCCGCGTCATGGGAGTACGGGCCAGGTCGTGGCCCATCAGACCCGCCGATCCGCGCAGGAAGGCGAACGGTGTCGCCGCCATCCTGCCCACCCGTATCGGCGTCAGCTCGGGCAGCCGGCCACGGCTGGACTCCTCGACCGCACTGACCGCGTCGGGGCGGGAGGGATCCAGGTCGAGAGCGGAGTGCGCCCTGCGCGGCACCAGCCGGCGCAGAGCCTTGCCCTCCGCCTTGGCCGAGCCCTCGGGCGGCCACGCCGCGAAGCCCGGTACGCGCGGCAGCCGCCGCACCTCACCGGAAGCGAGGCCCGACCCTGCCCGCTCCGCCGTCCTGTCCGTCCCGGTCCCGCCGGCACCCGTCTCGGTCACCACAACCGCCTCCCCCGTACGCCCACACGTATGCCCGTACACACGCGTCGGCCGCGCCGCACACGAACGGCCACCGACCGCCGGCCCGCCTCGATGTCGACACGGGCATCGGCACAGGCCATGACATCAACCGTGCCGACCGTACAACCCGGTGGCCGAAACGCTTCAGGTCCTGTGGACAACTCCGGGACCGTGGACAACTCCGTCACCCACCCGCACCCCTGCCACCACCCGCCCCGCAGCCGCCGTCCACCCCATCACCTGAGCCACGACGACCGCCTGCCACGCCTGTCCTGCTTGCCCTGCTGTCCCGCTGTCCTACTGGCCCGCTAACCCGCTTCCGCCTCGGTGGCCACATTCCCCGTGGCCGGTTCCAGTCGCCCCGCTTCAAGGGCCCGCCGGCCGCGGTCCGCCGAGATGTCCAGCCGGGCCAGCACCGCCGGCACCGCGATGCCCGGCAGCATGTGCTGGAACAGCACCACGACCCGGTGCTCCAGATCCTGCCGCTGACAGCGCAGCTGCGAGAGGAGCTGCACTCCCGAGAAGCTCGCGACCAGCAGTTCCGCCGTCTCCGTCACCTCGACGTGCGGCAGCAGCTCGCCCCCCGTCTTCGCCTCGGCCAGGGTCCGGGTGGTCTGGTCGATCCACATCCGGAACGCCGGAGTCCGGTCCAGCCCCAACGCTCCCTGGTCCAGGGCCAGTCCGACACTGGCGCGCACCAGCGGGTCCGTGCACAGCCGCAGGGCCAGCACCAGACCGGAGTCGACGAGTTCCTGGAGCTTGCTGGGCTGGGGCGGCAGGGTCACCGCCAGCTGCTCCTCGAAAATGCCGAGTGCCAGCTCCTCCTTGGAGCCGAAGTGGAAGTACAGCGCGCCCTTGGTCACTCCGGCCCGGCCCAGAATCTCGCCGATGGTCGCCGAGGTGTAACCGCGTTCGTCGAAGACGGCCGCGGCCGCGTCCAGAATGATCCGCCGTGTGCGGATCGCGCGCTCCTGTCGCGCCATCGGGTGCCTCCTGATCTCCGTGGATCTCGTGGATCGCCGTGAAGTAGCCATGCGGTAGCCGTGCGGTCGGCATACCGCCGTACCACGATGCCGTGCGGGCGCGTGGGCTTGTGGGCTCGTCTCCAACGGTGTGGATCACCCTTGAAAAAAACCGGCTCGTCCGTATCTTAGTGCGAAGTTGACCGGATCCAGGCCTTCTCTCCGGAGGGTTCCTCATGCCGCAGTCAGGTTCCACAAGCACGCCCACGGGGGATCGAACCGGACAGCGGAGCACGCCTGCAACCACCACTGGACGGGCCGCCGGGGCCCCCACCGCCACCCGGGTCACCCCGGAACTCGCCCACCGCACCCGCGCGGCGGACGTCTTCCCG
The DNA here is from genome assembly GCF_044540975.1 of Streptomyces sp. NPDC085927. Taxonomy (NCBI): domain Bacteria; kingdom Bacillati; phylum Actinomycetota; class Actinomycetes; order Kitasatosporales; family Streptomycetaceae; genus Streptomyces; species Streptomyces sp. NPDC085927. The sequence goes on from NZ_JBITSN010000015.1 coordinate 157,117, forward strand.
ACGGAATGGGTCCGCCTGTCCGAACTCGACTTCCGCGTCACCGCGTACTGGCCCGCCGACCACTCCTTCTTCGGCCCCGTGGACGACCTCCACCAGGATCCGATGATCATCGCCGAGACGCTGCGCCAGACCACGATGGCCCTCGCCCATGCCGAGTTCGGCGCCCCCCTCGACACCCACTTCGTCATGTGGGACCTGGGCATCTCCACCGTCCCCTCCGAACTGCTGCTGGCGGACGCCGCGGAGCCGGTCACCGTGGACGTCGTCTGCTCCGAGGTACGCCGCCGGGGCCGCGGCCTGAGCAGCATGCGGACCATCATGGAGTTCCACCGCGCGGGACGGCTCGTCGCCCGGGGCACCGGCAGCATGGGCTGCACCTCGCCGGCCGCGTACCGCCGCCTGCGGGCCGGCCGGCCGGCCGGTCCGCACACCGCGATATCTCCTTTCCCTCCCGTCCCTCACGAACTGGTCGGCCGCCGTCGCGCGGAGGACGTCGTCCTCTCCCGCTCGGACCGCCCCGGCACCTGGCTCCTGCGCGTCGACACCGGTCACCCCGTCCTCTTCGCCCGGCCCAACGACCACGTCCCCGGCATGGTTCTGTTCGAGGCCGCCCGCCAGGCAGCGACGGCGGCAGCCGGCGGACGCGTCTTCCTGCCGTCCGACCTGGCCTCCTCCTTCAGCCGCTACACCGAACTGGACAGCCCTTGCTTCCTCGAAACCGAGGTCTTCGACAAGGGCGGAACCGACGATGAGGCCAGGAGCCCCGACAGGGGAGACAACGGCAGCGGGGGCGAGGTGACCGTACGGGTCTTCGGCCTGCAGAACGACGACCCCGTCTTCACCGTCACCCTCGCCTCGGCACCCCACCGCCGGACCCCGGGGCCGCCCCCGACCCCGGTCCCGGCTCCGGCTCCGGCTCCGGCTCCGGCTCCGGCTCCGGTACGGTCGCTGACGTGACGGTGAACCTCCTGATCACGGGCGGCACCGGCTTCATCGGCAGCCGGGTCACCGCCGCAGCACGCCAACGCCCGTCCACCCGTGTCCGGTTGCTTTCCCGCCGTACACCCGCCGGAAGCACACGGCCCGAAACCACGCAGGCGAACGCCTCCCTGGGCCCGCCCCCTTCCACTGGGACCGTTCCCGGCGACCTCGCCGACCCCGCATCCCTGCGCGGCAGTTGCGCCGGCGTCGATGTCCTCGTCCACTGCGCCTCACGCATCACCGGTGACCCGGAATCCGTCGCGGCGGTCAACGACCGGGGCACGAAGGCCCTGGTGGAGGATGCGGTACGCAGCGGGGTGCGCCGCATCCTGTACGTGAGCACCGCCGCCGTCCACGGCAGGGGCCCCTTCCGCGGCGTACGGCCCGGCGAGGCGCCCGTCGCCCCCTCCTCCGCCACCAGCCGCGCCCGCGCCGCGGCCGAACGGCACGTCCTCGAGGCGGGCGGCCTGGTGCTGCGACCGCACCTGGTGTACGGCGTGGGCGACCGCTGGGTGATCCCCGGCCTGGTGGGACTCCTGAGGGAGCTGTCGGCGACCATGACGGGCTGCCGGACCCTGCACTCGATGATCGACGTCGACACCCTGGGCCGCGCGGCCGTCGCCGCGGCACTCTCCCCGGTCCACGAACCTGGCGTCCACTACGTCAACCACCCGGACCCGGTACCCGCGTCGGAGCTGCTCGCGGCCGTCCGCACACAGGTGGAACAGCCCGGCGAGGGAACGGCGGTCGACGTCACGACCGCCTACGCTCGGGCCGCCGGCTCCCCGCGCGCCCTGCACCACCTCGGCATGCTCACCGTCGACCACTGGTTCAGGGACGACACCTTCTGGGACGGCCTGGACTGCTCCCCGGGCGAGCCCTTCCTCCGCGCCTTCCCCCACGTGGCCCCCTGGTACCGGTCGTTCGTCACCACCCCCTGACCGACCACCACCACGGCCGCCGCACTCGCGCCTGCACCCCTGTGCGTGTCCGCCACCCCTGAGACCAAACCGACCCGTCGGATTGACTCCTGCGACACCCCTGTGATGCCACTCCCACAGGCCGCGACATCACGCCGCCGCGCCGTCGGCCCCTGTCGCCCTCAGCCCTCATTCGACTGCGGAACGCACCGACACCCACACGTTCGGCAATCGAACACCAAAAAGGATCATGAGACGTTCCTCACACGACCCAGGCCCATTACCGCCTCGGCCCCCGCCCCACCGCGCCCCCAACCCGACCCGGACCGGGCCCGGGCATGCGAAACGGGCGGCATCCGTGATGGATGCCGCCCGTTCGACGGTGTGCGCGAGGGGGGAGTTGAACCCCCACGCCCTTGCGGGCACTGGAACCTGAATCCAGCGCGTCTGCCTATTCCGCCACCCGCGCATTGGGTGTGCCGTCAGGCTCTTCCCCTTGGGGTCCGGCGCCTTTCGACTCCTGAACATTAGCACGCTGGTGGGGGTGGACTCACATCCCTTTCCACCCGCCCCGGCACCCGCCCTCACTGAGCAGCACCGTCGCTCCTGAGCAGCCCGGAGCGGCCCACAAGCCGCGCACCGGCCGCCCTCGAACAGTCACGGACGATCAACGGCACCATCGCACCGGCCCGTCCCGTATCGCCCCGTATGACTCCCGTCGCACCGGACCATCACGTACCGACGGCCACCGGATACCTGCCCACAAGGACCGACGGGAACCGATAAGAACCGACGGGAACCGACGGGAACCGACGGGAACCGACGGGAACCGATTCACGTATCAACCTCGTACCGGTAGCCCCCGTCTCCCCAGGTGCCGGGCGGAGTCCACAGCCGGGTGCGGGACACTGGTCTACGGCCCCCTCTACGATCCATGCAGAGGGCTCGCCCGAGCACGGCCGTAAGGAGCTCGAAGGCGAGCCCCGGAGGGAACTCCGTCAGACCCCGACATCCGTCGGGCCGGGCGGGCAGGGGGAACCAGCCGATCGACCAGGGCGTGGATACGATCAGTAAGCAGTACCAGTTATGCGGTGCACGGAACAGTGCACCGGGCAGTAGACGCGGTAGACGCAGCAGAAGACAGGGCAGTACACAGGACGGCAACGACGGAGGAGGTGCCACATGGGAGTCCTGAAGAAGTTCGAGCAGCGACTCGAAGGCCTGGTCAACGGCACCTTTGCCAAGGTGTTCAAGTCCGAGGTGCAGCCCGTGGAGATCGCGGGAGCGCTCCAGCGGGAGTGCGACAACAACGCGACCATCTGGAACCGCGATCGCACCGTTGTCCCCAACGACTTCATCGTCGAGCTGAGCACCCCCGACTTCGAGCGGCTCAGCCCGTACTCCGGGCAGCTCGGTGACGAACTCGCCGGGATGGTGCGCGACTACGCCAAGCAGCAGCGCTACACCTTCATGGGCCCCATCAAGGTGCACCTGGAGAAGGCGGACGACCTCGACACCGGCCTGTACCGGGTGCGCAGCCGTACGCTCGCCTCCTCCAGCAGCCAGGCGGGCCCCACGGGCCCCGGCCCCGCCGGACCCGGCATGGGCGGCCCGCCCGCCGGCGCCCCCGGCGGCTACGGCTACCCGCCGGCCGGGCCCACGGGCGCCCCGCCCATGCCGGCCGCGCCGCCGCCCGGTGGCCGGCCCGGCGGTTACGGCTACCCGCAGCCCGCGGCCGCCCAGCGGCCCCCCGCCGCACCCGCGTCCGCCGGGCGCACCCGGTACTGGATCGAGATCAACGGCAACCGCCACCAGATCTCCAACGCCACGCTCGTACTGGGCCGCAGCACCGAGGCCGACGTGCGGATCGACGATCCCGGCGTCTCCCGCCGGCACTGCGAGATCCGGACCGGAACGCCCTCGACGATCCAGGATCTCGGATCCACCAACGGCATCGTGGTGGACGGACAGCACACCACCCGCGCTACGCTCCGCGACGGCTCGCGGATCGTCGTGGGCAGCACCACCATCATTTACCGGCAAGCCGAAGGGTGAAGCGGGGGCAATGTCAGAGCTGACCCTCACGGTCATGCGGCTGGGTTTTCTGGCCGTTCTGTGGCTGTTCGTGATCGTGGCCGTGCAGGTCATCCGTAGTGATCTGTTCGGTACGCGGGTCACCCAGCGCGGAGCGCGCCGGGAGGCCGCCCGGCCGCAACAGGGCGCCCGGCAGGCACCACCGCCGCAGCGCCAGCAGTCCGGGGGCGGCCGCCGCGGCCGCAACGCCCCCACCAAGCTGGTCGTGACCGAGGGCACCCTCACGGGCACCACCGTCGCGCTCCAGGGCCAGACCATCACGCTGGGCCGGGCGCACGACAGCACCATCGTGCTGGACGACGACTACGCCTCCAGCCGCCATGCCCGGATCTACCCGGACCGCGACGGCCAGTGGATCGTCGAGGACCTGGGTTCCACGAACGGCACCTATCTGGACCGGTCCAGGCTGACGACCCCCACACCGATCGGACCGGGTTCACCGATCCGCATCGGCAAGACCGTCATCGAGCTGCGGAAGTAGTACGACAATGAGCGAGCGGAGCGAGCACGCAGTGGGGGCCCCCACCCCGGGCCCCGGCGCGCTCCCGACCGGAGGGTGGGCAGTGTGGCTCGACACGACCGGCTGTACCCGGAGCCGACGGGCGAGGTGCGCATGAGTCTGTCCCTGCGCTTCGCCGCCGGATCGCACAAGGGGATGATCCGGGAGGGCAACGAGGACTCCGGTTACGCCGGTCCCCGCCTGCTCGCCATCGCCGACGGCATGGGCGGCGCCGCGGCCGGCGAGGTCGCCTCCTCCGAGGCCATCTCCACCATCGTCTCGCTCGACGACGACGTCCCCGGCTCCGACCTGCTCACCTCCCTCGGCTCGGCCGTGCAGCGCGCCAACGACCAGCTGCGCATGATGGTCGAGGAGGACCCCCAGCTCGAGGGCATGGGCACCACCCTGACCGCGCTGCTGTGGACCGGCCAGCGCCTCGGCATGGTCCACGTCGGCGACTCCAGGGCCTACCTGCTGCGCGACGGCGTCCTCACCCAGATCACCCAGGACCACACCTGGGTGCAGCGGCTGGTGGACGAGGGCCGGATCACCGAGGAGGAGGCGACCACCCACCCGCAGCGGTCCCTGCTCATGCGGGCCCTCGGCAGCGGCGAGCACGTCGAACCCGACCTGTCGATCCGCGAGGTCCGGGCGGGCGACCGCTATCTGATCTGCTCCGACGGCCTGTCCGGCGTGGTCTCCCACCAGACCCTGGAAGAGGCCCTCGCCGGCTACCAGGGCCCCGAGGACACCGTGCAGACCCTGATCGAGCTGGCGCTGCGCGGCGGCGGCCCGGACAACATCACCGTGATCATCGCCGACGTCCTCGACCTCGACACCGGTGACACCCTGGCCGGCCAGCTGTCCGACACCCCGGTCGTGGTCGGCGCCGTCGCCGAGAACCAGAACCAGCCGAACGACAACAGCGCCATGCAGACCCCGGCCGGCCGCGCCGCCGGACTCGGCCGCAGGCGCGGCCAGGGCGGCGGGGGCGAGTTCGGCCCGCCCGGCAGCGGCGACGTCACCGGCTTCATCCAGACCGACGGCTTCGACTACGACGAGGGCGACTTCGTCAAGCCCCGCAAGAACCGCCGGTGGCTCAAACGCTCCTTCTTCGGCCTGCTCACCCTCGCCGTCCTCGGCGGCGGCGTGTACAGCGGCTGGCGCTGGACCCAGACCCAGTACTACGTCGGCACCAACGGCGAACACGTCGCGCTCTACCAGGGCATCAGCCAGGACCTGGCCTGGGTCTCGCTCTCGAAGGTCGAGAAGGACCACCCCGAGATCGAACTCAAGTACCTGCCGCCCTACCAGCGCAAGCTCGTCGAGGCGACCATCGCCGAGGGCGACCTGCACGGCGCCCGGTCGAAGATCGACGAACTCGCGGTGCAGGCCTCCGCCTGCCAGAAGCAGGCCGAGCGACGCACCGCGGAAAGCAAGAACAGCGCCAAGACCGGCGAGGGCGAGGCCGGAGGCACCACGGGAACCACACCCGCCTCCTTCACGTCCAAGGCCTCGCCGACGCCGACCCCCTCGGGCTCGACCGAGGCCCCGCAGAAGTCCACGCCCCCGTCCGCACCTACTCCCAGCCCCGGCCCCAGCCTCTCGGAGGAGGAGCAGAAGGTCGTCTCGCTGTGCGGTAAGCAGTAGGCAAGCCGTGAGAGGCCCTGTCACACGATGAGCAGTACTACCAACCCATCGGCGCAGCACACGTCCACGATCGGTGCGATCGGGGCGCCGAGCCGGCGCAACACCGAGCTCGCGCTGCTTGTCTTCGCCGTCGTCATCCCGGTCTTCGCCTACGCCAACGTCGGCCTGGCCATCGACGGCTCCGTCCCCTCCGGGCTGCTCGCCTACGGACTGGGGCTCGGCCTGCTGGCGGGGGTCGGGCACCTCGTGATGCGGAAGTTCGCCGCCTACGCCGACCCCCTGCTGCTGCCTCTCTCCACGCTGCTGAACGGTCTCGGTCTGGTCGTGATCTGGCGGCTGGACCAGTCCGAGCGGTTGCAGAACCTGGCGGAGCGCCAGTACGGGGTGTTCAGTCCGTCGGCGCCGAACCAGCTGCTGTACTCGGCCGTCGGTCTGGCCCTGTTCGTGGCGGTACTCGTCTTCCTGAAGGACCACCGGATCCTCCAGCGGTACACCTACATCTCGATGGTGGGAGCGCTGGTCCTGCTGCTGCTGCCGCTGGTGCCCGGAGTCGGTGCCGACGTGTTCGGCGCCAAGATCTGGATCAGCGTCGCCGGTTTCTCCATCCAGCCCGGCGAGTTCGCCAAGATCATCATCGCGATCTTCTTCTCCGGCTACCTGATGGTGAAGCGGGACGCGCTGGCCCTGGCCAGCCGCCGCTTCATGGGCATCTACCTGCCCCGCGGCCGGGACCTCGGACCCATCATCACCATCTGGGCCGTCAGCCTGCTCATCCTCATCTTCGAGAACGACCTCGGTACCTCGCTGCTGTTCTTCGGCATGTTCGTGATCATGCTGTACGTCGCCACGGAGCGGACGAGCTGGATCGTGATCGGTCTGCTGATGTCCGCCGCCGGCGCCGTGGGCGTGGCCTCGTTCGCCAGCCACGTCCAGGCCCGCGTCGACGCCTGGCTGGACCCGTTCGGCTGCTACCAGACCTCCGGCGCCTGTGAGCAGATCGGCCAGTCGATCATGTCGTTCGGATCCGGCGGCGTCGTCGGCACCGGCCTCGGGCAGGGCAACTCCGATCTGATCGGCTTCGCCGCCAACTCCGACTTCGTCTTCTCCACCTTCGGCGAGGAACTCGGCCTGGCCGGCGTCATGGCCATCTTCCTGCTCTACGGGCTGATCATCGAGCGCGGTGTACGGACCGCCCTGGCAGCGCGTGACCCCTTCGGCAAGCTGTTCGCGATCGGTCTGTCCGGCGCCTTCGCCCTGCAGGTCTTCGTGGTCGCCGGCGGCGTCATGGGGCTCATCCCGCTGACGGGTATGACGATGCCGTTCCTCGCCGCCGGCGGATCGTCGGTCATCGCCAACTGGGCCCTGGTCGGCATCCTGCTCCGCATCAGCGACACCGCCCGTCGCCCGGCCCCCGCGCCCGCCAGCAACCCAGACGCCGAGATGACTCAGGTGGTCCGACCGTGAACAAGCCCCTGCGCCGCATCGCCATCTTCTGTGGGTTCCTCGTCCTCGCCCTCCTGATCCGCGGCAACTGGCTCCAGTACGTCCAGGCGGACGAACTGCAGAAGAACGAGCACAACCGGCGCATCGCCATCGAGCGCTACGAGCAGCCGCGCGGAGACATCATCGTCGACGGCAAGCCGATCACCGGTTCCAAGCAGACATCAGGCAGCGACTTCGACTACAAGCGCACCTACAAGGACGGCCCGATGTGGGCGCCGGTCACCGGCTACGCCTCGCAGGCCTTCGGCGCCAACCAGCTGGAGTCCATCGAGGACGGCATCCTCACCGGCAACGACGACCGCCTCTTCTTCCGCAACACGCTCGACATGCTGACGGGCAAGAACAAGGAAGGCGGCAACGTCGTCACCACGCTCAACGGCGCCGCGCAGAAGGCCGCGTACGAGGGCTTGGAGAAGCAGGGCGGCAAGGGCTCCGTCGTCGCGATCGAGCCGTCCACCGGCAAGATCCTGGCCCTGGCCTCCTTCCCCTCCTACGACCCGTCCGCGATCGCCGGCAACAGCGACAAGGACGCCGAGGCCTGGCAGAAGCTGCAGAAGAAGGAAAACCCCGACGACCCGATGCTGAACCGGGCCCTGCGCGAGGTCTACCCGCCCGGCTCCACCTTCAAGGTCCTCACCGCGGCCGCCGCCCTGGAGGAGGGGCTGTACAAGAGCGCGGACGAGAAGACGGACACGCCACTGCCGTGGACCATGCCGGGCACCAACACCGACCTGGAGAACGACGGCGACCTCCCCTGTGAGGACGCCACCCTCCGCGAAGCGCTCCGGGTCTCCTGCAACACCGTCTTCGGCAAGATCGGCGCCGACCTCGGCAACGACAAGATGCTCGAGTACGCCAAGAAGTTCGGCTTCACCGAGGAGCAGTTCACCCCGACCCGCTCCAGCGCCTCGGTCTTCTCCGACGACATGGAGCCCTCGCAGACCGCGCTCTCCTCCATCGGCCAGTTCAACACCGCCACCACCCCGCTGCAGATGGCCATGGTCACCGCCGCCATCGCCAACAACGGCACCCTGATGAAGCCGTACATGGTCGACGAGCTCCAGGCCCCCAGCCTCGACACCATCGAGAAGACGGACCCGGAGGAACTGAACAAGCCGATGTCGGCGGAGAACGCCCAGATCCTCCAGTCGATGATGGAGACCGTCGTCTCCGAGGGCACCGGCTCCAGGGCGAAGATCGACGGCGTCACCGTCGGCGGCAAGACCGGTACCGCCCAGCACGGTGTGGACAACAGCGAGAACCCCTACGCGTGGTTCATCTCCTACGCCAAGGGCGAGGACGGCAGCTCACCGGTGGCCGTCGCCGTGATCATCGAGGACGACAACGCCGTGCGTGGCGACATCTCCGGCGGTGGCCTCGCGGCCCCCATCGCGAAGAGCGTGATGGAGGCGGTCGTCAAGGGCAAGCAGTGACGCCGCTCACGTCCGCTTCCCATCGGTGCACGTTGCGGTACCGGTCCTGTATCGGCTGCGGTACTTGGCCAGGTCACACAAAGCGAGCCGGGTACGGTAGGCCCGGACGGCAGCCTCCGGCCGCACGAACGTGCCGGCCGGGACCGACGGAGAGGGCTGGTAGTTAGCTATGGAAGAGCCGCGTCGCCTCGGCGGCCGGTACGAACTGGGCCACGTGCTCGGCCGCGGTGGCATGGCGGAGGTCTACCTCGCCCATGACACCCGCCTCGGCCGTACCGTTGCAGTGAAGACGCTCCGCGCCGACCTCGCGCGCGACCCGTCCTTCCAGGCCCGGTTCCGCCGGGAGGCCCAGTCGGCCGCCTCGCTCAACCATCCCGCGATCGTCGCGGTCTACGACACGGGCGAGGACTACATCGACGGGGTCTCCATCCCGTACATCGTCATGGAGTACGTCGACGGCTCCACGCTCCGTGAACTCCTGCACAGCGGCCGCAAGCTGCTGCCGGAGCGGACGCTGGAGATGACCATCGGCATCCTCCAGGCCCTGGAGTACTCGCACCGGGCCGGCATCGTCCACCGCGACATCAAGCCCGCGAACGTCATGCTGACGCGCAACGGCCAGGTCAAGGTCATGGACTTCGGCATCGCCCGCGCCATGGGCGACTCCGGCATGACGATGACCCAGACGTCGGCGGTCATCGGCACCGCGCAGTACCTCTCGCCCGAGCAGGCCAAAGGAGAGCAGGTCGACGCACGCTCCGACCTGTACTCCACCGGCTGCCTGCTGTACGAGCTGTTGACCGTCCGCCCGCCGTTCGTGGGCGACTCCCCGGTCGCGGTCGCCTACCAGCACGTCCGGGAGGAACCGCAGGCGCCGAGCGTCTTCGACCCCGAGGTCACGCCCGAAATAGACGCGATCACGCTGAAGGCGCTCGTCAAGGACCCCGACTACCGCTACCAGTCGGCCGACGAGATGCGCGCCGACATCGAGGCCTACCTCGACGGCCAGCCCGTCGCCGCCACCGCCGCGATGGGCGCGGCCGGCTACGGCGGCTACCCCGACAACCAGGCGACGACCGCGCTGCGCTCGGACTCCGGCGCCGCGACGTCGATGCTGCCGCCGATGAACCCGGACGACGGCGGCTACGGCTACGACGACCGCCCCGGCCGGCGCCGCCAGCAGAAGAAGAACAACACCTCGACGATCCTGCTGGTCGCGTCGGGCGTCCTGGTCCTGATCGGCGCCATCCTGATCGGCCGCTGGGCCTTCTCCGGCGACGGCGGCGTGGGCAACGACAACATCAAAGCCCCGAACTTCATCGGCCTCACGAAGGAAGCCGCCGAAAAACAGGCCACCAACGTCGACTTGGTCCTGAAGTTCACCGAGGAACCCTGCGAGAACCAGGCCAAGGGCAACATCTGCAGCCAGAACCCCGACGAGGGCACCGACGTCAAGAAGGAGTCCACCGTCAACCTGGTGGTGTCCACGGGGGCACCCAAGGTGGCGGTGCCGAGCGTCATCGGCCTCAGCCTGGAAGATGCCACGTCCAAGCTCGAGGGCGACGACTACGAGTTCACGATCAAGACCGAGACCCGCGAGGTCTCCGAGGATCCAGGCACCGTCCTCGACCAGAATCCGACCTCCGGCAAGGAGGTGGAGAAGGGCACCACCATCACCCTCACCGTCGCCAAGGCGGTGGCCAAGTCGACGGTCCCGGACGTTCTCGGCAGGACGTGCGACGAGGCCAAGGCGCAGATGACCGCCAACGACCTGGTCGGCAACTGCACCGAGCAGGACGTCGACGACCCGAACCAGGTCGGCAAGGTCACCTCGACCACGCCGGGCCCCAACCAGCAGGTCGACAAGAACTCCCAGGTGCAGATCGTCGTCGGCAAGGCCAAGGCGAACGAGAAGGTCACCGTCCCGAACATCAACAACCAGCTCCTCAAGGACGCCCAGAAGATGCTCCAGGACGCCGGGCTCACGGTCGGTGACATCGCCGGCTCGCAGGACCCCAACGCCCGCGTCATCACCTCTGACCCGGCGCAGGGCACCGAGGTCGACAAGGGAACGGTGGTCCGCATGGTCGCCGCGGACCAGGGCGGCAACGGCGGAAACGGCGGCAACAACGGCGGGGGTTTCTTCGGCGGCCTCACCGGCGGCAACGACGACTGACGCCTCCGAACACCCGGACACCACGGAGCCCCGGCGCCCTCTTCAAGGAGCCGGGGCTCCGTCGTGCCCCGTACAGGCAGGCACAGAACAGGCCCCCTTCAAGGAGGCCAGTGGGAACACAGGCCCACCGGAGCCTCACCGGCGGACCATTCCCACCCGCCCATGACGGAGTCCCGTCCCTTGAACGCACGTCCTCACCCCGCTCGTGCCTTCGCCTGCCATCACTCGTTGATCGGGTGGGGCGGGGCATCCGAGTTCTGCTCCGACCACGACAACGCAAGGGGCATCGGGTGCTCAAGGAATCAGTACTGCTGGAATCGCAGACGTTGCGCAGCGGCGTCCTGGACCGCACGGACGTACTCGACAAGGTCAAAGCCCTGTCGCTGCTGCCGGACGGCATGCACGTGACGACGGCGATGGTGGCGGCGTACTTCGGTGTCACCACTGAGGTGATCCGGCAGCTCAAGGCACGGCATCGCGAGGAACTCTCGTGCAACGGAATGACGACACTCCAAGGCCCTGAGCTCGCACGATTTAAGCGTGACGTCCTGTCACTCTTTCCTGGAAGTTATCCACAGCCTCGGTCGAGCCTCACTCTCTACTCCCGGCGAGCCGTGCTCAATGTCGCGATGCTTCTCCGCGACAGCCATGTCGCCCGGCAGGTGCGGGTGTATCTCCTGGACATGGAGCACTTGGCCCGCACACAGTCTGTGGACAACCCGGCCCCGACAGGTCCCGCCGGTCTCGATGCCCGCATCGACCAGCGCATCACCCACATCCTCGGCAGGACGGTCGTGCCGATGTTCAACACCCTGATCGCCACGTCCGGCGAACACCGCCGCGAGCTCATCGAACTCCGTGAGGACATCGAGAACGTCGAGCGCAGGATGTGCTGGCACCACAAGCGCCTGGCCACCCTGGAAGGAGAGGCCCCCGCGGAAAACACCAGGTCGACGCTCAAGGCGATGACCTGGCAGGCGTTCGAACAGCACGTCGCCGCCCTGTTGCGGCGCGACGGCTGCACCGATGTCGTCGTACGGCAGGCCCGTAGCGACCGGGGCATCGATATCACCGGCCGCGCCGCGGACGGGCGGACCGTGGCCGTCCAGTGCAAGAACCGGTCCGGCCGCTGGACGGTGCCCAGTGCCGACCTGCAGAAGTTCGCGGGCGCGGCGCGTGCCATCGACCGTGTGGACCTCGCGCTCTTCGTCGCCACCTGCAACTTCAGCCATGAATCACAGGCGATCGCCGACCTGACCGGAGTCGTCACGGTCAATCGGGAAGAAGTGGAGGCCTGGACCGCAGGAGTTCGACTCAAGGCTCTGCGGTAACGGCGGTAACGGCTGATCACGGAGGCCCGAAGCCGCAAGAGCAAGTTGCGGCTTCGGGCCTCCGTCATGTTAAGGGAACGAGGTCCGTGCAGGACCTCGTGTGTCTCAGCGCAGTTCCTTCGGCGGCGTCCGGTCCTCGTCGACCTTCTCCGTGCGGACCAGTTCGCCCCAGACGACGTAGCGGTACTTGCTGGTGTACACCGGCGTGCAGGTCGTCAGGGTGATGTAGTGGCCGGCCTTCTTGCGGCCGGACTCCTCGGGGACCTTCGCGAGGACGTCCACGTTGTACTTCGAGGTCTCGGGAAGGATTCCGTAGGTCTTGTAGACGTACCAGGTGTCCTTCGTCTCGAAGACGATCGGGTCGCCGTCCTTGATCTTGTGGATGTCGTGGAACTTGGCCCCGTGGCCGTCCCGGTGCGCGGCCAGCGAGAAGTTGCCCTTCTTGCCGGACGTCGGCAGGGTCGCCTTCACCGGGTCGGTGTAGTAGCCGGCGACGCCGTCGTTGAGCACCTTCATCGTGGTGCCCTTCTCGATCAGGATGTCGCCACCCCCCATCGCGGGTACGTGCAGGAAACCGATGCCGTTCTTGCTGTCGAAGGAGGCGGGACCGTCACCGGTGCCGGCACCGGGCCCCTGGGCCCAGGTGTCCCGCACCTTGTCCGCCTGCTTGTCCGCCGCGCGGTCGGCGAGCACGTTCGTCCACCACAGGGAGTAGACGACGAACAGGCCGAGCACCAGGCCCGCGGTGATGAGGAGTTCCCCGAGGGCGCTGACCAGCAGCGCGCCCGGTCCCATACGGCGGCGGACCGGAGGCGACGGTGACGCGGGCATGGCGGGGTGCTCTTCGGTGTCGTCGGCGGTCGCTGCCACGTTTCCTCTGCCCTTAACTGACGAGCGCATCCGGCTTGCCCTTGCTGCGCGGCCGTTCCTCGTCCATCTTGCCCCAGACGATCATGCGGTACTTGCTGGTGAACTCCGGCGTGCACGTGGTCAGCGTGATGTAGCGGCCCGGCCCGGTGAAGCCCGATCCCTTCGGGACGGGCTCGAGGACGCTCACGTTGCTCGGCGGCGTCACCGGCAGGATCGACGCCATCTTGTAGACGAAGTACGTGTCCTGCGTCTCCACCACGATCGGGTCGCCCTGCTCCAGCCGGTTGATGTACCGGAACGGCTCCCCGTGCGTGTTGCGGTGCCCCGCGACCCCGAAGTTGCCCTTCTTGTCGTTCGGCATCGCCGTCTTCAGGGCCCCCTCCGCGTAGTGGCCCACCATGCCCCGGTCGAGCACCTTCTTGCTGTCGATGCCCTCGGCGATCGGCACCACCACGTCCAGCTTCGGAATGTGCAGCAGCGCGAAACCCTGGCCCGGCTCGAACGCGCCCGGCTTGCGCTCGCCGTTGGCCCAGTCGCTCTGGAGGTCGCTGGCCTCCTGGCCGGCCTGTGCCTGCGCACGCACATTCGTCCACCACAGCTGGTACGTCACGAACAGCAGCATCAGCACACCGCAGGTGATGAACACCTCGCCGATACCCCGGCTCGCGACGACGGCGGGGCTCACCTTCCGCTCCCGGGCCCGCCGCCGCGCCTCCACCCGCGAGAGCGGCGCCTGAGGCGCGCTGAGGCCCTGCGGGGTATCGCGGCCCTCGGAAGGGCTGTTCGCGCCGCCACGGAGCCCGTGGCGCTTCTTGGCGGCCTTCCTGCGCGCCGCGCGACCCCCGGGAACCGCCGGGGACTCCGTGCGCGCCCCGTCCGGCCCGCCCGCCCCGCCCGCCCCGTCCGTCCCGTACGCCGCGGCACCGACCGTGCCCGTCGTGTACCCCGTGCCGTCCGTACTCTGCGTGCGCCGCGTGCGCTCCACGCGCTGCGGCGGCGGATCGGGGATCCGCAGCGCCACCGTCTCCTCGTCGACGGGCGGCAGGTACGCGTGCTCGTCGACGGGGGGCAGATACGCGGTGCTGTCGTCGGCCCCGGCCGCACCACTGCCGGGGCCGACGACAGCACCGCCGTAGGAGTAGGCGCCCTGCTGGGTGGTGTCGTACCAGTCGCCGCCCCCGAGCGTGCCGGGTGCCCCGTACGGCTGCTGCTGCCCGTACGAGGTCCCCTGCTCGCCGCCGGTGCCGTACGGGAAGCCGTCCGTGAAGGGCTCCCCGTGTCCGGCGCCGGACTCGCGCTCGGGGCGCAGCGCGGTCACGCCGGCGACCTGCCCACCACCGGGGCGAGCCCCGCCGATCTCGCCACAGCGCCCTCGTCCCCGCACTCCACCAGCCAGTTGGCCAGCATTTGGTGACCGTGCTCGGTGAGCACCGACTCGGGATGGAACTGCACTCCCTCGACGCGCAGTTCACGGTGACGCAGACCCATCACGATGCCTTCCGGTGTCCGGGCCGTCACTTCCAGCTCCTCCGGTACGGTGGCCGGCTCGGCGGCCAGCGAGTGGTAGCGCGTCGCCGTGAACGGCGAAGGAAGGCCCGCGAAAACGCCCTTGCCCTCGTGCTCGACCGGCGAGGTCTTCCCGTGCAGCAACTCGGGGGCACGGTCCACGACACCGCCGTAGGCCACCTGCATGGACTGCATGCCGAGGCAGACACCGAAGACGGGCACCCCGGTCGACGCACAGTGCCGCACCATGTCCACACAGACCCCGGCCTGCTCGGGAGTGCCGGGCCCCGGGGACAGCAGCACACCGTCGAACCCGTCCTGTGCGTGCGCCGTGGACACCTCGTCGTTGCGCAGGACCTCGCACTCGGCGCCCAGTTGGTACAGGTACTGAACCAGGTTGAAGACGAAGCTGTCGTAGTTGTCGACGACGAGAATGCGCGCGCTCACTGGTTGTCCACCGTCACATCGTTGAAGGGCAGCAGCGGCTCGGCCCAGGGGAAGACGTACTGGAAAAGGACATAGACCACAGCGATGATCAGCACGAGCGAGATGAGTGACCTCACCCATCCGTTCCCCGGCAGATGCCGCCAGATCCAGCTGTACATGCCGTCCCTTCCGTCGCACCACGGCACCAGACCCACGCCGTACGTCACCAGACTAACGGCGCAACGCCTCCGGTTTCCCGGCCTCCACAGGCTGCGTGGAGTCCAGGTGGGCCCAGACGATCAGCCGGTGACTGTGCCCCCATTCCGGTTCGCACGTCGTCAGTGTCAGGTAGCGACCCGGACGCGCATATCCGGAAGTACGTGGCACAGGGTCGATCACCTCGATGTCCGTGGGCACGGTTTTGTACGGGCCCCGGTCGATCCGGTACGTGAACCAGGTCGTCCCGTCGGTCAGCACCACCGCGTCGCCCCGCCCGAGCCGGGGAAAGTCCTTGAACGGGTCGCCATGCGTGCGCCGGTGGCCGGCGACGGCGAAGTTGCCCTCGCGGCCCAGCCGCGCGGTGTTCGCGTAGTGACCGAGGCCCTTCTTCAGGGTGCTGGACTCCGTGCCCTCGAGCACGGGCTTGTTCCACGTGAAACCAAGACGCGGGATGTACATGATCGCGAAGGACTTTCCCTCGACGTACGGCTTCGGCTTCGGTTTCGGGGGACCGGCAGGGGCGGCGCCGGTACGAAAACCCGGGGTGGGCCCGGACCAGGGCCCGGGCCCGGGCGTGACGGCCGGCAGTGCGCTCCCCCTCGCCCACTGGTCCTCGAGGAGGGTGATCTGGTCGGCCATGACCTGATCGGCCCTGACCCCGGTCCAGAAGAGGAGATGGGCGACGAACAAAACGATCAAGGTGCCGACGGTGACGCACAGTTCACTGACGGTCCTGACGGTCACACGCACCGGCGGCTCCCGGCCTCGCCCCCGGAGCCCACCTCGGTCCGGGGTCTGTCCCGTGGTCTCTACTCCACGGGCTTCGCGTGGTGCAGGTCCACTGTGCCCGAGTAGCCGGGCAGAGTCACCGGCCCGTCGTCCTCGACTTTCCAGCCGAGCCCGTAGACGTTGACGTACACCATGTAGTTCTGGATCGACGGGGAGGCCGCGAGCGCGTTCTTCAGCTTCTCCGGGTCACCGACCGCCGTGATCTTGTACGGCGGCGAGTAGACACGGCCCTGGAGGATCAGGGTGTTGCCCACACAGCGCACCGCGCTGGTGGAGATCAGCCGCTGGTCCATGACCTTGATGCCCTCGGCGCCGCCCTGCCACATCGCGTTCACCACGGCCTGGAGGTCCTGCTGATGGATGACCAGGTAGTCGGGTTCCGGCTCGGGGTAGCCGGGAAGCTTGGCCGTGGCATCCGGCGGAGCGTCGTCGAGCGTGACCGTGACGGCCTCGCCCTTGAGCTCCTGCGTCCCCGCGCGACGCTCCAGACCGGCGAGTTCGTCGTCCTCCGCCGCACTCCTGCCGGCATCCCGCTCGGCGAGGGACTCGACGTCCCCGCGCAGGACTCCGTTGGACTCCTCCAGCTCACCGTTCTTGCGGCTGCGCTCGTGGATGAGATCGGACAGCCTCAGCAGCGAGTCGTCCGTGCGGATGTTGGTCCCCCTCGCCGTGTTGAAGCTGGTGAAGAAGATCAGGCCCGCGAGGGCGAAGACACCCGCGGTGAGGATCCGGACGGGTCGGAAACCCCGTCGGCGGACAGGGCTGGATTCCGTTCCGGGAGAGTCGGCAGAATTGCTCAACGTACCCTTATCTCCTTCAGCGCCACGGAAGGACTACGCTAACGGACGCCCGGGGAGCGCTCGGAGTCCCCTTCCAACCGCCCCGAGCCCGACCCAGTTCCCTGCGCGGCCACGCAGCGCATCGACAGGAGAGACCCTCGTGCCGAAGTCACGTATCCGCAAGAAGGCCGACTACACGCCGCCGGCGGCGAAGCAGACGACCGCCCTCAAGCTGACCAGCCGCGCCTGGGTCGCGCCGGTGATGCTGGCCCTGTTCCTGATCGGTCTGGCCTGGATCGTCGTGTTCTACGTCACCGACGGCAAGCTGCCCATCGACGCTCTGGGCAACTGGAACATCGTGGTGGGCTTCGGCTTCATCGCCGCCGGATTCGGCGTCTCCACACAGTGGAAGTAGCGCCCCGCAGCGCTCACCGCCCACTGGACCAGCCCTGCCCGGAGCTGCCCGACAGCGCCGGGCAGGGCTGTTCTCCGCTCCGGTCCCAGCTCTGGGCAGGACTATCCACCGAGTTATCCACAGGCGTTTCCACAGCGTGGGGAAAAGAAACGACGATCTGTGGATAACCCGTCGGGCCCTGTCGAGTGTTGACGCTTGTATAACAGAAGTACCGGTAACCGAATGCCTGTTCGCACGTCTCTGACCTGGGAAAACACCAGTCGGTGACATCGGGCACAGATGTTCCCGCACGGTGTGCACAAGATCCGCCACATGCTGTGGACAACTTGCACTCAGACGAGCTGAACCGTCCTCACCAGGGTCGTCAACACGACCACGGCAAGAACCAGCCCACAGGTTCCGTACTGGATCAGCGCCCGCCGTTCACGCGGGGCGTGGACCATGGCGTAGCCGATCACGACACCGGCGACAAGTCCTCCGATATGGGCCTGCCATGCGATGTTGCTCCAGCCGAAGGTGAAGATCAAGTTGATCACCAGCAGAGCGATGATCGGCCGCATGTCGTAGTTGAGCCGGCGCACCAGCACCGCGGTCGCGCCGAACAGCCCGAAGATGGCGCCGGAGGCACCGAGCGAGGCCGTGGAGCCGGAGGCCAGCAGATAGGTCAGCGCACTGCCCGCCAGGCCCGAGATCAGGTAGAGCGCGAGATAGCGGGCCCGGCCGAGGGCCTGTTCGAGCGGGCCGCCGAGCCACCACAGACTGAGCATGTTGAAGGCGATGTGCCAGATCGCCTCGTGCGTGAACATCGAGGTGACCAGGCGGTACCACTCGCCCTCGGCGACGCCCTCGGTGGGATGGAACGGCACCGGGGGCCAGACCCCGATCAGCACGAGATGGCCCAGCAGCGACGACCAGACATGCACCGCGATGAACACCGCGGCATTGATCCCGAGAAGGATCTTGGTGACCAGCCGGGGGTCCGCGGCGATGGTGCCGCCCGCGATCGTGCGGGGCATGGAGGCCGTGGGTGCGTGGCCGGTGCCCGAGCCGTCGCGGACGCATTGGGGGCACTGGAACCCGACCGAGGCGCTGATCATGCACTCGGGGCAGATCGGACGCTCGCAGCGGGTACAGCGAATGCCGGTCTCACGGTCCGGGTGGCGATAGCAGACGAGGACGCCGTGGGCGTCCTGCGGGCTGCCGGCAGCCTGGTCGTCCATGGGATCCCCTAGGTCGTGTGGAAAAGCCCCGCCCCGCCCATCCTTACGGATGAGCGGGGCGTTTGGTTCCCTCTGGGGGCTTGCGCGCTCCTCGGGGACAGGGCCGTCCTCAGCCCTCGCGGATCTCGACCGACTCGATGACGACGTCATTGAGCGGACGGTCGGTGCGCGGGTTGGTCTGCGCGGCCGCGATGGTGTCGATGACCTTCTGGCTCGCGGCGTCGGTGACCTCGCCGAAGATGGTGTGCTTGCGGTTCAGCCACGCCGTCGGGGAGACGGTGATGAAGAACTGCGAGCCGTTGGTGCCCGGACCCGCGTTGGCCATCGCCAGCAGGTAGGGCTTGTCGAAGCGCAGGTCCGGGTGGAACTCGTCCTCGAACTGGTAGCCGGGACCGCCGGTGCCGTTGCCCAGCGGGTCCCCGCCCTGAATCATGAAGCCACTGATCACCCGGTGGAAGACCGTGCCGTCGTAGAGCTTGGCCGTGGACTTCGCCCCGGTCTCCGGGTGCGTCCACTCCCGCTCGCCCTTGGCGAGCTCGACGAAGTTCTTGACGGTGATCGGCGCCTGGTTCGCGAAGAGCCGGACCTCGATGTCGCCGTTGTTGGTCTTCAGGGTGGCGTAGAGCTGGTCAGCCACGGTGTGCCTTCCGTTGTCTTTCCGTAACGCCCTGATCCTCGCACGGACGGGGCGCGCAGTCGCTCGACGCCCGTTCACGGGGGGCAACAGGGCCGAACAGCTTGCGGAAACTGGGTGAGTGCCGCCGCGACGGGGGAACTCGGCAACGATCCGTGGCATTGTCGACGAATAGCTTCTGTTCCCCCGTATTCATCCACTATTGCACTCGATCAGTGCCATCGGCACCCGTATGCCCGCCCTCACATGCCCGACGTCGACGAGGGAGGCATGATCCGTAAAAGGGTGGACAGTCGAAAAACGTACGCCACCGAGGAGGAGGAACCGTGACCCGCATCGAAAGCGTGCGCGCCGCGACTGATTCGGCAAAGGACAGCGTGCTGCACGCCGCGGACGTGGTGGCGCCCTACGCCGACACAGCCAAGGTGAAGGCCGCGCACTACGCGCAGGAGGCACGCGTACGGCTGGCGCCCAAGGTGACACAGGCCGCAGGGCATGCCCTTGTCCAGTACGGCACGCATGTCCAGCCGTACCTGGAACAGGCCCGCACCCATGTGCCGCCGAAGGTCGATCTGGCCGCCCATGAGGCTGCCATCCGCACCCGCAAGGCCGCCCAGCAGGCGGCGGAGTACTCCCGGCCGAGGATCGAGCAGGCCAGGGCCGCCGCCGGCCCGGCGAAGGAGGAGGCGGCGGCGCGCAGCGCGGCGGTGCTGGCCGCCCTGCGCGGTCAGGTCTCGGCCCAGCAGATCCAGAAGCTGGTCCGCAAGCAGCAGCGGCGCGCGAAGGCCGGCCGTGCCGCGAAGGTGGTCGTCATCCTGGGTGCCGTTGCCGGCGGTGCCTTCGCCGCCTGGAAGTGGTGGGACAAGCAGGCCAACCCGGACTGGCTCGTGGAGCCGCCGCCCGCGACCGATGTCCGCGAGTCCGGGACTCTGACGTCGGTGGACGGCAGCCGCGAGGCTGCGCTCGACCCCGAGGTCCGGGCCAAGGAGGCCGAGGCCGAGGAGGGGGCCGCCAAGCGCGACGAACAGCCGTAGGCCTGTCCGCGCGCGGCGGTACGTCCGCCTGCGGCATGAACAGCCCGGTGGGGCAGGAGAGTTCAGTGTCTCCTGCCCCACCGGGCTGTTTCACGTGAAACAGGTCCCCGGGGGCGGTGAACGGGAGCCGGGCGGCGGAAAACCGGGAATCCCGCCGGAGGCCGGGCTGCTGCGGGAAGCCCGGGCCGGAGGCGGGGAAGCGAAGTCGACGAAAAACCCCTCCCACCTGCGTTTCCGCAGGTGGGAGGGGTTTCCTTGTGGAGCCTAGGGGAGTCGAACCCCTGACATCTGCCATGCAAAGACAGCGCTCTACCAACTGAGCTAAGGCCCCGTGGACAAAGCGTCCACCAGGAAGAGGGAGATCCGGGCGGGCGCCGGAACCAGAGTACCGGGTCACCCGGGGGGTTCCGCAAAAAGGATTGGGGGTCCCCGTGACCGACCACTCTCCGTAAGATGCTCGGCGTGGTTCGCTACAGCGAAGCACGGTTCTTGGGGAAGCGATGGGGAGACGCAATGGACGCCGCACAGCAGGAAGCCACCGCCAGAGCGCGGGAACTGCAGCGGAACTGGTACGGGGAGCCACTGGGGGCGCTCTTCCGTAAGCTCATAGACGATCTCGGCCTCAACCAGGCTCGTCTCGCGGGGGTACTCGGACTGTCCGCTCCGATGCTGTCACAGCTGATGAGCGGTCAGCGGGCGAAGATCGGCAATCCCGCGGTGGTCCAGCGGGTGCAGCTGCTGCAGGACCTGGCGGGTCAGGTCGCGGACGGAAGCGTCAGCGCGGCCGAGGCGACCGAGCGCATGGAGGAGATCAAGAAGTCGCAGGGCGGCTCGGTTCTCAGCACCACCACGCAGACGACGAGCAGTTCGGGGGCGCCCACGGTCAAGCGGGTGGTGCGCGAGATCCAGTCGCTGCTGCGCTCGGTGGCGGCCGCCGGTGACATCATCGACGCCGCCGACACCCTCGCCCCGACCCACCCCGAACTGGCAGAGTTCCTTCGGGTCTACGGCGCCGGCCGCACCTCCGACGCGGTCACGCACTACCAGTCCCACCAGAGCTGAGGTCCCGGCCGCCGGAGGGGGTCCGGCGGCCGGGAACGCGGGAGGGGCGGCCGGGGGAGTCGAACTGCTCGTCACGGGGGAAGCAGTCGAGGGGAAACAGTCGGCGTGAGGCAGAAGGGATAGGGCAGGACAGGGCCGGGCACGGCACCGCTGGGGGAGGAGCGACGCACAGCCATGGGTGAGGTCTTTGCCGGCCGGTACGAACTGGCCGACCCGATCGGGCGCGGAGGTGTCGGTGCCGTCTGGCGTGCCTGGGACCACCGTCGCCGCCGTTACGCGGCCGCCAAGGTCCTGCTGCAGAGCGACGCCCATTCCCTGCTCCGTTTCGTGCGCGAGCAGGCCCTGCGGATCGACCACCCCCATGTGCTCGCCCCGACCAGCTGGGCCGCGGACGACGACAAGGTTCTGTTCACCATGGACCTGGTCGCCGGCGGTTCACTGGTCCATCTCATAGGCGACTACGGCCCCCTGCCGCCGGTGTTCGTCGGCACCCTGCTCGACCAGCTCCTGGCGGGACTCACCGCGGTGCACACGGAAGGCGTCGTCCACCGCGACATCAAGCCCGCCAACATCCTCCTGGAGGCCACCGGCACGGGCACGCCACGGCTTCGGTTGTCCGACTTCGGCATCGCCATGCGGCTCGGAGAGCCCCGCCTGACCGAGACCGACCTGGTGGTGGGCACGCCCGGCTATCTCGCGCCGGAACAGATGAGGGGATCCGAACCGGACTTCCCCGCAGATCTGTTCGCCGTGGGCCTGGTCGCGCTCTATCTGCTGGAGGGTGCCAAGCCGGACGCCAAGGCCCTCATCGAGTACTTCGACGAACACGGGACGCCAGGGGCTCCCCAGGGCGTTCCCGAGCCGCTGTGGCAGGTCGTGGCCACTCTGCTGCAGCCGGACCCGCAGGCGCGGTTCCGTACGGCCACGGGGGCGCGCAAGGCCTTGGCTGCGGCCAGGGAGCTGCTCCCGGAACCCGGCCCCGACGACGAAGTGATCGAGATCTTCGACCAACTCGGTCCGCTTCCCCCGGGCTTCGGCCCCGACGGCCCGCTGAAGGCGACCTCGGGCGTGCGCGCGGGCCGGGGCCAGGCTCGGGGCCGTCCCGGAGTGGAGGGCCGCCGGTCGGAGCGCGAGGAGACGGGCCACCAGGGAAACGACCGGCCAGGAGCCCTCGGGCCGGCGGCGGATGCCGGAGCACCAGGCGCCGGGCCGGCGGGCGCCGAACCGGCGGGTCCGGGGTTTCGGCCCTTCGACGGAGGCGACAGCGCTCCGGCGTCACCCGGTTCATCCTCCACAGGCAGCGGTACCGCTTCCCCCGACCCGCGCCAGGACACCGACCCGGCACCGCATTCCACCCCCCGCACCACCCGGGCGCCCTCCTCCGGCCCCGGCCCCGGCCCCGGCGCCGCCTTTCTCCCGGCACCGTCCGTCCCGCCGCAGCCGCCCTCCATGTCGGACACCGGCAGCTTCCACCTGCCACCGCCCCAGGCCCCGGTCACGCCCTCTCCCGCGCCCGCCCCGCCCCGTCACGCCCACACGCCACCGGCGCAGCCACAGGCACCGTTACCGGCGCAGCCCCGGGTGCCGGGACCGCCCCAGCCGCCGTACAGCGCGCAGCCGCAGGTCGCCCACGCGGGGCACGTGTCCCACGTGTCCCCTCACGATCCCACTCACCCGCTGCGCTCCTCCCCGCCCCAGCCGTCCACGCATTCCCGCCCCACGTCGCACCGTGCCGATCCCTCCACCGCCGAATACACCGCCGGGGTCCCCGGGGCCCCGCCCCAAGGCAGGACAGGCCCACGGCACGGAGGGGGGAGCCGACGCCGTCGCCGCCCCGGCCCTCCCGCGCGGGTGGCCGTCCCTCTCCTGCTCCTGGCCCTGGCCTGCTACGCCGTGGGGTTCTGGGCGCTCACCCGGATCTGAAGCCCCCGCCGTCCCGCGGGCCGCCGTCCCAGGAGCTGCCTCCCCGGCCCGGGGAGGCAGTTCTCCGCCGAGCCGCGACGGTCCACAACCCGAGGCCCACCAGCAGTGCGCTGCCGGTGCCGATACCGCCCACCGCGAGCGCCGTCATCGCGGTGCCGTCGTTCCCTGCCCGACCCGTCTCCTGCCCGTCCGCCACCGCCTCGTGGTCCTGATCACCGCCCGCGAAGACGTCCGACGGCACGGGCTCACCCGCGTACCCGGGCCCGTCCTGTGCCGTCCCGCTCACACGTACCCGCAGCGTCAGCGGGACGGGCCCGTCGCCGAAGTCGTCCGCGACCTTCTCCGCGAGGTGTGCGACGAGGTAGTACGAGCCGGCGAAACGCATCGCCGCGATCTTGCTGTTGGGTGCGTGGCGATTGGCGTACGCGACGTGCGGCAGCGGGGAGAGGCTGCCCGACTTCTGCTTGCCGTCGTAGCCGATGCCCACGTCCGCGACATGTCCGCGTACGGGGTTGTAGAGGTCCAGGTCCAGGGCGGCGGGGACGAACCCGGTACCGCCCGAGCTCGAACTGCCCAGTTCGGCGGTGGCGTTGAACTGCCGGCCCCAGCCGACCGGAACCTTGTAGAAGAGCGTCCGGCCGGGCCGGATGTCGTCCCGCCAGACTCCCTCATCGAGAGGGGTGGCCTCGGTGAAACCGGCGCCGCCGGCACGCCGTCGGGCCTCCCCGGCGACGGGCTCGGGCGAGGCGGAGTTCCACGCGTCCGGCGCGGTCGTCGCTCCGGGCTGCGCCGGCCGCGGTTCCGACACGGTGGTGAGCTCCAGCTCCCACGCGTCGGGGGAGGCGCCCTTTCCGTCCGGGTCCGCGCGTTCGGCGGTCACGTAGTACGTACCGGCGTCCTTGCAGAGGGACCGTCTGGGAGAGATCTCGCGTGCGGCCGACGCGGCGACCGGATGCGGGCTTGCGGCAGCGCCGAAGGTCGCCGTGTCCACGTCGCAGGAGCGTCCTTCACCGTCCTGTACGGACACCTTGACGCCGTCGATGACAGCGGCGCCGCCGCCCGGCGGGACGGCGGTGGCGGAGACATAGACGTTCGAGGTGGCGTCGAGTTCCAGGCGGTAGTGGACCGGGCCGCTCGCCGGGAGGGTGCTCCGGTAGGTGCGGCCGGTCTCCAGCCGTACGGCGTCCGCGGTGCTCAGGGCTCCTTCGACGCGCGGCGCGCCCTCGTCGAAGGCATACGTCCCAGGAGTCCCTGCGGCGGCCGCCTCCTGCCCTGCGGGCAGGCCCGGCATACCCGTCAGGAGCGCCGCCGCGAGCGTCACCACTCCCGCGCGTGCGGCAGCCGGGACCCGGACGCGCCTCCCCGCCCGTGCACGCCGTCCCCTCGCAGTACACCGCCGTGCCCTCACGCGCCACTCCTCGTCGTCGCCGGACGTCGCACCGTGACCATCCTGCCCCGCGGACGAGGTCCGTCGGCAGGGCCCCACCACACACAAAACCCCGACCGCGAGCGCGGCCGGGGTCTGTTCAGCGTCGTATGTCGGTACTCACGAACCCGTGGGCACGGAGTCAGTCGCCTCCGTCCACAGATCCTGCTCGGCGCGATCCGCCTGGATCTGGCGGTACACGAGGAGCCCGCCGATGGCGGCCAGTGCGACCAGGAGAAGCTTCTTCACCGCGCGACCTCGTCTTTCTTGACGTAGGGGACCTCTGGCGCCCGACTATACACACCGGCCGAGACCGATCGGTGACCTGCGTCGGCCCGTCAACTCCCCTCCTGAGCCGTGCAGTAGAAGCAGAGAACATCGGCCGGACCGGAGGGTGATGACCCTCGCACGGTCGGTGATTTCGGCCACCTCCCTCCACGATCTTCCACTTTCCTCCCCTCTTGCGCCCATCCGAGTGGTGTTCATCTGAACATCGACGCGCCACGTGCGTAGGTCCACCACTTCGCGGCCCACATACACATCATGAGGAAAGTACGCAAATCGCCCGACCCGAAAGTGAGGGGCCATGGCCCGGAACAAGGTCATGAAGCTGTGGACCGCCATCATCACCGCCTTCCTCGCGCTGTGCACAGCGCTCGGATTCATTACCACGACCGCCTCCGCGGCCGTACCCCGGACCGAGACGACGCGCAACAGCGAGAGCGCCCCGGACAGGACGGCGCCGGCGACGTCCGTCCGGCCCTGGTCCCATGCGAGGGCCCTGCCCCCCACGATGAAACAGCGCATCCGCGCGGAGGCCCATGGCGCCTCCCCCGGCTGCCGCCACCGCCCGCTCGCGAACCCGGCCCCCGCCCCGGCTCCTGATCCGGCCGCTTCCACGCCCTGCTCCGACGACGACACCCCGCCCCCGGCGGAATCCCCCAGAGGCCGCATCCCGCTCCAACGCTGAGCCCCGGAGCCCCACAGCACCCTTTCCGTGCCGTTCCGGCTCCCCCGAAGTCCCGGCGAACTCGCGTACAGCCCCAACGGCACGCGAAAAACAGCCCGGCAGCTCGAACACGAGCAGCCGGGCTTTCCCATGCCCACACCCACGCCCCACCCACCGGATCATCAGGGCCCAAGGGTCCAGCACACCTACCGGTCCCCTGCCACAGCGGCGAAGGATGCGAAGGACGGCATTCAAGCCACGCCCCACGACGCGACGGGACTCGGCGGGATGGGAGGGGACGGGAGGGGACGGCGGAAACGAGTCCAGGAGGAACAGGGCCACCACGACCGCATCGGCCACGCCCACCCTCTCGCCGCCGGCCGCGGACGCCCCACCCCCACCAACGAATCAGCCCCTCCGACCGCACCGCCCACCAGACACGGCACACCATGCACCGCCCACCAGACATGGCTCACAGCACGGAAGCCCCGGAGACACCGAAAACCCCCGGCCACATTGACCGGGGGTCTCGCGATGATGTGGGGCTAACAGGATTTGAACCTGTGGCCTCATCCTTATCAGGGATGCGCTCTAACCAACTGAGCTATAGCCCCGCCGCGCTCTGCGGTGTATGTCCCGCGCGCTGACTCCTGAAGATTAGCGCACGACCGGGGCAGTCCCAAAATCGGTTGTCGGGGGGCCGTCGGAGCAGGCCGGGAAAGCGGTGAGCGCCGCTCACTCGTCCTCGGCCAGCGTCAGCTCGACGCCGCCCACGAAGCCCGCGGAGAGGTTGTAGATGAACGCGCCGAGGGTCGCCAGGGCCGTGGCCAGGACGACGTCGATGACCGCGATGATCGCCGTGAACAGCAGCACGTTGGGCAGCGACAGGAACGACTGGAGGTCGAAACCGTTCGACTCGTTGGAGCCGGTCGCCTCGGAGATCGTGCCGCCGACGGTGGAGAAGACACCCATCGCGTCCATGACCATCCACAGCACCGCGGACGCGACGATCGTGCAGACGCCCAGCGCGATGGAGAGCAGGAAGCTGACCTTCATCACCGACCAGGGATCGGCCTTGGCCACCCGCAGGCGCGCCTTGCGCACGCGCGGTGTGGTGCGCGCCCCGGTGCGCGGGCGGCGTACCGCGGCACCGGCCTGGCCCCCTGCCGTACCGTCCTGCGCGGTGTAGGCCTGCGGCGGGTGGTACGGCCCCGCCTGCTGCTGCGGCTGCCGTTCCCCCGGCAGCGGTGAGGCCGTGTGAGCGGCGGCGCCCTGTCCGGGCGCGCTCTGCTGCTGGCCTCGGGTGTCCGTCACAGTTCCCCCCTGGGATCCATGTCTGTCGGACGAAGGCGAGTCCTTGCCGGGCGACTTGATCGCTTTCAGGTTGGTCGTGTGCGGGTCTGTCGCCTGCGTGGCAGAGCCACGGCCACCGCCGTCCGCACCCGTACTGGTACCGGTCGGTCCGGCGCCCGTGGCTCCGCTCACGCTGACTCACTCCTCGTGCTACTCGGCCGAGGGCGCCTCACCCTCGTCCGTGCCGGTGGTCACGGCACCTTCATCGGTCTCGTCCACGGCCACGTCGCCGTCGACTTCCTCCGCCTCGCGTCCCGCCTCGGCGTTACGGGCGATGCCGACCACGGCATCGCGCTTGCCCAGATTGATCAGTTGGACGCCCATGGTGTCACGGCCCGTCTCCCTGACCCCGCTGACTCGCGTACGAATCACACCGCCCGACAGCGTGATGGCGAGGATCTCGTCGGTCTCCTCGACCACCAGCGCACCGACGAGAGTTCCACGATCCTCGACGATCTTGGCGGCCTTGATACCGAGGCCACCGCGACCCTGGACGCGGTACTCGTCGACAGCGGTCCGCTTCGCGTACCCGCCGTCTGTGGCAGTGAACACGAACGTACCGGGTCGAACAACATTCATCGAGAGCAGTTCGTCCCCTTCGCGGAAACTCATGCCCTTTACGCCTGAAGTCGCACGGCCCATGGGCCGCAAAGTCTCATCCGTCGCGGTGAACCTGATCGACTGCGCCTTCTTGCTGATCAGTAGTAGATCATCTTCTGGCGAGACAAGTTCGGCCCCGATCAGTTCATCGTCGGCACCGTCCTCCTGCTCCCGCAGGTTGATCGCGATCACACCGCCCGAACGCGGCGAATCGTAATCCTTCAGCGACGTCTTCTTCACCAGGCCGGCCTTGGTGGCGAGAACCAGGTAGGGCGCCGCCTCGTAGTCGCGGATCGCGAGGATCTGGGCGATCGCCTCGTCCGGCTGGAAGGCCAGCAGGTTCGCCACGTGCTGGCCGCGCGCGTCCCGGCCGGCGTCGGGCAGCTCGTACGCCTTCGCCCGGTAGACCCGGCCCTTGTTGGTGAAGAACAGCAGCCAGTGGTGCGTGGTGGACACGAAGAAGTGGTTGACGATGTCGTCTTCCTTGAGCTTCGCGCCCCGTACGCCCTTGCCGCCGCGCTTCTGGGCCCGGTAGTCGTCGGTCTTGGTCCGCTTGATGTAGCCACCGCGCGTGACCGTGACGACGATGTCCTCCTCGGCGATCAGGTCCTCGATGGACATGTCGCCCTCATAGGGGATCAGCTTCGTCTTGCGGTCGTCCCCGTACTTCTCGACGAGCGCGGCCAGTTCCGCGCTGACGATCCCGCGCTGACGGACCGGGGAGGAGAGGATCTCGTTGTACTCGCTGATCTTCGCCTGAAGTTCGTCGTGCTCCTGGACGATCTTCTGGCGTTCCAGTGCCGCCAGCCGGCGGAGCTGCATCTCCAGGATCGCGTTGGCCTGGATCTCGTCGATCTCCAGGAGGCCCATCAGGCCCCCGCGCGCGATCTCGACGGTGTCGCTGCGCCGGATCAGCGCGATGACCTCGTCGATGGCGTCCAGCGCCTTCAGCAGGCCACGCAGGATGTGCGCGCGCTCCTCGGCCTTGCGCAGCCGGAAGCGCGTACGGCGGACGATGACCTCGATCTGGTGGTTCACCCAGTGGCGGATGAACGCGTCCAGGGAGAGCGTGCGCGGCACGCCGTCGACCAGCGCCAGCATGTTGGCGCCGAAGTTGGTCTGCAGCTCGGTGTGCTTGTAGAGGTTGTTCAGGACGACCTTGGCGACCGCGTCCCGCTTGAGCACGATGACCAGGCGCTGTCCGGTGCGGGACGACGTCTCGTCACGGACGTCCGCGATACCGCCGACCTTGCCGTCCTTCACCAGGTCGGCGATCTTCTGCGCGAGGTTGTCGGGGTTGGTCTGGTACGGCAGCTCGGTGACCACCAGGCACTGGCGGTTCTGGATCTCCTCGACCGCGACCACCGCGCGCATGGTGATCGAGCCGCGGCCCGTCCGGTACGCCTCCTCGATGCCCCTGCGGCCCACCACGAGGGCGCCGGTCGGGAAGTCGGGGCCCTTGATGCGCTCGAGGAGCGCGTCGAGCAGCTCCTCGTTCGACGACTCGTGGTGTTCCAGGTACCACTGGGCGCCGGCCGCGACCTCGCGCAGGTTGTGCGGCGGGATGTTGGTCGCCATGCCGACCGCGATACCGGCCGACCCGTTGATCAGCAGGTTCGGGAAACGGGCCGGCAGGACGGTCGGCTCCTGGGAGCGTCCGTCGTAGTTGTCCTTGAAGTCGACGGTCTCCTCGTCGATGTCGCGGACCATCTCCATCGACAGCGGCGCCATCTTGCACTCGGTGTACCGCATGGCCGCCGCGGGGTCGTTGCCCGGGGAGCCGAAGTTGCCGTTGGAGTCCACCAGCGGCATCCGCATCGACCACGGCTGCGCGAGGCGGACCAGCGCGTCGTAGATCGAGGAGTCGCCGTGCGGGTGGTAGTTGCCCATGACGTCGCCGACGACACGGGCGCACTTGTAGAAGCCGCGCTCGGGCCGGTAGCCGCCGTCGTACATGGCGTACAGCACGCGGCGGTGGACGGGCTTGAGCCCGTCACGGACGTCCGGCAGCGCACGCGAGACGATGACGGACATCGCGTAGTCGAGGTACGAACGCTGCATCTCCGTCTCGAGCCCGACGGGCTCGACGCGCATGACGATGCCGTTCTCTTCGGACGTGACGGGAGTGTTCTCGTCGGTCATTGCTGGTGAAGATCCTTCCTGGTGCGGTCAGCTGAGACCGACTCAGATGTCGAGGAAACGGACGTCCTTGGCGTTGCGCTGGATGAACTGACGGCGCGCCTCCACGTCCTCGCCCATGAGGACGGAGAACAGGTCGTCGGCCTGCGCGGCGTCGTCCAGGGTGACCTGGCCGAGGACGCGGTGCTCCTGGTCCATCGTGGTGATGCGCAGTTCCTCGGCGTTCATCTCGCCGAGACCCTTGAAGCGCTGGACGGAGTCCTCACGGATGCGCTTGCCGGCCTGGCGGCCCAGCTCGATCAGCGCGTCGCGCTCGCGGTCGGAGTACGCGTACTCGAAGTCCTCCCGGCCCCACTTGATCTTGTAGAGCGGGGGACGGGAGAGGAACACGTGCCCGGCCTCGACCAGCGGCCGCATGAAACGGAACAGGAACGTCAGCAGCAGGGTGTTGATGTGCTGGCCGTCGACGTCGGCGTCCGCCATCAGGATGATCTTGTGATAGCGGAGCTTCTCGATGTCGAAGTCCTCGTGCACGCCGGTGCCGAACGCGGAGATCATCGCCTGGATCTCCTGGTTCTGCAGGATCCGGTCGATGCGCGCCTTCTCGACGTTGAGGATCTTGCCCCGGATCGGGAGGATCGCCTGGTACTGCGGGTTCCGGCCGGACTTGGCCGAGCCGCCGGCGGAGTCGCCCTCGACGATGAAGATCTCGCACTTGATGGGGTCGTTCGACTGGCAGTCCGAGAGCTTGCCCGGCAGGGACGCCGACTCCAGCAGGCCCTTGCGGCGGGTCAGGTCGCGGGCCTTGCGGGCCGCCACACGCGCGGTGGCCGCCGCGATGCCCTTGCGGACGATGTCCGCGGCCTCGTTGGGGTTGCGGTCCAGCCAGTCGGCGAGGTGCTCGTAGATGACCTTCTGGACGAAGGTCTTCACCTCGGTGTTGCCGAGCTTGGTCTTGGTCTGGCCCTCGAACTGGGGCTCGCTCAGCTTGACCGAGATGATCGCCGTCAGACCCTCGCGGATGTCGTCGCCCGTGAGGTTGTCGTCCTTCTCCCGCAGCAGCTTCTTGTCGCGCGCGTACTTGTTGATGAGCGAGGTCATCGCCGCGCGGAAGCCCTCTTCGTGCGTGCCGCCCTCATGGGTGTGGATGATGTTGGCGAAGGAGTAGACGCCCTCGGTGTAGCCGCTGTTCCACTGCATGGCGACCTCGAGGGACAGGAGCTTCTCCTTGTCCTCGGCCTCGAGGTCGATCACGGTGGGGTGCACCACGTCGCCCTTGCGGGAGTTGAGGTACTTCACGAAGTCGACGATGCCGCCCTCGTAGTGGTACGAGACGGCCTTGACCTCGTACTTCTCGTCCTCGCCCGCCTCGTCCGCCCCGGCGGTGGCCTTCGCCGACTCACGCTCGTCGGCGAGGTTGATCCGCAGGCCCTTGTTGAGGAACGCCATCTCCTGGAAACGCCGCGAAAGCGTCTCGAAGGAGTACTCGGTGGTCTCGAAGATGTCCGCGTCGGCCCAGAAGGTGACCGTGGTCCCGGTCTCCTCCGTGGCCTCCTGCTGGACCAGCGGGGCCGTGGGGACGCCCATCTTGTAGTCCTGCGTCCAGCGGTAGCCGTCACGCTTGATCTCGACGGAGATCCTGCTCGACAGGGCGTTCACCACGGAGACACCGACGCCGTGCAGGCCGCCGGAGACCGCGTATCCGCCGCCGCCGAACTTGCCGCCCGCGTGCAGTACGGTCAGCACGACCTCGACGGCCGGCTTGTTCTCCGAGGGGACGATGTCCACCGGGATGCCCCGGCCGTTGTCGACGACCCGGACGCCGCCGTCGGCCAGGATCGTCACGTCGATCGTGTCGGCGTGCCCGGCCAGCGCCTCGTCGACGGAGTTGTCTACGACCTCCTGCACCAGGTGGTGCAGCCCTCGTTCACCGGTCGAACCGATGTACATACCGGGTCGCTTGCGGACCGCGTCCAGGCCCTCGAGGACGGTGATGGCACTGGCGTCGTACGAAGCGGTGATCTCGCCGTTGAGGGCGGTCGCCTCGTTCTTCACGCCGGTGTCGGTGGACGGGATGTTCTCGTTGGGGTTGCCGGAATCGGCCACGAAGCGCCCTTTCTGGCACACCACGAGCCTGGCTCGGCGGCGGGTTGCCGGAGCGGCTGCGGCATGTTGCGTTGATAAGCCTTGATCAGCGTTGCTCAGCTTTTCCCGGGCGGTCCCCACGATCGGGGCGGGATTGCTTCCAGTCTACCGGTAGCTCGGACATCGATGGGGGTTTGCCGGTGCCTGAGTCCGCATGTGCCGCCCTCAACCGGTCTCGCCCGACTCCCGATATACGGATGGGGGCCCCAGGAGGCTCACGAGGGCACCTAGCGCTTCCGGCCGTCAACCCTTTGCTACTTACGAGTCAGGTGGTGATCCGGCACTCCACCCGGGGGTACCGCGAAAGGGGCAGCGACGGATCGAACACACCTCGGGAAGCCCTCTTTGTGACGTCGGTCACCATCCTGCGGAAGGCCCGGAACAGGGCCCGCAACGGGCCGGCAACGGGCCCGGCACAGGGCTCCGGACATGGCTCGGAAAGGACCTCGGTCACCCGTACGTATCGCCGGGACCGGTGCTTCCTGGGGCCCGCAGCGGTCCGTAGCGGCGGGCCGGGCCACCCGGTCCGTTGACCTTGATCAGCCTCACCGTGCCGTGGCCCAGGTCCTCGTTCAGCCGGGCGACCAGAGTCGGGGCGAGCAGTCGCAGATTCGTCGCCCACGCGGTGGAGTCGCAGCGCACGATCAGCACCCGCTCGTCCTCGTCGTAACGCTCCGGCTCACAGTGCTTGGCCACGTCCTCACCGACGATCTCGGGCCAGCGCCCCATCACACCGCCCACCGCGGCCGGGGCCTCCCAGCCGCGCTCGGTGAGCAACCGGTTGATCGCCGCGCCGAGCGCCATGGGATCGCGCCGGTCCCCGCGCGCACCCGAGCGCAGGCCACCGCGCCGCGCCTGCTTCTTCTGCTGCGCCACGTCCCCGCGCGCGCGTGCCGCTTCCTTGGCCGCGCGCAACGCCACGCGCGCGAGATCGACACCCGAGGGCTCAGGGGCCGCCTTCCGAGCGTCTCCGGGGGCGCCGTCGGGTCCGCCCGGCTCGCTCATACCCGTTCCACCGTCCCCTCGGCCACCGCGAACCGCGTCCCCGACAGCACATGGGGGACGTCGTCGTCGACCGCCGCGGTCACCAGCACCTGCTCGCCGGGCGCGACCAGCTCGGCGAGGCGCTCACGACGGCGGGTGTCCAGCTCGGCGAAGACGTCGTCGAGGACCAGCACCGGCTCGTTGCCCTCGGCGCGCAGCAGGTCGTAGGAGGCCAGGCGCAGCGCCAGCGCGTAGGACCAGGACTCGCCGTGGGAGGCGTAGCCCTTGGCCGGCAGCCGGCCGAGATTGAGCAGCAGGTCGTCGCGGTGCGGGCCGACCAGGGTGACGCCCCGCTCGACCTCCTGCTTGCGTGCCTCGGCGAGAGCGGCCGACAACTGCTCGAACAGGTCCTCGCGCGTGTGCGCCTCGCCGGGTGCCGACGGCTTGTACTCCAGGGCGACGGGACCGCCGCCCGGCGCGAGCTGTTCGTACGCCTTGTCGGCGAGTGGCTGGATCGCGGCGATCAGATCCAGTCGCTGGGCCAGCAGTTCGGCGCCCACACGCGCGAGGTGCTGGTCCCAGACGTCGAGGGTGGACAGGTCCATGGTGCGCCCGCCGTGGCGGCGGGCCAGCGCGGCGGACTTCAGCAGCGTGTTGCGCTGCTTGAGCACACGGTCGTAGTCGGAACGGACACCGGCCATGCGCGGGGAGCGGGCCGTGATCAGCTCGTCCAGGAACCGGCGCCGCTCGCCGGGATCACCCTTGACCAGGGCGAGGTCCTCGGGCGCGAACAGGACGGTACGGACGATCCCCAGCACGTCCCGGGGCCTGACCTGCGAGGACCTGTTGATCCGGGCGCGGTTGGCGCGGCCCGGGTTCAGTTCCAGCTCGACGAGCTGCTGCCGCTCACCCTGGCGGACCTGGGCCCGGATGATCGCTCGGTCGGCTCCCATGCGGACCAGCGGAGTGTCGGAGGAGACACGGTGGCTGCCGAGGGTGGCGAGATAGCCGACCGCCTCGACGAGATTCGTCTTGCCCTGCCCATTGGGGCCGACGAAGGCCGTGACCCCCGGGTCGAGCGGGACCTCGACCCGGGGGTAGGACCGGAAATCGGCCAGCGACAGATGCGTGACGTGCATGGTCGTTCGCCGACCTCCCCAGGCGTTGTGGACCGTCGTGCGGCCCGGTGGACTGCAGCCCCGGAGCTGCCCGCCCGCTCGGGCTGGGGCCGCTCCGGCTGCTTCGTGGAGTGCTTCTCCGTGGGTTACTTCTTCTCGACCGCGTGGCCGCCGAACTGGTTGCGCAGCGCCGCGATCATCTTCATCTGCGGCGAGTCCTCCTGCCGGGAGGAGAACCGCGCGAACAGCGACGCGGTGATCGCCGGCAGCGGGACCGCGTTGTCGATCGCGGCCTCCACCGTCCAGCGTCCCTCACCGGAGTCCTGCGCGTATCCCCGGAGGCCCTCCAGGTGCTCGTCCTCGTGCAGCGCGTTCACCGCGAGGTCGAGCAGCCAGGACCGGATGACCGTGCCCTCCTGCCAGGAGCGGAAGACCTCCCGGACATCGGTCACCGAGTCGACCTTCTCCAGGAGCTCCCAGCCCTCGGCGTAGGCCTGCATCATCGCGTACTCGATGCCGTTGTGGACCATCTTGGCGAAGTGGCCGGCACCGACCTTGCCGGCGTGGACCGAACCGAAGTCGCCCTCCGGCTTCAGGGCGTCGAAGACCGGCTGCACCTTGGCGACGTGCTCCTTGTCGCCGCCGTACATCAGCGCGTAGCCGTTCTCCAGGCCCCAGACACCGCCGGAGACACCGCAGTCGACGAAACCTATGCCCTTGGCCGCCAGCTCCTCGGCGTGCTTCTCGTCGTCCGTCCAGCGGGAGTTGCCGCCGTCCACGACCACGTCGCCGGGCTGCAGCAGCTCGGCGAGTTCGTCGATGGTCGACTGGGTGGCCTCGCCCGCCGGGACCATCACCCAGACCACGCGCGGGCCCTCGAGCTTGCCCACGAGTT
Organism: Streptomyces sp. NPDC085927; assembly: GCF_044540975.1. Lineage (NCBI taxonomy): Bacteria > Bacillati > Actinomycetota > Actinomycetes > Kitasatosporales > Streptomycetaceae > Streptomyces > Streptomyces sp. NPDC085927. The sequence continues at coordinate 192,190 of NZ_JBITSN010000015.1, forward strand.
CTTCCAGGCTGTGGACATCGGCGAGGTCCGGGTTGCGGTCGTATCCGAGAACGGTGTGGCCCGCGCGGCGAATCCGCTCGCGCATGTTGCCACCCATCTTGCCAAGGCCGACGAGACCGAGCTCCATCAGTTGTGTTCCTTAGGTTGCGACGTGGCGTGGCGGCACGAGCGTGCCGCGGCACTTACGTACCGACCCGACCCTAAACCCGGGCGCTCACGCACATCTGTGGGCATACGCGCTCATGCGCACGCCCTCACCTGCGGTTTCACCAACGGCGGCCGACCAGCCGTCTTCCGCCGCTTCCGGGTCCGGCACGATCCGGTACACCCACGGTCCGGCGTCCGGACCCGGAAGGGCTGTGCACGCCTGTGGACCGATGCGGGCGGCCGTGGACAGGCGGGGCGGGGTCGGGCGGGCGAGATCAGCCGCTGAGCCGCACCGGCATGATCAGGTACTTGTAGGCGTCGTCCGCCTCCGCGTCCACCGCGGGCCTGCCGCTGAGCAGCGCGGGCTTGGTGGACGTGGTGAACGAGAGCTGGGCCACCGGGGAGTCGATGGCGCTCAGGCCGTCCAGGAGGAACGTGGGGTTGAAGGCGATCGAGATGTCGTCGCCCTCCAGCTGGGCGTCGACCCTTTCCACAGCCTGTGCGTCGTCGCTGGAACCGGCCTCCAGGATGAGCACACCCTGCTCGAAGCTCAGCCGCACCGGGGTGTTGCGCTCGGCGACCAGGGCCACACGCTTGACGGCCTCCACGAAGGGGGCGGTCTCGATGACGGCGACGCTGTTGAACTCGGTCGGGAACAGCGTGCGGTACTTCGGGAGGTCACCCTCCAGGAGCCGCGTGGTGGTGCGTCGGCCCGCGCCTTCGAAGCCGATCAGGCCCTCGCCCGCACCCGAGCCGGACAGCGCCAGGATCACCTGGTCGCCGCTGGTCAGCGCCTTGGCGGTGTCCAGGAGCGTTTTGGCGGGCACCAGGGCGACCGCCGAGGCCTCCGGGTTCTCCGGCTTCCACAGGAATTCGCGGACCGCGAAGCGGTAGCGGTCGGTGGAGGCCAGCGTCACCGTGTCGCCCTCGATCTCGATGCGCACACCGGTCAGGACGGGCAGGGTGTCGTCGCGGCCCGCCGCGATGGCGACCTGCTGCACGGCGGACGCGAAGACCTCACCGGGCACCGTGCCCGTCGCGTTCGGCATCTGCGGCAGGGCCGGGTACTCCTCCACCGGCAGGGTGTGGAGCGTGAACCGCGAGGAGCCGCAGACCACCGTCGCCCGTACACCGTCTGTGGAAATCTCCACCGGCCGGTTGGGGAGAGCGCGGCAGATGTCGGCGAGCAGCCTGCCCGAGACGAGCACCGTGCCCTCCTCCTCGACCTCCGTCTCCACCGAGACCCGCGCGGAGACCTCGTAGTCGAAGCTGGACAGGCTCAGCTGTCCCGACTCGGCCTTCAGCAGCAGGCCTGCGAGGACCGGCGCCGGCGGACGGGCCGGGAGGCTGCGTGCCGCCCAGGCCACTGCCTCCGCGAGTACGTCGCGTTCCACCCGGATCTTCACCGTAAGCCGCCTCCTGCTGTTGCCGGCGTTCTCGCGCCCTGCATTGCCTTCGTCATCTGACTCGGTGTGCTCGGCCTCTGGGAGGGGCAAGGACACCGGGAACAGTCTGACGCACGGCACTGACAGTAGGTGCCCCTCGGGGTCAAGTCGTGACGAGGGGCAGTCGGCGTAGAAGCGGCGAGTTGTGCACAGGGCCCTCTTCGAAACGGATTCCTCACTCTCTCTAGTTGGGAGTAGTAGTAGGGCCTGTGGATACCGTGGATAACCTCGTTTTCCCAGCTCAGGGCATAGATTTTGTCCACCGACCCTGTGGGCGGAGCCGGTGGACAACTCGGGGTTTCTGTGGAGAACAGAAAGTTCTGCACACTCCGTGCACAGGTGGGGCCGAGTTCTCCCCAGCTCCGTCCCCAGGTTTGCCGGTCTTTCCCACAGGCCCCCTCGGCACCTTGATGTGACGCCTTTCACTCGACCCAGTGAGGAGGGGCATCGCGTTGCCGAACAGTGGACAGGCGTGTGGAGAAGCCGATGATCGCTGGGGACAACCGGCCTCTGCCTGTGGGTTGCCGGTGGAAAACTTTGTCCACAGGCTGTGGATGACTGTTTCGTCCACAGCCTGTGGAGATCGCTTGTCCACGAATCCACAGCCGATTGACCTGGCCTGATAGTGCCCCATCGAGCGGCCCTGTGGACAGGATCGGGACAACTTCGCGGTCCCCAGGATGTGGACGGGAAAAACTTGCCGAATCTGTGGAGGAAGGCCGTAACCCGGTGCCGGAATGGAACAGCGGACAGGACCTCGAGGACGACCGGAGCGACCGAGGACCGACGCGAGGACCGACGTGAGGACCGGCGGAGGGCGGTGAGGGACGGCTGAGGGAGATGGCTGAGGGGCGGGTGGCGTGTGCCGACGGCTCCTGGAGGTACCGGAAGGTGCCCGAAGGTCTTCTGGGTTCAGGCGGTGAGCGGGCCGGTGGGTCGGCAGGCCGGCCGGGCGTACGAGGAAGGGCGTCCCCGGATGCGGTCCGGGGACGCCCTTCCTGGGTGTCTGACGGTTCTGAGGGAGGCGAGCCTGCCCGAGGGGGCAAGCACGCACAGCTGTGGGCGGGCGCTGGATCCCCTCGTGCCGTGACGGGCGACCTGTTCCGGCCCCTTGCTGCGGGTGCCTGCCTGCTCAGGGGCGGTGGGAGGCCTCAGCCGGCCTTGATGCGGTTGGTGAGTTCGGTGACCTGGTTGTAGATGGAGCGCCGCTCCGCCATCAGATTGCGGATCTTCCGGTCCGCGTGCATCACCGTCGTATGGTCGCGGCCGCCGAACAACGCGCCGATCTTCGGCAGCGACAGGTCGGTCAGCTCGCGGCACAGGTACATCGCGATCTGCCGCGCGGTCACCAGCGCGCGTCCGCGCGAGGTGCCGCACAGGTCCTCGACCGTGAGCCCGAAGTAGTCGGCGGTCGCGCCCATGATGGCCGTCGAGGTGATCTCCGGTGCGGAGTCGTCTCCGCCGGGCATCAGGTCCTTCAGGACGATCTCGGTGAGCCCGAGGTCCACCGGCTGCCGGTTGAGCGAGGCGAAGGCCGTCACCCTGATCAGCGCGCCCTCCAGCTCACGGATGTTCCGCGAGATCCGGGAGGCGATGAACTCCAGCACCTCCGGCGGGGCGTTGAGCTGTTCCTGCACCGCCTTCTTGCGCAGGATCGCGATCCGCGTCTCCAGCTCCGGCGGCTGGACGTCGGTGATCAGGCCCCACTCGAAACGGTTCCGCAGCCGGTCCTCCAGCGTCACCAGTTGCTTGGGCGGCCGGTCGCTGGAGAGCACGATCTGCTTGTTGGCGTTGTGCAGCGTGTTGAAGGTGTGGAAGAACTCCTCCTGCGTCGACTCCTTGTCCGCGAGGAACTGGATGTCGTCGACCAGCAGGATGTCCATCTCCCGGTACCGCTTGCGGAAGCTGTCGCCCTTGCCGTCGCGGATGGAGTTGATGAACTCGTTGGTGAACTCCTCCGAGCTCACGTACCGCACCCGGGTACCGGGATAGAGACTGCGCGCGTAGTGCCCGATCGCGTGCAGCAGGTGCGTCTTGCCGAGTCCGGACTCCCCGTAGATGAAGAGGGGGTTGTACGCCTTCGCGGGGGCCTCGGCCACCGCCACCGCCGCCGCGTGCGCGAAGCGGTTGGAGGCGCCGATGACGAACGTGTCGAAGAGGTACTTCGGGTTCAGCCGCGCGGTCGGCTCACCGGGGCCGGTCGCCGGTGCGGGCTGGGCGGCCAGCGGGCCGGGTGCACCGCTGGCGGGCAGGTTCGGGCCGACGGGGCCGCCACGGTGGACGTGACCCGCGCCGGAGGGGGGATCCGGCAGCTCGCGGCGGACTGCGTCGCGCTGGTCGTGGTCGCCGCGCTCGTAGTCCTTGCGGCCGTAGTCGCCGCGGCCGTACTCCGCGCGGGATGTCTCGTAGTCGGAGCGCTGCTGGTCGTAGGAGGGACGTTCCATCGGCTGCGGACGGTAGTCCTGCGAGGGCGCGCCGCCGTAGCCGTCCTGGGGACCGTACGTCTCCTGGGACGGCGAGGCGTACGGGTCGCGGTCAGGGAAGCCGAGGCGCTGCTGCTGCCAGCTGTACTCGTCCTGTGCCGGGCGGGGCCAGGAGCCGGGCTCCGGGCGCTGGTACTCCGAGGGGTAGGCCGGGCGGGCGGTGGGGAGCTGGTCGCCGGGCGGTCCGGAGTGCTGGTCGGCGCGGCGCCGGCCGTAGCTGTCGTAGTCCTCGTACTGCTCGCGCTCCTGGCGGTCCTGCCTGTCCTGGCGCTCGGGGCGGTCCTGCCGGGCGGGCGGGAGCTCGGGTTCCTCGTAGCGCGGCTGGGGGCGGGGGGCGAGCGGGGCCGGAGGCTCTCCCGCGGAATCGTCGACGGTGATGGCGATACGGATGGGGCGCCCGCACTCGCGGCTCAGGCTCTCGCTGACGGCCGGGGCCAGGCGGCCCTCGAGCACGCCCTTGGCGAACTCGTTCGGCACGGCGAGCAGGGCGGTGTCGGCGACCAGTGCCAGCGGCTGGCAGCGCCGGATCCAGTGTTCGTCCTTCCCCTCCACTCCCTGACCCCGACCCTCACCGAGGAGTTGTTCCAGTACGCGTGGCCACACTGCGGCAAGATCGGCAGGTACGTCAGCCACAGGGCACGCTCTCTCACAGGTCCCTCATGCGGTTCAGGGACGGGTTGGGTCGGGTTCTAAAGGGGGTGCGGGAGGGACAAAGGAACGAATCGGAGTTCAGCCACGGTAGTCAGGGCGACCGGTACGGTTCAAGTTATTGTCCCCAGCCTGTGGACAAGTGTCTCCCGGCGGCGGCTGGTTTGACCGAATGACGCAGCCGCGCGTACCGTGACGAGGTCGAGTTGTCGATGGCTGCTGCCGCCTGCCTCCGATGGGCACAGATCGCGCAAGATGATCGGTCAGCGGTGCACTCGGGCGTAACGCGAGCTACTCGTGGGCGCACGGTGACAGCCAGGACGGCACCCCGCAATCTACGAACTCTTTCTGGAGCCCCCGAGTGAGCAAGCGCACCTTCCAGCCGAACAACCGTCGTCGCGCCAAGACCCACGGCTTCCGGCTGCGTATGCGCACCCGTGCCGGCCGCGCGATTCTCGCGTCCCGCCGTGGCAAGGGTCGCGCCCGTCTGTCCGCCTGATCCTGATCAGGTCATGACGTCGTGCTGCCCACCGAGAACCGGCTGAGGCGGCGCGAGGACTTCGCGACCGCGGTACGACGAGGGCGCCGGGCCGGACGCCCACATCTCGTCGTACACCTACGCAGCGGTGTCACGGACCCGCATGCGCCTGGGGAGAACACTGCCCCGACGCGTGCGGGTTTCGTCGTAAGCAAGGCGGTGGGCGGCGCGGTCGTGCGGAACAAGGTGAAGCGCAGGCTTCGCCACCTGATGCGCGATCGAGTCGCCCTGCTGCCCCCCGGTAGCCTGGTAGTCGTACGAGCGTTGCCCGGAGCGGGGGACGCCGACCATGCACAACTGGCCCAAGACCTGGATGCCGCTCTTCAGCGGTTGCTGGGAGGGGGCACGCGATGAAGTACCCGCTGCTGGTTCTGATCAAGCTCTATCAGTGGACGATCAGTCCCCTGCTCGGGCCTGTATGCAAGTACTACCCGTCGTGTTCCCACTACGGCTACACGGCCATCGACCGGCACGGTGCCATCAAGGGCACAGCACTCACGGCCTGGCGCATCCTGCGGTGCAATCCGTGGTCGCTGGGCGGCGTGGACCATGTCCCGCCGCGCAAGCGACCACGGTGGCACGAAATGCTGCGTAACGCCTGGCGTGCACGCAAGAGCGGGCCCGCCTCCGCCGAACCGGCCACCGCAGGACGGACCCCTTCCGAGGGCCCGAGTTCTTCGAGCCCGGCCGCAGAGATCTCGCCCCATGCCCAAGGAGCATGATTAGTGGACACGATTGCCAGCCTCTTCAGCTTCATCACGACACCTGTCTCCTGGGTCATCGTCCAGTTCCACAGCGTGTACGGGGCCATCTTCGGCCCTGACACCGGGTGGGCCTGGGGCCTGTCCATCGTGTCCCTGGTGATCCTGATCCGTATCTGCCTGATCCCGCTCTTCGTGAAGCAGATCAAGGCGACACGCGCGATGCAGACGCTCCAGCCGGAGATGAAGAAGATCCAGGAGCGCTACAAGAACGACAAACAGCGCCAGTCCGAAGAGATGATGAAGCTGTACAAGGATGCGGGCACCAACCCGCTCTCCTCGTGCCTTCCCATCCTGGCGCAGTCCCCGTTCTTCTTCGCCCTGTACCACGTACTCAACAGCATCGCGTCCAATGACACGGTCGGCGTGATCAACGAGCGTCTGCTGGAAAGCGCGCAGAAGGCACACATCTTCGGCGCCCCGCTCGCGGCGAAGTTCACGGACAGCTCGGACAAGCTCGAGGCTCTCAACGCCTCCCTGACCGATGTGCGCATCGTCACGGCGCTCATGATCGTGCTGATGTCGCTGTCGCAGTTCTACACGCAGCGCCAGCTGATGACGAAGAACGTCGACACCACGGTGAAGACGCCGTTCATGCAGCAGCAGAAGATGCTGATGTACGTCTTCCCCGTCATTTTCGCCGTCTTCGGTATCAACTTCCCCGTCGGTGTCCTCGTCTACTGGCTGACCACCAACGTGTGGACCATGGGCCAGCAGATGTACGTCATCCACAACAACCCGACGCCGGGTTCCAAGGCGCAGGCCGCGTACCTGGAGCGCTTCTCCAAGCACGTCACCCACCACGGCAAGACCCGTAACCGCCGTGAGCGTGCCATCGTCAAGGCCATCGTCGCCAAGGGCCGGGACCGCAACGAGTACGAGCGCAAGTTCATCAACGGTCTGAACAAGGCGGGCCTCGCGGCCCAGGCCGACGGTGCGGTGATCAAGAGCGACGCCACGGCCGCCGCCCAGGCGGAGGACGGTTCCCCGACCACGTCTCAGGGCGCGAAGCGGCAGCAGCCCAAGCGGCAGAGCAAGTCCCAGCGCCAGAGCGGTGCGACGAAGGCAGCCGGTGAGTCCCTCTCCCTGACCAAGGACGAAGAGCCCAGGGACGACGTCAAGCCCGCCGCCACTGCCAAGAAGGGCAACGCCAAGCCCGGCGGGAGCACCCGCAGCAAGGCCCAGTCCGGACAGCGCAAGGGCCCGCAGCGGCCCAAGTCCCCGTCCAAGAAGTAAGAAGGAGTCCATCCCGTGACGGAAGGCACCACCTCCGCCGCTGCCGAGGGCACAGACACCCTGACCCGCCTGGAGCAGGAAGGCGAGATCGCAGCGGACTACCTGGAGGGTCTGCTCGACATCGCCGATCTCGACGGTGACATCGACATGGACGTCGAGGCCGACCGTGCCTCTGTCTCGATCATCAGCGACTCGTCCGGACGTGACCTGCAGAAGCTGGTCGGTCGTGACGGCGAGGTACTCGAAGCGCTCCAGGAGCTCACGCGCCTGGCCGTGCACCGCGAGACCGGTGACCGTAGTCGGCTGATGCTCGACATCGCGGGGTACCGCGCCAAGAAGCGCGCCGAGCTGTCCGAACTCGGAGCGAAGGCCGCTGCCGAGGCCAGGAGCAGTGGTGAGCCCGTGAAGCTCGACCCGATGACGCCGTTCGAGCGCAAGGTCGTGCACGACGCGGTCAAGGCTGCCGGCCTGAGCAGTGAGTCCGAGGGCGAGGAGCCGCAGCGCTTCGTCGTCGTACTTCCCGCCTGAGCGGCTCCACATTCCACCGGCCCCGTCTGTTGTGCAGACGGGGCCGAATTTTGTCAGCCTGATAGTTCTGTGGTGTCGGCCGGTGGGTCGGCACAGTACGGAAGGACGGTCCCCCGTGACGGAGGCAGCGGAGCTTCCCCCCGCGCCCGAGCAGGCCCGTGAGGTGTTCGGTGATCGCTTCGCGGACGCGGTGCGTTATGCGGAGCTACTTGCCGAGGCGGGCGTGCAGCGTGGTCTGATTGGTCCGCGGGAGGTGCCCCGGCTGTGGGAGCGGCATCTGCTGAACTGCGCGGTGCTCTCGGAGGTCGTTCCCGAGGGTGTGACGGTGTGCGATGTCGGCTCGGGCGCCGGCCTGCCCGGCATTCCCTTGGCGCTGGTCCGGGAGGACCTCAAGATCACGCTGTTGGAACCGCTGCTGCGGCGCACCACCTTCCTGACCGAAGTGGTGGAACTGCTGGGCCTGGACCATGTGACGGTCGTCCGTGGACGGGCCGAGGAGGTCATGGGAACGCTGCCTCCGGTCCATGTGGTGACCGCGCGGGCCGTGGCACCGCTCGACCGTCTCGCCACATGGGGCATCCCCCTGCTCCGGCCCTACGGAGAGATGCTCGCACTCAAGGGCGATGCCGCCGAGGAGGAGCTGAAGAGCGCGACCGTCGCTCTGAACAAACTCGGTGCAGTGGCGACGTCGGTCGTGCATGTGGGTGAGGGCGTGGTGGATCCGATGTCCACAGTCGTGCGCGTCGAGGTCGGGGAAAGCCCCGGAGGTGTGCGTTTCGCGGCGAAGCGCGCGAAGGCCGCCCGCACGGGGCGTGCACGGCGCCGACGCGGATAAGGGTTCGCACGTCCTGTGGCAGGACGGCTGGCGAACAGGCATACGCTCTGAGCGGTCAGCCGTACTCCACACAAGCTGCCGAACCTTCGCGTGCCGGAGTGTCGCGACAGTGCGGGCCCGGCTGCTGTGCATCGTGTTTCACGTGAAACGTCGCTCCCTGCTGCACGGCATCATCAGTCGCGGTCGCGCCGCAGCCGAACCCCGCGACCGTAAGCCTCTCGGTTCACTCGGAGAGGGTCCTGTTCCCGACGAGAGTTCATCCCCCTCAGGGGGCGCGGAGTTGTCCACAGAGGTGGTTTTCTCCACAGAACGTAAGGCCTCGCTGGTTCGCGACCCCGAAGACATGGGAGGCTCTGTTCATTGCGAGCCTGAAGTCGAGGAGAGTGAATCCTTGCGGTCCGACGCCAACATCGCGGGACCGATGACCGACCCGGTCCCCGGTCCCCGTACCGAATCGATGGGGGCGGATGTTTCACGTGAAACACCGCCTCCGATGGACGACACTCCCATCGGTCGTACTGCCCAGGTGGCGGTGGACGCGCTGGGCCGCGCAGGCGAGGGCCTGCCGCGGCCTGAGCAGACACGCCTCATGGTGGTCGCCAACCAGAAGGGCGGCGTGGGCAAGACGACGACGACCGTCAACCTTGCCGCGTCACTCGCGCTCCATGGTGCTCGGGTCCTGGTGATCGACCTCGACCCTCAAGGCAACGCATCCACGGCTCTGGGGATCGACCACCACGCCGAAGTCCCTTCCATCTATGACGTGTTGGTCGAGAGCCGGCCGCTGGCGGAAGTCGTCCAGCCGGTGCCCGACGTGGAGGGTCTTTTCTGTGCACCCGCCACGATCGATCTTGCCGGTGCGGAGATCGAGCTGGTGTCCCTGGTGGCACGGGAGAGTCGGCTGCAGCGGGCGATCCAAGCCTACGAGCAGCCCTTGGACTACATCCTCATCGACTGTCCCCCGTCGCTCGGCCTGCTGACAGTCAATGCGATGGTGGCAGGTCAGGAGGTCCTGATCCCGATCCAGTGCGAGTACTACGCGCTGGAAGGCCTGGGGCAGCTGCTCCGCAACGTCGATCTGGTGCGGGGTCACCTCAACCCCTCCCTGCATGTATCGACGATCCTGCTCACCATGTACGACGGCCGGACGCGGCTCGCGTCCCAGGTGGCGGACGAGGTACGCAGTCACTTCGGTGAAGAGGTGCTGCGGACGAGCATTCCTCGTTCTGTACGTATCTCGGAGGCACCGAGCTATGGGCAGACGGTACTGACCTACGATCCTGGATCGAGCGGTGCCCTCTCCTACCTTGAGGCGGCACGAGAGATCGCGTTGAGGGGTGTAGGCGTCAGCTATGACGCATCGAACGCGCACATCGGCACACAGCAGAACGATCCGAGCATGGTGGAGGGCGTCCAGTGAGTGAGCGACGGAGAGGGTTGGGTCGTGGTCTCGGCGCACTGATTCCTGCCGCCCCGACAGAGAAAATGACCGCCCCGGCCATGACGGGAGGCGCTGCTTCCGCGTCTCCTGTCAGCCCGCCGGTGGCGTCGAACGAGCGCGGGGTGGCCGCCGCGAAGCTGGCTGCACTGCCCTCTGTTCCACGTGAAACAGAGGAGCCCTCGACGCAAGGTGCGGCGGAGACTCCCATGCCTCCCCTGGGGGCACACTTCGCTGAGGTCCCCATCGAGTCCATCAAGCCGAACCCGCGTCAGCCCCGCGCGGTCTTCGACGAGGACGCACTGGCAGAGCTTGTCACGTCCATCAAGGAGGTCGGCCTCCTCCAGCCCGTGGTCGTACGACAGGTCGGGCCGGCGCACTACGAGCTCATCATGGGGGAGCGTCGTTGGCGGGCCTGCCGTCTGGCGGGGCTCGAGGCCATCCCGGCGATCGTCCGGGCCACGGAGGACGAAAAACTCCTTCTGGACGCCCTTCTGGAGAACCTGCACCGGGCCCAGTTGAACCCACTGGAAGAGGCAGCCGCCTACGACCAGTTGCTCAAGGACTTCAACTGCACCCACGATCAGTTGGCGGACCGCATCGGCCGCTCCCGTCCGCAGGTGTCCAACACCCTGCGTCTGCTCAAGCTCTCGCCGAGGGTCCAGAGCCGGGTGGCTGCCGGAGTGCTCTCCGCCGGACATGCGCGGGCTCTGCTATCTGTCGAGGACTCCGAGGAGCAGGACAGGCTGGCCCATCGGATCGTGGCCGAAGGGCTCTCGGTACGGGCCGTCGAAGAGATCGTCACACTGATGGGGTCCGGGCCTCAGAAGGCGCCGCGGTCCAAGGGTCCGCGGGCGGGTGCACTGGTGTCGCCAGCGCTCTCCGATCTGGCCACACGCCTCTCGGATCGTTTCGAGACGCGGGTGAAGGTCGACCTGGGGCAGAAGAAGGGCAAGATCACTGTCGAGTTCGCCTCCATGGAGGATCTCGAACGCATCCTTGGCACGCTCGCTCCCGATGAGGGGCCGGTCCTGCAGAGGAGCCTTGTGGACAACGATGCCGTAGAGGACGAGTCCTGAGACATCGGCTCGTTCAGCCGAAGAGCTGACCAAGGGCGGATCATGTCCGGTATAAGCCGGAACATGGTCCGCCCTTTGCTTTTTGGCGGTATCGACGGAATCGCTTCGTGGATACGATGCATGGAAATACGAGGTGTATCCACCGGCAGTACCTCTGATTCTCTGAACGCAAGGCAGGGGCCATGCGAATGATGAGCCGCACCGGACTGGTGAGAACAGGGCTGGCGATTGCTGTCTTCGGTGGGTTCATCGGCAGCCTCCTCAAGGAGCGACATGCTCTGAAAGCAGTCCGTGAGGCAGCAGGTGAAGGAAGCGAGGCACAGGCTTCATGGGGCGTCGGCTCGTACCGCTCACGCTGGACAACCTTCAGGACCTTCCCCAGAACTGTCACTCGTGTGTCTTCTGGGAACTTGACCCCGTCAGTGGTGAGGCAGCGGTAAAGGCGGGTACGTCAGCGGTCGAGAAGGAGTCGTGGATCTCCGCTGTACTCCTGGACTGGGGGTCGTGCGGAAGGGTCGTCTATGTGGATGACGCCCCTGTGGGTTTCGTTCTCTACGCCCCGCCCGCCTATGTGCCGCGTGCCACGGCCTTCCCCACGAGCCCTGTGTCGCCCGATGCGGTGCAGTTGATGACCGCGTTCATCGTGCCGGGCTACCAGGGCCAAGGGCTGGGAAGGGTAATGGTGCAGACGGTGGCGAAGGACCTGCTGAATCGCGGGTTCAAAGCGATCGAAGCCTTCGGCGACGCGCGCTGGAAGGCGCCGGCCTGTGTGCTGCCTGCCGATCATCTACTGGCAGTGGGATTCAAGACGGTCCGCCAGCACCCCACGTACCCCCGGCTCAGGCTGGAACTACGGACGACGCTGTCGTGGAAGGACGACGTCGAGATGGCGTTGGACCGCCTGCTCGGAGCAGTGCAGAAGGAGCCGGCATTGCGCCCCCTCTGAACCGGGCGATGCTGATCCACCTGGAGCTGATGCCCTGAGCCCGGGCCGACGATGTCGGTATCTGCGAGTCCGGGGCACCTCATGCGAATGGGCCGACCCGTACGGGTCGGCCCATTCGTGTTTCACGTGAAACACGCGCCGCCGGTGAGGCGGTCGGCGATCATCCGGCGAGGAAGTCCTCGAGGTCGCGGACGATTCCGGCCTTCGGCTTGGCGCCACGGATGGTCTTGACGACCTCGCCACCCTGGTAGACGTTCAGGGTCGGGATGGACATGACGCTGTACTTGGCGGCCGTACCCGGGTTCTCGTCGATGTTCAGCTTGACGATCTCGATCTTGTCCCCGTACTCCGCGGCGATCGCCTCGAGGGAAGGGGCGATCTGGCGGCACGGGCCGCACCAGGCGGCCCAGAAGTCCACCAGGACAGGCTTGTCGCTCTTGAGGACGTCCTCGTCGAAGGAATCGTCCGTCACGTTCTTCAGGGTGCCGGCCACGGCGGGCTCCTTAACTGGTTGATGCGTGGGGCGGGTGGGGGTCAGACTGCGGTCTTCTCGGGCTCGGCCTTCTTCTCGTCGGCGAGAGAGGCAAGGAACCTCTCGGCGTCGAGGGCGGCGGCACAGCCCGTACCGGCCGCGGTGATCGCCTGGCGGTAGGTGTGGTCGACCACGTCACCGGCACCGAACACGCCGGTGAGGTTCGTACGCGTCGACGGCGCCTCGACCTTCAGGTAGCCCTCGTCGTCCAGCTCCAGCTGGCTCTTGAAGAGCTCCGTACGAGGGTCGTGCCCGATCGCGATGAACAGACCGGTCACCGCCAGGTCCGAAAGTTCGCCGGTCTTGACGTTCCGCAGCTTCAGACCCGAGAGCTTCTGGTCACCCTGGACCTCGGCGACCTCGCTGTCCCAGACGAACGAGATCTTCGGGTCGGCGATGGCGCGCTCCTGCATCGCCTTCGAGGCCCGCAGGGTGTCGCGGCGGTGAACGACCGTGACGGACTTGGCGAAGCGCGAGAGGAAGGTGGCCTCCTCCATCGCGGTGTCGCCGCCGCCGATCACAGCGATGTCCTGGTCCTTGAAGAAGAAGCCGTCACACGTGGCACACCAGGAGACACCGCGGCCGGAGAGGGCATCCTCGTTCGGCAGACCGAGCTTGCGGTGCTGCGAGCCGGTGGTGACGATGACGGCCTTCGCCTTGTGGACCGTGCCCGCTGTGTCCGTGACGGTCTTGATCTCGCCGGTCAGGTCGACGGAGACCACGTCGTCCGGAATGAGCTCGGCACCGAAGCGCTCCGCCTGGGCGCGCATGTTGTCCATGAGCTCGGGGCCCATGATGCCGTCCTGGAAGCCCGGGAAGTTTTCGACATCGGTCGTGTTCATCAGCGCGCCACCGGCGGTGACGGCGCCCTCGAACACCAGAGGCTTCAGCGACGCGCGGGCGGTGTAGAGCGCCGCGGTGTAGCCGGCAGGCCCCGAACCGATGATGATCACGTTACGGACGTCGCTCACAGCTTGATTCCTCGTCTCTGGTCTGTGTCATCCGACCGGTGGGAGCTTCTGTCGGAACTCTCACCTCACCCAACGGATCCTAAGGGGCGCGCATTCCCGCTGTGCCCGAGTACACGGACATGGCCCTCGGGCAGGTGCGGGGAGATGCGCACCGTACGAGATACCGCACAGGATGCGGTCGAAGCATGAGTCTCAGTCGCGTGTGTAGACGTGCTCCAGCAGAACCTTTGCGGCGGAGGCAGAGGAGGGATCGGCGACACAGGCGGTGTCGACGACGTAGGCGGTTACCCGGGTGTCGTCGGAGACGTCGGGAAGAACCACCAGCAGGGCCTCTCGCCCCTCGTAGGTACCTTCCTCCGTGGCGAGGGCGACATCGTCGCGGCCAATTCCTTCACGGATGCATTCCGGGACCGTGGCCCTGAGCACCCTGGGGCCGGCAGGGGTACCGGATGCCGACTCCAGCCCGAAGGGCTGCGCGCTGCGGGAGGAGTTGGCCTTCGTCCGGCTCTGTGCGAGGAGGTCGGAGACCTGCTTCTCCAGCTTCCCCTCGGAGAAGGTATCCGTGGCGGCCGTCCGATGACCGTCCCCCGGGCCCTCGTTCTGGGACGAGAGGAATACGGTGCCGAGCCCCAGAGCCGCGAGGGTGAACACCGTCCCCAGCACTGCGGCCTTGTGGCGTCCATGCCGCACGCGACCCTTGCGCCCCGGACCGGCCGTGGAGGGCCGAGGGCGCCCAGCGGGCCGACCCGTCGGCGCCTGCGCTTCACGCGATACCGATGTTTCACGTGAAACATGCGCGCGATCACCGTCGGGCAGAGCAGGAGAAGCGCCGACGGGTTCTGTGTCGACCGATTCTGCGAGGTCCCCGGGTTCCGGCGCTGTGGCATGGAGCAGAGCTTCCGCGGCGAGCGCGGCGTCGATACGGCTGGCCACCTCGGCCGGCATACGGGGGGGCCCCGGCATGGTGCCGAGCAGCCCCTGGATCTCCTCCAGTGAGGCACGGACGTCCGCGCAGAGCTCGCACTCCTCCAGATGCCGGCGCACAGCGGTGTCCCGGGCGGGCGGCAGAAGTCCCTCGGTGAGGTCGGAGATCTCCTCGACGCCTGGGTGCTCCGTCATGTCTGTCGTCGAGGTCACGCTCGCCCACCTCCGCCCTTCACTGCCGCTGGGTCACTCGGTCCTGTATCCGGCGGACCTGCTCGACGCGGTCCCGCTGCGGGTGGGACGGATACCCCCTGCACCCGGTTCCGTTCCTTGCCCCGTTTCCTGCCGTCACCGCCGCCGTCCGGTCGTAGGTGATGCAGAAGAGGCAGGAGTCTGGCTCTGCCCCGGGCACAGCGGCTCTTCACCGTGCCGGTGGGCACACCGAGGATGCGGGCGGCCTCGGCCACCGGATAGCCCTGCATGTCCACGAGGACGAGCGCCGCCCGCTGATCGGGCGGTAATGTCCCCAGCGCTTCGACGAGCTGGCGATGCAGGTCGTTCCGTTCCGCAGGAGCCGAAGCGGACTCGTGGGGCTCCAGCAGCTGCTCCAGGCGCTCCGTGTCATCGACAGGAGAGGTCTTCCGGGAGGCGGCCTTGCGCGCACGGTCCAGACAGGCGTTCACCGTGATCCGGTGCAGCCATGTCGTGACGGCCGACTGGCCCCGGAAGGTATGAGCGGCCCGGTAGGCGGAGACAAGAGCGTCCTGAACCGCGTCAGCGGCCTCCTCGCGGTCTCCCAGCGTCCGCAGGGCTACCGCCCACAACCGGTCCCGGTGCCGTCGCACCAGTTCGCCGAAGGCTTCGGGATCGCCCGCCACATGACGGGTGAGGAGGTCCTGATCGCTTGCGTCGCGGTGCGTGGTGCCATCCGGCATCGGGACCCCTCCCCTCCCTCGGTGAGACGTCAGCCGGTGAACTTCAGGTCGGTGATGGCCTGCTTGTAGCCTGCGGTGCTGTAGCCGTCGGCGGGAGTGTTCGGTACGGCCGTGATCCACAGCAGCACGTACCGCGTCTTCACCGTCTCCGACGCCTTCACGTTCAGCGTCCCGGCACTGGTCGTGCCGGTCCCGATCTCCTTCATGCCGTCAACCCCGGTCGACGGCGTCAGCGAGTCCGTGGCGTACAGATGCACCGCCGTGCGGTCACCGGTGTAGCGGAGCCCTATCGACGCCGTCGAGATCTCCTTGGCCGAGCCGAGATCGTAGACGATGCCCACGCCGGGTTTGTACGGAGCGAGTTCCGGGCCTTCGTTGTACTTCTTGGTCCGCCAGTAGGTCTCGCTGTTGTTGTCGTACGTCTTCGCGACGTCGCCCGGGGCCTGGGCACTCCCCGACGCGACGTACTCCTGGGCGCCCTGGATCGTGAGCGGCTCGGCAGGCTTGGGATGGTTGCCGCTCTTGTCGCTCTCGTCCGTCGTCTGCGTCTTGTCGGTGTCGTCCGCGTTGTTGCCCTGGCCGATGAGGGCGTCGGCAAGCTGCCAACTGCCCAGGCCGAGCGCGGCGATCAGCAGTGCCGAGACGGCCCACTTCAGGGCCTTGCCGGTACGGCTCTGCAGTGGAGGCGGGGGGACAGGGACGGGCTGTGTGACGCGTGCGCCCGGCCGGGGCGCGGGGCGCCCGTAGGAGCCCTGCTGATAGGTCGTGCGCTGGTAGTCCGGTGGAGTGGTGAACGTGGGCTCCGGCGGGCGGATGCGGGGCATCTCGCCGATCGCCTTCACCAGTTCCTCCGGCGTGGTGCAGGGGGACTCGTGGCGGGACGCGGTGGCCCCGTCGTTGGCCAGGGCGCGCATGGCGAGCTCGGACAGGCCGCGGTGAACGCCGGCCCGCACCTGGTCGGGCGGGATCAGGCCGATGTCCTTCGGCAGCCCGGACAGACCGTAGGCGTCACTCTCGTACGGCCAGCGCTGGGTGAGCGCCGCGTACAGCAGGGCACCGATGGACTCGGTGTCGGCGCGCTGCGGGGTGTCGGAGTCGATGCCACGCAGCGCCGCGTTCACCGCGAGGCCCCGGATGCGCCACTGACCGGTCGAGGTGCGCAGTACCGCGTTGGGGTTCAGACGCAGATGGGCGAGGCCCTCGCGGTGGGCCGCGGCCATGGCGGAGGAGATCTGACTGACCATCTGGTAGGCGTCGTACACCTCCAGCGGGCCGGCCGCCAGCAGGGCGGTCAACTCGGTCGCGTCGGGGAGCCATTCGTGGACGACGTAGACGACGTCGTCCTCCTCGACGGCGTCCAGGACCTGAACGAAGCGCGGGTCGCCCAGCAGGGCGGAGGAACGGGCCGCGGCCAGGACGGAGCGGGCACGCGAGTGCTCCGCGGGCAGGATGTGCACGCCGACGGCACGGCGGAGCTTCTCGTCCACGGCACGCCAACTGCTGAATCCGTCCAGACGGGTGACGCACTCCTCAAGGCGGTAGCGTCTGGCGAGCTTGTGACCGCTGTGCAGTTCGAGAGGCGGCGTCTTCCCGGAACCGTCGATCCCGGTGTCGGTGTTCTCCTGTGCCGCGTCGCTGTCCGTTTCCTGCTCCTGGTTCTTGGCCACCCCGTCGGCCGTGGACTGGTCCGCCTGCGCGGTCAGCGACTGGTCGTCACTGTTGTCTGCCACGTCGACGGCAGCTGTGCTCCGTTCCGCCACCGTCGTTCCCTGCCTCCCCATCCATGTACGCGTCGGGCGACGGCCCGTGCGCGCCGTCCGACGCCGAAACCAATTGTGCCCACAGTCCGCCGCTATGCACGACACACAAGGACTGACGATGGTTGTGCGGCTACCCCCGCCTCAGCGTCCCAGGCGCCCGCGGACCATACCGACCAGTGAGTTGACCTCCACGATGCGCATCCGGCGCGCGGCGACGAAGAAGACGCCGAGCAGCACGGCTCCACCGACCAGCAGCGCGGCGAAGGAACCGCCGGCGCCCTGACCGAGGGTGTGCCCGATCCCGTAGCAGACCGCGCCGGCGAGGAGAGCGGCCGGAATCGAGGCGATGCACAGCCGGGCGTATGTCCGCAGGACTCGGGCGCCGTCCAGGTCTCCGCCCAGCTTCGTGCGCAGCCGCCGCCAGGCGATACCGACGCCGGCCGCGTAGGCCACACCGTACGAGGCGGCCATGCCGACCACGGCCCAGCGGGCGGGGAGGACGAAGTAGCAGACCGCCGAGGCGACCGCGTTGACCGCGGCCACGATGACCGTGTTGTAGAAGGGGGTTCGGGTGTCCTCGTAGGCGTAGAAGGCGCGCAGGACGACGTACTGCACGGAGTAGGGAATCAGGCCGAGGCCGAAGGCCATCAGCATGTAACCCATGTTGGTCGCTTCGCTGGTGCCCGAGGAGCCGAAGATCAGGGTGCACATCGGGATGCCGAGCGCGATGAAACCGAAGGCGATCGGCACAATCGCGACGGCCGTGGTGCGCAGGCCCTGGGAGATGTCGTCCCGGACGGCGCCACCGTCGTCCTCTGCCGCCGAGCGGGAGATACGGGGCAGCAGGGCGGCCATCAGGGAGACGGTGATGATGGCCTGGGGCAGACCCCAGATCAGCTGGGCGTTGGCGTAGGCGGCGAAGCCGGTGCCCTGGACATCGGAGTCCAGGCCGGCAGCGGTGGAGAGCTGGGTCACGACCAGCGCGCCCGCCTGGTTGGCGAGCACGAAAAGGATGGTCCACTTGGCGAGCATCGCCGCCTTGCCCAGCCCGTGGCCCTTCCAGTCGAAGCGCAGACGGATACGGAATCCCGTTTCGCGCAGGTACGGGATCATGGCCAGGGCCTGGACGACGAGGCCGAGCAGGACACCGATGCCGAGGAGACGCTGGCCCTCCGGCGGAATGCTCGTGACGGTCATCTGCGAGTTGGCGGAGGTGCCGTAGACATAGATGAACGTACCGAGCGTCACGATGATGACGATGTTGTTGAGGACCGGGGTCCACATCATCGCGCCGAACCGTCCGCGGGCGTTGAGGATCTGGCCCATCACCACGTGCACGCCCATGAAGAAGATCGAGGGCAGGAAGTAACGGGTGAAGGTGACGGCGACCTCGTTGGCCGCGGGGTCGGAGGCGACCGGGTTCGACAGCGCCCGCACGAGGAGCGGCGCGGCGAGCCACGCGGCGGCGGTGAGCGCGGCCAGGGCCACCATCACAAGGGTCAGCAGCCGGTTGGCGTACGCGACGCCGCCGTCGGCGTCGTCCTTCATGGAACGGACGAGCTGCGGTACGAAGACGGAGTTGAGGCCGCCGCCGACGGTGAGGATGTAGATCATGGTCGGCAACTGGTAGGCGACCTGGAACGAGTCACCGAGGAGGCCCAGACCGAGTGCTGAGACGATCAGCGCGGACCGGATGAAACCCGTGAGGCGGGACACCATCGTGCCCGCCGCCATCACGGCGCTGGACTTCAGCAGCCCTCCGGCCCGGCCGCCCTTCTTCGCGGGTGCCGCGGAAGCCGGTTCCGGCGCGGGAGCCTCGGCGACCGGAGGCGGTGTGGCGCCCGCATAGTGGCCGGGGGCCGCGGAAGCCGGGCCGGGCACGGGCTCGTAGGGCCGGCCGGGGTGCCCCCCGCCCTGCTGCTGGTCGCGGAAGAGGTGGGCGAAGGCGTCGGGCTCATGACGTTGCTCCCCGACCTGGCCGACCAAGTCGTCCACGCCCACGAACTGCGTCGTGCGGGGGTCGTCCCCGTACGGAAGGTGTCGGGACGGGCCGTCCGGCTCCGGCGCGGGAGCCTGGGCCCACACCCGGGGGTCGGGCGCGTGGGGAGAGCGGGGCGGCTGCCCGTACAGCGGCTGCTGAGGGGGGTATGTGCCCGGTGGGGGCGGAGGGTGCGCCGCGCGGTCGTACAGGGCCTCGGCGACCGGGTCCTGAGCGGCGATGTCCTGCGCCCGGTAGGGATCCTGGTCGTAGGCGTCCTGGAGGTACATGTCGGCGGGCGGCTGCGGCGCCTGGTCGTGACCGGGCGGCGGGCCCCCCCGGGGGTCCGACTCGGGATGGCCCGAGTTGCCCGCGGCATGGCCGCGGTCACCGTCGTACGGCGCGTTCATGGTTACCCCACCTCATCGTCCCGGGCCCACCGGCCACGACATCCTCAACGGTCCACTCTCTCACCCGTGCCGGACGGGCCTGCGTTTCCCGGTGCGGTGTCCGGTGCCGGGTCACTCGGCTGCTCCGGGGCGTCCGTCTCCGAGCCGGCTTCCGGTTCCTTCGTCCCAGGGCCGTTCTCCGGCTTCTTGGTAGGACGTTCCGCGGGGGTGTCCGGGTTCTGCGGGCCGTCGGGGCCCTCGTCCTCCACGCGGTTCTGCTCCTGGGCCTCGCGGGCCGCGGCACGCTTGCGTTGCGTGTACATCCGGAAGCCGGCGAGGACGAGCAGCAGCACGCCGCCGCCGATGACCAGCATCACCGTGGCGGTGATCTCGGTGACCTTGACGTCGAAGGTGACGGGCTCGCCGTACTTCTGGCCGTCCTGCGTGTACAGCTGGGCGATCACCGTGGCCCGGCCGTTGGCGTTGGCGGACGTGGTGAACTTCACCGACTGGCTGTGCCCGCCGGAGACGGTGACCGGCTGCTCCTCGTAGGCGTCGCCGCCGATCTCGAGGCGGGTCGGGTTGGTCGAGGTGAGCCGCAGCGTCAGGTTCTCGACGCCCTGCACCAGGTTGTTCTGGACGGTTACGGGGATGGTGGCGCTGCGGCCGGAGAGCTTCGTCTCCGACTTGTCGATCAGTTTCACCTGGTCGAGGAGTTCATCGAGGTACGCCTCGACGCCGCTGCGGTAGGTGGCGGCCTCGGCGATCCGGCCGCGCCAGGAGACGGACATCCCGCGGTTCAGGGCCCGGCCGAACGGGGTCACGACCCGGGACGGGTCCGAGAGGATCACCTTGAACGTGTCGAGCTTGTCCTGAGTCCTCGCGATCTGCTCGAACGCGGACCGTGGCAGCTCCTGCTTGCGCAGCGAGGAGGGGTACGAGGAGGCCGCGGGCACCTCGGTGGTGGCGGCGGGGTCCGGTTCGGCCTTCGCGGCAGCGGCGAGGTCCTCGGACTCCGACCAGTTCTCGTCCTGGACGGCCTTCAGGGCCTCGGCCATGGTCTGGGCCTGGCTGGCGGTGGGGGTGCGCTGCGGTGCGACGACGACGCTGCGCTGCCGGCTGGTCTGGAGGCCCAGCGCCAGGCTCTGGGCCAGGAACCGCTGCACGGCGAGCGTGGACGTGGACGCCCTGGTCATGTCGCCCTGGAACACGGTGGACAGCTGGGCGTCCGCGACGACCGCCGTGGTGCCGCCGCCGATGGGGCGGGCGGCCGAGGGCGTGTACGACAGGTCACCGGTCTCACGGAAGGTGTCGCTGCGGGCGATCACCTTGTCGGCTCCGGCGGAGGTGGCGACCTTGACGATGGAGGGGTCCACCGCGCCGTTGACGGGCCAGGCGAAGTCCGTGGTCGGTTTCACGTGGAGGATCGGCTCCACCGTGTTGACGACGACGTCCGTGGCCTCCTTGAGGTGACTCAGGGAGCCGGTGACCGAGGTGCCGTTGTGGGCGAGGGAGGCCAGATCCGGATCGCCGAAGGGCAGCGCGACGACTTCCTTGCCCTTCACCGCGCTCTGCACGTTGGCGAGCCACCGCTTGGCAGCGGCCTGATGGCCGCCGGCCGTGGTGGTGTCACCCGGTCCCTGGACCTGGTAGCTCTCGGCCATCGCGTCGACGGATGCCAGCAGATCCGGATCGATCACCCAGGTGATGTCGAGGCTCTTGCCCAGTGCCACCATCCGGTCCAGGCGGCCGCCCGGGGCGATCTCCTTGGCCAGGTCGTCGTCACGGAGGACCGGAGTCTGCTGCTCGTTGGAACCGGTCTCCGCCGTCGTGTGGACCGTGGAGATCAGCGGCCACAGAAATGTCGTGCTCGTCTTCGTGCCGACTGCATCGGGCTGCCACGGCAGGAGAGTCCGCCGGACACCGAGGGTCTGTTTCCAGGGCTGCGCGGCGGTCTGCCCGGAGAGGGCCACGGCCACTTGGTAGACGCCGTTCTCCCCGAGGCTCAGCTCGTCCACCGGTACAGAGATGCTGAAACGCTGCGAGACGCCAGGCATGAGCTCGGCGTACTCCTGGGCGTACTTGTCATCGACCTCCGAGCCGATGACGCTCTGGGCGTCGTCGCTGTTCCGGGCGACGCTGTCGATCCCGGAGCGGGTGTTCAGCAGGGGACCCACCCGCAGACCGACGTGGGCGTCGGTGACCGCTTGCTTGCCCTTGTTGGTCACCGTGCCGGACACCGTGACGGTGTCGTCCTCGCCGGGAACGCCGGGCGTGAGCGAGTTCACGGAGACGGAGACCGAGCCCGCGCCGGAGGCGGCCTGCACGGAGCTCCCCGCGGTGGCGGCCGCCGGGGACACAGCGGGCCACTGGAGCAGCCCCGTCAGCAGGGGGACTCCGGCGAACAGGGTGCCGGTGCGCCGCAGCCAGCGGCGGGCAGGTGAGGGATGCGTCCCCTGGAAGTCTGCCGCCTCGGCCACGTGCTCGCCCGTCCCTCGTCGTCAGTGGTCGTCGTATGTACGTCCACGCATGGTAACGATGCCCGGTGAGGCTGAGTGCCGCGGACCGGTCCGCAAGATCGGGTCGGCCGCCGCACTGTCCTGTATGTGGCCGTATAAGGGGGCGCTCTCCGTGTCCCGGGCGCCGGTCCTGTGCGGGGACTGTGGAAGGGGCCCGGGCGGATCAATGGAGGAGCTTCCGGCCGCCCGGGCCACGTACCCTTTTCTGTTGTGCCGAACGCCAACGAACAAACCAGTGCCCTGAGCCAGGTGCAGGACCGAGCGGTGAATGAACTGCTGCGTGTCGCCCCGGTCGCCGACGACCTTGCCCGCCGCTTCCGGGAGGCCGGGTTCTCACTCGCTCTGGTCGGCGGCTCGGTCCGGGACGCGCTGCTCGGCCGGCTCGGTAACGACCTGGACTTCACCACCGACGCCCGCCCGCAGGACGTTCTGAAGATCGTCCGTCCGTGGGCGGACGCCGTCTGGGAAGTGGGTATCGCCTTCGGCACGGTCGGGGCCCAGAAGGAGGCCCGGGTCGGAGATGTCGATCGAAGCTTCCAGATCGAAGTGACGACCTACCGCTCGGAGGCGTACGACCGCGCGTCGCGCAAGCCCGAGGTGGCGTACGGCGACTCCATCGAGGAGGACCTCGTCCGCCGTGACTTCACCGTCAACGCGATGGCCGTCGCGCTGCCCGAGAAGGAGTTCATCGATCCGCACGGTGGTCTGGGCGATCTCGCGGCAGGTGTGCTGCGTACGCCGGGCACCCCAGAGGCCTCCTTCTCGGACGACCCGTTGCGGATGATGCGGGCCGCACGCTTCGCCGCTCAGCTCGATTTCGAGGTGGCTCCCGAGGTGGTCGCAGCCTTGCGGGAGATGGCCGGACGTATCGAGATCGTCTCCGCCGAACGGGTACGGGACGAGCTGAACAAACTGGTTCTGTCCGCTTACCCCCGCAAGGGACTGACCCTGCTCGTCGACACCGGGCTTGCCGACCATGTGCTGCCCGAGCTGCCGGCCCTCCGCCTGGAGAGTGATGAACACCACCGGCACAAGGACGTCTACGAACACACGCTGATCGTCCTGGAGCAGGCGATGGCGCTGGAGGACGACGGCCCCGACCTGACCCTCCGCCTGGCAGCCCTGCTGCACGACATCGGCAAGCCGCGTACGCGCCGCTTCGAGAACGACGGCCGGGTCTCGTTCCATCACCACGAGGTGGTGGGGGCGAAGATGACGAAGAAGCGCCTGACGGCCCTCAAATACTCCAACGAGTTGGTGAAGGACATCTCGCGCCTGGTCGAGCTCCACCTGCGGTTCCACGGCTACGGCACGGGAGAGTGGACGGACTCCGCCGTGCGCCGTTACGTCCGCGACGCGGGGCCGCTCCTGAGCCGGCTCCATAAGCTGACCCGTTCGGACTGCACGACACGCAACCGCCGCAGGGCGGCCGCCCTCTCGCGTGCGTACGACGGTCTGGAGGAGCGGATCGCGAAGCTTCAGGAACAGGAGGAGCTGGACGCCATCCGTCCGGACCTCGACGGAAACCAGATCATGGAGGTCCTCGGCGTCAGCCCCGGGCCGGCCGTCGGCCAGGCGTACAAGCACCTGCTGGAACTGCGGCTGGAGAACGGCCCGATGGAATACGACGCGGCGGTGGCAGCCCTCAAGGAGTGGTGGGCCGGGCAGCAGGGCTGAGAGTCCTGAACCGGCTCATGTTTCACGTGAAACATGAGCCGGCTCAGGACGCGGGGGGGGGGGGGGGGGTGGGGTGAAAACACCCCCCCCCCCCCCCCCCCCCGCCTCGTTTTTTTGGTGAGGGCGGGCGGCCAGAAGAAGGGGGGGCCCCCCCGGGGGGGGTCCGAAAGGCCGTAGGGGGGCGGCGCG
>NZ_JBITSN010000016.1:0-197160 GCF_044540975.1 Streptomyces sp. NPDC085927
GACTCGACCGGCACGCACCCGCCGACCGGCCAGAAGAATCCTCTGTTGCCCTGGCCGCCTGATCAACCCCCGAAGGATTTCCGGAGCCGACCACTAAGCCAGCGCATCTTCGCCCATCGAACGAGTTCAGCAACCTCCTCACGGGTCAGCTCGTGGTCGTCCTAGTTCGGGAAGATGCCCTCGCAGCCGGAGGCATGGCTGATCACCCGCTGATTGTTGGTGCAGCTGGCCATCCAGGACCCTGTCCTGGCCACAACCGGCCGTCCGGCGCCCCATGCCAGCAACCGATCAGCTGTCCCCTCAGGAAAGGAACATTCTCCTGCGTCTCATAGCCCGCCCCACCCATTCGAGTAAAGTGCAGATAAGCACCGACTGCTGGAAGGCGTCGCGCGACGCAGACACGAAGTCCAAGGAAGAGTGGCTCGCCGCCCGCCGCGCCAAGGAGCAGCAGGCCGCCTCCGAGTGGGCCGAGCGCTTCGACATGCCGCCGTTGGAGGGCCCGGAGAAGGCCCGCACGATCATCCGGGCCGGCTGGTGGATCGACCAACGTGATACAGACGGCGCTGACCTGCTCGAACTCCTCGAAGCAGCCACCGATGACGACTGCGGAACCGAAAACCCTTTCCGCTGAAAGCAACCGGACCATAGCCGGGGAGTGCCGGTTAGCCAAACCGGCGATCCTGCAGACCATTGATCCTCCCACCGCCACTCGCCCCGCGTGGAAGGACCCGAATGCTCCCGCCATCCTGGACGCCTTCGAACACCCCGCTGCCCGCACCAACACCAGACCCATTCACCCCTGCTCGGGACATCACCCACGCCCACTTCCGGGCTGGAGACCACGTCGTAGTTCTGAAGGGTGCTTTCAGCGGGGAACTTTGGGGAGACTCCATGCACATCGTGGCGCCCTCCTGGCACACCCCGACGGATGAGAACGGCTGGCGGCTGCGCGATTCCACCGGTGGACAGCAGTCGTACATCACCGCCCACCCGCAGTACCTGGTCCACCTCTCTCGCCGGTGCCCCGACTGCCTGCTCCACCTGCGTGCCGTGGAGGACTACCTCCTGCCGAGGTTCACCAGGGACCGGGAGATCGTCGACTGCGGCTGGTACACCACCACCGTCCTCGGCCAGCTCGTGCACGTCAACGATGCCCGGAGCGGCCAGTGAGCCTCCCTCGCCACCGGCCCGGCCGCGTCCTGGCCCTCGCACGCTCCCGGGCCCGGGCCATCCTGAATCCCGCAGACCGTGACTGGCCCGCCCAGCTCGCTGCCAACCTGCGCGAACTCGTCGCTGACTGGAAGGAACCGGCGGAGGTCTGCGCGGATGCCGCCTGGGCGGCTCGTGCCGCCGGGCGCGGCGTCCTCTCCCTCCCACGCCCCCGGCACCGAAACCGACACGATCACCGCCGAGGCCGGCCGCATCGAGACGGACCTGCGGCTCGCTCCCACGCATCACCCCATATGGCACCGGTGCGAGCCCATTGGCTCCCCTCATGTCGGTCCCGGGCCAACTCGCTGACGAATACTCCGGCCCACTGACCGCCGTGCGCAGGCTCGTCGAGCACACCGCCTACCGCCTCGCACTGCTGCCGGGCCTCGCCGGGCAGGACACCGCACACCATCTGGAGTTGATCGCCCGCCGCCTCCATGGCGTGCAGCAGGACCTCAACACGGGCTACCGCTCATCTCAACGGCAGGTCGGCCAGCCGGGTGTTGCGGCCTTACCGCCGACCGTACGCCACACCACCCGACCCTCACCGTAGGAGCCTTCCTCTTTACCCCTCACCGACCGGCACGCGCCGCACACGGGTCGCAGCGTGTGCACCGAGCAGGTCCGCGACACCGAACGCGAAGCCTCGGCCGTGTGCGCAATCCCTCCCCCACTCCCTGCGCCGCCCCTCCCCCGGCCTCCACCAGTCCGCGCCGCTGACCCTCCCGCCTGCGTAAGGAAGACATGCACGACTACCACAAGCCCGGCCGCCTCGCGTCCTTCGCCGATCTCCTGGCCGGGGAACTGCCCGGCGCCTGGGGCAGCATCTACCACCCGCCGGATCACACAAACGACCTCGCCGAACTGAGCGACCGCGTCTGGGATATGGACCTCGTCGCCGAGTCCCTGACCACGCACCCGTTGAAACACGGAGCCGTTCTCACACGGGAGGATGGTGCCCAGCTCATCGTCCTCGACCGGCACGACGAACGGGACGGCTTCCTCATCGCCGCCGTCGCCCCTCGTAACATCCCGGCAGAGGCGTTTCGCGGACTGCGTGAGCCGGACGGCATCGCCTTGAACGACGATCCGTTCCTCAGCGCCGGGTCCGTCGCGCGCGACCTGCTGGCCCGCTACGACGCCTCGCTCGCCCAGGTCCGCAACAACGCCGCCGACACTCAGGAAGCAACCGCTGAGGTGCGTCCGTCCCAGCCGGACCGGGTCGTCCTCGCCTGGCAGGCCGACGGAAGCCTCGCCGCCGCCGGTGTCACCGCATCAGCCGCCGATGTGTTGCTCGCCAACGGCTTCATCCACGACGAACAGAGCGGCATCTACCGGCTGAGCAGTAACGACAGTGCCGCCCTGGCCTGTGCCGTGCACCAGACTGCCATCCAGCTCGACGCACGAGGCATCACCGCCGCAGTCCAGCACCAAGCAGACCGGTCCACGCCTACAGCCACCGCACCAGCAGCCGCCTTCCCACCCCGGACCCGCACTGCCAGCGCACGGACACGATGAGCCGGGACGAGCCCGACTTCTTGGTGATGGACTACATCACCATCACGCGCGACATACGCACCGGTTAGTCGACGCGCTCGGCGAAGACGACTGGGCTGCAGCGTCCTTCAGACGGCCGGCGGATTCGCGGACGTCTCCGGCGCACGCGGGGACTGCCCTCGTCCGCCGCACGACCTGCCCGTCCAGTAGAGGCGCCCCAGCACCGCGGCAGCTCACGTCCTGTTTGAGGCCGGCTCCACGGTCAACATCCGCCCCGACCTCTTCGACGAGGACGCCTGTCAGCAGACCGTGCACGAGGTCTGCGCCCGCCAGGCCCATACTGCCGCGGTCGGCCCAGCGTCCCGCGCAGGCTCCGCCACCACCGCAACGTTCCGGCGTCCCCCGTGGCCCGACCCGGCCCCGACACCTTCTTCGGGGCCCGGAAAGCACCACGACCGGAAAACCCGTAGTGCCCCGCACAGTCCTGCCGATCTCCCGGCACCTCAAGCCCTGACTGGTGACCGTCCGGTTCCGCCGCTACCTGCGCGCATTATCGCCACCGGTCCCGACCAGGACGCTCCGAAGGCCGGTGTGCGATACGCCGCCCTCGATGAAGCGCGGCGCATCGCACACCGCCACTGACCTCATGTCCGCTCCGGAGGACTATGCCCCACAGCACCTCTGACCAGGCCAAGCTGGCCGACGAGATCACCCGCCAACTCGGCCACCTCACCAGTACTCTCGTGCAGCTCCCCGCCCACCAAGCCACACAGCTCATCGCACGCGTCCTGGACCCCATGGACGGAATCCTCAGCGGCTTCGCCCACCTCGTGGCCACCGGCAGCCGCTTCGCCAAGAACGAAGCCGAACGCGGCGCGTTGCCGGCAGAAGTGTGGCTAGCCCTCGGCCGGGCCGCGAACGAACTCAATGCCATCGGCGTGGACCTCGAAGAACACGCCGACACTCTCCAGCGCTTCAGCGCCCGTCCGGCCGCCACTGCGGCAAAGCCCCTGGTTGCCACTCCGCTCGTCATACGGCGGCGCCGATGAAACGAAACCAGCGGCGAGACTGGAGAGCGGGCGAACAAGCCGAGCAGCACTACCTCGTAGAGCCGCGCTCGCTGGCCGGCGGCGGCGACGTCCGCCACATCTTCGAATACCTGCGCGCCTGCGGATGGCAGGACAAGTCCAAGCGCAGCGGGCCGCTTGCCTTCGTCAGCCCCGACCGCAGCATCCGCGTCGGATACGACCCCTTCGTCCAGCCGGGCGGATGGACGATTCACAGCAAGGCTGGCGCGCACCAGGACGAATGGATTGCGATGCTCGGCCGACAGGCACCGGTGGAGATCGTCGCCGGACTTACCGACGCCCTCGCTCGCCCCCGCTCCGCACACGCCCCCGATGTGTGGGCCCCGCTGCAGGAGCAGCGTTGGGAGACCAGGCGGCCCTCCGGGCAGTTCAACGCCAGGAGCCCGGAGGGCACGGCGTGGATGCAGTTCTACGAGGACCCATCCGGTCAGGCCATGTGGTGGTCCGGAGCCAACGACCAGCAGGGCAACGGATGGACGGCGGTCTTCACCGCCTCCACGCCCATGCACGTCGTCCAAGCCTTCTCCACCGCCCTGGCCAGCCCCGAACCCGTGATGCGACCGCGGGGACGCGTGCCACACAGCTCGAAAATCCGTACCACCTCCGTCTCGGTCTTCCCCTCCCAGCTGAGTGCCTGGCAGCAAACCCGCATCCAGGCCGCCCGCACCGCCACCTGGGCCCGCTGGGCAGCCAACCGGCCCCGCACCGCCACCCGCCCCGCCGCCGGCAGTCACCACGTCCGCGCTCGCCGCTGACCGGGCCGAACCTTCCCTCAAGGAGCCCCGTGTCCGAACTGGCCCCCAACGACATCCACCACGCCACCGAGACCCTGTCCCGGCTCACCGAATACCTGCGCGGCGCACCCGACCCCGGCGATGCGCTCGCTCTGGTCGAGCCCCTGCTGGACGAGTACACCGGCATCCCCGTCCAGTTCGGCGACAGCCTGCGCGCCCTCGCCCGCGTGGTGCTCGACCACCCGGACACCGCCCGCACCCCCGGTCTGCGTCTGCTGGCCACCGAGCTGCGCGCGGCGACATGGGAGCAGACCGACCAGCACGCTCTGCACTACGTCATGGACGAACTACGCACCCTGCTCGCGAACGGCTCCCCGGACACCCCGGAGTGCTCCCGGTGCCGGTGAACGAACGGCAGCTCGCCGAGTACGAGCGCAAGCACGCCGGCCAGATCCCGTTCGACACAAGCCCCCGCCATCTTGCCGGGCCTGGCGACGCCCGTCATGTCACCCACGGCCTCGCCGCCGCCGGATGGTCCCGCATCTCCGATCCCTTGAGCCCGCAGATGGTGCTGACCAGCCCCGACCACCGTCGCCGCCTGCAGTTCACTCCGGAGTCGGGGCACCTGTTCGCTTGGTGGCAGCTGGCGAGCGAGCCCACTGGCACTGAGCCGTACTGGTGGGCCGGCTTCGGCGAACTCGTCCCCGCCGAGGTCCTGGCCGGAGTGACCGATGCCGTCATCGCCCCGCCGCCGGCAAGGCAGCCGGACCCGTGGCAGGCAGTTTCCTCAGCGGGATGGGTCCGTACCGACGAACACACGGCGCATTCCGCGGATGGGATGTGCTCCATCGAACTGCATCCGCTCGCATTCCGCGACGCGCCGTCCTGGCACATCGAAACGCACGAGACCGGCTTCGACGGCCATCCTGGCCGCCCCATCTGGCACGCCCGGTTCCATGAACACACCCCCGTCCATCTGGTGAACGCGTTCGTCACCGCACTTGCCGACAGCAGTCCTCTTCAACGCGGGATGTACGACCGCGCCGCGCACTACAGCGCCGTTCAGGAGCCGAGCCCGCTCACTCCGAAGCAGGTGGTCGCCGCACACATCACTCGGCTCGATGCCCTTCGCGCCCAGGCACGCACCGCCCGCCGCAAGCAACAACCGGCTACTTCCAAGGCTTCCACGCCGCCGAGGGCGACCGCATCCGTGCGGCGCTGACCCGACCGTTCCGCCTCTCCGCCCCTCCGCCTGACGACCGCTAGGACCCGCCATTTCCCTCACCCCCTCCGCCCATCGCAAGTCGCTACGTCATCTCGACGGCTTCCTCAAGGACAGCGAGGGCATCCTCAGCTCCTGGAACGCGTACTCCGACGAGCACACCGACCTCGACGGCTGGCCCTATGACGAAAGCGCCTACGGCCGTCGGGCCAGTATCCGCGACGCCATGACCGCCGAGGCATTCGAGACAGTCCGCAACGGCGAGCATCGCCTCCTGGCCACCGCCCGGGCTCAGCTTGGGCAACTGCCCGCCGACGCGGTGCAGAGCCGCTGGGTCTGGCAGCTGGACGTCCTGCAGGACGCCCTGGAACGTCTCGATGCCCTGGACAAAGAGTGGCGGGAGACCCGCGACAGCCTCCCCGCCGACGCCCGCCTTGGCTCTCCGGTCTTCGATGACGCCCTCGCCGAGCACCACGCCGAATGCTGGAGCTGCCTCGACGACTGGGCCACCCATGGCCAGGCCCTCGCCGAGATCCACTCAGCAGCCCGGTACGCCCCCTCCCCTTTGGCTCCATCACCCTCCACGACCGCCGCTCTTCCCACGTCACGGGCCACCAAGGTGCGCCGATGAACGCGAACGAGGCCCCCGCAACCGTCGGGATCGACCTCGTCTCCCCGCCCTATCCGGCCAGCAGTGGCGACCCCGCATGGGTGACCGTGCCCCTGCACCGCGCCTGCGGCTGGAGCTACGGTCACGACCCTCTGATGCCCCGGGTCCTTCTGTCCAGCCCCGACCAGAAGGCTCTTTTGCGGCTTGAACCAGCCGAGGACGGGCCGTGGTGGACCCTGCAGCACGCCCGCGGTACTGCCCAGCCGAACTGGTACGCCGGCTTCGGCGCCCGCACCCCTGTCGAGATCATCGCAACGTTTACCGACGCTCTCACCGACCCCGCCAAACCGGTGGGGGCCGACCCGTTCGAGCCCTTGCGCCAGGCCGGATGGCACTCGCCCAGCGTCGACGACGTCCTCGTCTCGCCCGACGGCATCGTCAGGGTCGACCGGCCCACGTACGGCGGCAGCAATGCCTGGACGATCAGAACAGGACTCGCCTGGCAGCCCGCCATCTGGCGAGCAGACCTGGACGGCAACACGCCCATCCACCTCATCACGGCACTGACCAGTGCACTCGCCAGCGACGGCCCCCTCATCCGCGCACCCGGCCGCGTACCGCACCTGGCCCGCGCCCAGATGACCGTAAAGAGCCACAGCGTCCCCGCCGAGAGCTTGGCATCCGCGCTGGAGGACCGGGTTCGCGCGCTCTCCGCCCGACGTTCCATCACACCGATGCCCACGCCGACGCCACGACGCCCTCCGGCCGGCCCAAACCGCACTCGCTGAACCCCACAGCCCTCTCACCCGGAAGCACACACTCTTGCCCTCTGCCCCCAACTCCTCCACCGACGGGTACGACCTCGCCTTCCGCCTCTTCCTCGGAGTGCTCGGCATCGTCATACCCCTGTCGCACCTCGCCTGGCTGTCCGGCAACGCCACCGCCTGGCTGACCGGACACGGCTGGGCTTCCTACCAGCCGACCACCGCTCTCCTGCACCCCGACCGGCTCTGGCCGCAGGCCGGGGAGACGTCTCTGCTGATCGGAGCGCGCATCGTCCCGATCGCGGCCCTGCTCGCGCTCGGCGCCGTGGTCGGCGTCCTGTGGTCCCGTCATAAGGGCGGAAGCGGCGGCCGTAAGAAGAAGATCGCCGGCATGGCCAAGCCGAGGGACATCGAGCCCTTGATGGCCAAGGCGATCACCGCGAAGGCACGCTCCCTGCGACCGAGCCTGAAGACGGCCAAGCACATCGCAGCGAAGGACACCGGCATCCTCCTCGGCAACCTCCAGGGCACGCGGCACGAGGTGCGCATGGGCTACGAGGACGTCGCCGTCGCGATCATGGCGCCGCGATCCGGCAAGACCACATCCCTGGCGATTCCATCGATCCTCGCCGCTCCTGGCCCCGTCCTGCTCACCTCCAACAAGGCCGCCGGAGACGCGTTCACCGCGACCATCGACGCACGGTCGGCAGTCGGACGGACGTGGTCGATGGACCCGCAGCAGATCGCGCACGCCTCCCGCGAGATGTGGTGGAACCCGCTCGCCGACGCCAAGACCCTCGACGGCGCCGGCCGGTTAGCCGGCCACTTCCTCGCCGCCAGCGTGGACGCGAGCCAGCAGGGTGACTTCTGGTCGAAGGCCGGATCCAACATCCTGTCCCAGCTCTTCCTCGCCGCAGCCCTCGACGACCGGCCCATCACCGACGTCATGCAGTGGCTGGCCTTCCCCGCCGACCGCACCCCGCTGGACATCCTGCGCGACCACGACCTCGCCGCCGTCGCCGCGCAACTCAAGGGCACCGTGGAAGGCCCGCCCGAGACCCGCGACGGCATCTACGAGACGGCCCGCCAGTACGCCGCCGCCCTGCTGAACTCCGAGATCGCCGCCTGGGTCACCCCGCAGAAGAACATCCCGGAGTTCCGTCCGTCGCAGTTCGTCACCTCCACCGACACGCTCTACCTGTTGTCGAAGGACGGCGGAGGCGGTGCTTCGGCGCTGATCGCGGCGTGCGCGGACTCCGTGATGCGAGCGGCGACCGCCCAGGCCGAGCGTGCCAGCGGTCGGCTCGACCCGCCGATGCTCGCGATCCTCGACGAGGCCGCCAACGTCTGCAAGATCAGTGACCTGCCGGACCTGTACTCCCACCTCGGCAGCCGCGGCATCATCCCGATCACGATCCTGCAGTCCTACCGCCAGGGCCAGAAGGTCTGGGGCGACGCAGGCATGGACGCCATGTGGTCCGCCTCCACCGTGAAGGTCATCGGCTCCGGTATCGACGATCCCGACTTCGCCGACAAGCTGTCCCGGCTGATCGGCGACCACGACGTGGAGACCACCTCCACCTCCCGCTCCGAGTCCGGCAAGTCGACCTCCGTTTCGATGCGGCAGGAGCGGATCCTACCGGCCGACGCGATCCGCGCCCTGCCCAAGGGCACCGCACTCTGTTTCGCCACCGGTATGCGGGCCGCCATGCTCGACCTGCGCCCCTGGTACCTCGAACCCGGCGCTGCCAACCTCTCCGCAGCCTCCGCCCACGCGTCGAAGGCGATCACCACTCGCGCCGTCGCCAAGCACGCCCCCCAGCAGAGCGAGTACGGCACGACCATCTAGCAGGGCCGAGGCAGACCTCCGTCTCGCTCACCGCCCCTGAACCTCCCGGAGCCTCATGGCCCTCACCGACCACAACGATGTCTTCATCGGCTCGACCGGCGACGGATGGACCTTCGTCGTCCTCAACCGGTCAATCCGCAACGCCGGCCACATTCTGACCGGGGCGGGATTCACCGCACGCAAGCGCCAGGATCGCACCCTCTGTCTCCTGCCGCCGGAGACCGCCGAAGACGCGCACGAGCGCGCCGACGCGGCGGCCTACGGATTGATGACCCACACGCATGACCTCGTCGACCTCGCCTGGACCACGCGCCAGAACAGGACCGGCGCACCGCCCCGGCCCGATGTGATCTTCCGCTTCGTCGACGGCGTCGTCACCGCGACCGCCACCCCGGACACGGCAGGAACCGTCCTCGTCCAGCACGGCTTCACGTCTGCGGGAGCTCCAGGACAGTACGAGTTGCCTCCCAGATGCGGCAAACGCGAGGTACTGGGCGCCGTGGTGAGCGCCGAGGCCCATCTCTACACCCATGGCCTGAGCGTGCGCGTCGACCTCGGCATCGCCACCGTGCAGAACATCCCACCGGCACGCACCCGCCCTGGTGCCGCACCCGAGTCGCCGTCCGCTTCCCAGGCCAAGCGGCGAAGCCGCTGACCAACAGTCCGCCGCACCTGGAGCATCATGCGTCAAGTCGACCTGTCAGCCGAGGTCGCCCGACTACGGGAACTCGGCAGCGATTTCGAGGACCTGCACAGCGAAGTCCGTTCCCTCACCCTGACCCCCGGCACCGACGCCCGGCAACAGATCACGTCGAAAATCATGGTTATCAACGAGCTGGTTCGACGCGCCCTGGAGCATCTTGACGTGCTCGACGGCAGTCAGTACACCACGGTGCCCGGCAGCCGCCCTTCCCTGGAAGCACTGGCCGCCATCGTTTCCACCGCAAGTTTCGCCGCCTCCGACCTGGCCAGTGCACTGTTCTCCAATCCCCTGGAAGCCGCCGCGTCCCCCGGCCCACCAGCCGATGAAAGGGCAGTACGCAAGGCACGGCACGCAAAGGCAATGCCCGTTATGCCGAAGCATCTGGCGGACGCTGCCCGTCAGCTCAACCTCACCTACACCGGCTGTCATTACCTCGCCAACGGCATCAACGGCGACGTGAAACGGCACTCCAAACGGCAGCGGGCCCCCACGGAGCCGAGCATCTCGGACAGCCAGTACGACACCCTCCTTCGACTGTCCCAAGGGGGCGGCAGTCTCTACGACATGAGGTACGGCGTCAGCAAAGCCGTCGATCAGAACGGGAAGACCGTAAACCTCGCCACGCTGAACGCCCTGACCAAGCGAGGACTCGTCCAGGTCGACACCTCCACATCCCTGTTCCAGGGCCAGCTCCTCGACGTCACCGCCGATGGCCAGCGGGCCCTCGCCCAGCACAAGCCCGGCACAACACCCGCCCGGTCAGTGGCCAAGGCACCTGCTTCGGCGAAGCCAGCCACGAGACGCACCCGATGACCGACTTCGCCCCCACGGACCGGGTCCTCATCTCCCCGCGCCACCTGGCTGGCGGAGGACTGGACCGGCTCGGTGATGCCCTCGGTCCCCTGATCCACCTGTACTCCTGGACGCACAACCACGACGCGACCACCGGACACGTCGCCCTGGACAGCCCCTGTCACAGCCTCTTCGTCGACTTCGATCCGGCGAACCGGCACGGCAACTGGTGGCGGATCAGCCACCACGAGCCCTACTGGGAAGCCCGGTTCAGCCGGCAGACGCCGATCGAGGCCATCGCCGCCTTCGCCCAGGCACTGCCACAGTTCCTGGGCGATACGCGGCACGCCGGACGGATCCCGGTCACGACCAGCACTCTCGTGCAGACAGCAGACCTCAACAACTGGACGATGGCGGCCGAGGGAGAGGCCACCGTGTTCACCTCCGCCGACGGGCACTGCGCCCTCACCCACGAGCTGAACGCCGACACCCGCTGGCACATTCAGCACTCTCTGCTCGACGGCGTCGACACCGACTGGGCCGCCTCTTTCACCCGCGCCACCCCCGTGCGCCTGGTAAGCCAGTTCTTCACCCACCTGGCCAGCACCGCATCGGTCCAGCGCACCTTCGGTGACCTCCCGCATCTCGTGCAGCACTCCAGTGAAGCGGTGATCGCTCCCGTCCGCAACGCGGCGGTGAACCCGCGCGTCCAGCACGCCCTGGCCCAGCCTGGCCGTACCCACGCCGCCAAGCGACGGTGACGCCTGATTTACGCACCGCCACAGGGGCAAGCTGCCCTGGGCCGTACCCGTGGCAGCACCGTTCAGGCTGCCACCCGCCTTCTCCAGCGCATCCCCGCCGTGTACGCGGAAGCCGATCGCCGCCCCGCCTCCCCCGGTAACCACCAAGCCCAAGCAGTCACCGGCGGCCAGCAGCACCCCTACTCGTAGGCGGCACAGGCCCCCGCCTACCGCCAGAGACGCATCCACCACCTCTCATACCAGGATTACCCATTTCCACACCTCCCGCTTTTCGCGCCATATCCCTGGGCGCTGGGGTTCAGTCCAGCGCCATGCTCGCACTTTCAGCCGAAGGTCTCCTCCCCAAGGTCGATTACGCCATCTTCGCCGATACTGGCTGGGAACCCCGAGCGGTCTATGCCCACCTCGACCACATCGAGAAAAAGATCGCAACCCCAGCAGGAATACCCGTCCTCCGGGTCTCCTCCGGAAACATCCGCCAAGACGCACTGGACCCGGAACACCGTTTCGCCTCCATGCCGCTCTACATCCTGAACCAAGACGGCAAACAGGGCATGACCAGGCGTCAGTGCACAGGCGAGTACAAGATCAAACCGATCAAGAGGAAGGTCCGCGAACTCCTCGGCTACCCATACCCGCAGCGTATTCCGAAGGGTGTTTTCGTCGAGCAGTGGGTGGGCATCTCCACGGACGAATTCCATCGCGCCAAGGATGCCGATGTCCGCTACATGCACAACCGGCACCCGCTGATCGATCTGGGCTGGTCGCGCTCCGACTGCATCCGCTATCTCACATCACTAGGTCTCGCGGACACGCCGAAATCAAGTTGCCTGGGATGCCCTTTCCACGGAAACGCGCAGTGGCGGCACATCCGTGACACCAGCCCCGACGAATGGCAGGACGTCGTAGCATTCGACGCCGCCATCCGAAAGGGAAATGCTCGCGCGAACGCGAACGGGAACCATCTGCTGGGGCAGGCGTTCCTGCACCGCTCCCGGGTGCCGCTCAGCGAGGCGCCGATCGACCACGTCACCGCCGCTGAGTGGGCGGCCCGCCAGGACGAGCTGACCGATGCGCCGGACGCGGAGGAGCTGGAGCAGGGTGTGGTGGACGGCTGCTCCCCGTGGGCCTGCCGTGGCAGCGCCAAACCTGTACAGGACGACTTCGGACTGGTCTCTTGATCGTTCTGGATCTGTTTGCGGGTCCGGGCGGCTGGAGCCATGCCCTGTCCGTCCTCGGTGTCCGCGACATCGGCCTGGAGTGGGATCCCTGGGCATGCAAGACCCGTGCTCGTGCCGGTCAGTTGACGCTGCGCACCGATGTGGCGCTGTATCCGACGTGGCCCTGGGTCGGCCGGACCCGAGGGTTGATCGCGAGTCCGCCGTGCCAGGCATGGTCGATGGCCGGCAAGCGCCTAGGCCTGGTCGACCAGCCGCTGGTGCACCAGGCGGTCGCGGACCTCGCCGCCGGACGGGATACCCGGGAGAAGCTGCTGGCCGCCTGCCGGGATGAGCGCAGTCTGCTGGCCGCCGAACCGATGCGCTACCTCCACGCCCTGAACGCGTCCGGCGAGCCGGAGTGGGTGGCTATGGAGGAGGTCCCCGATGTCCTGCCCCTGTGGCGGCAGTACGCGGCCATTCTTCGGCGCTGGGGCTTCTCGGTGTGGACCGGCATCCTCAATGCCGCCGACTACGGCGTCCCCCAGACGAGACGGCGGGCGATCCTCCTCGCCTCCCGTGTCCGTGCGGCCCATCCGCCCGCGCCCACCCACGCCCGCCTCGCCGAGCCCGAGTCGCTGTTCGGGCCGGGCCGCGCCCGGTGGGTCAGCATGGCCGAGGCCCTCGGCTGGGGCGCCACCGAGCGCCCCGTCCCCACCGTGTGCGCCGGCGGCGGACCGGGCGGCGGCCCCGAGCCCTTCCCCTCCGGCTCGCGCCAGAGTCTCGCCACCGCCCGGGAACAAGGTCTGTGGCGCCCGCAGACGGCTTCCACGGAGGTGGTGCTCGAACCGCAGACCCGCGGAGCGGGCTGGACCGCGCGGCACGGCACCCGATCGGCCACCCCCGAGGGAAGCCCGGCGCCCACGTTCACCAGCAAGACCACCCACTGGAAGTGGGCACTGCGCAGCAACAACCAGGCCAACGCCACTGTCCGGCCGCTGGACGAGCCCGCCGGGACCCTGTTCTTCGGGCACCGCGCGAACGAGTGCACCTGGGTCGCCGAGCCCGTCGGCATCCCGTCCGAGGACAAGCGTCCGGCGGCCCCTGAGCCGATCCGGATCACCGCCCGGGAGGCCGGAGTCCTGCAGACCTTCCCCGCCGACTACCCCTGGCAAGGAAACAAGGGCCAGCAGTTCTCCCAGATCGGCAACGCCGTGCCCCCGCTGCTCGCCGCCCACCTTCTCGCGCCGCACCTGCGAGTGCCCCTCAACCCCGACGACTTCACCCTCGCCGTCTGATGCTCCCCGACCACGCTCCCGACCAGGACGCCGTCCTCGACATGCTGCCTGAACAGCGGCCGGTGTACTACGCCGAGCAGGCCCTCCTCGGTGCTCTCCTCCTTGAGCCCCACCGCCTCGCCGACATCACCGGCGTCGAACCCGACTCCTTCTCCCACCACGCCCACGGCGCCCTGTTCGCCGCGATCCGCGCCCTGCCGGCCCCCGACCCCGGCCGGCACGCCGAGGACGCCAGCTGGCTGACCGCGGTCCTGACCACCGCCCGAAAGCACACCCGCGGGCTAACCGCCTCCTACCTGCACACGCTGGTCCAGATCTGCCCATGGCCCAAGCACGCGCCCGCCTACGCACGGATGGTCGAAACCGATCACGCCCGCCGCACCCTGCGCTTGCATGCCCACCGCCTCATACAGTCCGCGACAGACGCCACGCTCCCCCAGCCCGTCTCCGCGGCCCTCGCCAAAGCAGATGCTCTCGCCCGCTGCGCCGACGACCTCGCGGCCCGCTTTCGGGCGCACCCCGGTTCCCTGCCCCGCACGCTGGCGCCACCACCCGGCGACACGCTCAGCGGGCACGACGAGGAAGCGCTCGACGAGGAGCGGTCACTGCTGGCGACCGCGATCGCGCACCCCGCGGAGACCGAGCAGATGCGCTGGCTGACCGCCCAGGACATCACCCACCCGCTTCACGCCGGACTGTGGCAGTGCCTGACCGCCCTGACCCGGCGCGGCGCTCCCGTCGACCCCGTCACCGTCCTATGGGAGGCCCAGCACAAGGGCCTGCTCACCGCGGAGATCACGCCCCTGGAGCTGCTCAACCTCCTCAGCACGCCGCCCGGCGGCTCGCCCCACTACTGGGGCGAACGCATCCTCAAGCGCGCCGTCCTCACGACCGCACATCACGTAGGCACACGCATCGCAGCGTTCACCAACGATCCAGCGACCACCCCGTACCAGCTCGTCGTCGGCAGCCGCCGCGCACTGGCAGACCTCACCTCGCTGCGCAGCCGATGGGAGCGGGCCAACCATCCCACGCCACCAACCACGCCCGCCCACTCCCGAACCTCACCCCCGCCACGGGCAGGCCCACCGCCGGTGACGACCCCGCCCTTTCCTCGCATCTCCCGCTGACGTCTACCCGCCCGGGGCCCGGCTCCATCCGGCCCGGCCCCAGGCCGAATCGAGCAACTCGCCTTGACGACACTGTCCATCGACGCGCACGTCCGCCTCGACACCCACCCCTCCCATCGCAGCGCCGTCGTCGCCACCGTCGCCGGCACCGCACGACACATCGCCCACGCCCACCTGAGCGTCCGCGGCTTCGAGCGCGTGGACGAGCACACGCTGGTCATGGCCCGCATCGACCGCGAGGAGCCCTACTGGGCAGAACGGGCCGCCCAGGCGCTCATTGCCGAAGGCATCAGCACCGAGATCACGTCCGGGCTGCGTGAAGCCATTGACGAGGAGTGGACCTGGGCCGACTACCCCATGCCCTGGTGCACCCGCCAGGAGATCCGTGAGGTCTCCGACGAAGCCCAGAAGATCTACGACGACATCCGCCACGGCCGCCTCGTCATACACGCCCACGCCCACGACGGATGGACCATGGTCGCCGCCGGCTCCTACCGCGACGGCAGCAGCGTCGCCCTCCATGGCGAGAACCACCTGCGCACGATCACGGAGAGCTTCGATTCACCTGCCGAAGCACTCACCGCCTTCGAACGCCTCTACGGCGGCACGAAGCGCCCCGGGCCCGCGCCTATGACCGACGTCGAGCGCCAGACCGCCGAAGCCCGCCACACTCTGCACTCGCCTGGCCCGCTGGAACCCGAGCCTGCCGTCCAGCGGACCGAGATGGTTCCCGCCTACGCCGCCGACCCGGCGGACCACGACGCCGCCCTCGACGAATTCGTCGCCGAACACGACGACTGGGAGAAATGGCGCACCTGGTCGGACGGCACCACCCACCTCATCCACGAGTCACAGACCTTGCGGGCCGAACTCGTCCACGAAACAGATCCCCGCGAGACCGCCTGGACCTTCGCCGCCTACGAGACACCCGTCTCCGACCGCATGTGGCACCTCACCCTGACCGGCTCCACACCCGCCCCCGTACTCAAGACCCTCCTGAGCAGGCTCGCGGAAGGCGACGCCTGGGAAACCGCCATCGGCAGCCCCACCACCGAGAAGACCGTCACCGAAGCCACCCGCCCCCTCACCGACGCCGGCTGGAAGCACACCATCGAAGGACAGTGGATCCGCTGGGAGACCACCCCGGGCGACGCCGGCATCCAGTTCGACGCCTTCGCCGCCCAGAACCTCAGCACCCTGCCCACCTGGACCCTCTGGGCCGGCCCCAGCATCGACTGCCCCACCTGGGCCCTCCACGCCTCCCCCTACACGCCCGCCCCGCTCCTGGCCAGCCTCGCCGAGGACCTCGCCCACGGCACCGGCACGAAGCTGGCAGTGCCCCACAGGCCCGCA
Organism: Streptomyces sp. NPDC085927; assembly: GCF_044540975.1. Lineage (NCBI taxonomy): Bacteria > Bacillati > Actinomycetota > Actinomycetes > Kitasatosporales > Streptomycetaceae > Streptomyces > Streptomyces sp. NPDC085927. The sequence continues at coordinate 16,171 of NZ_JBITSN010000016.1, forward strand.
CAACTCAAGACCACTCCACCCGGCCTCCCGCAGGCCATCAATCCACACGCCGCCAACCGGAGCCTGTGACGACCCAACCCTCTCTCCGCGCCATGACACAAGCGAAGCGTGGCTCTGTACGTGTCGAGGAGCAGCGTTTCTACAGCAGTTTGGGAGGCACTTCGGTGGCCGGCACCGAGCTGTTGTTCACGACGATGGACAGCACCGCCCACCACCGGGAAGCGCTCCGCCGTCTGCGTCGCTATTGGTGCTCCGGTGGCTGAGGGCAAAAGCGCTGGCTACGGGGCCAGGCGATCGGTGGCGCAGCATCGACGCCGTCACGCGGACCGCGGCGGCGTACTGCCTCCCGTTCTCGTCGACATCGACATCGACATCGACATCCCAGCGTGGCAGGTGCCTCCCGCGGTCGTGAACAACTGCTGCCGTGAGTCGTCGATAAGGCCACGAAGCGTCACCCTCGGACGACCGCTGCCGTAGGTACGCCCCCGAGCCCGAACGCACATCGGCCCCCGCACGGCATGTCCGAAGGTCGCCATGCTGTTTCAGGCAGTCCGGTAGACCGAAGGCATAAGTCCAAGTAGGTGAAGAACCTTTCGAAGTTCACGGACAAGGCGTGCCCAGCGGAACACCCCCGCGTCGGCGAAAAGGACCCGGGTTCGGGGCCGCTGGCGCTCTCGTAGCGCGGAACACCCCCGCGTCGACGGGGAGGACGGCCTGGTCTGTGCCACGCCGTTCCTGCGGCACGGAACACCCCCGCGTCGGCGGGGAGGACTCAATCCACAGGTCCGCGAGAAAACCGTTCGTCGGAACACCCCCGCGTCGGCGGGGAGGACCCGGATGGCGGGAAGCGCCCCGGCCCAAGAGACGGAACACCCCCGCGTCGGCGGGGAGGACGACGGTGTCGGCGAGGGCTTTGAGTGCGGCCTCGGAACACCCCCGCGTCGGCGGGGAGGACTACGCCGGCCACCACATCCGACCCGGCGGCCTCGGAACACCCCCGCGTCGGCGGGGAGGACTGTAGTCCCGCGCCGTCCGGACACTGCATCGGCGGAACACCCCCGCGTCGGCGGGGAGGACAACGCCTCCCTGATGTCGGCCAGGGAGGCGGGGGGAACACCCCCGCGTCGGCGGGGAGGACGCAGCCGGAGTCGGTCGTGCCTGAGTGGCGGTGGGGTGCGGAACACCCCCGCGTCGGCGGGGAGGACCCTTCGACATGACCAGGAAGAACAGCAGCACGGCGGAACACCCCCGCGTCGGCGGGGAGGACCCCGTCGGTGGTGATCTCCTTGCCAAGCCGGGCGGAACACCCCCGCGTCGGCGGGGAGGACGCCGCGTACTGGGAGAGCAGCCGGCGGCGCACCGGAACACCCCCGCGTCGGCGGGGAGGACGCTTCCTGCCACTGCTGCGCGCTGGGCCAGTGCGGAACACCCCCGCGTCGGCGGGGAGGACAGGCGAACCCTGTGCGCACCCACGTGCGCTGGTGGAACACCCCCGCGTCGGCGGGGAGGACTCGGTGCGGATGTCCACCGACCAGGCCGGGCGCGGAACACCCCCGCGTCGGCGGGGAGGACATCCCCACCGGTGTCCTCCTGGACGTCGAGCACGGAACACCCCCGCGTCGGCGGGGAGGACCTCGAGCGGGTCGTCTCCGAACCGCGAGGTAGCGGAACACCCCCGCGTCGGCGGGGAGGACGCGGCGAAGGAGGGCCGGGCGGCGATCGAGTACGGAACACCCCCGCGTCGGCGGGGAGGACAACGCGACGCCCAACACGAACGCGAACGTCACCGGAACACCCCCGCGTCGGCGGGGAGGACCACCCCGCGAAGCTGTTGCCGCCGTACTTCGACGGAACACCCCCGCGTCGGCGGGGAGGACCAGGTCACCAGCGCCAAGCAGCAGTTCGGCTACGGAACACCCCCGCGTCGGCGGGGAGGACGTCGGACGACTCACCGCCGACCCCGAGCTCCGCGGAACACCCCCGCGTCGGCGGGGAGGACCTGGCCGAGGGTGGAGCGGCGTTCTTCGCGGGCGGAACACCCCCGCGTCGGCGGGGAGGACCTGGCCGAGGGTGGAGCGGCGTTCTTCGCGGGCGGAACACCCCCGCGTCGGCGGGGAGGACCCTTTCTGACCTGCACCTTAAGAGGGGGCTTGCATTTCCTTTACCTTTGGTGCGGCGGTCATGCGGATCAGAGTAAGGCCGTCGAAGTCGACAGGGGCCCGGCGGCGGGTTCCTGCGGTTCGGATGGCGTAGCCCTGTTCCGTGGCGGCGGGGTGGACAAGAAGGGCGGCGCCGTTGCCCACGACTTCGGTGACGGCGTTCCAGAGTTCATCACGGACGCGGGCCGAGACGCTGCCGACGAAGATGCCGGGCACTACTTCGCTGGTCCATCGACTGAGGGCGCCGCGCAGGTGGTCGGGGACCGCGGTGGTGGCGATGACGACCATGGAGGGCATCAGTTGCCTCCTTCGGCGTAGTTGACGCCTGCTGGGAGGACTCCGGCTTTGGGGTCCCAGAGGTGGACCATCCGCACGTCACGCCGTTCGGAGCGTTCCTCGTCGGTGTCATCGCCGGCTGTGGTCGTGTGGGTGTGGGCCGGGGTCAGCAGGGACTGGACGTCCTGGACGATGCGGGGCAGGAGACGCAGGAGTCGGAGGTCTTCGCGGAAGCGGCGGCGGGCTTCCTGTTCGGGGTTGTCGGAGCTGTGGAGGGCGAAGGCGAGGGGGAGTGTGATGTCGGCTTTGTAGAGGTCGGCGATGTCGTAGACGAAGGCGTGCTGGGTGCCGGCGTGGACGTAGCCGAGGGCCGGGGAAAGTCCGAGGGCGAGCAGGGCGGCGTGGACGACGCCGTACAGGCAGGTGTTGGCGGCGGACAGAGCGAGGTTGACGGGGTCCTGGGTTTCCCATTGGTCGGGCCGGTAGTTGCGGCGGAAGCGTCCGATGCCGTGTTGCTGCGCGAGGATCTTGTAGAACGCCTTCATACGCTGGCCTTCCATACCGCGGAGCTGGTCCAGGGTGACGGATTCCGGTACGTCGGCGTCCTTGAAGCGCATCCGGTACATGCGAACGGCGAGCTCAAGGCGCCGCGTCGGGTCGGCCCACGTCGCGACCTGTTGTTCGAGCCAGTGGGTGGTGAGGGAGTCCGGGAGGATGCCCGCGTAGGCACGGACGCCGCCCGCTCCGACGCAGACGACGCTGGTGCCATGGCGAGCGAGGGTGGTCAAGGCCGGGGTGGTGATGGATACACCCGGGCCGAGGAGCAGGCAGGACAGGGCGGCGGTGGGGATGTAGACGAGGTCGGTGCGGTGTTCGTCGATCTGGATCTGCGCGCACACTCCGGTGTCGTCCTGCACCACGCGGACCATGTCCAGGTAGAGGAAGGACAGGGAGTCCGCGACGCGGGGGAGCATGGCCAGGGTGGGGGCGGCGAGGCGTCTGCGCGCGTCGCCGCCCCGTCGTGGCGCGCTCACGTGGTTCTCGCGGGTGCGAGGCTGAGCAGTCCCGCGCCGTACGGTTTGCCACGTCCGATGCCGTGGATGACGGCGTCTCGGAGAGCGTCGGGGTCGGTGACGGCGGCGGTGCCGTCGTAACGGAGCAGGCTGTGCCGCATGCGGGGGGCGTCTTGGCCGCGAGGGCGGACCGACTCCATGCTGGTGGGGGTCAGGACGTGAAGGTCGAGGCCGGCTTCGGCGGCCCGGCGGAGCCACCACTGGTCGGCGTCGGTGCCGGAGAGCGGCACGATCTGTCCCCGCTTTCCCTTCTCCTCCAGGGAGAGCCGCTCCCGCTTGGCGGGGTTGAGGACGATGCGGTAGCGGACGCCGAGTCCCTTGCGCAATGCGGTGAACATCGGGGCGAGGCTTTTGACGTCGGCTTGGCCGTATCCGGTGGGCAGGCGTGCCGGGTCGAGCATGGCGGCGGTCTGGACGAGGAGGGTGCTGGAGGTGTCGGTTTCGTCCAGTCGGTACAGCAGCCCGGCCTGGTGACGGGGGGCGTCGCCGAGGCCGTCGGGGACCATCCGCATGACGGTGCGGTGCATCTGGGTGGCGTCGCGCAGGTCCCGTTGCACGTCGCGGCTATGCGGGTTGAGGCGGATGCGTGCGATCACCGGATGGTCGTTCATGCGCTTTCCTCGAGGTGGGCGTAGTCGATCAGGCGTTGCACCAGGGTCTCTGGGGGGCCTGCGAGGGAGCGGGGCACCGGTTCCACGGTGCGGTGGAGGCGGCGGCCTGTGTGGCTGCGGCCGTGCTGGGCGAAGCTCACCGGCACGTCGTTCACGTCGATGACGTCGGCCGGTGCAGGCTGTCCGGAAGCACTGGTGGGCGGTGGCTGTTCCAGGAGGAATTCCACGGCGACCGCCCCGGCTTCCTGACCGTCGCCGTCCTTCGCTCGCGGCGCGGTGCGGCTGAGCGGCACCCGGGTGCGGAGTTCTTCCTCGGGGTCGTCGACGTGGCGGCGCAGGAGGAACGGCTCGTCGGGGACGCAGGAACGGCGGCCCAGATAGGGCGCCCAGTGCGGGCGGCTCAGAGCATCCGCGAGGCGCTCGACGGTCTCGTCGGCTGCGGTGACGGCGACGACGAACACCGCGTCGGACAGGTAGTGGCGGCGGGTGATGACGGCGGCGCCCTTGTTACTGCCTCCACTGGTGGCGGCGGTGCGGTCCTTGGGGAATCCGCCGCCGACGGTGTGGTAGTCGACGAGCCGGACGCCCGGCCGGTCCACGCGCACGGTGAACCGCAGGTCCTGGTAGCGGTCCAGGCCCGCCTCATCGCGGCCGATTCCCTCGGCCGCGGCGAACATTCCGATCAGCGCGGAGCGGGTCGGGAAGGGCGCGGTGTCCCGCACTGGGGTGAACGCGGAGCGTTCACCCCAGGACTGCAGGGGGCCGGCCAGGCGCAACAGGAGCCCGCTCACTGCTGATCCTGCACGGCGGGCACAGCGGCCTCGACGGCGGCGTCGATCAGCTGGTCGAAAGAGTCGTGGGTGGTGCCGAGCCCGGTGTACTTCTCCTTGGGGTTGATGACGGCGTGGCCGTGGAAGCGGCGGTTGCGGTCGCCGGTGAGGCGGTTGATGTTGCCGGCGTAGGCGTCGAGGGCTTGGCGGGAGGGCTGGGAGAAGCCACCCTGCTGGTCGCCGGTGACGGGGGTCTCGAAGGCCGCGGCCAGGGAGAGCGGTCGGTGTTCACGCACGGCGAGGTAGGCCAGGTCCGGGACGGTGTGCGGGGCGGTGCTGCTCTTCTTGGCCTGCGGGAGGGAGAGCAGGAAGTGCTCGGCAAAGGAACTGAGTACGGTCCGGGCGGCCTTGATGTCGCCGTCCAGGTTCTTCAGCAGGTCGGCGACGTTGACGGTCGCGTACCGGTAGAAGACGCCGGCGCTGAACTCGGCGGTGTCGAGGTGACCGCTGCCGGTCTCGGCCTCGCCCAGCCAGTCGTCGACGGCGGTGAAGTAGTCACGCTGCGGCTCGGCGGTGTGCGTGGTGAACGCGTGGGCGACCTGGGCCGCCCCGTCCACGTTGGCGTCCGGGAGCTCGGCGAGCATGCGACCCAGCAGACTGATGGAGGCGGTGCGCCGCTTGAGGATCGCCTCGATCGTCTGGGGCGGCAGTACCTGGCCGGGCTTCTTCTTGTCCTGGGCCGCCTCCAGGGTCTGACGGTGCTCGGCGCACACGGCGGCCAATTCGTCGATGGCCGCCTCCGGCAGGAACAGCAGCACCGAGGTGTGGCCGGCCGATTCCGTGCCGATGCCCTTCTTTCCGGCGCTCGCGGCGACCTGCGCTCCGGCGAACGCGGCCAGCTCGGTCGGCCAGCCGGCGTTCTCGAGGGCGCGCTGCACCTTCGCCGGCACCAGGCGGGTTCGGGCGGCCTTCTCCCCGAGATCCTGCTCGACGCCGAGCCGGATGACCCGCTTCCAGGACTGGCTGGAGACCCGGATGCGGGGAGCGTTGCCGTAGCGCACCTGCTTGGGGGAGCCGAGGTCGTCACGGTTGAGGTTGGCGGCGGGCACCGACTGCAGGGCGCTCAGGTCCAGGTAGAGAGTCATCGGTCGTTCTCCTCGGCAGAATCAAAGTAGGCAGGCTCGGTCGTGCCGCTGCTGGCGGTGCGGAAGTAGCTCTCGAGCCAGCGGGTGGCGATACGGTCGCGGCTGCGGTTCCACCGGGCGAGGTCCTCCAGGAGGACTGCCCAGTCGACCGCGATGCCGCCGACCAGGAGCTGGCGGACGAGGGCGGGCAGGCCCGGGTGGACGGCATCACTGCTCTGGCGGGCCATCAAGTGAAGAGCGCTTTCGGCAGAGTTCTCCTTCAGGACGCCCTGGGAGACGGCCTGGCCGAGTGAGGCGCCCAGGTTGGAACGCTCGTACCAGGAGACGAACGCGCTCTGGTCGGGTGTGGTGTCGCGGGCCGAGCGGGGACGTGCGGCGATCAGCGAGGCCACCGCGTAGTACGCCCGCCGAACATCGGCATGGTGCTGGTCGTCGTGGTCGCGCATCCACGGCACCAGGTAACGGTGCATGTAGTTGCACCGCTCCACCGGCAGCCCGAGCCCGCGCCGCAGGGCGGCACGGGCCTGCGTGGACTCGCACACCTGGTGCACGTAGGCGACGAACCGGTCCGAGATACGGACGGTTGAGGAGGTCGGCGGAGCAGACACCGCCGGCACGGAATCGGTCATGAGACATCCCTGATGCGGGGAAGGGTGAGGTGACGAAGCGCCGACGGCGTCGGCGTGAGCGCAGCCGGGCGGGTTCAGTCGGATGCGGACGGCTGTAGCAGTGTGAGAAGGAGGCCGCGGGCGCGGTGACGGGCGCGCGCCACCCGGATGTCCGCACGGTTGGCCTGGCCGATGGCCTCGTCGAGAGCGGTGAGGGCCGCGTCGACGAACGGCTTGTCGGCCCGGTCTGTGATGCGGCCGGGCTCGGTGAGCTGCCAGAACTTCTTCTCCGCGGCCGGCCAGTAACGAGTCAGCGCGGCAGAAGCCCACGGACCGGGCTTGCGGGCATCCAGCTTGATCTTGGCCTTGGGCGACAGGTCGACACCCGTGTCGGTGGCGATCTTCCAGGCGATCCTCGCGGCGAAGTCCAGCCGGTCACCTGCCTTCTCCGCAGCGGCGTGGCAGCGCTTGACGTGATAGGCCATCTCCGCGTCGTTCTCCTCCTGCCACTGCAGGACCTGCGGACTCGTCGCCCGGAACCAGACGCTGTCCTTTTGCTGACCGTCCTGGTCGAAGCCGTAGGCGCGCACCCTCAGCCGTGGCAGCAGTGGCTTGGGCAGGTGCGCGAGAGCCGGAGGGCGCTGGGCATCCTGACGGCTGTCCTTCAGCAGCAGCGAGTCGAGATCCCGCCACAGGGCCCTCGCCCCGTCGGCCTCCCGCGGCTGGAAGTCTCCGTCCTTGCGCCTGTCGAGGATCTGGTACGGGTCACGCACCTTCTGCGGCGGCTCGTGCGTCGACCAGGTGATGTAGGCGTCGGTCACCGTCCGGCCGTCCTCCGACGGCACGAGCAGCGCGGCATGACGGAACCGGCCGGTCAGCATCCGGCCCGGCCACGTGACCGGTGGCAAAGACTCCAGGGGAGCGTTGAGTTCCTCCTCCCACGGGCAGGCGTCCTGCGCCTCCCAGTCAACCTCGGCCTGAGGGCTCGGCACGGCCAGCACCAGCGTGCTGAACAGGTCGGGCCCCCAGGAAAAGTAGGAGACGGACTTGCGCAGCGGGGCCGCGTCACCGCTGCCTGCCCGCTCACCGGTGATCCGGCGGGGCGTGCACTGCCCGGACGGCCCGTAGTACAACTGCGCGATCAGATGCCAGGCGGCCTCGGCGGCCGGTACCGGCACGGGCGCGGTGTCGGTGAAATGACCGAACAGTACCGCCCCGTTGACGCCCGTGGGGCGGCCCATCACGAGCTTGTTCACCCCGGACGGGTTCGGTGCCCCCTTCGCGTCCACGCACTCCGCGCGCAGCCGCGGATCCTGGAGGAACGGCCGCTCGGGATGGAACAGGTCGAACCGACCCACCAGGGCTGCCCGGCCGAAGTACGCGTCCACCGCCTGCGGATCGAACCGGCCGGCCTTCAGAACACGCTCCCGCAGATCGAACCAGTCGTCGATGTCCTCCGCAACGTCCGGATCGTCGAGCCGGTCACCACCATCGGTGGCGATCCTCGCCGCGATCGGCGCCAGAATCCGCATCAAGCCCGCCGCTGCCGGCGGCACCGGCATCTCCAGGTCCTCGATCTCGTGCGCGCGTTTGAACAACTCGCACAAGCCCACCCACGCCGACTGCCCGGTCAGCAAACGCACCGGAACCCACGGCTCGACCCGCAGGTCGAATCCCCCACTCACGGCCACCCCCTCCAACGCCCTTGTTCCCCATGACACACCGGCACCGCAAAGCGCCCCAGCAGCCTTGCTCCCAGCGTCCCGACATTGAAACAGCCGCCACTGACAACGGAGCCGTTTTCCGTCGGACGCAGCACCAGAGGGAAGATCGACTTGCCCGCACTGTTCCGAGTGGGCTATGACCCTCCTCAACGCACCGCCTCAGTCGAGGAATTGGCCGGCCCAGCCATGAGGAGAACCATGCAGCCGGCCCTTCCCGTCCCGTGGACTGCCGCAGCACCTTGGGTGCTTGTGGTGGCCGTCATTATGATCGTGATCGGCGAGCGTCCGGACCCGGCAACGGTCGGATCGTGCAGCGCCTTACTGCTGGGGGCTGCTGAGGTATACCGCCGCCTCTCCCGGTAATCGGCGGGGAGGTGGCCCTAGGTACTCTCCTAGGGCCACCTCCCCGCCGAAGCAGGGGTGCTTCAGTCGAGGGCCAGGGAGGTTACCTTCAGCCCTACGCCTTCCCCGCCGACGTGGGGGGTGCCCGGTTGGACTCGGTCACTTACGGACAAGCCCGAGGTCCTCATCCAGCCGCAGTGTCTTGCCGCCGACCTTCACCGCTTGCACACTCCCGCCCTGCACGGGCTGGCGAAGAACACGCAGTTCTCCGAGCATCGGGTGCTTCGTCCACGACTTCGGCGGGGCGACAGCGTCGGGATCCGCTTCCTTGAGCCAGTCGGCGCGGACCGGAATGGTGCGGCGCATCACCTCCCGCACGGACGAGACCGGCATCTTGCCGTCCGACGCGACCTGGGGAAGCAGTTGCTCACCCTCAGGGTCCAGGGTCGCCCGGCCGTCCTCCTGGACATAGGCGCACAGCAGTCGCACCGAGTCGGCGCCGAGTCTGGTGGACACCTCCCACTCATCCTCTTCACCGGGCAGATCGTGCAGGTCATGCAGCGCGGAAACGCTCCGCGCCCGTGGGACGGCGAGAAGGCCGGCCATGCTGCGTTCCGCCGTCTCCTTGCCCTTGTGAGCCGTCCAGGCTTTCGCCTCGCTGCCGCCCGGACTGTTCCAGTCGAAGTCCTCGTTGTCCCCGTGGACGGCTTCGACCAGGTCCTGCACATCGCCCGGGATGGAGATGGTCCCGCCCCCGATTCCGGCAAGAGTGTGGGAGGTGGTGGTGAGGAGGTGCTCGGAATACACCTCGCCCCACTGCTGTGGCGTCTTTCCGCCGCCAGCCATCGGGTCGAGCACCACAAGACGCGGCCCGCTCGCCCAGGCCGGACGGCCGCGACCATCGGGGTAGCCGTGCCGGGCCCAGTGGTTCTCGTGCCGCCAGCACCGTCCGGCCCGCTGCAGCAGCAGGGACAGCGGAGCGAGGTCGCTGATGACGATATCGGCATCAAGATCAAGTGACTGCTCGACGACCTGGGTGGCGACAACGATCCGGCGCGGCGGACGCGGACCTCCGCGGCCCAGCCCTTCGGTGACCTCCCGCGTACGGGCCTCGCGTACGTCCCCGGGGAAACGGGCATGCAGCAGTTGTACGCTTCCGCCCTGCTCGTGGGAGCGCTTGCCGAACCGTTCACGGAGTCTCAGATAGGTGTCCTGCGCTTCTTCTACGGTGTTGCACACCACCAGGGCAGTGCCGCCCTCCCCCTCGCCCACCGGCTTCAGGAGCCGTTCGATCACCGCCAGCCGGTCCCGGGCACCACCACCGGAACCGTGGACGACCGGCTCCACCACGACACCGAGCTCCATGCCCCGCGCACGCGCCTGCTCATGCTGGCGAGCAGGCGAAATCTGGGTCGCCCGGCCGCTCTCCCCGTCCACATACAGCCACCCGGGGTAGGGCGCCGGAAACGTCCGTCTACTCAGGGCCCGCGTCTTGTGGCCGGCGCCCTGCAGATACTCCTTGATCAGCCGGTCGCTGACCGACGCCGGCAACGTCGCCGACAGCAGGACGACCGGCACGCCGTACGCCCCGAGCCAGTTCAGCAACCGGCCCAGCAACACCTGCATGTACGGGTCATAGGCGTGGGCCTCGTCGACGATGAACGTCTTCCCCGACAGGCCCAGCAACCGCAGCGCGTTGTGCCGCACCGGCAGCACCGCCATCAGGGCCTGGTCGATCGTGCCAACCGCGAACTGCGCGAGCAGCGGCCGCTTGGGCCCGCGCAGCCACCGCTGCGGCCGCATGTCCGCCTCCGCCCGCCGACTCCCCACCCCGGCCTCGTCACCGTCACAGGTCAGCACGCTCTGCGCGTCCAGGTCCTCGTCGGCGTAAGCACTGTTCAGCCAGGCCATACTGTGGACCAGCGTCAGCCCGGCATCCTCGCCGGACTGACGCAGCAACGCTTTCGCAACCCGCCCGTGCATCTGATCGCTGGTAGCCATCGTCGGCAGCAAAAACGCGTACCCCTGCGTGCCGAAGACCTCGGACAGAACCCGCTCGGCCTCCAGAGCCGTCTCGCTCTTACCGTCACCCGGAGCCGCGGTGACGAGGAAGATGCCGCCACGACGCCCCTCGCCCATCGCCTCCCGCAACTCGTTCATCACGGACCGCTGCAACGGATTCGGCTCGCCCTGAATGCCGTACGCCTCCGCGAACCCCTTGCGCTGCAACCACACCCGGGCCAACCCGGCCTCGGCCAGCAGACGGGGAGCGTCCTTCTGTGAACGCTTGAAATGATCCGCCAGCACCGGCTCGAGCCCCCGCTGGCGTTCCCGAAGATAGTCCTCCTGACTTACCAGCCAGTCCGCAAGAATGACCACCCCCGTCACCAACACCGCGGCCGACGCCTTGAACACCCCCGGCGCCTGCGGCGCTCCCAGCGACTCGTGCACCGTGGCTGCGTGCGCAGTCCTCTGCCGCGCCCAGGCGGCCCCACCGAGAAACGCCGGAGCGATGCCGTCCTCGACGCGGTGAAAGCGTCCGTGATGACCGCCGATGACCTCGGCCAGCCGCTCTGCGACCCTCAGTTCTCCGTCAGCGGCAAAGCCCAGATCCGCCAGCACTTCCTTCGCACCCTGCAGGCCGGCCACATCATGCCCGAACCGCTCCGCGCTCATCTTCATGCGGTCGCCGCCCAGCTCCGCGCTGAGGTACTGGCTGCCATGCCAGGAGCAGAACTGAAACCCTGAGAGCTTGCCGATGTCATGCAGGCCGGCACACAGCCCGACGACTGTCCTCGCACGTTCCAGCTCGCCCGCCAGCCCCATCCCGTCGGCGATCCGCAGACGCTGGTTTTCGGACAGGTAGGCATCCCAGAGGTGCAGCGCCATCGCGGCAGCGTCCAGGAGGTGCCGGATCAGCGGATACGGCGGCAGCCCCGGATCCAAACCTCTCGACTTCCCCCACACCGACTCATCCGGCGCTTCCCACTTCCCCGGCATCCTCGCCCCCTCACCCCAGCCAGCGGACCACGCCCCACTACTGGAGCCGGCATTCAACCACTCCCCACCGACAGCACTGCAGTCATCCGGCCCCGATATGGTGAAGACGTGCAGCTTCACCCGTCGCGACGCAGAGTCGCCCTCAATGCAAAAGAAGGGCAAAGCCCTACTTGAGCCGCAGGTCAGAAAGGGTCCTCCCCACCGACGTGGGGGTGTTCCGAAGTGGCCTCCTGGCTCGCCTGGTGCACCACCGTCCTCCCCACCGACGTGGGGGTGTTCCGCGTTCCTGGATGTCCTGCTGCCCGTTCTCGGCGTCCTCCCCACCGACGTGGGGGTGTTCCGTCGTCGAGCGCCTCGAACTTGCTCACTCTCACGTCCTCCCCACCGACGTGGGGGTGTTCCTCCACGTACGCCAAGGTGGACAGAGTCCTCGGCGTCCTCCCCACCGACGTGGGGGTGTTCCGTGGCACCCGACCACCGTTGCCCGGCTGCTCTCGTCCTCCCCACCGACGTGGGGGTGTTCCGTGTGTCGAGCGTGCGGCCGAGCGTGCGGTGCTGTCCTCCCCACCGACGTGGGGGTGTTCCGATGGTGGGGTCACCCGCCATCAAGGAGACGCCGTCCTCCCCACCGACGTGGGGGTGTTCCGCGTGCTATCCGCACTTGGCCCGCCGACCGGAGGTCCTCCCCACCGACGTGGGGGTGTTCCGTCGCCGCCCAGGTCCAGCGGTACGGAGAAGCTGTCCTCCCCACCGACGTGGGGGTGTTCCGTTCATGGAGCCCGGGTCGCCGTGGTCGTTCTCGTCCTCCCCACCGACGTGGGGGTGTTCCGCTGAACCCCAACTTCTGGTCGAACCCGAAGTAGTCCTCCCCACCGACGTGGGGGTGTTCCGATCTACACGGTGACCGGGTCCGGCACCCGGCCGTCCTCCCCACCGACGTGGGGGTGTTCCGAAGCGTCTCGAGCTGGCCGTCGGTGACCTCCTGTCCTCCCCACCGACGTGGGGGTGTTCCGGCGCACCCGAACACAGTGCCTGGCAGATCACGGTCCTCCCCACCGACGTGGGGGTGTTCCGCCCCACAGGGGCGCGTGCACGTTTCTGGCCTCGTCCTCCCCACCGACGTGGGGGTGTTCCGCGGATCAGGTTAGCTTCGTTGTCTCGCGATCGGTCCTCCCCACCGACGTGGGGGTGTTCCGCTGCAGCGCTCCGCGGACGAACTGCGCAACGCGGTCCTCCCCACCGACGTGGGGGTGTTCCGAAGCGGGCCCGTATCCAGGGCCAGGCGCCGACGTCCTCCCCACCGACGTGGGGGTGTTCCGATGACGGCCGAGAGAAGGGTGCTGTTCACGCTGTCCTCCCCACCGACGTGGGGGTGTTCCGTCGGCAAGGGTGGCGCCGTGGCGGCCGGCGGCGTCCTCCCCACCGACGTGGGGGTGTTCCGCTGTGGAGGGTCCTTGTAGGAGCCTGTACGGGGTCCTCCCCACCGACGTGGGGGTGTTCCTCCGCGTTGTCCCGCGCCCGGGAGGCGCGCCGGGTCCTCCCCACCGACGTGGGGGTGTTCCGGCTCCGACAAGACCGAGGGCCAGGAGTAGGCCGTCCTCCCCACCGACGTGGGGGTGTTCCGCAGTCCCGCCTCCTGGAGACGGTCCGGCCAGTGTCCTCCCCACCGACGTGGGGGTGTTCCGACATCGTGAGCGAGGCCCCGCCAGCCGACGAAGTCCTCCCCACCGACGTGGGGGTGTTCCGTACAGGACCCGTACCGGGCTCGAGCTGAACGAGTCCTCCCCACCGACGTGGGGGTGTTCCGGCCGGGCAGAAGGGACAGCTCACCGTCCCCGAGTCCTCCCCACCGACGTGGGGGTGTTCCGCGGTCGTTGGCCGGGCCGCGCTGCTCGAGGTGGTCCTCCCCACCGACGTGGGGGTGTTCCGATCCTGCGCCTGTCGTGGGTGATCGTCGCGGGGTCCTCCCCACCGACGTGGGGGTGTTCCTACCGTCCGCGCGAGGACGTCGCTGCCCTGCTCGTCCTCCCCACCGACGTGGGGGTATTCCGACGGACGGCACCTTCCGGAAGAAGCGCCGGGAGTCCTCCCCACCGATGTGGGGGTGTTCCGTCGCCCCGGCTGCCCTCACTCTTGGGCGCGGGGTCCTCCCCACCGACGTGGGGGTGTTCCGATCCTGGCCACGATCATCGTCGTGTTCCTGGTGTCCTCCCCACCGACGTGGGGGTGTTCCGACGACCACTAGAACTCAAGACTCCGGCGGGGCTTCGTCGTCGCACGCGCTCTCACACAAGTCTCACAGACTGTGCGGACGTCTCCGGCCCTTGAGGCTCTGGCCTGGCATTACGCGCCTGTCCTGGATTAGCTGGACGCCTCTGGGCGGTCTCTACAACCTGTGCCATGTGGGGCCGGCCCGCGCCGGACTGAGTCTCTTGGCCGCGTTGGTCAGCCATCGACGGGATGTGGCCTGCGGTGAGGCAGCCGCTGTCCCGGACCTGCCGCGTCCGCTAAACAGCGGACGCGGCAGTCACTCAGCGTGCTGACCCGAGAGCCGCAGGCGAACCAACTCACCCGCGTCACCGCAGCTACGCCAGACGCGTCTCTGGAGAGAATTTGGGGAGTATCGACGGCCCTGGGGAGCGCGTGGGGAGAATCGGCTGCGTAACACAGTACGAAGCTGAAAGACACTGAAAGACGCATCCCCGCAGGTCAGAGGCCCGTAGAACCACAATGCCGCAGGTCAGCGCCATTAGGCAGACAACTTGACGACGTAGGTGCCCAGGTCGTCGGCCTCGAACACGCCGGGCACGGACCCGCCGGACCGCAGGGGTGTGAGGTAGCGGGTGGCGGTGACTTCGGTCAGCATTCTCCCGGGCCGTTCGACTCTTCGCTCTTACCGTCCACGACCGCCCCTCCGGCCTCCGGTCTGAAGTGAGCATAGTAACCAGCGGGACAGCCGCGGCGAGGAGTGCCCGCGCCACCGTGCCGGTGCCACCACGGAACTCCCCCGCCTCCAGCACCCGGACCCGAGGACGGGGCGGAGCAGCCGGTGCGACGGCGCCCCGCATGCCGACGGCGGCGGCCGGCCCTACCGTGAGGGGAGGGGGACGCCACCGCGGGAGAGGAAGCGTTCCATGCCGGTCACCGGGAGCCCGCTGCACGGACGGACAGCTGTCGTGACCGGAGCGGCACGCGGTCTGGGTGCGGCGATGGCCCGGGATCTGGCCGGCCGGGGCGCGAAGGTGGCGCTGCTCGGCCGTGAGGAGAGAACACTGGCCCGGGTCAGGGATTCCCTGCCGGCGGGTGTGTCCGAGTGCTGGGAGGTCGACGTCACGGACGACCGGGGCATGGCCCGGGCCGGCGCGGAGATCCGTGCGCGGTTCGGGTCGCCCTCCCTGGTGGTCGCCAACGCGGGAGTGGCCGAGGGCGGGCCGTTCGCCGAGTCCGATCCCGCGGTCTGGCGCCGGGTGATCGAGGTGAACCTGATCGGCAGCGCCGTCACGGCCCGGACGTTCCTCGAGGACCTGTTCGAGACCCGGGGCTACTTCCTCCAGGTCGCGTCGCTCGCGTCCATCGGTGCGGCCCCGATGATGAGCGCGTACTGCGCGTCGAAGGCGGGGGTCGAATCGTTCGCCCACGCGCTGCAGGCGGAGGTGGCCCACCGGCGTGTGGGCGTCGGGATCGCCTACATCAACTGGACGGACACCGACATGATCCGCGACGCCGACGAGTACGCGGTGCTGCGGGAGCTCCGGGGCCACATGCCGCCGCCGGCGCGCAAGGTGTACCCCGCCGAGTACGTGGCCGGCCGGCTGGTCACCGCGATCGAACGGCGCCGTCCGTCCGTCTACGTGCCCCGCTGGCTGCGGTCGGCCCAGCTCGTGCGCGCCGCGATGCCTCCTGTGGTGACGATGCTGTCGCGGCGTGAGCTGCCTCGTCTCACCGCCGGGGAGCCGTTCGAGGCCACGGGGCTGCTCGGCGCCGGCGGCCGGGCCGACCAGGCCGGCTCCCCGCACCGTTAGAGCCTCTCGTCCGGATCACGCCGGACCCGCGGGCGCGGGCCGGCGCACCGCGCGGCCGATGTGCCGGCCGGACCACCGGGCCGGCGCGCGGGCACGCGTCCGGGTGACGCACCGCCAGGGCACCCACGCCGCTGGGCCGGTGGAGTGACTGTCGTCCGGGACGGCCCCCGTAACGGGCAGGAATCAGCGCATCCGCACAAGGTCGCACGGCGGAAGCACTGGTGTGCAGGTGACCGAGAGTGAGAAGAGGTTGTGTATGTGGGGACTCGGGCCCACCGTGGCCGAACCGATCGGGCCCGTCGACGGTCCGCTCACGGCCCTCGACGCCGTCCGCGCCGTCGAGGCGGAGCTCGGGCACGTCCTCGACGAGAGACTGGGCGGGGCCCGTGCCGTGGACCCGCTGTTCGCGCGTGACGTCGCCGGCCGGGTCACCGCGTTCGTCCGGCGGGGCGGGAAGCGGCTGCGTACGGCGTTCGCGTGGTGCGGCTGGCGGGCGGCGGGCGGCTCGGGCGACGCGACGGCGCTGCTGCGGACGGGAGTCGCGCTCGAGCTGGTGCAGGCGTGCGCTCTCATCCACGACGACGTCATGGACGGTTCGCCGCTGCGCCGGGGCGCGCCCGCGGTGCACGTCGACCTCGCCCGCATGCACCGCGCCGCGCGGATGACGGGTCCGCCCGAAGCGTTCGCGACATCCGCCGCGGTACTCGCCGGCGACCTGGCCCTGGTCTGGGCGGACGACCTGCTGACCGAGACGGCGCTCGGCTCGCCGTGCGGCCCGCAGCTGCACCGCGAGTGGCGGGAGATGCGCGGCGAGATGGTCGCGGGGCAGTACCGGGACATCCACGCGCAGGCCGCCGGATCGTCCGGGGTCGACGAGGCGGTGGGCATCGCCACGCTCAAGAGCGCCCTGTACACGGTCGAGCGCCCGCTGGCGCTGGGCGCGTCCCTGGCCGGCGCCGACGCGCAGACCCTGGACGCGCTGCGCTCCGCCGGACGGTGCGCGGGGCTGGCCTTCCAGCTCCGTGACGACCTCCTCGGCGCCTTCGGCGACCCGGACCTGACGGGCAAGCCGGCCGGTGACGACCTGCGGACCCGCAAGCTGACCTACCTGCTCGCCGTCGGCCTCCGGCTCGCGGAGGCCTCCGGGGACCAGGAGGCGGCCGACGTGCTCGGACCGCACGCCTGCGCCCGGTCGGACGAGACCGTGGAGCGGATGCGGGCGGCACTGAAGCGGACCGGTGCGTGGACGGTCGTGGAGGACAAAATCACGGAGCTGGCGGCGACGAGCCTGCGGCACTTCGCGGGGGCCGGCACGGACCCCGCCGTACGGCGGGAGTTCGCCGCGCTGGTCGAACGGGCGTCGGGCGTCGCTCCGGAGCGGACCGGGGAGGCCGCGTGAGAACCGTGCCGGGGGCGACGGATCACGTCGTCGTGGTGGGTGCCGGGCTGTCCGGCCTCGCGTGTGCCCTGCATCTGCTGGGGGCGGGCCGTCGGGTGACGGTCGTGGAGCGGGACGCCGGCCCGGGCGGCCGGTCCGGCCGCGTGCGCCTCGGCGGTTACCAGGTGGACACCGGTCCCACGGTGCTGACCATGCCGCACCTGGCCGACGAGGCCTTCGCCGCCGTCGGCGACAGCCTCGCCCGGCACGTCGAACTGACGGCCCTGCACCCGGCCTACCGGGCGCGCTTCGCGGACGGGACGTCGCTCGACGTCCACACCGACGGCGAGGCCATGGAGGCGGAGGTGCGACGGTTCGCCGGGCCGGCCGAGGCGGCGGGCTACCGCGGGCTGCGGGAGTGGCTGGAGCGGCTGTACCGGGCGCAGATGCGCCGGTTCATCGACACGAACTTCGACTCGCCCTTCCAGCTCCTGCACCCGGACCTGGCCCGCCTGGCGGGGCTGGGCGGCTTCGGACGGCTGGACCGCCGCATCGGCCACTTCCTCTCCGACCCCCGGCTGCGGCGTGTCTTCTCGTTCCAGGCGCTGTACGCCGGAGTCGCCCCGGCCAGGGCCCTCGCGGCGTATGCGGTGATCGCCTACATGGACACCGTGGCCGGTGTCTGGTTTCCCAAGGGCGGCATGCACGCGCTGCCCCGCGGCATGGCCGACGCGGCGGCCGGCGCGGGCGCCGGCTTCCGCTGGTCGTCCGAGGTGACCGCCCTGGAACGCTCGGCCGGCCGGGTGCGTGCCGTACGTCTGGCGTCGGGCGAGCGGATCCCCTGCGACGCGGTGGTGCTGACCTGCGAGCTGTCCACGGCGCACCGGCTGCTGGGGCGTGCCCCGCGGCGCCCGGTGCGGCTGCGTCACTCGCCGTCCGCCGTGGTCCTGCACGCGGGGACCGACCGGACCTGGCCCGGTCTCGCCCACCACACCCTCTCCTTCGGCGCGGCCTGGGAACGCACCTTCCACGAGCTGACCCGTTCGGGGCGGCTGATGAGCGACCCGTCCCTGCTGATCACCCGGCCGACGACGCACGATCCCGCCCTGGCCCCGCCGGGCAGGCACCTCCACTACGTGCTGGCCCCGTGCCCGAACACCGCCGTCGGACCCTCGGCCGCCGCCTGGCGGGAGCTGGGTCCGCGCTACCGCGACAGCCTGGTCGCCGAGCTGGAGCGCCGGGGCCTGGACGGGTTCACGGACAGCGTCCGGGAGGAAATGCTGGTGACGCCGCTGGACTGGGCCGCGCAGGGGCATGCGGCGGGCAGCCCGTTCTCGGTCTCCCACACGTTCGCCCAGACGGGCCCGTTCCGCCCGCGCAATCTGGTGCGCGGCCTCGAGAACGTCGTGCTGGCCGGCTGCGGGACCACCCCCGGCGTGGGCGTGCCCACGGTGCTCATCAGCGGCAAGCTCGCCGCCGCGCGCGTCACCGGCGGCGTCCGCGGCGGTTCCGTCCGCACCGTCCGCGCCCGTCCGGCACCGCGCGTCGCACGTGCCGCCGCGCCCCCGGCCGAGGAAGGCATCCATGACCCGTCGTGAACTGGACGCCGCCGGGATCACCGATCCCGCGCTGCGCGCCGCCTACACCCGTTGCAGACGGCTCAACGCCCGCCACGGCAGAACCTACTTCCTGGCCACCCGGCTGCTCCCGGTGGAACGCCGCTCCGCCGTGCACGCGCTGTACGGCTTCGCCCGCTGGGCGGACGACATCGTGGACGACCTCGACCGGCCCCGGACGCCGAAGGAACGGGACCTGCTGCTGCGGCGTCTGGAGAGCGACCTCGCCCACGGGCTGCGCACGGGCGGCGGGGACGAGCCCGTGGTCCGGGCCGTGGCCGACACCTCCGCCCGGTACGGCATCGACCACACGCTGTTCGCCGACTTCCTGGCCTCGATGCGCAGCGACCTGCACGTCACCGACTATCCGACCTACGCCGACCTGCGGGCCTACATGCACGGCTCGGCGGCGGTGATCGGACTGCAGATGCTGCCCGTGCTCGGCACGGTCACCTCACGCGAGGAGGCGGCACCGCACGCGGCGGACCTCGGCGTCGCCTTCCAGCTCACCAACTTCCTGCGCGACGTCGGCGAGGACCTGGACCGGGGCCGCGTCTACCTGCCGGCGGACCTGCTCGCCGCCCACGGCGTGGACCGGCCCCTGCTGGAGTGGAGCCGCCGCACCGGGCGCCGCGACTCGCGGATCCACGAGGCGCTCGTCGCCGCCGAGGCCATGACCAGGAAGGTGTACCGGGCGGCGGAGCCGGGCATCGCCATGCTCGACCCGCGGGTACGTCCCTGCATCCGTACCGCGTTCACCCTCTACCGCGGCATCCTCGACGCGATCGCGGACCAGGGGTACACGGTGCTGCACCGCCGGGCGGTGGTGTCGCGCGGACGCCGTGCGGCCACGGCCGCCGCGGGAGCCGTCCACATCATGCGGGCGCGGTGGCGCGCCCGCGCCGCGGACGGGGTGCCCCACGCCTCCCGCGCGGCGCTTCGGGGGAAAGGATCCGTGCGGTGAGGGACAGGGCGAAACGGACCGGCTGGACCCCGCCGTTGCGACGGCGGCGCCGGGCCGGCTGGGCGACGCAGACGCCGACCTGGCGGGAGGCGCGCCCCGCGCTGATCGCCGACGTCCTCAAGCGGGCGTCCGCCCGTCCGTCCGGAAACTGGTTCGTCGTCGGTGCGTCCCGGGACGTACGGGCCGGTGGCCGGCCCCACGGCAGGACGGTGGGCGGAGTCGAGGTCGTGCTGTGGCGGTCGGACACGGGCGAGCTGCACGCCGGTCCGGGTGCCTGCCCGCACCTCGGCGCTCCCCTGCGCGGCAGCCGGGTGGTGTGCGGCACGCTGGTGTGCCACTGGCACGGACTGGCCCTGGACGGCGGCTCGTTCGCCGGCTGGGATCCGTATCCCGTCCATGACGACGGTGTCCTGGTGTGGGTCCGGCTGGACCGGGTCGGCGGTGAGGAGCCGACGGAGCGGCCCCCGGTGCCGGTGCGGCCGGCCGCGGGCAGCGGGGTGGACGCCGTGTTCACCGCGGTGGGAGCGTGCGAGCCGCAGGACGTGGTCGCCAACCGGCTGGACCCGTGGCACGGTTCCTGGTTCCACCCCTACTCGTTCGTCGATCTGACGGTGGCCCGTTCCCCGCGGGGCGAGGAGGACGACGCCTTCGTCGTCGACGTCTCCTTCCGGGTGACCGGCGCACTGGTGGTGCCGGTCCGGGCGGAGTTCACCGCTCCCGGGCCGCGTACGGTCGTCATGCGCATCACCGAGGGCGAGGGGACCACGTCCGTGGTCGAGACCCATGCCACGCCGCTGACCGGCAAGGCCGACGAGCGGCCGCGTACCGCCGTGATCGAGGCGGTCGTCGCGGCCTCGGAGCGGCGGGGTTTCGCGCTGGCACGGGCCGCCGCGCCCGCACTGCGCCCGTTGATGCGCCGGACGGCCGGCCGGCTGTGGCGCGACGACCTGGCGTACGCGGAGCGGCGCTGGGCGCTGCGCAGCACCGGGCGGTTTCCGGGCTGAGCGGCCGGGGGGGGGGGGGGGGGGGGCCCCGCCCCCCCGGGGGGGGGGGGGGCGCCCCCCCCCGGCGCCGGGGCCGCCGGGGCCGGGCGCGGGGGGGGGGGGGGGGGGGGGCGGGGGGCGGGGGGGGGGGGGGGGGGGGGGGGGGGGGGGGGGGGGGGGGCCCCCCCCCCCCCCCCCCCCCGGCCGCTCGTGCGCCCCGGCCCCGGGCAGCCTCTTCGCCGGCCGGCTTCCTCGCGAGGCCCGGTCTCAGCGTCCGGCGAGGGCGCCGAGTGCCCGCAGCGCGGGTGAGCGGCCCGACCGGGGGACCGTCCACAGCACCTGGCCCCGGACGCCCCGGTCGGCGAGCAGGGTGTTGGCCGCCAGGAAGCCGGTGGTGGCGGCGCGTTCCATCAGGGCCACGGGCAGGTCGCAGCGGATGGCGTCACCGGCCAGGGCCACCCGGGGGTCGGGGGTGCGGACGGCGGGCCGCCGGGAGTGGGCGCCGACCGGGAAGAGGGGGCAGTCGGCGCGCCGTTCGTGGCGGGCGTCCACGATCCGCGCCGGCCGGGTCTCCGGGTAGACCCGGTGCAGGCTGTCGATCAGCCGGCTCTGCACCGCCCCGGGCTCCGCGTCGGCGGCGTAGGCGTGCAGTTCCACGACCGAGCCGCCGGTACGGGCGGCCCACCGCGCGGCTTCGCCCTCGTAGCGTTCCAGGACGCTGATGTTGTCGAGGCCGTCGTAGCCGCTGGTGCCGAGGAACCCGGGGCGGTCGGCACGGACCGGCCGGTCGAGCCAGAGCCGGGAGACGGTGAAGGGCGGGGCGGTGCGCAGGGCGGCGATGTCCTCGCGCCAGGCGGGGGTGCCCAGACCGGGGGACGCCGCGACGACGCCGCGCAGGGCCCCGGGGTCGAGGGCGAGCACCACCGCCTCGTGACGGTCCGCGGTGGTGCCGGCCCGCACCTCCACTCCCCCGTCGACGCACGGGTGGACGCCGTGCACGGGCGTGCCGGTGCGCACGTGGGCCCCGAGGCGCTCCAGGTAGTCGCCGAGCGGCTCCCACAGGGCCTGGGGAAAGGGTTCGTTCGGCACGTCGAAGAGCAGGCCCTCGGCGGAGCCGAGGAAGTAGATGTGGAACATCAGCAGGAGTTCCGCGGCGGACAGTTCGCGCGGGTCGGCGAAGAAGCTGCGCGAGAACACCTCGAACGCCAGGTGGTGCGCGGCCTCGGGGAAGCGGATGCGTTCCAGGAACCGGGTCGCGCTCAGGGAGTCGAAGCGCTCGTAGACCTCGGGCACCCGGACGTCGAGGAGGGGCAGCGCGGCCCGGGGGTCCATGGCGGTGAGGTCGCGCCAGCCGAAGGTGGGGCTGAGGGCGACGAACCCGAGGGCGCTGAACGGTGGGGTGCGCGGGACGCGGGCGAAGCTGTCGGTCAGCCCTCCGCTGTGCCGTAGCGGGTAGTCGGGCAGCGGACTGAGGCGGTCGAGCGCGGGATCGGTACGCCGCAGGAGGCCGCGCAGGTTGTAGTACTGGCGGAAGAAAGCGTGGAAGCCGCGGCTCATGGTCGCCCCGCTGCCGTCGGCGAGGCGGGTGCGCCATCCCGCGAGACGTCCGCCGAGCGACTCCTCCCGTTCGTAGAGGGTGACGCGGGCGCCTCGTTCGGCCAGGAGGGTGGCCGCCGCGAGACCCGCGATCCCCCCGCCGATCACGGCGACGTCCGGTGCGTCCGCGCGGGCGAACCGGTCCCGGCCTGGTGCGGGCATCAGGACTTCGGCCTTGCGGTCCCGGCCCCGCCGGGCGGCACGGTGCGCGCCGCTCATCGGTCGTCCTCCGCTGTCGTGGCGGAGCCGTTGCGGGCGAGGAAGGTGTGCACGATCCCGGTCTGCCATCCGGCGACGGGAACGGCCCGCACGTCCGTGAACCCGGCCTTCCCGAGCCGGCCGGCGAAGCCGGGGGCCGTGTCGAAGTCGAGGACGCTGTGCCACAGGTGGCGGTAGAGGGCCCGGTCGCCGCCGAGGGTGCCCACGGGGATGATCACTCCCCGGCACACGGCCGTCCACAAGGCGCGGTGGGCGGCCGAACCGCTGAGGCTGTACTCGTGGACGGCGAGGCGTCCGCCCGGTCGCAGCAGAGTCCGGACGGCGGCCAGGACGCCGTCCGGGTCGGTGACGTTGCGGAACAGGTAGGCCGCGAACACCGCGTCGTACGGCCCTTCCCCGGCCGTGGCCACTTCCTCTGCGGTCAGGTGCCGGAAGCGCACGTGGGCCGGCCACGGTTTGGCCCGTGCCCGCCGGAGCATTCCCGACGAGGCGTCGACGGCCGTGATCCGGGCGTGGGGCGCGGCCCGCAGGAGGGCCCGGGTGGAGGCGCCCGTCCCGCACCCGAGGTCGAGGAGGTGCAGCCCGGCCCCGCCCCGGGGCAGCCGCAGCCGTCTCGCCGAGCGCAGGAGGTCTGCGCGGTAACCGGGGTTGAGGGCGGTGAGGCGGTCGTAGGTGTGCGACGCCTGGTCGAAGGCGTGGGCCAGGTCGCGGTCGCGCAGCAGTGTCATCGCCGGCTCTCTCCGATGCGTGGGACGGGGTGGGTACGACGGGACAGGAAAGGGACTTCGACGGCGGTCCGGAGCATGGGGCCGATGGGGGTGCGCAGGCCGATGCCCCACTCCTCCCGGGGTGAGGTGCCGCCGTCGAGGAAGCGCAGCAGCCGTTCCGGCGGAACGCGGCGGAACAGTCCGGTGAAGAAGCCGGGGCCGTCGATCCGCCCGGTGTCCAGGGCCCGCAGCAGGACGGCGTCCATGGCCAGGGCCCGCCGCCCGTGCGGCCGGGGCACGAGGGCCCGGCCGTCGTGCAGGGCGGCGGCGATGGCCCGGCTCTGCCGTTGCACGGCGGCGAAGGTGTAGCCGGTGGCCGGGCGGGTGGCGCCGCCGGCCGTCCCGATGCGGAAGACGGCGCTCCCGGTGCGGCGGGGGAAGCGTGCGTCGGTCATCGGGATGACGCCCTGCTCCGCCGTGTCGACGGTGAACGTGCCGAGCCCGAGGATCTCCCGGCTGTAGTGGCCCAGTGCCGCCTCGTACGCCGTCGTGGTGAGGGGGGTCCGGGAGAACTCGGTGTACTCGACGAGTGCCCTGTCGGGTGCCAGCGGCAGTACGTAGCCGAAGGCGAGCCCGTGGTGCGGCTGCGGCACCCGGAAGTCCATCAGGTCGGCGGTCCCGGGATCGAACCGGTCGGTGTCCGTGCGCACGAACCAGCCGCGGAAGTGCTGGAGGAGTTGTGTCCGGGCGGGGGGCAGGGCGGGCAGGGGGCGGGAGTCGAAGACGTGGCGGGCGCGGAGGGTCAGCGTCCGTCCGTCGGGTGCCGTGCACCGGACTTCCGCTCCGTCGGCCGTGTCGCGCACCGTGTCCGCCGTCGCGCGCAGGACGCGGGCGCCGGGCGAGCTGTCCAGGCGGGAGTACGCGAGCCGCTCGAACGCCGTGGAGCGGAGCATGCGGTAGCGCAGCGGGGACGGGTCCACGGTGATCCGGTCGCCGTCGGCGTCGTGGATCCGCAGCCGGGACCAGGAGGCCGCGACCGCTTCGTCGAAGTCGCCGGTGCCTTCGTCCCAGTAGCACCAGGTCCGTTCGGGCGGCCGCCGCGGACCGTCCGGTGGTTCCACCAGGGTCACGGTGGTGGAGGGGGTCTCCGTCAGGTGCTGCGCGAGGCTGAGTCCGGACGCCCCTCCGCCGATGATGACGACATCGGACGCCTCGTCGGGGGCGTCGCCGCGGCGGCTCACCGGGCGCGCTGTTCGACGACGGGGGTGCCGTCCGGGGCGGTGCGCAGCAGTTCGGCGTCCGCCGCCATCGCGTCGGCGACGGCGGCGACGACCTGGCGCGGGTCGCCGCCGGCGGGCATCGGCGGGGCCGTGCCGGCGACGGGCCGGTCGGCGAAACCGGTGTCCAGGTGTCCGGGCCGGATGTCCAGGACCCGGATGCCGGCGGGCCGTGCCTCGCGGCGCGCGGCGGAGAGCCAGGCGCTCAGCGCGGCTTTGGAGGCGCTGTAGTCGGCCATCCCCGCCTGCGGGCGCTCGGCGACCACGCCGGTGAAGGCGGCGATCAGGGACCCGGGTGCCATGAGGGCGAGCGCGGCGCGGAAGAAGGCGGCGGGTGCGAGGACGTTGACCGCCGTCAGGTGCTCCGCGATCTCGTCCCCGATCTGCGCGGCCCGGCCGAAGGCGACCGTTCCGAAGGCCGTCACGACCGCGTCCGGTCCGCCCAGGGCGTCGGCCGTGCCGTGCACGGCGCGGGCGCAGGAGGCGGGGTCGTACGCGTCGAAGAGGAAGGTCGGAGCACCCGGGTGCGCCCGGGCGGCCCGCTCGAGGCGGGCCGGGTCCCGTCCCGCGAGCGCCGGGCGCGCTCCGCGGCCGGCCAGTTCCGCCGTGAGGGCACGGCCGAGGACGCCGGTGGCTCCGGCCACCAGCACGCGCGCGCCGTTGATGTCCACATCTCACTCCCGGTCGCAGGGGCAGGTCGGCGGCGTCATGTGCCGCAGCGGTGATTCCGTGGGCCGGCCGCGGGTGGATGCGCCGGACGCGGTCCGGCCCGGGTCAACCGGGTGCCGGGTCGTTCAGCACCTCCCGGGCGGCCCGCGTGCCCGACGCCAGCGCCCCCTGTACGGATCCGGTCGCCCGGTGGTCCCCGCAGACGTACCGGCCCGTGGCGAAACGCGTCGTGCGGCTCAGCGGCCAGGGCGGCTCCATCGCGGGCAGCGCCCCGGTCACGGTGTACGTGCCGGCCTGCTGCCAGCCGCTCGTGTCGGTGCCGTAGAGCTCGGACAGGCGCCGGCGCACCGCCCCGTCGGCCCCGGGCCGGTCGGCGCCCAGGACGGAGCTGGAGATCAGTGCGGTACCGGGCGGGGCGTAGGTGGGTGTCACCTCGGTGAGGACACAGGTGTTCAGCACCGTGCCGGTGCTGTCCACCAGCAGGGTCGGCTCGGCCAGGGGGGTGCGCGCGGCGGCGTGGTAGTACGTGGTGACCGTACGGCCGTCGGGCACGGCCAGGCCGGGCAGCAGACGGGCCGCGGTGGCGGCGTCCGTCGCCACCACGACGGACCTGGCCGGCAGCTCGCGGCCGTCCCCCAGGAGGACCCCCGACGCGGTGAGCGCGGTGACCGGTGTCTCCAGCCGCAGGACGCCGTCGGGCAGAGCGCCGGCCAGCCGGGCGGGGACGGCGCCGATGCCGTCGGCGGGCAGGCAGAGCGTTCCCCTGACCATGCTGCGCCAGACCAGGTGGAAGAAGCGGGCGGAGGTCTCCAGCCGGTCCTCCAGGAACACGCCGGACAGGAACGGCCGCAGGATCTCGGTGACCGTCCCGGCCGACAGACCGGCGCGGGACAGGGCGGCGGCGGTCGAGCCGTCCGGACGTCGTGTGAGGAGTCCGGCGGGCAGGAGGGCGTCCCGCGCGGTGAGCGTCGCCATCGCGGCCAGGTCGCGGGCCGGCAGGACCCGCCCGGGCAGCAGGGTCCCCGCCGACCTCGGCCGCCGGGTCGGATCGGCGAGGTGGACGGGGCCCGTCGAGGTGTGCGCGGTGATGCCCGGCGTGAAGGGCCTCAGCCGCAGACCGCGCAGGTCGAGGCGCCGCTTCACCTGAGGATAGGAGGTGTTGAACACCTGGAATCCACGGTCGAGCAGGAACCCGTCCCGCCGGTCGGTGCGCATCCGGCCGCCCACGCCGTCGGACGCCTCCAGCAGGGCCACCCGCCGCCCGGCGCGGCACAGGTCCAGGGCGCAGGCCAGGCCCGCGAGACCTGCTCCGACGACGACGGTGTCCAAAGACCCACGGTGCCGTGTGTCCATGTTCCTCTTCCTTCGCCGCGAGATTCCCTCCGCATCGAGGGCCGGCACTCGTCCTGTGGCGCGCCCTTCGGCCCACGCCGCCGCACCCGTCCCACCTCGCCGCGCCGCGTTGCGGAACGCGTCGTCGGCGGGGCGTCGCGAGCGGTGGCGGGACCGGCCGCGCACCACGTCCACCCGAGCACGTTGTGGCCGGTGAGGCCAGGCGCCACCACGACCCGGTACCCGCCGGGCCCGCCGGATCACCTGAGCGCGACCGACTCCACCGCCGTGACCGCCTCCGCGAGTCCCTGCGGACGTGGCAGCCCCGGCACCGCCTGCCCGGCCCAGCCGGGTCCGAGCGTCAGGACGACCGGCTTCCTGCGCGCGCCGCGCACCCCCCATTCCATCGCGGCCACGTGCTGGGCCAGGGGCCTGCTCGCGGTGGTCCGCGACTGCGCCCACAGCCCGACCGCGACCGGCCCGGTCCTGCGTACGGCGGCCACGAGCGACTCGACGGGCAGCGCGCCGCCGAACATGCGCACCGGGAGACCCCGTTCGGCCAGTGCGGCGGCCAGTACCTCCAGCGGCAGCGTGTGGTTCTCCGCGGGGACGCAGGCGAGCACCGTGGTGGCGCCGGGCCGGTCGGCGGCCACGGGCGGGGCGTGGCGCCGCAGCGCGCCGGAGACGTGCCAGGACAGGAAGTGCTCGACCTCGACGTATCTCTCGCCCGAGCTCTCCCATTTGCGGCCGACCGCCTGCAGCGTCGGCACGATCACCTCGGTCCAGGCGGTGACCAGGCCGTGTTCCTCCATCGCCGTTCCCAGCAGTTCGTCGAGGGCGGCGGCGTCCAGGCGCAGGGCCGCGCGCGCGACTCCTCTGCACTCCTGCCGCACGTCGCCCAGCCGGAGGCCGGCGCCGGCCCGGCTGCGCCGGCGGGCGGCCGGCGCGGGAGAGGGAGCGGTGCGCGTCACCCGGGGCGCGGGCGTGTCGGGCGTCACCTCGTCGAGCGCCAGCCGGGCGGCCTCGGCGGGTGGCAGTCCGGTCGCCGTCAGCGCGCACATCCGTTCCAGCCGGGCCACGTCCGCGTCGGTCCAGCGGCGGTGCCGGCCACCGGTGTGCGCGGTGGGGCCGAGACCGTAGCGGCGGTCCCACGTCCGGACGGTGGTGGGCGCCACCCCCAGGCGCCTCGCCACCTCACCGGTGGTCAGCCCGCCGCCGCGCGGCGCGCTCCCGCTCTCCTCGACGTCTCCGTCCGTACGCACACTTCCCTCTTTCGACGCACAATCGACGCATGTTGTTTGCGTCGTTTCGGCTCTCCACACTGTAGTCCAGGCACTCGGTCAGAGCGCGCCTGCCGGCCGGCAGGCGTGGCAGTCGGCCTTCCGCCCCGCACAGGACGCACGCAGGAGGAACAAGGCCATGAGCACGAAGACGCGGTCCACCGGTCTCCGCCCCGCGGCGGCGGACGAAGCCTCGTACGAGGGCGAACTGGCCCGTGGCCTGCGCGCCGCGGACGAGAACGCGTTCGCCGCGGTCTACCGGCGCTGGGGCTCACTCGTCCACACGATGGCCACCCGCTCGCTCGGCGACACCTACGAGGCGGACGACGTGACCCAGCAGGTGTTCCTCGGCGCCTGGCGCGGGCGGGACGGCTTCCGTCCGGAGCGGGGCCCCCTCGGTGCCTGGCTCGTCGGCATCACCCGCCGGAAGATCGTCGACGCCCTGGCGGCCCGGACGAAACGCCTCACGCTGGCCGACTCGGTGGCCCACGACGCCGGTACGCGGCACCACCACGAGGTGGCACCGGACGACGTCCTGGACCGGGTGCTCCTGGTCGACGAACTGTCCCGGCTGCCGCACGCCCAGCGCGAGGTGCTCTGCATGGCCTTCTACGAGGACCTGACCCAGGCCGAGATCGCCGAGCGCACCGGAATGCCCCTGGGCACCGTGAAGAGCCATGCCCGCCGTGGTCTGCTCCGGCTGCGCCTGAGCATCGAGCAGGGCCGCGCCGACGAAACCGCCGCGTAGGCGGACCGGAACACCGGTGCCGGGCGCATCCGCGCAGGCGTCCCGCACGAAACAGATACGAGACTCCGCGACCGGCGGATCCCCTCACCGAAGGAATGATCCTCATGACCTCCCGGACCTCCCTCACCCTCGCCGCCTCGGCCGGAGCCTGCGCCCTCGCCCTGGGCGTGGCCGCGCCCGCCCTGGCGGCCCCCACCGCCGGCAGTGACGACACCGCCATGGTGTCCGTCTTCCACGGCGTTCCCGGCCTGACCGTCGACGTCTACGCCAACGGTGACGAACTGCTCGGCGACTTCGAGCCCGGCACGGTGACCGACCCGCAGTCCCTCGACGCCGGCACCTACGACATCCAGCTCTTCGAAGCCGGTCAGGGCCCCGACGGCACCCCCGCGGTCGAGAAGAAGATCGAGGTGCCCGCGGGAGCGAACGCCACGATCGCCGCCCACCTCTCCGCCGACGGCAAGCCCCAGTTGACGGCCTTCGTCAATGACGTCTCCACGGTCGACGCGGGCAAGGCACGGCTGACCGTGCGTCACGTGGCCGCCGCCCCGGCCGTGGACGTCCGGGCGGGCGGGCAGCCCGTCTTCAAGGGGCTGGAGAACCCGAAGGAGGACACCACCGTGGTCGACGCCGGCACCGTCCCGGCCGACGTGGTGCTCGCCGGCACGGACACCGTGGCGATCGGCCCGGCCGACCTGGCCCTCGAGGAGGGCAGCACCAACGTCGTCTACGCCTGGGGCAGCGCCGCGGACAAGAACCTGGCGCTGGCGACCCAGACGCTCGGCGGCATGGAATCCGCGCCGAACGGCGTCCACGCGGGCGGCAACGGTGCCGCGGTCGCCTCGAACTCCTCCGACCAGTGGGCCGCCTGGGCGGCCGTGGCCGGAACGGCGGCGCTGGCGGGCGTCCTGGCGGTGCGCCGGGCCGCGGGCCGGCGTGGGTGACACCGCGCGACGGCTGACCGGCCTCGCCGTGGCGGCCGCCGCTCTGGCGGCGGTCGCCACCCTGCGCGCCGGGCCCTCGGACCAGGGGCCCCCGCCGCCCGACTTCGGGCCGGCGGCCTCCGCACGGGCCGCCGCGCCGGGTGAACTCCCCGGCGCAACCGAGCCGTCGCCGCGTCCGTCCCCGCGCGGCGAACAGCGGGAACCCCCACCGGAGCGCGTTCTGGTGGGCGGCGTGGACCTGGACGCCCGGGTCCGGCCGGTGGGCGTCACCGGCCGGGGCGCGATGGCCATACCCGAGGATCCCGCCGTCGCCGGCTGGTACCGCTTCGGTCCCGCGCCGGGGAGCCCCCGGGGGTCGGCCGTGCTCGTCGGACACGTGGACGGCGACACCGGTGCCCTCGGCGAGTTCGCCGCACTCTACGACGTGCGGCCCGGGGACCGGGTCGAAGTGCGGCGCGCCGGCGCCGGGCCGGCGGTCTACCGCGTCGTCGCGCGTGCGACGGTACCGAAGGACGGCCTTCCGTCCTCGACGTTCCGGCGGACCGGTCCCCCGGTTCTCACCCTCGTCACCTGCGCGCCCCCGTTCGTCCCCGAGGCGGGCGGTTACCAGGCCAACCTGGTCGTCACGGCGGAGCCTGTCCCGGCCTGAGACCGGACCGGCGCGCGAGCGCGTCCGCGCGCGGATCACCCGGGCATCGGTACGCGTGGACAGCGCACGGAGCACGAGATCAGGAGGGTACGTGGCACACGTCGAGCCCGCGCACCTGGTGGAACTGGCACTGGGCAACGGCGTTTCGAGCGACGACGCCGATGCCCTGCGGCACATCGCGCTGTGCCGCCGCTGCCGGGAGGAGCTGAACCTGATGGCACGGGTCGTGGCCGCCGCACGCGGCGTGGAGGAGTCCGATCTGCCGACCGCGCCCCCGCCACGGGTATGGCAGCGGATCGCGCAGGAGGTGTCCCGGACCGGGGAAGCGGCCCCGCCACCGGCCGTGGAACCCGTCCACCGGCCTCGTACGGTGGGGAGCGTCGGGCGCCACGCCGTCCGCTCCCCTTGGGCCGGCACCCGGACGGGCCGCCGGTGGCTGGGTCTTCTCGCCGGAATCGTTGTCGTCGTCCGGTGGTCGGGACGGGCCCGTTCGGCGCGGCGGGCCGGCCGCGGCGGCCGACGCGCAGCCGGTCGTACAGGACGGGCCCTCCCGCCGGGCGGACGATGAGACCCGCCGGTCCTGCCGCGGACCGGCTTCGCCACTCGGCGGGGCCGGTCCGGTGGACGTCCGGCCCGGTCAGGGCTGGGTGCGTGCCTGTTCCGCCGCCTGCCCCGCGGCCCCGCTCTCCGTGGAGGCACCGCGGGTGCTGAGCTTGCCGCCGCTGGATTCCAGGTGTGCGCGGACGAACCACTGGAAGAGTTCCAGGCCGCGCAGCTGCTCGATGAGCATGTCCTGGGTGACCGGGTCGGACGTCTCGGTGGACTGCATGGCCTCCCGGTGGTCCTTGATGACGGAGGTGTACACGAGATCGAGGGCCCCGAGGTGCTCGATGGCCTCGGCACGGCCGATCGAGTAGTCGTCCCAGGTGCGCTGGTTCACCAGCGCACCCGGGGTGCCGTTGGGCTCTCCGCCGAGTGTGGAGATCCGCTCGGCGAGGTCGTCGGTCATGGAGCGGACCTGTTCGACCTGAGGGTCGATCATCTCGTGCACGGCGATGAAATGTGGTCCGACGACGTTCCAGTGCACGTGTTTGAGGGTCAGGTGGAGGTCGTTGAGGGAGTGCAGACGCATCTGCAGCAGCTCGATGATTCCCAGGCTGTCCTGGGTGTTCATCCCTGGCACGGTGTACGAGATGTCCGATGGCCGTGACGGCATGGCGGTACTCCTTGTGCGATCGGATGCTGAGATGACCACACAAGCACTGGTCACCCCGATCCCGGCGCTCGACCGCAGCCCGCCCCTCTCATGTCACCGGTTCGGAGGAAGGCGCACAGGAAGCCCGCGGCCGCTCGCGGTTCGAGCGGCCGTCGACGCGCGTGCGCCCCTCATGGCCCCGGGTGCCCGGCCGGTCCCGTTCCCGCCCCGCCCCCGACCCCGCCCTCAGAAGAGCACCGACGCCGGCAGCGGGTGTCCGTAGGTGTTCAGGCCGTAGGCCTGGTAGATCGGGTCGGCGTTGTTGCTGGCGTGGTTCATCGCGGCGTGGATGTCACGCCAGCAGCGCTGCAGCGTCGAGTCGCTGCGCAGCGCCGAGCCGCCGGCGTGCAGGAACAGCTCGTCGACGGCGTCCACCGCGCGCCGGGCTATGCGGACCTGGTTGCGGCGGACCCTCAGCCGTTCCTCGGGCGAGAACCGCTCGTCGCGCCGTGCCTGCTCCCACATCCGCTCGATGTCGTCGAAGAGCTGGACCTCGCCCGCCTCCAGGTCGGAGATCGCCCGGCCGAGCACGGCGAGCTGGTGCGGGTCGTTGGCGGTCTTCACTCCGCGTGCGGTGACCCGGCCCCGCATCGAGGCGATGAACGCGGCCAGGGCACCCTGCGCCATCGCGACCGTGGCGGTGGTGATGCCCGCGGTGAACATCGGGTGGAAGGGCATCCGGTACAGCGGCGCGTCACCGCGGCCGACCCGGTGGGCCAGGCCGCCGTCCTCCATCGGGGCCGGGTCGAGGATCCGGTGCTCCGGGATGAACTTGTCCTCGATCACGATGTCCTTGCTGCCGGTGCCGCGCAGCCCGACGACGTCCCAGGAGTCCTGGACGATCTCGTAGTCCTCGCGGGGAAGGACGAAGTGGCGCAGTCCGCCCGGGACCGGCTTGCCGTCCTCGTCCACGATCAGGCCGCCGAGGATGATCCACCGGCAGTGATCGGTGCCCGAGGAGAAGGGCCAGCGTCCGCTGAACCGGAACCCGCCCTCGACCGGGGTCGCGCGCCCCAGGGGGGCGTACGGCGAGGCGATCCAGGTGTCCGGGTCCTCACCCCAGATCTCCTTCTGCAGGGCGATGTCCATCTGGGCCACCTCGAACGCGTGGACGCCGACCACGCCGGCCACCCAGCCCGCGGAGGAGGAGTGGACACCGATGTCACGCAGGGTGCGGAAGAAGTCGACCGGACTGGCCTCGTGGCCGCCGAACTCGGCCGGCTGGAGCATCCGGATGACGCCGCTGGAACGCAGCACCCCGGCGGCCTTGTCGGTCAGCCGGCCCAGCTCGTCGCTGGGTGCGGCCTCGGCGGCGATCTCCTCGGCGCGGGCCAGGATCCGCTCGTGTACCTCGTGCATGGCAGAAGCCCTTTCTTCCTCTTCTTCCTCAGTTGTGGAGAAGGAAGTCGGTGACGGTGCGGTTGAACTCGTCGGCGTGCTCGAGCTGGGCCCAGTGGCCGCAGCCGGCCAGCAGCACCATCCGGGAGCGGGGCACCAGCGAGACGAGCTTCAGCGAGCTCTCGTAGTGCACGACCCGGTCGTCGCGGCCGTGGACGAACAGGGACGGTGCGGTGATGCCGGCGATCTGGGCGTGGGTGGCCATGTGCGGGCGCGGCCGGCCGATGCCGTCGGCGAAGTTGATGAGGTGGTCCGGGCGCTCGACCGCGGCCCGGTGGCGCCGGCGGACCAGTTCCGGCGAGGCGTGCGCCGGGTCGAAGGTCATGACGTCGACCAGGTCGCGGAAGTTCTCCTCGGTGGGCTCGCGGTAGGTCCGCTGCAGCACCTTCACGCCCTCGCTCGGCCCGCCGCCGGGGACGAAGAGGTGGGCGCCGCCGACCCCGGCGCCCATGGTGACGAGGTGGCTGGTCCGTTCCTGGTGGGTCGCGGCGAACATGACCGAGGTGGCACCGCCCATCGAGTTGCCGATGAACGCCGCCTGTTCGATCCCCAGGGCGTCGAGGAACTCCAGCGCGGTCGCGGCGTGGTCGCGGTCGTCGTAGCCGACCGGGTCGGACTTGCCCCAGCCGGGCATGTCGACGGCCAGGCAGCGGAACCGCTTGCCCAGCTCGCGGATGTTCGCCGCGAAGTTGTTCCAGCCGGTCGCACCGGGGCCGGAACCGTGCAGCAGGACGAGCGGGTGGCCCTCGCCGTACTCGTGGTAGTGGACGCGCCCGCTCGGCAGTTCCACGAAGCGGCTGGTCGCTTCCTCGGTGAAGGTGTCGGTCATGGTCCAGTTTCTCCTGGTGTCGGTACGGCGGCGCGATGCGGGTCGCGGCCGGGGAGGCGGGCCGGGTCAGCCGTGGGCGGGCGGGCCGGCGAGGAGTGTCTGCAGGTCCCGGGGCTCGTCGGCGTCCGGGACGGCGTGGAGCGCGTCGAACCAGGACGCCTTCGCGGGTCCCCGCCCCACGCACTGGTGGAACTTGGCGGCCAGCTCGGCGGACGAGAGCGGCCGGTGCGAGTCGCCGCGGGAGTGGTGGACGTCGCGGACCAGGAGCCGGCCGTCACCGGTGTGCAGCCGGACGACGGTGTGGCCCGGCTCCTCGGCCGGCGGCCGCTCGGCGAGCTCGATCCGGGCCATCAGCTCGGCCACCCCCGGACGTTTCAGGGCCTCGTCGGTGAAGTCGCCGAGCAGGACGTTCCCGGTCAGGAGGGCGACGGCGAGGGTGTACTCCAGGGAGAACTTGGCCTCGAGCCCGTTGCCCGGCCCGGTGTCCCGCAGCGGACGGGTGCCGCCGTGCTCGAGGGTCACCTCGATCCGCGAGATCCGGTCGACGTCGGCCCCCAGCTCCTCGCGCAGGGAGAATCCCGCGTCGATCGCGCGCTGGGTGGCGAAGCAGGAGGGATACGCCTTGATCGCGTAGTCGTCGACCCAGCCGGACACCCAGTGCTCCAGCCGCTCCCCCAGGACCGCCGTGCGCCGCGGGTCGTGGTCGCCGAAGAGGTCCAGGAAGCCGCCGCGCGCCTCCAGTTGGGCGGGGTTGGCGGTGAAGCCCCGGTGGGCCAGCCCCACGGCCATCACGGCGTCCCGGGAAGCCAGGCCGGCGTGCATCGGCTTGGTCATCGTGCCGAAGTTCGCCAGGCTCCCGGACGCCTGGGAGGCGGCGATGCCCAGGGCGTGGGCGGTCACCTCGCCGTCCAGGTCGAGCAGGCGGCAGCCGGCCGCGGTCGCGGCCAGCCGTCCGGTGGTGGAGGTGTTGTGCCAGCCCCGGCCGTAGTGGACGGCGTGCGGGAGCACCTCCGAGACGGCCCGGAAGACGGCGGAACCGACGCTGTAGGCGGCGTCGAGCTCGGCGCCCGTCACCGGACGGCGGGCGGCGAGCGCGAAGAGCGTCGGCAGCAGGACCGCGGCGGGGTGCATGGCCATCGAGGGAGCGGCGTCGTCCCAGTCCAGGGCATGCGCGGCGGTGCCGTTGACCAGGGCGGCGGCGGCGGGCCCGAGCCTGCTCGTCGAGCCCCACACGGCCGCCGTCCCGGCCGGTGCGGCGGCATCGGACGGCGCGCCGGCACCGGACGGCGCCTGGTCCTCGACCCAGTCGCGCACCAGCACGGCCGCCGGAGTGCCGAGCCCGGCGACGGCGACCCCGACGGTGTCGACCGTCAGGCCGCGCAGGGCCGCCCGGGTGGCGGGCTCGGCGCGGCGGTCCCGCCGACGGACGAAGTCGACGAGCTGCGCGGTCGCGCCGGCCTGGTGCGGCGTGGGGGAGGCGACGCTCACGGCTGTCCTCTCGCTGGTGGGGTCCTGCGGGCCGCCCGGCGACCCGCGGTGACCAGTCTCGGAGCAGCGGGCGCCGAGCGGTCCGTGGCTCGCATCCAGCGGAAAGCGAGTTGGTGAGCGGGGTGCGACGGAGGACTCCGCGGCCGGGCGAAACGACGTGGACGGGCGCGTACCTGCCCGTCGGAACAGCCCGCACGGCTGCGCACCTGCCGGCCGGAACGGCCCGCACGGCGGCACCACCTGCCTGTCGGCCGGAACAGCCCGCGCGCGTCGGCCGGTCCGGTGGCCCGGTGACGTCCGGTCCTCGGCTCGCGCCAGGGAGAAGGCCTCGCCGTCCGGGGCACGGGCGGACAGCGTCAACGCTCGGGGCACGCGGCGGGCGACGGCCGGGTCCGTCGGCCGGTGGCGGTGCCGCCCTCGGCCGGACACCGGATGCCGCCGGGCACCGCGCCGTCCGGCCGGTGCCCGGCGGAAGGGCCCGGCCGGAGGTGAACGGCCGGAAGGGACGTGAAAGCCGCCGGGGGAGCCACACGAATCCGGCGCTCCCCGCGCCGAAGGGTGTGAAGGCCGACGCCCTCTCCGGTCGGCAGGGCAGGCCGCCGTCCGTACGGCGACGGCTCCGCACGCACAGCAGCCGCACACCGCCGCCCGCCCCGGCTCAGGAGCCGGCTGCCGAGCGGCCCGGTCCCGCTCCCCGCGTCACCGGTGCACCCCGCACCCTCACCCTCACCCGGCGGACGATGCGGCCGATCGCCCGGCCGGCCCGGGACCGGTCGGGAAACCGTCCCTCCAGACGTGCGTTTTGCCGAGCGTCTGTTCGTCCGGAGCGCCGCGCAGGCCGGCGGAGATGTCCCGGGCGGTGGTCCGGGCCTGGCGGCCCAGTGACACCGGCGGATGCTGGCCCCGGCGACCGCCGATCATCACGCAGGTGCTCACCGTCTGGTCCTCGGCGAAGACGGGCGCGGCCGCCCAGACCAGCGGGGAGGTGTGCTGTGCGCCGGTGGGAGAGTGCGCGAAGCCGATCTGCCGGACCTGGGCGAGCGTCTGCCGCCAGGCGAACTGCTCCTCGCTGCGCAACGGGCGCGACGCGGGCCGGCGGTCCGGGTCGTGCCCCCAGGCCAGGAGGACCAGGCCCGCGGGGTGCTCGTCCAGCGCCGGCGATCCGAGCTGTTCCCAGACCCGGACCGTGTTGCGGCCGGCGATCTTGTCGATGATGTGCAGCCGGTCGCCCTCGCGGGTCACCAGGGCGACCGGCAGCCGGGTGCTCGCGTGCAGGTCGACCAGGGCCGGGCGGGCGCAGTCGCGCAGCAGCCGGATGTCCGGGACGCCGTGGCCGAGCCGCCACAGGCGCGGGCCGAGCCGGTAGCGGCCGCGGCCGGTCCGCTCGATGGCGCCGTGCTCGGAGAGGGTGGCCAGCATGCGGTGCACGGTCGCCGGCGGCAGGTCGGTCACCGCGCAGATGTCGGCGACCGAGCGCTCGGGCTCGCCGCCGGTGAAGCAGCCGAGGATGTCGAAGGCCCGCGCCAGCACGCCGCGCTTGCCGTTGATCTCGCTCATCTCGGCTCCATCCCGCCCGCGTCCGGCGTTCTCCGTCGGCCAACCATTTTCAGCCAAAACGTATGTGTATACGGAACGTACGCGACGTCCTGCGTTACGTCGAGGTTTCCATGAGAGCCGAGTTGAAATTCCGATTGGTGAGGGATCGGGCCACTCGAGGGCCCCGTTTTGCCACTGTCGTCATGCCCGCCACGGACGCAACTTCCGAACGAGCCGCACTGCCGGGCACGACAGAAGGACTGGACCCTCATGGCTTCCACTCGTTTTCGCGCTCTCGCCGCGACCGCCGTCGCGGCGATGGCCCTGTGTACCGCCTGCTCCTCCGACGGCTCCGGCTCGGACGCGTCGGCCGACGGGCCGCTCAAGCTCGCCGTCTTCGCCTCGCTCAACGGCGTCCCGGCCTTCGCCGCGGACGACGAGGGCGTGTTCGAGAAGCACGACCTGGACGTCGAGATCAGCACGGCGAAGACGTCCACCGAGATGGTCCCGCAGTTGCTCGGCGGCAAGGTGGACCTCGCCCTGCTGGACACCGCCACCTCGCTCGTCGCCGCGGGACAGGGCGTGGACCTGGTCTATGTCGCCGGCGCGACCGACGGCGGCATCCCCGAGGGCCAGGAGAAGTTCAGCTTCGCCAACGTGTGGGTCGAGAAGGACTCCCCGATCAAGTCGCTGGCCGACCTGACCGGCAAGACCGTGGGGGTGCCGCAGATCAAGAGCGCGCCCTGGGTCGACCTGCGCGGTTCCGTCGACGAGGCCGGCGGCGACAGCGCCTCCATCAAGTTCGTCGAGTCCCCGGACACCCTGGCCGCCCTGAAGTCCGGCCAGGTCGACGCGACCACCACGCCCGAGCCGGTGGGCACCGTGGAGCGCGCCAAGGGCGACCTGCGCCCGCTCGGGCCGGTCAACTCCGGCGGCGGCGGGATGGCGTACGTCTGGGTCGCCACCCGGGACTTCGCCGAGGCGAACAAGGAGACCGTCAAGGCCTTCGGCGAAGCGGTGCGCGAGGGCAACACGGTGGTCAACGGTGACCGTGAGCTGCTGGTGAGGACCGCCGCCGAGGTCCTCGAGGCGGACGCCGGCCTCCTGGAGAAGGCGGCGTTCCCGGTCTACGCCGAGGAGCCGCTGACCGCCGAGGACGTCGAGTTCTCGGTCGCGTACATGGACAAGTACGACCTGTTCGAGAAGGGTGCCCCGGACGCCGCGAAGCTGGTCGGGCCGTGACCGGCCCGAAGCCCACGGCGGTGACCGGCACGAAGTCCAAGGCCGTGACCGGTACGAAGCCCACGGCCGCGTCCTTCGGCGTCCGGCGCCTGGCCAACCGGCTGCTGGCGATCCTCGTCGCGCTCGTCGTCTGGTACCTGTTCGCCAGTGGGCCCGGGTCCTCCAGCGGTTTCCCGACTCCGCTGGAGAGCTTCCGGTCCGCGGTCGACCTGGCCGGCACCGGCGTCTACTGGTCGAACATCGCCACCTCGGTCGAGACGGCCCTGCTGGGCCTGGCGCTCGCCGTCCTGGTCGGCGTGCCGGTGGGTCTGCTGATCGGGGCCAACGAGCACGTCCGCCGCAGCACCCAGCTGATCCTCGACTTCGGCCGGACGGTCCCCGCGATCGCGCTGCTGCCGCTGTTCCTGCTGCTCTTCGGCGCGACCCGTGATCTGGGCCTGGTCCTGATCCTGGTCTCGGCGGTCTGGCCGGTCATCATCCAGACGTCCTACGCGGTCGGGGAGATCTCGCCCCAGCTGCGCCGGGTCGCGCGGGCCTACCACCTGACGCGGTGGCACCGGCTGCGTCACCTGATCGCGCCGTCGATGTTCCCGTTCGTCTTCGTCGGCCTGCGGATCGCCGCGACGATCTCCCTGCTGATGGCGATCAGCTCGGAGTTCCTCGGCGGCTCCGACGGTCTCGGCTACGTCCTGCTCCAGGCGATGCAGATCAACGACACCGAGCGGGCGTTCGTGTACTCGTTCACCGCGGCGGTCCTCGGCCTGCTGCTCAACCTGTTCTTCGTGCTGCTGCAGCGCCGCGTGCTGTGGTGGCACCCCTCGGTCCGCAAGGGAGGTGCGGCATGAACCGGACGCTGAAGGTCGCGTCGCTGGTCGCGCGGGAAGTGTGGCTCCCGGTTCTGCTGGTCGCCGCCTGGTGGTGGCTCAGCGCCGGCAGCACCTCGCTGTACTGGCCGGCGCTCTCGGAGATCACCGGCCGTTTCGTCGACCTGTGGTTCTTCGACCACCTGATCGAGGACGCGCTGCCCAGCGTGGTCCGGCTGGCCGCCGGCTTCGGGATCGGGTTCGTCGGCGCCGTGGTCCTCGGCCTGCTGCTCGGCTCCGTCCCGGCGCTGGAGGACGCGACCCGACCGCTGGTGGAGTTCATGCGGGCGCTGCCCAGCGTGGCGCTGCTGCCGATCATGATGCTGCTGCTCGGCACCGACGACGACATGAAGGTGATCACCATCGCCTTCGTCTCCACCTGGCCGATCCTGCTCAACACCGTGGAGGGCGTCCGGTCCGTCGACCCGGTCCTGCACCAGGTCGTGGCCGGCTACCGGCTCAGCACCTGGCACCGGATCCGTTACGTCGTCGTCCCCGCCGCCCTGCCCCAGGTCTTCGCCGGTGCCCGCGTGGCGCTGTCGATGTCGGTGGTGGCGATGGTGCTCACCGAGATGGTCGGCAGCCCGGGCGGGCTCGGCTACTTCGTCCTCGACTCCCAGCGCACGTTCGACATCGTCGCGATGTGGACCGGCCTGATCGTGCTGGGCCTGATCGGCTACGCGGCGAACAAGGCCTTCGGACTCGTCGAGGCCCGGGTGCTGGCCTGGCACCGCGGTTACACCAAGCAGAAGGAGGATCAGCGATGAAGGCACAGACCACCCCGGACACGGACGCTCCGGCCACGGACACGCCGGGCGCCGGCGTCACCGACCCGGTCATGCAGGTCCGCGGGCTCGGCCACAGCTACGGCGAGCGCCAGGTCCTGAAGGACCTGGACTTCGAGGTCGGCCGCGGCGAGCTGATGTGCATCGTCGGACCCTCGGGCGTCGGCAAGACCACGCTCCTGGAGTGCCTGACCGGGCTCCGCCGCCCCAGCGAGGGCCAGGTGCTGTTCGACGGCCTGCGGATCGAGGCGCCGCCGCGCGGTCTGGCCATCGTCTTCCAGGACTACAGCCGGTCGCTGATGCCCTGGCTCAGCGTGCTCGACAACGTCGTACTGCCGCTGCGCTCGGCGGGCGTGACCAAGGCCGAGCGGGACGCGACCGCCCGGGAGGCCCTCGCCGAGGTCGGTCTCTCCGACTTCACCGGCTCCTATCCCTGGCAGCTCTCCGGCGGGATGCAGCAGCGGGTCGCGATCGCGCGGGCGCTGGCCTACCGGCCGGCCGTGGTGGTGATGGACGAGCCGTTCGCCTCGGTGGACGCCCAGACCCGGGCGGACCTGGAGGACCTGCTGCTGCGGGTCCGCGAGCACCTCGGCATCACGGTGCTGCTGGTCACCCACGACATCGACGAGGCCGTCTACCTCTCCGACCGGGTGCTCGCCCTGGGCGGGAAGCCGGCCGGGATCCGGCAACTGCTCACCGTGGACCTTCCCGGCCCGCGCGAGCAGGTCACCACCAAGGCGCTGCCCCGTTTCGCCGAGCTGCGCAGCCAGGTCTACCGTCTGATCCGCAATGTCTGAGCCGACCACGGGCACGGCCCCGGCCGCGATCGACCCGCACCTGTTCCGCGAGGCTCTGGGGCACTACCCGACCGGGGTGGCCCTGATCACCGCGACCCTCGACAGCGGCGAGCAGATCGGGATGGTGGTCGGTACCTTCACCTCGGTCTCGCTGGACCCGCCCCTCGTCGCGTTCCTGCCCGACCGCGGCTCGCGCACCTTCGCCCGGCTGCGGGAGGCGAGCACCTTCTGCGTCAACGTGCTCGCCGCCGACCAGGCCGATCTCGTCACGAGCTGGCGCGGTCCGGAGTCGTTCGCCGGCGTCGAGTGGCGGCCCTCGCCGTCCGGTGCGCCGATCCTCGAGGACTCGGTCGCCTGGATCGACTGCGCCTACCACCAGCTGGTCGACGCCGGTGACCACTACATCGTGCTCGGTGAGGTCCGCTCGCTGGACGTGCAGCGGCCGACGTGTCCGCTGCTCTTCTTCCAGGGCGGCTTCGGCGGCTTCGCGCCCTCGTCGTTCCTGGCCCCGGCCGACCACGACCTGATCCGGGCCGCCCGGCTGAGCGAGGTGGCGATGGAGCCGCTGGCCGCCCTGGCCGCGGAGGAGTCGGCCGACGTCTCGCTGCTCGCGCTGGTCGGCGACCACGACGTGGTGATCGGTACCGAGCGCGGCTCGGCGACCCGCACCTATTTCGAGATCGGCCTGCGGCTGCCGCACCTGCCGCCGACGGGCGCGGTGCACCTCGACCCCCGGGACGAGGCGGCCGTCACCCGCTGGCTCGACCGGCTGCCGCGCAAGGACGCCGCCGCGCGCGAGCGCTGCCGGGAGATCCTGGAGCGGGTGGCCGTCCAGGGCTACTCGCTCAACCTGGTGGGTCACGGCCCGGACCTGGAGACCTGGCAGGACGTCACCCGGTACATCCACGGCGAGCCGACACCGCGCCGTCAGCGCCAGGTGCTCACCATGCACCTGGACCACCTCGACTACTACGAGCCCGACCTCGATCCGGACGGCACCTACGACGTCCGCTCCCTCACGGTGGCGGTGCCGATGGCCGGCGTCCCGCAGCTGGCGGTGAGGATGTCCTTCCCGCCGGGAGGGGCCGACGGCGCGACCGTGGCCCGGTGGGGCGCGCAGGTGCGCGACCGGGCCGCCGAGGTCGCCGACCTGATCCAGATCCGGTTCGGCCAGGACCGTGTGCTGGGCTGAGCCCGCCCACACGCACAGAGAACGATTGCGAGGAGAGACATGACCGCCCGAGTCACCGCCCTGGGTTATCTACAGTTCACGGCCACCGACCTCGACCACTGGCAGGACTTCGGCCAACGGGTGCTCGGGCTGATGGCCGACCGCAGGGGTGACGACCGCCTGCTGTTCCGCGTGGACGAGAAGGCCTACCGGCTCGAGGTGCGCCCCGGCGAGAGGGGCGGCGTGAGCGCGGTCGGCTGGGAGACCAAGGGGCCCGCCGAGCTCGCCGAGCTGGAGGCGCGCCTGGTCGCCGCCGGGTACGAGGTGACCCGGCCGGGCGAGGCGGTGGCCAAGGAGCGGATGGTCTCGGACCTGATCCGGTTCCGTGACCCCGACGACTGCTACGACCACGAGATCTTCTGGGGCCTCGGCACCTCCTCGGCGCGGTTCGCCTCCCCGATCGG
Source organism: Streptomyces sp. NPDC085927 (assembly GCF_044540975.1). Taxonomy (NCBI): domain Bacteria; kingdom Bacillati; phylum Actinomycetota; class Actinomycetes; order Kitasatosporales; family Streptomycetaceae; genus Streptomyces; species Streptomyces sp. NPDC085927. Next base: position 58,091 of record NZ_JBITSN010000016.1, read on the forward strand.
CGCGGAGTTCGTCGCCGGGACCGAGGGTCTGGGACACGTACTGCAGGTGGTCTCGGACCGTGCCCGCTACGAGTCGCTCTTCCTCGACGTCCTGGGCTTCCGGCTCTCCGACCACATCGACCTCGCCCCGGACCTTGCAGCAACGTTTCTGCACTGCAACCCCCGCCACCACTCCTTCGCCTTCACCCCGAAGGTGGGGAACCGGCCGCTGGGCGTGGGCCACTTCATGCTCGAGGTCACCGACCTCGACGTGATCGGCCGGGCGATGGAGCACATCGAGGACGAGCCGCACCGGCTGCTGAAGACGTTCGGCCGGCACAGCAACGACCGGATGGTCAGCTTCTACCTGCTGACCCCGTCCGACGTGGGGCTCGAGTTCGGCACCGGCGGCATCAAGATCGACGACGAGACGTGGACGCCCACGCGGTACGACACCGCGCACTTCTGGGGCCACCACTCCGTCGACCACCACTGACCCGACTGCCACACCAGAGAGGAAGGCGCCATGAACGCCGTGCTTGACCGCGTGATGGAACACGCCGAGCTGCTGGAGAGCGACGGACCCGTGTCCGAGGAGCTCGGCCGGGTCAGCGACGAGGTCGCTGCCGTGCTGCGCGAGTCCGGTGTGATCCGGATGCTCCAGCCCCGCGACTTCGGCGGCTTCGAGTCCCACCCGACCGAGTTCCTGCGCACCGCCTACGAGATCGGGCAGCGCAACGGCGCGGCCGGCTGGATCACCGGGGTGGTGGGTGTGCACCCGCACGAGCTCGCCCAGGGCGATCCGCGGATGCAGCGCGAGATCTGGGGCGAGGACCCCGACACCTGGGTGGCCTCGCCGTACGCCCCGATGGGCCGGGCGCGGCCGGTGGAGGGCGGCTACGTCTTCAACGGCCGCTGGCCGTTCTCCTCGGGCACCGACCACTGCCAGTGGGTGATGATCGGCGGCCTGATCACCGACCAGGAGGGCAACGTCACCGACCGGGAGACGATCCACTTCGTCATCCCGCGCAGCGACTACGAGATCCTGCACGAGTCCTGGGACGTCATCGGGCTGCGCGGCACCGGCAGCAAGGACATCGTCGTCAAGGACGCCTTCGTGCCGGAGCACCGGCTGATCCGGACCAACCCGGTCACCGACGGCAGCGCCGGGTCGATCGCGGGCCGGGACGCGCCGCTGTACTCGATGCCGCGCAACGTGGTCTTCTCCGGTGCGGTCACCACGGCGACGATCGCGCTGGCCCAGGGCACCCTGGCCGCGTACGTCAAGTGGACCCGGGAGCGCAGCAGCCGGTTCGGCTCGGCCAGCCGTGACCCGTTCCAGCTGTCCGTGCTGGCTCCGGCGGCCGCCGACATCGACGCCAGCATCGGCCACGTCCTGCACGACATGGACCGGGCGTTCGACATCGTCTCCTCCGGGCGGCTGCTCACCCTGTCCGAGCGTGCCGAGATCCGCCGCAACCAGGTCTCCGCCTCGCACCGCGCGGCCGCGGCCGCCGACGAGATCTTCAAGGTCAGCGGCGGCTCCCAGCTGCACGCGAAGAACCCGATGCAGCGGATGTGGCGGGACTGCCAGAGCGCCCTGCACCACGTGCAGAACTACGCGGGCCCGCTCTACCAGGCCTACGGCATGAACTACTTCGGCGGCGAGATGCCGGCGGCGGTGAAGGTCTGATGACGGCCGGCACCCGCGGACAGCCCGCCCGCGAACCGCTCACCCGCGAGTCCACCTCCCGGTTCGTCACGGTCGGCGGCACCCGCGTCCACTACCACGAGGCGGGCACCGGACCGGAGGTCCTGCTGTGCGTCCACGGCGGGGCGCCCGGGGCGTCCGGCTGGGGCAACTTCGGCACCAACATCGCCGAGCTGTCCCAACGCGCCCGGGTCCTGGTCGTCGACCTGCCCGGCTACGGCCGCTCCGACGCCATCGAGCTGTCCGGCGGCAAGTACCGGCCCTACGCCGACGTGTTCGCCGCGATGCTCTCCGAGCTGGGCGTCGAGCGGGCGAGCGTGATCGGTCTGGCCACCGGCGGCGCGGTCGCGATCGCGATGGCCCTGCACCACGCCGAACGCGTGGACCGCCTGGTCCTGGTCTCCAGCGCCGGCGGTGTCCCCCTGTTCAGCACGATGCCGTCCGAGGGACAGAAGGCGATCCGCTCCTACTACGCGGGCGAGGGCCCGTCGCGGGAGAAGATGCGCGCCTACCTGCGGATGATGATGTCCGACCCCGGGCTGGTCACCGACGAACTCGTCGAGGAGCGGTACCTGGAGTCGGTCGCCGGCGGCGAGGAGCGCCGGGCCGGCGCCGAATCGGCGGGCGTGCCGGCCGAGCCGCTGTGGCAGGAGCTGGGCCGGATCAAGGTGCCGACCTTGATCGTCTGGGGCACCGAAAACCGGGTGCAGGGCTTCGACAACGCCCTCTTCCTGCTCAAGCAGATCCCCGACGCCCAGCTGCACCTGTTCAAGCGCACCGGCCTGTGGGTGCCGTACGAGCGGGCCTCGGAGTTCACCCGGCTGGTCCTCGGCTTCCTCGCCGAGCACCCGGGCGGCCCGGCCGCCGTCTGAGCCCGGCCGCCGCCCCGAGCCCACGAGCCGGTCCGGGCCCGGCCGAGATCCGAGTTCCAAGGAGAAGATGATGACGTACACGAGCGTGTGGTCGGACCTGGCGCAGGTCGAGTTCCGGCAGGGGTACCTGGAGACGGGGCCGTACCGGACCCGGTTCCTGCAGTCGGGCAGCCCGGACAAGCCGCTGCTGCTGATGCTGCACGGGATCACCGGGCACGCCGAGGCGTACGTGCGGAACCTGGCCGCGCACGCGGAGCACTTCAACTGCTACGCGATCGACTTCATCGGCCACGGCTACTCGACCAAGCCCGAGCACCCGCTGGAGATCCCGCACTACCTCGACCAGGTCCAGCGGGTGCTGGACGCGCTGGGCCACGAGAGCGCGTACTTCAGCGGGGAGTCGTTGGGGGGCTGGGTGACCGCGCGGTTCGCGCAGCTGCACCCCGGGCGCACCGAGCGGATCGTGCTCAACACCATGGGGGGCACGATGGCGAACCCCCAGGTGATGGAGCGGCTGCTGACCCTGTCGACGCAGGCCGCCGAGGACCCCTCCTGGGAGCGGGTCAAGGCCCGTCTGGAGTGGCTGATGGCCGACCCGTCGATGGTCACCGACGACCTGATCAGGACCCGGCAGGCGATCTTCGAGCAGCCGGACTGGAAGACGGCCTGCCGGATGAACATGGCGCTGCAGGACCTGGAGACCCGGCGGCGCAACATGCTCACCGACGACGACCTGCGCGCCATCGAGGCGGAGGCGCTGGTCGTGTGGACCACCAAGGACCCGTCGGGTCCGGTGGACGAGGGGCGCCGGATCGCGGACCTGATCCCGCGCGGCCGGCTCGCGGTGATCGAGAACGCGGGCCACTGGCCCCAGTACGAGCAGACCGAGACCTTCGACCGGATCCAGCTCGACTTCCTGCTCGGCCGCTGACCTCCGCCCGGCCTCCGCTCCCCGGCCGGACCGTCACCGCGACGGTCCGGCGGCCGTTCCCTCTGCCCCTGCCCCCCTGCTCCCCTGCGCCGGGGCCCGGGAGCCGGGCCACCACGCCGCGTCCCGCTCGGACGCACTCGCCAAGCCTCAGCACAAGGAGTGACGACATGGGACTTCGTTCGGGCGCCGCGTACCTGGAGGGTCTGAGGGACGGGCGCAGCCTGTACATCAACGGTGAGCGGGTCGACGACGTCACCGCCCACCCCGCCTTCCAGGGCGTGCTCACGACGCTCGCCGGACTCTACGACGCTCAGCTGGACCCGGAGTTCGCCGAGGTCCTGACGGTGCGGGACGACGCGACCGGGGACGCCCACAGCACCACCCTGCTCGAGGCGCGGACCCCCGAGGACGTGCTGGCCAGGCTGCGCTGCGACCGGCTCAGGACCGAGCTGACCTACGGCATGATGGGCCGGCTCCCCGACTTCATGAACGCCTACCTGCTCGACGTCCGAAGCAGCCTCGAGCACGTCGGCAAGCACGAGGAGGCGGCCCGGATGGGCGCGTACCTCGCGCGGCTGCGCCGGGAGGACCTCGCGGTCACCCACACGCTGGTGGACCCGCAGAGCGACCGCTCGACGCAGGACGCCCCGCCGGAGGCGGTGCGGATCGTGGAGCGCCGCGAGGACGGCATCGTGATCCGGGGCGCCCGGCTGCTGTCCACCCTCGCCCCGGTGGCCGACGAGGTCTTCGTCGGCCCGTACGTGCCGCGCCGGCCCGGCCAGGAGGACTACGCCCTGGTCTGCACGCTCCCGCTCGACGCACCCGGCCTCAAGATCGTCTGCCGCCAGGCGTACGACCGCGGGGACGGTCTCTTCGACACCCCGCTGAGCGGCCGGTTCGACGAGGGCGACGCGATCCTCGTCTTCGACGACGTCTTCGTCCCCGAGGACCGGGTCGTCGTCGCCGGTGACCTGGACGCGTACAACAACGTGGTGCGCAACGCGGTCGGTTACGGCCCGCTCCAGGGCGCGGCGCGCAGCACCTCCAAGCTGAAGTTCCTGGCCGGGCTCGCCACCGTGGCCGCGCGGACCACGGGCCGGGCGACCTCGCCGCGCTATCAGGAGGAACTCGGCGAGGTCATGGGCCTGCTGAACGTCGCCGAGGGCATCCTCGACGGCGCCGCGGTCGACCTGAGCCGCCGGATCGGCGAGCGTCGTGACCCCGGGTCGGTACTGCGCGGGCACGGCCGTCCGGGCGAGGAGTCGCGGGTCGGCATCGCGGCGCTGACGTTCTTCTTCCCGCACGCGATCGCCAGGGCGGTCGAGGTGCTCCGGCTGGTCGCGGGCAGCGGTGCGATCGTGATGACCGAGGGCGAGCTGCGGCACGAGGAGATCGGTCACCTCGTGGAGAAGTACGTCCACGGTCCGGGGGTCGGCGCCGAGCGACGCCTCCGGGTCATGCGGATGGTCTGGGACATGACCTGCAGCCCGTTCGCCGCCCGCCAGGCACTCTACGAGCGCTACTACACCGGAGACCCGGTCGTCGGCAGGGTGCTGTTCTTCAACGCGCCGAAGACCCGCGAGGCGGAGGCCCTCGCCGAGCGCCTGCTGGGGACGACGCCCGCGGAGTAGCGTCCGGGGCGCCGGAGGCGTGAAAGACCGGCGCCTCCGGCCGACCGCGCTGCTAGCGTTTCCCCCTGAGCGAGGGGGAGACCGCACTGCGATGACATCGACCGAGTTCCGTATCGGCGGGGATCTGGGAGTACGGCGGCTGGGGTTCGGGGCCATGCACCTGCCGACGGAACCGGGGCCGGCCCGCGAGGGCGCGCTCGCGGTCGCCCGGCGGGCCGTCGAGCTGGGCGTCACGCTCATCGACACCGCGCATCTGTACGGCGGTGGAGCCAACGAGGAACTCCTGGCCGAGGCCCTGCACCCCTACCCGGACGACCTGCTGATCACCACCAAGGTCGGGGTCGCCCGCACCGGCCCCGGAGGCGAGTGGAAGCTCGACGGGCGGCCGGCCCTCCTGCGCGACCAGGTCGACCAGGCCCTGCGGCGGCTGCGCGTGGAGCGGATCGAACTGCTCCAACTGCACCGCATCGATCCCGCCACACCGCTCGCCGACCAGGTGGGCACCCTGCGGGACCTGCGGACCGAGGGAAAGATCGGCAGGATCGGGCTGTCCGAGGTCACCGTCGACGAACTCGGCCGGGCACGGGAGATCGTCGACATCGCGAGCGTGCAGAACCGGTACAGCCTGCTCGACCGTGAGCATGAGCCCGTGCTCGCAGCCTGCGAAGCGGCGGGAATCGCGTTCCTGCCGTGGCGCCCCGTCGCCTGGGGAGAAGCGGGGGCGACGGCCGGGATCGCCGCCGTCGCGGCCGAGCTCGACGCCACCCCCACACAGGTCGCGCTGGCCTGGCTCCTCGGCCACTCACCGGTCGTCCTCCCGATCCCCGGCACCGCCCGGATCGACCACCTGGAGGAGAACGTCGCCGCGGAACGTCTCGAGCTGACCCCGGCCCACCGCGAACGCCTCGACCGTCTGCCCGAAGCGGGATAGGTATCGGTTCCTTCGGTCCGCCTACCCGGCGATGTCGAGCGCGGTTCCGTACAGCCGGTCCACCTTCAGGCGGACGACCACCCGGCGTTCGGCGACCAGCTGCTCCAGGAACGCGGCTTCGTCCTTCGGCTTCGCGGCGTCGGGGACCAGCCCGAGCAGTTCCCGGCCGACCGCGTCGCCGGGGACCGTGGTGACCTCGGAGACCTCCGCCTCGCCCTCCGCGACGGCGAACGACCACACATCGCCGCCCTGCACGTGCAGCGCCGCACGCGGGTCGCGCCGCAGGTGCTTGGGTTTGGCGCGGTCGGCCGTCGTCGAGAACCGCACGACGCGGGTCTCGGGGTCCCAGCGGTAGACCATGGTGGTCAGATGCGGGTGGCCACTGCTCCTGACGGTGGCGAGGGTGCCGAACTGCTGTGTGCCGAGCAGGCGGGAGAGGGCTTCGTCGGACAAGGGGCGTGGCGCCGGGGCATCCTGAGTCATGGAATCGCCAACGCCCCTGACGGCAAGGGGCATTCCCGAGCGGTCGCGGGCGTCGGCCCCCGGCCGTTGCCCCGCCGGGGCGCACGGACGGACGGCCCGTTACGGTCGTGTACATGCAGCCACAGCAGCCGTACCAGGCCCCCGCCCCGCCGTCCCCGCCCGGGTCGCCCGCCGCGTCGGGCCGCAGCCGGGGGCCACTGGTCATCGCTCTGCTGGTCGGACTGGTGGTGGGCGGTGCAGCCGTGGGCGCGGCCTGGGCGCTGACCGGTGACACGTCGGGCACGTCGGGCACGGGCGGCAGCGCCAGGGACGACGCCCGGGGCGCGTGCGACGCGCTGGCCGGCGTGGACGAGTCGAAGTTCTCGGCGAAGGGCAGGGCGGGCGAGCTGGCGATGTACCGCTTCGCGGGCGCCTTCGACCTGGCCGCGGCCGCCGCCGCGGGCGACTCCTCGTACGAGCCGCTCGCGAAGGCCGTCTCCCGGGCGAGCAACCGTCACCGCCAGGTCTTCGAGGTCGACGCCGAGGTGAGGAAGGAGCTGGCGAAGGCCCGCGGGATCTGCGCCGACCTCTGACCTCACCGCGACCACGCCGTGGCCCGGAGGGAGGGGGCGGCGAGCCGGAGCGACCCGTACCCGTGTCTACTCCTCCGCCAGCGGGTTGCGCACCGGCAGGTAGCGGGCCGCCGCTCCGTCGGCGTCGGTCCAGCGCAGGAGGAGGTTGGTCTTGGCGGGGAGGGTGGGGGCGGTGAGGAGGGCCTGGGCCTCCGGCAGGGAGTGGCGGGAGAGTTCCCGGCGGGCCGCGGGCCACGGGGTGAAGCCCGGGTGGTGTTCGGCCAGGGCTGCCGCGACTTCCGTCAGGTGGTTGACGATCAGGCAGTAGACGAGGCGCTCCCAGCCCGCTTCCCTCGTCACCTCCGGCAGTAGTTTCACGCCCTCGGCGTCCCGGTACAGGGCCTGGACGGGCATGCCGTCGGTGTCGACGGCGATCAGGGTGTTCTGCAGGTGGGCCTCGACCACGACTCCGTGCCGGGCGAAGGCCCTCAGCGCCGGGGGGACCACCTGGGCCAGGTAGGCCTCCCACCAGGTGGCGGGAGCGGGAGTGGTGGCGAGCGGGTTGCCGTCGTACTCCTCCGGCAGGGCGGCGGCGAGGTGTGGGGTCGTGCCGGGCAGCAGGTGGCGGTGCAGGCCGTCGCGGACCAGTACGGCCAGTTCCTCGAAGGCGAAGTCCGCGGTGCGGTGGCCGCGGTCGCTGAGCCAGGCCGCGGGGGCGTCGGGAGTGGCCGAGGCGGCGAACGCCTCGCGGGTGGCCCGGTCGGTCCGGCCGCGCCTGAGCAGGTCGTGGCGCCACAGGCGGCGGATGTCGTTGGTGATGCGCACGTCCAGGCTGAACTTCAGGAACAGGTCGTGCGCGGGCGTGTACACGGTGCGGATCGCGGCCGTGGGCCATACCGGGAACGCGGTCGTGCCGAGCCTGATCAGACGGCCGTCGGCGAACGCGGGGGCCAGGCTCCGGGCCGCCAGCTCCACCTGCCAGGGGTGGGCGGGCAGGAGGCGGTAGCCGGGCGGGGCGGTGCCCAGCCGGTCCAGGGCGGAGGTGTCGCCCTCCTCCACCACCGTGTCCTCGCGCAGTCCCAGCAGCGTCAGCGGGAAGCGGGCGTACGCCTCCGGTGCGTACGGCAGCCAGCTCGCCGTGGGGCCGGTGCCGCGCGCCTTGGGGGCGGGGTGGTGGGTGTGGCCGGTGAGCAGGGACTGTTCGGAGCGCAGGTACGGGTCGGTGGGCGGGGTGGCGCCTGCCCGTGCGGCGAGCAGCGCGGCCACCGCGTCGCGGCTGTCGGTCATCTCGGCCGGCAGTTCCCGGTTGGGCACGCCGGTGTGCCGGTGCAGCTCCTCGGCGACGAGTTTCACCAGTTCCGGGTGGCCCAGACGGCGCCATGTGCCGTCCTTCGCGCGTACCTCGGGTGCCGTGGGACGCCGGGTGCCGTGGACGCGGAGCAGGCGGCCGGTGCCGGGCAGGCGGTACGTCCGGGGGGTGCCCGGCCCTTGCTCCCGGTCGCGGCCCGCGTCCTCGTCGGTCACCGGTTGTGCGACCTCGCGCAGCAGGCAGTTCAGCAGCGGGGCGGCCGCGTACGCGTCGGCGCGGGCGGCCGGCCGGGCTTCCTCGGCAGCGCGGGGTGCCGCGTCGTCGTCTGCGGGCGGGGGCATGGGGTCCACGCGTTCCACTGTTTCCCTACGGTCTGTCCGGACGGAGACGATCAGTATGTCCGCGTGTCCGCCACGGACCGGCAGTTCGTTCCGCAGCACCTTTCGTACCCGAGGAGCCCGCCTGTGCACCGTCCCTCCGCCGTCGAGGCCGAAATCGCCGACGAGCTGGCCGTCGTACGGCCCGCGCTGGTGTCCCGGTACGCGGCAGCGCTGCCAGGGGCCCGCGCGGCCGTGCTGAGCCGGCTGTGGCGCGGTCTCGCGCACGATCCGCTGCCGTGGGTTGCGCGCCGGGAGCCGGACCGTCATGGGCTCACGCTGCGGCTGACGGACGGCCGCCGACTGCGCGGCCCGCGCCCGGATCCGTATGCGACCGCCGCGTACGTCACCGTCGTACGGCTGGGCGAGGTGGCGTACGGCGATCCGGCACGGTTGATGGGGGAGCTCGCCGTACCGCACTCGGCCGCCTTCGCCGCCGAACTCGCGCACAGTGTCGCCTCGTTGGCGCTGTCCCGGGCGGGAGCGCAGGAGGAGGAGAGCAAGGAGGACGCGGACGCGTGGGACCGGGACCAGGACTGGGAGTGGGAGCAGCGGGTGGTCGACGGGCATCCGTTTCATCCCAGCTGCCGGTCCCGGCCCGGCTTTTCGGTGGCCGACCAGTTGGCGTACGGACCCGAGCACCGGCCTGTCGTGGAGTTGGGACTGATTCCGGTACCGGCCGGGGACTGTCTGGTGACGGGGGTCTGGCCGAAGTGGCTGCGGGACGGGGAGCGGGTGGTGATCCCGGTGCATCCCTGGCAGGCGGCGCATGTGCTCGAGCGGGAGTCCGCGGGGCGGATGGCGGCGCGTCCGCTGATGGCGCTGCGGACACTCGCGCTGCCCGACGGGCCGCACGTGAAGACGGCGTTGAGCGCGCGGCTGACGTCGTCGGTGCGGGACATCTCGCTCGGTTCGGTCGCCGCGTCCGCGGTGCTGTCGGAGTTCGGGGAGGCGATGGCGGCCCGGACCGGCGGGCTGTTGCACATCACCCGCACCCTGGGTGCCGCGGCGGCCGGTTCCGCCGATCTGGCGGCCGTGGTGCGCGAGTCGCCGCAGGAGTACGCGGCGGCCGGGGAGCGGGTGGTGCCGGTGGCGGCCCTGGCGGCGACCGGGCTGCCCCGCTCCCCCGCCCGGGCGGCCCGGTTCGCACGGCTCGCCCTGACGGTGGGGCTGCGACTGCTCGACCTGGGTGTGGCGTTGGAGGCGCACGGCCAGAATCTCCTGGTCGTGCTGTCGCCGGACGGGGAGCCGGTGCGGCTCGTCTACCGTGATCTGGCCGACCTGCGGATCAGCCCGGCGCGGCTCGCCCACCACGGCATCCCCGTGCCCGAGTTGCCCGCCCGCATGGTGACGGACGACGAACGGGCCCTGCGGCGCAAGCTGTTCGGCTCGCTGGTGGCGGGCGCGCTGGCCGGTACGACGGGTTCCGGCCCGGCGCTGCGGGCGGCGCTGGAGAGTGCCGTGCGGGATCTGCCGCGCACCCCGGATCTGGCGGCACTGCGCGGCGAACCGCTGCCCGCGAAGGCGCTGACGCTGATGCGGCTTTCATCGCGGGCGGCCGGGGACGAATGGGCGGAACTGCCCAATCCCCTTCAAGGCGAGCCCTTGTAGGGCCGGCCCCGGAGCCCCGCTTTGAAGTGCGGTGATTCCGATCAATAGGATCCGGCGATGATCAGAAGAAAATGGCCGGCAGCGGGCGTCGGTGTCCTGCTCGCCGCTCTGACGGCGGGGCTCGCCTTCCCGTCCGCGGCGGTCGCCGGTGAACCCACCGGCCAGGACGCGCCCCAGGTCGACCTCGTCCTCGATGTGAGCGGCTCGATGCGGACCCGGGACATCGACGGGCAGTCCCGGATGGCCGCGGCGAAGCAGGCGTTCAACGAGGTGCTGGACGCGACGCCGGAGGAGGTCGAGCTGGGGATCCGCACCCTCGGAGCCGACTACCCCGGCGACGACAAGAAGGAGGGCTGCAAGGACACCGCGCAGCTCTATCCGATCGGCCCGCTGGACCGCACGGAGGCCAAGACGGCGGTGGCCACGCTGAGCCCCACCGGCTGGACCCCGATCGGCCCCGCCCTGCTGAAGGCGGCCGGCGACTTCAAGGACGGCAACGGTTCCAAGCGGATCGTACTGATCAGCGACGGCGAGGACACCTGCGCCCCGCTCGACCCGTGCGAGGTGGCCCGGGAGATAGCGGCCAGGGGTATCGGTCTGACCATCGACACCCTGGGCCTGGTGCCGAACGCCAAACTGAGCCGGCAGCTCAGCTGCATCGCCGAGGCGACCGGAGGCACCTACACGTCGGTCGAGCACCAGGACGAACTGACCGACCGCGTCAATGAGCTGGTGGACCGCGCGGCCGAGCCGGTGGTGACGCCGGTCGCGACCGAGGGTGCCGCGTCGTGCGCGAAGGCGCCGACGCTGGAGTCCGGTCTCTACACGGACCGCGAGGAGTTCGGGCAGCAGCGCTGGTACCGGGTGGACGTGCTGCCGGGCCAGGAGCTGCGTGCGTCGGTGAGTGTGGCGGCGGACCGGGCGGTGAACCCGGACTACGGCGTGCTGCTGCGGGCCGTCACGGTGCACGACCGGGAGATCGTCCGCGGCGAGGCCGCGGACACCGGCCGTACGGACGTCCTGTCCACCGGCCTGCGCTACCCGAAGCCCGAGCGGGACGACGACGACAGCGACAAGCCGGCCGCCGAGACGGTGTGCCTGGCGGTGACCAACTCCTTCTCGCCGGGCTCCGGTGTGAAGACCGCGCCCGGCCTGCCGCTGGAACTGACCATCGATGTCGTGGAGGGCCCGGACGGGTCGAGCGACGTGGCCTCCTTCGGCCTGGGCCGGGGCTGGTGGCTGCTCGGCACGCTGGTTCTCGCCGGCTTCCTCGCCGGTCTCGTCTGGGGCTGGCTGTCACGCTGGCGGTTCGCGGTCTGGAGGACCAGCTGATGCGTATCACCCGCTTGTTGGGCGCGGCCCTGCTGACGTTCGGGCTGTCCGCGGCTGCCGCGGCCCCCGCCATGGCCGACTCCACCCCCTCCCCCGGCGCGTCGTCCGAGGACGGCGCCGGACCGACCCGCGCGGGCACCTCGTTCCGCACCGCGACGGAGTTCGAGCAGGGGCAGACCGCGACGGCGCGCGCGTCCGTCGGCGACTACCTGTACTGGTCGTTCCCGGCGGGTACGGGGCAACGCCCCACCGTCGAGGCGTCGGTGAAGCTGCCCGAGACGCACGCCGCCGAGACCTGGCGGATCGACGTGTACGACGGTCTGCGCCGCCGCCAGGCCTGCCAGTACGGCGCCCAGACCCGCACCGCGGCGGCCGACGCGGCCTCCGTGGAGCTGAGGTGCGTGCTGCGTACGGTCCGCGCCTGGTCGGAGCCGTGGGCCAACGACCCGCTGCCGGGCACGTACTACATCCGGCTCACGGCGGTGAACCTCACGGCGGCCGACCTGGGCCGGTCGGTGGACATCGAAGTCCGGGCCGGATCGAAGGAGATGGGCGGAGCGGCGGCGGTCGACGGCTCGCTCTCGGAGCCGCTGGTACCGGGCATCGCGCTGCAGAACACCGCGGACGACCAGGACGGTGACGGGAACGACTCGCCGGCCGCCGTACTGGCCGACCTCAAGCCCGAGGACGGCTGGACCTCGGGCTGGTGGTCCGGCCGTTGGGTGTGGACCGCGGTGGGCGGTGCGCTGGCCGCACTGGCCGGGGTCGCCGGCTACCGGCTGACGCGGGGAACGGGACGGCCGTCCCGGGTGCCGCCGGGCGTGTGACATCCAGCGGGACGCCCAAGGGGGCGTCCCGCATGTGACGCCCCGTCAGGAGGCCCGCCCTGTGCGGGCCTCCTCCCGTTCACGGCCGTGCCTCCCGCGCACGGCCGCGCCTCCCCTTCGCGGCCGTGCGCGCCTCCCGTCACGCCTCCCTCAGCGCCTTGGCGAGCGGGCCGTCGCCGCTCACCGCGACCCTCCCGTCGCGTACCGCGTCGGCGACGGTCGACTCCCCGCGGCTGATCGCCGTACAGGTGCCGGTGTCGAGGACCAGCGTGGCGTCGGGTTCGCCGGGGGCGGGTCCGTCACCGTAGACCGGCCCGTCCCCGGCACCGACGCGCAGGTGGAACAGCCCCTCCTCCAGCCTGACTTCGACCAGGCCACCCCCTCCCGCGCCCTCCCCCTCCCCCGCGTCCGCGCCCACGGCGTCCAGGGCGCGCAGCAGGGGCAGCGCGAACCAGTGCGCCCGCACCGCGTCGGTGGGCCGCCGCTCCCCCAGCGCCTCCTGCCCCCACACGCCGAGCGCTTGCAGTACGGACAGCAATGCGCGTCCCCGGCCGGTGAGTTCGTACACGTAGGCCGCGCCGGGCGGGGGCAGCCTGCGCCGGGTGGCCAGTCCTTCGCGTTCCATGTCCTTCAGCCGTGAGGCCAGTACGTCCGTGCTGACGCCGGGGAGGTCCGCGTGCAGGTCGGTGTAGCGTCGCGGGCCGGCGAGGAGCTCGCGGACGATCAGCAGGGTCCAGCGGTCGCCGACGGCGTCGAGCGCGCGGGCGGCGGAACAGTACTGGTCGTAGCTTCGGCGAGGTGACATGCGACGCAGTGTAGACAAGGTGTTGGACTTTCCAAGCAGTCACTTGGTAAAACCAAGCAAGCAACACCGGATACTTGAGGGGAAGCGGCGCATGGAGTTCCGGCAGTCGAGCAAGCTCAGCGAGGTCTGTTACGAGATCCGCGGCCCGGTCATCGAGCACGCGAACGCGCTGGAGGAGGCGGGGCACAGCGTGCTGCGCCTGAACACCGGGAATCCGGCCCTGTTCGGCTTCGAGGCGCCGGAGGAGATCCTCCAGGACATGATCAGGATGCTGCCGCAGGCGCACGGCTACACCGACTCGCGGGGCGTCCTCTCCGCCCGCCGCGCGGTGGCCCAGCGCTACCAGACCCTGGGCGTGGAGGTCGACGTCGACGACGTCTTCCTCGGCAACGGCGTGTCCGAACTGGTGTCGATGGCCGTCACGGCGCTGCTGGAGGACGGCGACGAGGTCCTCGTCCCCGCTCCCGACTTCCCCCTCTGGACGGCGGTGACCACCCTCGCGGGCGGCAAGGCGGTCCACTACCTGTGCGACGAACAGGCCGACTGGTACCCGGACCTGGACGACATGGCGTCGAAGATCACGGACCGTACGAAGGCCGTGGTCATCATCAACCCCAACAACCCGACCGGCGCGGTCTATCCGAAGGAGATCGTCGAGGGCATCCTCGATCTGGCCCGCCGGCACGGCCTGATGGTCCTCGCCGACGAGATCTACGACCAGATCCTCTACGACGACGCCGTGCACCACTCGGCCGCCGCGCTCGCCCCCGACCTGGTCGTCCTCACCTTCTGCGGGCTGTCGAAGACGTACCGCGTGGCGGGCTTCCGCTCCGGCTGGCTGGTGGTCACGGGCCCGAAGCAGCACGCGAAGAACTACCTGGAGGGCCTGACCATGCTGGCCTCCATGCGCCTGTGCGCCAACACGCCCGCCCAGTACGCCATCCAGGCCGCGCTCGGCGGCCGTCAGTCCATCCGCGAACTGACCGCCCCCGGCGGCCGTCTGCACGAGCAGCGGGACGTGGCCTGGCGCATGCTCAACGACATCCCCGGCGTGAGCTGCGTCAAGCCCAAGGGCGCCCTGTACGCGTTCCCGCGCATCGATCCGGCGGTCCACAGGATCCACGACGACGAGAGGTTCGTCCTCGACCTGCTCCTGCGGGAGAAGATCCAGGTGGTCCAGGGCACCGGCTTCAACTGGCCCTCCTCCGACCACTTCCGCATCCTGACCCTCCCCCACGCGGACGTCCTGGAGACGGCGATCGGCCGGATCGGGCGGTTCCTGGGCGGCTACCGGCAGTAGGGAACCGGGAACCACCGGCGGGACGACCGCGTCGGATCAAGGTATGAGTGAAGAGAGACAGGAGAGACGGGGCTGCGCGGGTATCCTCCTGGCGGCCATGGGTGCTGTCGTGGCGGTGCTCGCCTGGGCGCCGAGGGCGCGGGTCAGCATCGACGGCGGCTTCGAGGGCATGCACCGGGACCTGAGTGTCCTCTACGTCGACCTCCCGCTCATCGCCGTCGGCGGGGCGCTTGTCCCGCTCGCCGCCTGGCTGCTCACCCTGCGTGCGCTGCGCCGCCCCTGGCTCGCGGCCGCGCTTGCGGCGGGCGCCCTCGCACTCGGGATCTGGGGCCTGCTCAGTTGGTGGACGCCCTACCAGCGACCCGAGTTCACGGGTTAGGCCCCCCTGCCGGGGTCGCGGGAAGGCGAGGTCCCGACGGCGGTGCGGACGCCACGTCGGCCCGCCGGCCCGCAGCCCGGCGAAGTACGGGTGCAGTCCGGCGAAGTACGGGTGTGTCCGGGTCCCGCGGCTCTCGCCGGGTCCACCTCATCCGTGCCCCTCGCCGATGCCGCAAGCCTGTTGCAGCACCGCCAGTGCTGTGGAGGAGGCGGATCCGGGCTCCACGGTGAGGGTGACGAGGGACTGGTGCGGTTCCTGCGGGACGTGGAACGTCTGCTGCGTGACGGTCAGGTCCCCGACGGCCGGATGGGCCAGGTCGTAGACGTCGCGGCCGCAGGTCTCGACGGTGTGTCCGGCCCACAGCGCGGCGAACTCGGAGCTGTGGATCGCCAGTTCGCCGACCAGCGCGGCGAGGCAGGCGTCTTCGGGGTTGCGGGCCGTCAGGATGCGCAGGTTGCCGACCACCGCGCGGGCCTTGGCGGGCCAGTCATGGTAGAGAGCGCGGGTGTGCGCGTCCAGGAAGACCAGCCGGGACAGGTTGGGCCGGGTGCCCGGGTCGTCGGGCGAGGCGAGGTCCGTGTGTCCGGCGAGCAGGGCGTGCCCGGCTCCGTTCCAGGCCAGCACGTCGTTGCGGCGGCCCACGACCAGTGCGGGCACCTGGCCCATGGCGGCCAGCAGCGTACGCAGATCGGCGGAGGCGTGCTCTTCGGGAGGCGCCGCCGGTCCGCTCCGGTGACTCGTCCTCGTCGACAGGACGTGCAGGTGTTCCCGCTCGGCCGTGGTCAGGCGCAGGGCGGTCGCGAGCGCGTCCAGGACCTCGGCCGAGGCGTTGAGCGACTGGCCCTGTTCGAGCCGGGTGTAGTAGCCGACGCTGACCCCCGCGAGCATCGCGAGTTCCTCCCGGCGCAGCCCGGGCACCCGGCGCCGGTCCCCGTACCGGGGCAGGCCGACGCCCTCCGGGCTCAGCTGTGCCCGCCGCGCCGTCAGGAACTCACCGAGCGGTGATCTGCGGTCCATGGCGCCCAGTATGCGCAGCAGCGGTGTCCACCGCCTGCACCTGTCAGGGGTAGGCAGGAGCGGGCCTGGTCACCCCGGCCGGGGTCCTCCAGAGTCGACCGCACGGATCACGGCGAAAGCCGCCCCGTATCCGCTGCTCACCCACCGTCCACGGCACCACCGGACGCATCGCGACCCGGCCCTGCGCGTCACACCCGAACGAGGGAGACACATGCCCACCACCCCACCCGCGCCGCCTTCGCCCACGGAAGCGGCCGTCTCCACGGCACCCCGGGTCACCACGATGCGACTGGGGGACGTCGAGATCACCCGCGTCATCGAGTTCTCGGACATCTCACCGATGACGACCGACGTCTTCTTCCCCGGCAGCGAACCGGAGGAATGGCAGCGCCATGCCGCACTGCTGGACCCGGATCACTGGGACGCCCGCACCGACCTGACGCGCGTCGCCACCCAGTCCTGGGTGGTGCGCAGCGAAGGCAGGGTCATCCTGATCGACACCGGTGCGGGCAACGGCAAGTACCGTCCGCTGCAGCCGATCTGGTCGTACCTGAACACGAACTACCTGGACGATCTCGCCGCGGCCGGCATCGAGCCGGAGGAGGTCGATCTCGTCGTCAACACCCATCTGCACGACGACCACGTCGGCTGGAACACCCGGCTCGACGGACGCGACTGGGTGCCCACCTTCCCGAACGCGACCTACCTCATGCCACGGCCCGACGTCGAGTACTGGCATCCGGAGAACCTGCCCCGCACCAGGTTCGGCCGGGGGAACCAGAACGTCTACGAGGACAGCATCGACCCGGTGATCGATGCCGGGCTCGTCAGGACCTGGGACGGCTCCTACGTCATCGACGCCAACCTCCGGCTCGAACCGGCACCCGGGCACACTCCGGGTTCCTCGGTCATCCACCTCGAGTCCGGGGGCGACCGCGCGGTCTTCGCCGGTGACCTGCTGCACGGTGCGATCCAGGTCCCCGAGCCCCACCTCAACAGTTGCTTCGAGGAGGACGAGGACGCCGCCCGCACCAGCCGGGCACGGATGTACGCCTACGCCGCCGACCACAACGCCCTCGTGCTGCCCGCTCACCTGCCCGGCCACGGCGCCTTCGAGATCCGGCGCAAGGGCGCCGGGTTCGAGATCTCCGGCTGGGCGCCCTTCTCCCGCACCTGACCACCGGCTCGACAGCCCGGCGGGGCCCGACCACTTCCGCATCCTCACCCCCATGTGGAGGACCTGGAGACGGCGATCGGCCGGACCGGGCGCTTCCTGAGCGGCTACCGGCAGTAATAGCCGGTAGCCGCTCAGGAAGCGGTGGCGTCAGGCCCGGCGGCTCGGGATGGCGAGGAGGGCCGCGGCGCTCAGGGCGGCGGCTGCGGCGAAGACGTAGAAGACCGTGGTCGGGCCGAGAGAGGCCGTCAGGATCCAGCCGCCGAGCAGCGGCGCCACGATCGCGCCGCCGCGCCCGAAGCCCGAGACGTAGCCGAGTGCCGTGGCCCGGATCGAGGCCGGGTAGCTGGACGCCACCCAGTCGTTGAGCACGGTCAGGGACGAATGGGCACCGACACCGGCGAGCGCGGTCAGACAGAGGACCACGACGGTGTTGCCGCCCAACGACAGGCCGACGACGGCGACCGCGGAGAGTGCCGCACTGCCGATGGTGACGAAGCGCGGGCCGATCCGGTCGGCGACGGCGGCGATGGCGAACGAGCCGGTCACCGCACCCAGATTGAGCACGAGCGTGAACTGCAGCGCCGAGCCGAGCGGGTAGTCCATCTCGCGCATCAGCTGGGTCAGCCAGGTGTTCAGGCCGTACCAGGCCAGGAGCACCGCGAAGTTGGCGACGACGAACAGCACGGTGGTGCGGGCCCGGCCGTCCGACAGCACGGAGCGGGCCGGTGAGGGGTTCTTCGCCTCGGCCGTCGGTCCGCCGGACGCGAGGCCTCCGCCGGACTCGGGGCTGCCGACGGACACCGGCGAGGGAGTGGCTCGGGGGCCGGGGGCGTCGGCCGCTCCGGGCCGCGAGTCCGGCAGCAGGGCGTACGCGCCGGCGAACACCAGCGTCGACAGTGCCGCGCCGACACCGAACAGGCCGCGCCAGCCGAGGGACTCGCCCCACGCGGCGGCGGTGAGCGCGGCGAGTACACCGCCGACCGGAACGCCCGCGAGGACGATGGTCGCCACCAGCGCGGAGCGACCGCGCGGCGCGTACTCCTTCGCGAGGGCCACGCAGGACGGCATCACACCGCCCATGCCGATGCCGGCGAGCAGCCGGAAGAGACCGAACTGCCAGGGCGTGGCGGCGACGGCACAGCCGACGGTGAACAGGGTGAAGATCACTCCCGACGCCAGCACGAGACGACGCCTGCCGAGACGGTCGGCGAGGGGCCCGCAGACGACGGCGCCGATGAGCATGCCCAGATAGACGAGGCTGCCGAGAGTTCCGGCGAGGGACTTGTCGAGGCCCAGATTCGAGTCGGCGAGCATCGACGGCATCGCCACGCCGTAGACGATGAGGTCGAACCCCTCGACCGTGATCGCCGCCGTGCACAGGGCGACGACCGCACGGGTCAGGGCGCGGGTGCGCCGGTCCGTCGGGTCCGGAGCGGGGGGCCGGGCGGAAGCGGGGGCTTGAACATCAGTGGTCATGCAGCCACGTCCTGTCGCGGAGAGGTGGGGGGAGGGAGCCGGGCGGGCCGCGATGCGGAGCACCGACACGGTGGGCGGCTCCGCAGACCCCGGTGTTCTTCCGGCGACAAGCGAATGACCCATCGGTGACCAGAATGGAAGCAGCGCTGTTGCGCAGAGAGCAACAGAACTGTCCAGTAGTTCCGCTCTGCGGTACAGAGGAAGCATTTTTTTGCACTACGGGCCCGCCGCCGTACCATGCTCCCCCGCTTCGGCCGTGTGCGTACGAGGACGCCGACCGCCGACTCAGAGTGCCGCCTCCATGCGGCGCACCGCCTCCCCGAGCACAGCGGCCGCATCACCGAGGCGGGCGCGGGTGAAGCGCAGCGAAGGGGCCGAGACGACCATCGCCGCCACGGCGCGGCCGCCCGGCTCCCGCACAGCGGCGCCCACCGCGGAGATGCCGCGCTCGGTACCTCCGATATTGACGGCGTAGCCCCGCCTGCGGACGGTCTCGAGCGTGCGGTGCAGTGTCTCGGGGTCGGTGTCCGCCTGCGCGGTGCGCCGGGTGCCGTAGATGTCGGCGAGTTCGGAGACGCCCAGGTCGGCGAGGAGCACCTTGCCGCCGGCGGAGAGGTGCGCGGGCAGGCTCACGCCCGTGCGGCTGCCGACGCGCAGTGCGTGCGTTCCCTCGATGCTGTGCAGAATGCGCGCCTCGGCCCCGGCCCTGACCGCCAGGTGCACCGTCTCGCCGAGTTGCCCGTTGAGCCACAGCAGGTGCGGCCGGGCGGTTTCCACGAGGTCGTACTCGGAGCGCTGGGACATCCCCAGGCGGTAGAGCGTGGGGCCGGGCCGGTACACCTTGTCGGCGCCCTGCACCGCGAAGCCGCGGCCGCGCAGGGTGGAGAGCAGACGATGAGCCGTGGACCTGGCCACACCCAGTTCGTCGGCAGCCTCGCTCAGCCGCACGCGCCCCTGCTTGCGGAGCAGGAGCAGCAGGGAGAGGGCGTTCTCCACGGATTCCAGGCCTTGCGCGGGCTTGCCGCCCGCGCTCCGCGGTTTCGCTCCGGGCCGCGACGTACGATCTGAGTTCTCCACAGCGGAATTCTACGACCGGCTCATGGAGCGGCACGCATCGCGCCGAAGCTCCGGACGCCGGGAGTGTCAGTGTTCGGTCGTAGTCTTCGAAAGGATCGGAAAGGCCGACCGGGCGGTCGGGGACCGGGGGTGGGTGCGGTGACGAGAGCGTTGGGCGCGGGGCTGCGGCGGGTGGTGGAGGCGGCCGATCCGGTCAGCGGGCGGGTCAAGGGGACCGAGGTCCAGCTTGCGGGACTGGTCAAGCGCGGGCTGGCGTTCCGGCACCCCCGTGCGCCGCACGGTCACTTCCTGACGCCGGCGGGGCACCGGATGCGGGATCGGATCCGGGAGGGGGACAGCGGCGCGGAGGGGAAGAACGGCGCCGGGGCGGCGGAGGGGGCCGCCGGGGGTGCGGCCGCCGCCGACGGGGTGTTCGCCGCTCGGGTCGGCGGGGAGGAGGGGGCGGCCGAAGGCGGCGCCGCGCGGTTGCGTGAGGTGCGGAGTGCGTGGCAGGGGCTGCTGGAGTTGCGGCGCATGTCGCACACGGACGGTGCCACCGACCGGCCCTGCGGCTGGGAGCGCGGCCATCTGGTGCAGGCCGCCGCGCTCGCCCTGGAGGCCGCGGGGCACCGTCCCGCCGGAAAGGGTGCCGGGGCCGACGGGTACCGGGTGCGGGAGACGCCGCAGCCGGAGGCCGTCGCCGTGTACGAGGCGGACGGCGAGGCGCTGCGGGCCTGCGCGGCCACCCTGGAGGCGGCCGGCTGGCAGGCCGGGGAGTACACGGAGCCGCGGACGCGGGCCCGGTACCTGCTGGCCTCCCCGCGCCGCGTATGAGGGCCGTGCCAGGATCGGTGCTCGACGCAGCGAACCGAACAGGCATGAAGGGGCAGTAGTGAGCGAGCCGTTTTCCGTCCGGGTGACCGTGCGCGGATACGAGACCGACGTGCAGGGCCACCTCAACCAGGCCGTGTACCTCAATTACGCGGAGCACGCGCGCTGGGAGCTGTTCCACGAGGCGGGGATCACGCAGTCCGCGCTCGCCGCGCGGGGCGTGGGGCCGGTCGTCCTGGAGACCACCATCCGTTACAAGCGCGAGCTGCTCGCCGGCGAAGAGGTCGATGTGACCTGTGCCTTCTCCTGGAACACCGGCAAGACGTTCCGCGTGGAGCAGGTCATCACCAAGGCGGACGGCACGGTCTCGGCCGAGATCACGGGCGTCGCCGGTGCGCTGGACCTCAAGCAGCGCAAGCTGCTGCCGAACCCGCGGGACATCTTCCGGGAACTGGCCAAGGACCCGGAACGCTTCGGCCTGTAGGACCGACGGGACCGACAGGACCGACAGGACCGCATGGTGGCCGTACCGGGAGCCGAGCTCCCGGTACGGCCACACGCCGTTCCGTCCGGAGCCGGCCCCGGTGCCGGAGGCGCCGGACCGGCCTCGCTGCCGCGGGCGGCCCGTGGCGCGGAGGCCGCGCCCGCTTTCACCCCGTGAAAGTTTCCGCCGTCAGGACGGCAACGTCGCAGGCCGTCCGAACCGCCAGTGGACCAGACCTCCAGCGGCGGCCGAACACCCTTTACACGTGCGGAATCCACATGCGTAACTTATGACGCGCGCACGTCAATCAGCACAGGTTTGCCCAGGTGGCACCGGCCGACGTCACCTCCTCTCTCATCCCCACATGCGTACAGGAGGCAGCCATGTCCTCGTTCCCCCACCTCTTGACCGGCCCCCGCAGACGGGTCACCACGGCGCTCGGAGTCCTCGGCGCGGCACTCGCCCTGACGGTGACCACCGCCCCCGGAGCCACCGCCGCACCCCGGCCCGGACCGGACCGCGCCGAGGTCGCTCCCGGCAACGCGTACATGGGTGTGGGCGCCCGGATCCACGACGACGTCCCGGCCGAAGAGCCGTCGATGGGCATCATGGCCCCGACCGACGGCGTCCAGGGCATCGACGTCTCGCACTGGCAGGGCAGCATCAACTGGTCCTCCGTACGCGGCTCGGGCATCCAGTTCGCCTGGATGAAGGCGACCGAGGGCACCGGCTACAAGGACCCGAGCTTCAACACCAACTACCCCGCCGCCCACAACGCCGGCGTGATCCGCGGCGCGTACCACTTCGCGCTCCCCAACGCCTCCAACGGCGCGACCCAGGCGAACTACTTCGCCTCCAGCGGCGGCGGCTGGTCGCGCGACAACCTGACCCTTCCTGGTGTCCTGGACATCGAGCACAACCCGTACGGGGCGATGTGCTACGGCCTGTCCACCACTCAGATGCGCACCTGGATCAACGACTTCTACACCACCTACAAGTCGCGCACCGGCCGTGACACGGTGATCTACACGACCGCGAGCTGGTGGAACACCTGCACCGGCAACTGGACCGGCATGTCCGCCAAGAGCCCGCTGTGGGTGGCGCACTGGACCAACACCTCGCCGACCCTCCCGAGCGGTTTCCCGACCTGGACGGTGTGGCAGTACACCAGCACCGGATCGGTCGGCGGCGTCGCCGGCAACGTGGACCGCAACCAGTTCAACGGCTCGCGGGACCGGCTCCTGGCCCTCGCCAACAACACGTGACCCGTACCGGCACGCCCCGCCACGGCATGCCCCGCACCGGCACGATCCGTACCGGAAGCGTGGACTGACGCCGCCCCACCACGTCCGTCACCGCGCATCCGGCACGCCCGCACGGCCGAGCGCCTCCGCACGTGAACACGCGGTGGAGCCGACGACCGACCCCGTCGGCTCCACCGTTTCCCCCCACCCCCTCCCCCAAGGAGTGCTCGTGAACGCCGAGAACGCGCTCCGGCGCCGCCTCCTGCTCGCCGGGGCGGCCGGCCTGGCCGCCGTCGCCGCGCTGCCGGGCGCCGCCCGCGCGCAGAGTTCCGCCCGTACGCAGGGCGCCGGGGCCATCGAGCCAGACATCGACACCACCGCGGCCTGGGGCGCCCGTGCCCCGCGGGGAACCATCAGCCGGCTCTCGTACCGGCCGAGCCGGATCATCGTCCACCACACGGTGAGCGCCAACACCACGAACTTCTCCCGCGCGCAGGCCCACGCCCATGCCCACTGGGTCCAGGACCTGCACATGGACGACAACGGATGGGTCGACACCGGCTACCACTTCCTGGTCAGCCGGGGCGGCTGGATCACCGAGGGGCGGCACGGCAGCCTCCAGGCTCTGGCGGGCGGGACCGGTTTCGTCCTCGGCGCCCACACCTCCGGGCAGAACAACCAGGCCGTCGGGATCGCCAACGAGGGTTCGTACCACGCGGGCGCGACACCGCCGCAGGCGCAGTGGGAGGTCCTGGTCGCGCTGTGCGCGTACACCTGCGCACGCTACGGCATCGCCGCCACGCAGCTCTACGGCCACAAGGACTACGGCGACACCCTCTGCCCCGGGGTCTTCCACGCCATGCTGCCCCGGCTGCGCGACGAGGTGGGGGCAGCCCTGGCGTGAGACAGGCCGCCCTCACAGGGCGGCCTGGAGACATGGCGGGCCCGCCCGGGGCAACTCGGGCGGGCCGGTACCCGTTCAGGACCCGCGCTCAGCGCTGTGCCGCGATCGCGGCCAGCCGCCGGGCCTGTGCGCGGGTGGTACGGGCGATCTCGTCCTCGTCGGCCGTGCGCAGCCGGCCGCCCTCCACGATCTGGCGGCCGTTGACGAACGACGCCGTGACCGGCGCCGGCGCACCGAGGACCAGCGCGGCCACCGGGTCGGCGATGGAGGCGTGGGCGAGGGTGTCCATCCGCCACAGCACCAGGTCGGCGAGCTTGCCCGGCTCCAGCGAGCCGATCTCCGCCGCCCGGCCCAGGACCCGGGCGCCTCCGTGGGTTCCCAAACGCAGTGCCTGACGTACCGTCAGAGCGGTCTCCCGGTGCGGGCCGAGGCGGTTGACGAGCAGGGCGTTGCGCAGTTCGGTGTGCAGTTCGCCGGACTCGTTGGACGCGGTGCCGTCCACGCCGAGGCCGACCGGGACCCCGGCGGCCAGCAGGTCGGGGACGCGGGCGATCCCGGCGGCGAGGCGGGCGTTGGAGGAGGGGCAGTGGGCGACGCCCGTCCCGGTGCGGGCGAAGGCGGCGATGTCGGAGTCGTTCATGTGGACGCAGTGCGCCATCCACACGTCCTCGCCGAGCCAGCCGGTGGACTCGAAGTAGTCGGTCGGGCCCATCCCGAACAGTTCGTGGCAGAACTTCTCCTCCTCCACCGTCTCCGACCCGTGCGTGTGCAGGCGCACGCCGAGACTGCGCGCCGACTCCGCCGACTGCCGCATCAGTTCGGTGGAGACGGAGAACGGGGAGCAGGGTGCCACGGCGACCCGGGTCATGGCGTCGAAGGAGGTGTCGTGGTGCTGCCGGACGGTCTCCTCGGTCGCGGCGAGGGCGTCCTCGATCGTCTCCACGGCGAAGTCCGGGGGCAGGCCGCCGTCCTTCTCGCCGCGGTCCATCGAACCGCGGGCCAGGGTGAAGCGGACGCCCATGTCGCGGGCGGCGCGGATGACGGCGCCGGACAGGTCTCCGGAACCGCGCGGGAACACGTAGTGGTGGTCCACGGCGGTGGTGACACCGCCGCGGGCCATCATCGCGAGGGAGCCCCGGGCGGCGGCGTGCACCATCGGCTCGTCGAGTCGCGCCCAGGTCGGGTACAGCGCGACGAGCCAGTCGAACAGGTTCCGGTCGGTGGCCAGGCCCCGGGTGAGCCACTGGTAGAAGTGGTGGTGGGTGTTGACCAGGCCGGGCGTGGCCAGGTGCCCGGTGGCGTCGATGCGGCGGACGACGTTCTCCAGGCCCTCGGGGGCCCTGCCCTCACCGAGCGACTCGATGCGGTGGCCGGCGAGGACGAGGTACCCGGAGGCGTACTCGGTGTCCTTCGCGTCGACGGTCGCGATCGCGCAGTTCTCGATGACGGTGCGCTGGACTGCTTCCATGGTTCGTCTCTCCACTCGCTCCGCGCGTTCTCTTCGTCTCTTCGTTCTCAGAGGTTGGTGAGGTCCGCCGGTATGAGCGCCTCGCAGCCGTCGCGCAGGATCGTGGCTTCGATCAGGCCGTAGGGGCGGTCGGCGGCGAAGTACACGGCGCCGTCCGCGCTGTCGTTGTCGAGCCCGAAGGGTTCCAGGTCCACCTGGAAGTGGTGTCTGTTGGGGAGGGAGAAGCGGACCTCGTCTATCTCCTCGCGGTGCTCGATGATCTGCGCGCCCATCCGGTACATCGTCTGCTGCAGGGACAGGGAGTACGTCTCGGCGAAGGCCTGGAGCAGGTGCTGCCTCGTCCGCGCGTAGGACGTCTCCCAGTCGGGCATCGTCTGCCCGTCGTCGGTCCAGTTGAACCGCCACCGGGCGGCGACCGAGGTGGCGAGGATGCGGTCCCGGGTCTCCTTCAGGGTCGTGTACCTGTCCTTGACGAAGCCGTGGAACTCGGAGTCGGTGGAGTTCAGCACCGTCAGGTCCTTCAGACCCGAGACGATCTCCCACCGCTCGCCGTCGTAGGTGATCTGCGTGAGCCGGGTCTCCTGGCCCGTGCGGACGAAGGAGTGCTCGCCGCGCTCCCGCTGGTGGGTACCGGAGGTCGCGATCCTGTCCCAGGCGTACTCCTCGACGCGGATGCGGGCCCGGTGGATGGGCTCCTGGGAGGTCACGAAGTGCCGGGCGAGGTGGATGCCGAACTGCTCGGCGGACTCGATGCCGTGCTCCTTGGCGAAGGCGAACACGGTGTTCTTGGTGGTGTCGGTCGGCAGGACGTTGGCGTTGGAGCCGGAGTGGTGGACGTCCTCCATGTCGCCGGACAGGGCGACGGAGACGTTCAGGTCCTTGATGTGGTGGGTGGCGCCGTCCCTCGTGATCCTGACGACGCGGTTCTCCGCTTTGCCGTACTGGTTCGGGCCGAGAATCGTGGGCATGTCTGCTAGCTCCCTCGGTATACGGAGTAGCCGAACGGGTTGAGCAGCAGCGGTACGTGGTAGTGCTCGCCCGGTACGACGGCGAACGTGATCGCCACCTCCGGGAAGAACACTCCGGTGCCGCTGTCCCGGTGCGCGGGGGCGTCCTGCCGTGCCTCGGCTCGCCTGTCGGTGGGATGTGGCTCGAAGTACGGCTCCACGGCGAAGTCGAGCCGTACGTGGGTGGTGCCCTCCGGCAGCGCCGGGAGGTCCTTGCACCGCCCGTCCTCGTCGGTCGCGGAGCCGCCGAGCGCCTGCCAGTGCCCCTCCCGGCCCGAGCGGGCGGAGAGCCGGACGGCGACGCCCCGGGCGGGGCGGCCGACGCTGGTGTCCAGGATGTGCGTGGACACGGAAGCGGTGGTCTCGGTGCTCATGCGGGCACTGCTCCTAGGGATGTCGGGGCTGCCGGTCCGCTTCGGCCAGCCGGGCCAGGCGTATGCGGTTGATCCTCCCCAGCTCGGTGCGGACGGTCTCGCGTTCCCGCTCCGGCGTGTTACCGAGGCGCTCCCTGACCGCGTCGCGCATCTGCTCGCCGGTCCGGCCGGTGGCACAGATGAGGAACACATGGCCGAACTTCTCCTGGTAGGCGAGGTTCAGCCCGAGCATCTCCGCCTTGAGGCGGTCCGACGCGGAGGCCATGCCGCTCTGCTCCCGCGCCGAGGCCGGGTCGCCGGGCCGGGGCCTGCCGATCGGCGGGTGCCCGGCCATCGCCTCGTCGAGGTCCGCCGCGGTCAGCCCGCTCGTGGCGGCGTCGGCGGCGGCGTACAGATCATCGACGGTCGGGTACGGGCGGCCGGCGAGCAGCCGCCGGGCCCAGGCGGTGGAGGCGCACACCTCGCGGAGGGCGGCGAGGGCCGCGCTCTCCTCCAGGGCGTTGAAGCGGGCCAGGCCCTGCGGCGTGGAAGCGGACGTCACGGAAGCCTCCCCCGGCCGGGAACGGCCGTCCTGCGGAACGGGCGTGCGAACAGCTAACGCCGCCCCGGACCATCACGTCAACAGTTTGTTGAAAAACGTGGCGTCCGGGCCACCCCCCGAAAACCGGCCGAAGCCCTTCAGGAGCCCCTCAGAAGCCTCTCAGGAGCCTTTCTCCCGGTTGAGGTAGTTGTAGACGGTGAAGCGGCTGACGCCGAGCGCGCCCGCCACCGTCTCGACACCGTGCCGGACGGCGAAGGCGCCGCGCGCCTCCAGGCTCCGTACGATCTCCTGCTTGGCCCTGCGGTCCAGGTCGGCGAGGGGTCTGCCGTGCCGGCGCTCCAGCGCGGCGAGGAGGTGATCGAGGGAGTCGGCGAGCTGGGGAAGGCGCACGGCGACGATGTCGGTGCCCTCCCAGGCGAGGACGACGTCGTCGGGACCCGCCTCGTCGGGCGGGAGCAGCCGCCCGCCCATGGCGTCGACGAGCGGCTTGACGGCGGCGATGAACGACTCGTCCGCCCTGCCGCTCATCCCTCGGCCTCCGCGACCACGTTGACCTGGAGCGAGACCCGGGTCGCACCGGCCTCCAGGCTGCGGCGCAGCAGGGCGTCCACGGCGGCGAGGACCACGTCGGCGCCGCCCTCCGCGGTGTTCCCGAACGGCCCGACGTCCACCGAGTCCAGCGCGGCCCTCTCCACGACCTCCCGGGCCACCACCGCATGCGCGGGCGCCTCGTCCAGATC
Source organism: Streptomyces sp. NPDC085927 (assembly GCF_044540975.1). Taxonomy (NCBI): domain Bacteria; kingdom Bacillati; phylum Actinomycetota; class Actinomycetes; order Kitasatosporales; family Streptomycetaceae; genus Streptomyces; species Streptomyces sp. NPDC085927. The sequence goes on from NZ_JBITSN010000016.1 coordinate 85,439, forward strand.
GAAGGGCTCGGTCGTGAACTCCACTCTCAATCGCATTGCACTCCCCGAACGCGCCCTTGACCTGCACCTTCACCCAGATCGCCCACCGCGAGGGCACATCAGGGCGCAGCAGGGACGCATCAGTCGGCTGCTTCACCACCGCGATGCGCCCCGGACCAATCGATTTCACTGGGACGGAGCCGCTTCGTCCGCCACCAGGGGACCCTAACCGACCGGGGCCCCCTCCGCCCTGCACGTGCCCGAGCCGCCCGCGCAACGCCATGGCCCCATGGCTGGTCGTCCTGCATCCGGCCGCCCCGTCGAGCGCGCACCGGTCCGTCGGCTCCGAGCATCTGCCCGCAGACACCTCAACGCCTGGCCCACGGACAGAAACCGGGCCGGAATCCCGGCAGGAGCCGGGTCCCACCACCCCGGCGTCACCGCGCCTCCTGGGCCGTCGAGCGGACAGGTCGCGTGCAGGGGTGTCGGCTCCCGGTACGTCGAACCGTCATGGCGGCGGCTCCGGCCGGCCCGGTGCGGTGTCCATGGCCGTGCACGGGGGCCCGGCCGACAGGACAGCGGGTGCGGCGGCGACCGGCAGGGCAGCGAGGGCGACGAGTGCCGGGCGGGCCCGCGTGGACCGGGCGGTGGGACGAGGCCGACGACGGCGTCCAGCGGCAGCCGTATGCCGAGGCCGGAGACTGCGGCACCGAAGAACACCGACGTGGGGCGGCCCGCCAGGAACGCCTCGGCTAACGTCAGGGTATGAGCCATCCGCACCCCGAACTAAAAGCCGCCCCGCCACTGCCCGAAGGAGGGCTGAGGGTCACCGCCTTGGGCGGCCTGGGCGAAATCGGCCGCAACATGACCGTCTTCGAGCACGCCGGAAAGCTGCTCATCGTGGACTGCGGGGTGCTGTTCCCCGAGGAGACGCAGCCCGGGGTGGACGTGATCCTGCCCGACTTCACGTCGATCAGGGACCGTCTGGACGACATCGCGGCCGTCGTCCTGACCCACGGGCACGAGGACCACATCGGGGGCGTGCCCTATCTGCTGCGTGAGCGGTCCGACATTCCCGTCGTCGGGTCGAAGCTGACGCTGGCGTTCCTGGAGGCCAAGCTCAAGGAGCACGGCATCCGGCCCCGGACGGTACGGGTGAAGGAAGGCGACCGGCGGGGCTTCGGCCCCTTCGAGTGCGAGTTCGTCGCGGTCAACCACTCCATCCCGGACGGGCTCGCCGTGGCGATCCGTACCGGCGCCGGGCTGGTGCTGCACACCGGTGACTTCAAGATGGACCAGTTCCCCCTCGACGACCGCATCACCGACCTGCGCGCCTTCGCCCGCCTGGGCGAGGAGGGCGTGGATCTGTTCCTCACCGACTCGACCAACGCCGAAGTGCCCGGCTTCACCACCTCCGAGCGGGAACTGAATCCGGCGATCGAGCAGGTGATGCGTACCGCGCCCCGGCGGGTCATCGTCTCCAGCTTCGCGAGCCATGTGCACCGCATCCAGCAGGTCCTGGACGCCGCCCACCAGCACGGCCGCAAGGTGGCGTTCGTGGGCCGCTCGATGGTCCGCAACATGGGCATCGCCCGCGAGCTGGGTTATCTGAAGGTCCCCTCCGGTCTGGTCGTGAGCACGAGGGAACTGGAGAAGCTCCCCGACCACCGGATCACCCTGGTCTGCACGGGATCGCAGGGCGAACCCATGGCCGCGCTGTCGCGGATGGCCAACCGCGACCACCAGATCCGCATCGGCGAGGGCGACACGGTCCTGCTCGCCAGTTCCCTGATCCCCGGCAACGAGAACGCCATCTACCGGGTGATCAACGGGCTGACCCGGTGGGGCGCCCACGTCGTCCACAAGGGCAACGCCAAGGTGCACGTCTCCGGGCACGCCAGCGCCGGCGAACTCGTCTACTGCTACAACATCGTCAAGCCCCGCAACGTCATGCCCGTCCACGGCGAGTGGCGCCATCTGCGGGCCAACGCCGCCCTCGCCATCCGCACCGGAGTCGCCCCCGAACGGGTCGTCGTCGCCGAGGACGGGGTCGTCGTCGACCTCGTCGACGGGCGTGCGTCCATTACCGGCAAGGTGCCCGCGGGCAACGTCTACGTGGACGGCATGGAGGTCGGCGGCGCAACCGAGGCATCCCTCAAGGACCGTCTCACCCTGGCCGAGGAAGGCGTGGTCACGGTCGTGGCGATCGTGGACGCCGACACCGGCGTGCTGGCCGAGGCACCCGACTTCCTGGCCCGCGGCTTCGTCCACGACGAAACCACGTTCGAACCCGTCGTCCCCCTCATCGAGAAGACGCTGGCCACCGCCGCCGAGGAAGGTATCGGCGACGCACACCAGCTCGAACAGCTCGTCGCCCGCGCCGTGGCCAACTGGGCGTTCCGCACCCACCGCCGCAAACCCCTCATCATCCCCGTCATCATCGACGCCTGACCGGGCCGCACCCCGTATCACTCGCCCCGGGCGCGGACTGCCGGCGCCACCTCAGCGGCACCCCCGTGCCCGACGGACATCAGAAAGGTGGACGGATGAGCCTGCGCTTCGAGGAGCTCGACTGGCGGGAGACACCGATCGGTGAGATCAGTCTGCGACGGCGCCGTCATCCGGTCTCGGGCGAGGATGTGTACGAGGTCAAGCTCGGCGACGAGTTCTTGATGTCCAGCCTCTTCACCGCCGGCGAGATCGCGCTGGCGGAGCTGGGGCTGGCCGAACTGCCGAACACCGAACTGGACGTCGCCGTCGGCGGACTGGGTCTCGGATACACGGCCCGGGCAACACTGGACGACCCACGGGTCCGTAGGCTCACGGTGATCGACGCACTCGCGGAAGTCATCGACTGGCACCAGCGGGGCCTGGTCCCCCTCGGGACCGGGCTCGCGTCGGATGCCCGGTGCCGCCTGGTCCACGGCGATTTCTTCGCGAGGGCCGGCGGCACCGGCGGACTGGACCCGAAGGAACCGGACCTCCGATTCCACGCCATCCTGCTGGACGTCGACCACTCGCCGCGCGATGTGCTCCACCCGCGCCACGCTGCGCTCTACCGGCCGCCCGGGCTCCGTTCTCTCGCCGGGCATCTCCGCCCCGACGGCGTATTCGCCCTGTGGTCGAACGATCCCCCCGACGAACAGTTCCTCTCCGCCCTCACCGAGGTCTTCGCGGAGTCGGCGGCACATGTCGTCGAGTTCACCAACCCGCTGCAGGGCGGTACGTCGGCCAACACCGTCTATGTGGCCGGCACAAAAACAGGCGCGTATTAAAAGCGTCCACGGGCCGCCCGGGTCGCTTTCCCCGCCGGGTGGCCTTTCCTCCGGAGGCAGCGGACCGCGGGCGAACTCGTCGGGCCGGTATACGCAGACGCCCCGGCCCACCTACCGAAGGCCGCCTGCCCTGCCACTCAGTGATCAGCCGGGTTACCCGGTGATCCGGGGGCATGCGGCGGCTCGGCACGTACCTCGAAGCCACCGCGGCCATCGAACCGCACCTCGTGCACCGCATCGAACCCGGCTTCCGTCGAGGGCTTGCGGAGCTGTCCCAGCGTGGCCAGGACGCCGATGTCCGGGACGCGGGCACGGCCCTCGCGGGCGGCGTTGCGCCGCAGCGAGCCGCTCACGTCCGGTGGGAACCAGTACGCCGTCGCAGTGGCACCGTGGGCGTGGGCCAGTTCCACCAGCGGGGTCCACTCCCGCGGTGACGGGTTGGTGTTGTCCACGGCCACCGGCCGCCCGGCGGCCAGGTGCTCGTCCACCAGCCGCATCTGCCGCCGCTGCTTGTTGCGGGCGCCCCGTGGGAACAGGTCCTTACTGACCAACGTGTACCGGCCGGACAGGCGCTGGTCGAAGAAGGTGGACTTCCCGGACGCCTGGAGTCCGACGAACACGGCCACGTCCGTTCCCGTCGTCATGCGGCCACGATGCCACGCCGTCCGGTGATGTCCGACCGTCACCGGAGGCCGGCTCCTGGGAGCGGAGCTCCCGCTGGACCGCGCTTGCCGCATGTGCCGGAGGCTCTTGCCCCGGGCCGCGGCGAGGGCCGCACAGACACCCACCGCCTGCCCGGTGGCCATCGAGACCGGCATGACGGGGGCGAGCCGTGCGACTCGCAGGGGCGGCGCGCCTCGCTGTTGCAGAGAATCCCGCCCCTCCGGGCACGAGCACAGAAGCCGCCGGGCGCTCGGAGATGCGCTCCCTGCGCGCGTCTTCCCGCCCGACGACTTCCGCATCGGGACGGACACCGGCGTGGGTCACCGCCGACCGGTCCCCCGCGAGTGCGTCGACTCGGGTGCTCGAAGGGCGGGCCCGCAACGTGACCGAACCGTCAGCCGACGGCAGGGCCTGCCTTCTCGGTGCCGGACAGTTGAGCCAGGAACTCATGACAGCGAGCTGCGCGTTGCGAGTCCTGTTCCATGACGTTCCGGAAGAAGTCGGCGATCTCCTTCTGGTTGGCGTTCTCCGCGTCGCGCACGTACTGCCCGTAGTCGTGCCCCGCCTTCAGCGAGTGGTACTGCACGGAGATGAGGTCGTACACGACGTCACTGAATCCTGTTTCACCCGTTGCCATGAGCCCTCCTGAACGTGTGAGAACCAGATCGGAAGGCCGGGTATCACGTCCTCTCCGGCTGAAACCAAACCCAGCCCTCTGCCGGCGCGGCCTGACACCGTGCAGGTGGACAGCATCCACGGGGGCGCCGGCGTCACCCGGTCCTGACCGGCACTCCCTTTGCTCGCCGAGACGCGCCTGTGCGGGTTCCTCGTCCACCTCGTCCGTCCCGGCAGGCCGCCCCTCGCCGCAGCGCACCGGTCCTCCGACCCGGAAGGCAGGCACCCGTTGAACACCGGCAACTACGTCGAGCCCGCGACGCCCCAGGCACGTCAGGCTCCTCGTCGGTCCGGTGCTCGACTCGATCGCCCTCGTGCCGGCCGTCATCGGACTGCCGGACAACAGCCCGTCGGGCCCCCGCCTCCTCGGCTTCGAGTGGGGCATCGCCGACCTGGGTCGTCCTCAGCCTCCTCGCGGCCGCGCATGGCGAAACGCGTCTCGCTGTCCGGAGCGGGGGCGGAACCGGCCCGCCACTGTCGGCCGAGCCGCGGATGTCTCCTCCGGGGCGGGGAACGACACCGCCCGGTGGGGCGGAAGCGTCTGAGCCTCTGCCGTCAGGGGTGAGGTGGGCCGCCCCATGAGGCCGTCAGGGTGATGTACGGCCGTGCGTGCTCGGCGCTTCGGCGGTGCGTGCCCGCTGGAAGGTGCCGTAGAGGAGCCACAGGGACGGGATCAGCAGGATGGCGCCGCAGGCGAGGACGATGAGGCAGGCGGAGAGCACGGCGGGCTGGGAGGCGGCTCGGTCCACGGTAAGGCTGCCGATCAGCATGGCGGGGTACTGGGCCGCGCCCCACGCCCATAGGATCGCGGCGACGGCCAGCGCAGCCGCTCCGCGCGCCACGACATGGCGCCGCCGGGTGAGCAGCCCGAGGCCCACGACACCGCTGACCGTGCTGAGCAGGACCAGCGGCAGCGCCCGGTGGGTGAGCCCGTGGAAGAGCTGGGGGGCGTCCGCGTGCAGCACGGCGATGCCGGCCAGGGCGACGGCTCCGCTCGCCAGTCCGCTCGCCACGGCCCGTCGGGCGAAGGCCCGCGCCAGCTCGGGATCTCCCTCGCGGTCGGCGTCCGCGCACAGATAGACGGCAGCGAGATGGGCGCAGGTCAGGACCGCCAGGACTCCGCCGAGCACGGAGGTGGGGTTGAGCCAACTGGTGATCACATCACCCCGGGCGAGCCCGGCCGGTACCCGGCCGGAGGCGACTCCACCGGCGACGGCGCCGAGGAAGAACGGGGTGACCAGCGAGGACACGGCGAAGCACGCACCGAAGAGCCGACGCTGCCACAGTTCGGTGCTGGCCTTGCGGAAGGCGAAGGCGGCGCCGCGGGCGATGATGCCGAGCGCGGCGAAGGTCAGCGGCAGGTAGAGGGTGGACATCACGGCGGCGAAAACCGGTGAGAACCCGGACCAGAGCAGCACGACGACGAAGATGAGCCAGACGTGGTTGGCCTCCCAGATCGGCCCGATGCTGTGCTCGATCAGCCGCCGTTGTGGAGCGCCCCGGCGCGCGCCGCCGGCGAGCAGGTCCCACACACCGGCGCCGAAGTCGGCGCCTCCGAACAAGGCGTAACAGGTCAGCCCGACCCACATGACGGCGAGGGCGGTGTCGGCGAGCACGGGACCTCCATGGCAGACGTCGCGTTCGTGAGGACGGCAGTGGAGGAATCGAGATGAGAGCCCCGGGGACCGGACCGGTCCGGCGAGCCGAGGACGGTGTCCCGGTCAGACCACGGGATACTCCCGCACATCCGCCTCCTGAGGTGCGGCCGGAATGGCCGTACCACGTGCCAGACGGCGGAGCACGTAGACCGTGGCGGCGGTCATGGCGGCGTACACCACCAGCACCAGCCACAGCCCCACCATCAGGCCGGGCGCCGGGTTGACGGCGTCCCGTACGCTCATCACCCCCCAGACGATCCACGGCTGCCGGCCCAGCTCGGTGACGCTCCAGCCGCTCTCCAGCGCGACCACGGAAGCCGGACCGGCGAGTGCGACGAGCACCAGCAGCAGGCGGCTCCCGCGCCGGTCGAGGAGTTCGCCGCCGGAGCGCCGGGTGCGCCACCACGCCAGGAACAGCCACAGGCCGAGGGCCAGCAGGAAGAAGCCGACGGCGACCATGAGGTCGAAAGCCCAGTGCACACCGGTGACGGCGGGCCACTGGCTGCGGGGCACCTGGTCCAGTCCTTTCACCACCGTGTCCGTCCGGTATCCGATCAGCAAGGAGAGCCCGTCGGGGATCTCCAGCCCGTACTTCAGTCCGTCCTGCCCGGCGACACCGCCGATGGTGAGCGGGATGTGGGAGCCGGTGCGGTACACGCCCTCGATGGCCGCCAGTTTCACCGGCTGATAGTCGGCCAGGAACCGGGCGACCCAGTCGCCCACGACGATCTGGAAGGGCGCGACCACTGCCCCGACGGTGAACGGGATGGCGAAGCCCGCCTTGTGGTAGGCGTCGCGCCGGCCTCGCAGCAGGGCAACGGCGTACACGGCGGCGGTCAGGAACGAGGCCACCATGAACGCTGCGAGGATCATGTGCACGGTCTGCGGCGGGCTCGCCGGGTTCAGCATCGCCGCCCAGGGATCCACCTGTACGACCTTGCCGTCGCGCAGGGTGAATCCGCGGGGCTGGTTCATCCAGGCGTTCGCGCAGACGACGAAGAACGCGGAGGCGGTGCCCGCGATCACGATGGGGATGCCCGTCAGCAGGTGCCTGCGCGGCGGCAACCGGTCCCAGGCGTACAGATAGATGCCGAGGAAGATGGCCTCGATGAAGAACGCGAGGCCCTCCAGTGCGAAGGGCAGCCCGATGACCTGACCGAAGCGTCCCATGAGGCCGGGCCACAGCAGCCCCATCTCGAAGCTGAGGATCGTACCGGACACCGCGCCCACCGCGAACAGCACGCCCATGGCCCGCGCCCAGCGCCGGGCCAGCAGTTTCAGCGCCGCGTTGTTCCTGCGGATGCCCAGCCACTCCGCGAGGAGGGTGAGCGCGGGCAGGCCCACGCCGAGGCAGGCCACCACGATGTGCCAGGCCAGGGAGAAGCCCATCTGTGCCCGCGCCGCCGACAGGTCCCCCTCTGTCGCGGCGCGTGCCAAGACCACTAGGGGCCACGGAGCGGAGCCAACAGCGATGGCGTTCACAAGCAACTCTCCCGCGTGCCTGAAGGGCTATCACCGCAGGCTGCCCCCGGCATCCCCGGCACCGGCCCACGGCCATTTCGGGATACCCATCACATTTATATGCAAACCAGCCAGAGGCATGAATGGCCGGCTGCCCTGATCGCGCCACCCCCACCCGGACGACGTGGCGCCGTACGCCATGAGGGGAGCTCGATCCGGAATCCAACCGGCCACGGCGCGAGCCCGGCCTGCCGCGCCGCAGGACTTCACTCTCCATCGCACGCGTTCAACCCAGCCGCTCCGATCGCCCCCTTGCACCGGCCGGGAGCACCCCGGCCCGAGCCCCGGGAGCCGGGCGGGGGCGAACGGGCAGGGGCGCGCAGGCCGGGCCCGGCAGGTCTTCGGCCTCCCCTCATTCTTGCCGCCGCTCCCCTTGACAGCCCCCGAGCCCCACGGGCAATCTTCCATCAGATAGAAGAAGCTTTCCATAATACGGAATCCAAGGAGCGATTGTCGTGACCGGAAGGGAGTGCGGCCCCGATGCCAGGTGCTGAGTGGAGTGCCGCCGCAGACCAGCGCTTCGTCGTCAACCTGTCGATCCTCTTCACCGAACTCCCGCTCCTGGAGCGCCCCGCGGCAGCCGCCGCGGCCGGCTTCACCGCGGTCGAGCTGTGGTGGCCCTGGACCGACTCACCGGCACCCGCGCGCTCCGAACTCGACGGGCTGAGAAAGGCGATCGGGAACGCCGGCGTCCGGCTCACCGGCCTGAACTTCTACGCCGGGCAGCTCCCCGGCCCCGACCGCGGCGCCCTGTCGCTGCCGGGTGAGGAGTCGGAGCGGTTCCGCGCCCATGTCGACGTGGCCGCGGACTTCGCCGAATCCCTCGGCTGTACGGCCCTCAACGCGCTGTACGGCAACCGCGTCGAGGGCGTGGACCCGGCCGAGCAGGACGCGCTCGCCCTGGAGAATCTCGTCCTCGCCGCCCGCGCCGCCGACCGGATCGGCGCGATGCTGCTGATCGAGGCGCTGAACCGGCCCGAGTCGCCGCGGTACCCGCTGGTGTCGGCCCCGGCGGCGGTGGAGGTCGTCGACCGGGTGAACGCGGCCACGGGGCTGGGCAACGCCCGGTTCCTGATGGACCTGTACCACCTGGCCATGAACGGCGAGGACCTGCCGGCGGTGATCGAACGGTACGCCGCGCGGACCGGCCATGTGCAGATCGCCGACAGCCCCGGCCGCGGCGCCCCCGGCACGGGCGTGCTCCCGCTGGAGGACCTCCTCGGCCGTCTGCGCACAGCGGGCTACACGGGCTGGGTCGGGCTGGAGTACAAGCCGGGCGACCGGCCGAGCGCGGAGGCCTTCGACTGGCTGCCCCGCAGGGCCCGTGCGGCCCGCTGATCACTCCTTGTCCCCGCGTGTGCAGAGAGGCCTCCCACCATGAGTGACGCCCCCGACATCCTTCCCCGGATCGCCTGGATCGGCCTCGGCATCATGGGCTCCCCCATGTCCGAGAACCTGATCGGGGCGGGCTACGACGTCACCGGCCACACCCTGGAGCAGGAGAAGCTGGACCGGCTGGCCGCCGCGGGCGGCACTCCGGCCTCCTCCCTCGCCGGGGCGGTCCGGGAGGCGGACGTGATCATCACGATGGTGCCCGCCTCCCCGCAGGTCGAGGCCGTCGCGTACGGGCCCGAGGGCATCCTCGAGAACGCGCGGCCCGGCGCCCTGCTGATCGACATGTCCTCGATCACCCCGCAGACGTCCGTCGACCTGGCCGCCGCCGCGAAGGACAAGGGCATCCGTGTGCTCGACGCACCGGTGTCCGGTGGTGAGGCGGGTGCCGTCGAGGCGGTGCTGTCCATCATGGTCGGCGGTGAGCAGGCCGACTTCGACGCCGCGAAACCGCTGTTCGAGGTGCTCGGCAGGACCGTCGTCCGGTGCGGCGCGCACGGTTCCGGGCAGACCGTGAAGGCCGCCAACCAGCTGATCGTCGCCGTCAACATCCAGGCGTGCGCCGAGGCCGTGGTCTTCCTCGAGAAGTCCGGCGTGGACCTGGCGGCCGCACTGGACGTCCTGAGCGGCGGCCTCGCGGGCTCGACCGTACTGACCCGCAAGAAGGACAACTTCCTCGGCCGGGACTTCGAGCCCGGTTTCCGGATCGACCTGCACCACAAGGACATGGGCATCGTCACCGACGCCGCCCGCGCCGTCGGCGCGGCCCTGCCCGTCGGCGCCGTGGTCGCGCAACTCGTCGCGAGCCTGCGCGCGCAGGGCGACGGCGCACTGGACCACTCCGCGCTGCTGCGCGCCGTGGAGCGCCTGTCCGGCACCCGGGTCTGAGCACGCCGGGGCCTCCGGGTGCGGATCCGCCCTGCGGGCAGCAGCCTGGAGGCATGGCAGACCCCGCAAAGCATCCGCACATCGTGGTGCACTCCCCGGCGCTGGACGGCTCGCGCCGGGTCACCTCCGGCGACGAGACGCTGGGCGTCGCCTCGCACATCGACGACGTGGGCGAGATCCTGCGGCTCGCCGATCTCTACGTCACCGACGTCGAGGGGGCGGACCTCATCGAGTGGCAGGGGGGCGGCCCCGAGGACTGGCCGGGCCTGTCGGAGGAACACCACGAGGCCTGACCGCCACCGGTCTACGGCAGCGGCCGTAGACCCGCTACGGCACCCTCAAATCGACCTCTGAACCGCGTCCTGGAGGCTTCGAGCACCCCCGCCGCCGGGCAGAAACCCCTCACGCGGGGCCCGCCGGCACGGGGGCGGCGGGCCCCGGTTCAGGGGGAACCATGGGCGACTGCATCCACTGCTCCGACGCTCGGCGGACGCCGCACGAGATCGCGCTGCTCCGCGACGGCCCGCGTGCCGCGGTCACCGTCGCCGTCGTCGCCCTGTACCTGCGGGGCGCCCTCGAAGCGGGTCCGCCGGGCACCGTGCGGGTCTCCCGGCCGACGGAGACCGGTGACGCGGGGCGACCCCCGCCGTCCCTGCCGCCCTTGCCGCCCCTCCCTCCCGTCGGAGTCCCGCTGGACCCGCCGGCCACGGACGGCGCGGACCCCGCGGAGCCCGTCGACACCACGCTCCGGGCCCTGATGCTGGAGAGTGCGGTGCACGGCGCCCTCGACGAACCCACCGGTCTGGGCGAGTTGGTCCGCCACCCGGAGGTGCGCTGGGCGGTGGCCGAGGTACGCGTCGGCCTCGCGGAGGCCGGGCTGCTGACCTACCCCCTGCTCAGGCCGACCCGCGCCGCCCGCCGCCAGGTACGGGACCTGCGGGAACAGCACCCGCTCCCCGCCGTCCGGCGCGGCCTCACCCCGGACGACACCCTGCTCGCCGTCGCGCTCCACGGTGAGCAGGGCCTGCGGGTGTTCGTGCCGCGCTTCGCCCTCCGGGCGGGGCTCACCGCCCGGGTCAGGATCGGGAACAAGAGCATGCTCCGCCCTTCCCGGAGCTCCGGAACCTACGGCAGCTCCGGCGGCAACCACTACTGCGGAGGCGGGGGCGGTTGCGGCGGCGGAATGTAGTGGAGATGTGGGGGCCGGGGTACGGAGGCCGGGCGGGTCCTACGACGTGATCACGGCCGGCGTGACGGCGGTGCTCGAGGCAGCGACGGCCGCGGCGGTCCGCGTCACCGCCGTGTGCACGGCCTGTGCGCCCCAACTGCCGTTTTCCAGCGCCTTCGCACGCTCACGGACCTCGGCCCACCGGATGAGGGCGGGCCGGAGTGTCTGCAGGGTGCCGCTCGACGAGAGCAGCGCGATCACCGCGGCGGCGGTACGGGCGTCGGGACTCTCCCCGGCCTCCGGTACGGCGCGGATCTCGGGACCGCTGTCCCGCTCTCCCGAAGGGGGCTCCGGCGGCAGTACGGCGTGTCACGGGTCCATATGACAGACGTCACGGAAAGCCATGACAGACCGCACTTCCGCTGCCTGAGGACCGCGGGGAGTGTGGAGGTCATGAACACCGTCATGGAAGAGACCGGCCTGCGGCGGAGCTGCCAAAGGCGCGCCCCCGTACACGCCGTGTGCGGCGGCGGTGCCGCCGCGGGCCCCCGGCGTTGAGTGCAACGGATCCCAGGACGAGGGAGCCGGGGACCGAGACCGTGACCATGACCGTGCACGACTGGGTGGAACGGCTCGGCGGGCCGGACGGCCCCGGCCGTTATCGCCGGTACGCGCTCCTCAGCCTCGGCTACTTCGCCGTCTTCGAAGTCGGGCTGTGGGCCCTGTGGATGGCACAGTCGGATGCCGGCACGCCCACGCTGGCGTCCGTGGCCGCGTTGGCCTCCGCCCACGTCGTGACCCAGACGCTGCTCTCCCGCGCCGCTCTTCGCCACTATCTCGGCACCGGCCCCCGGCCCGATCGGCTGATTTCGCTGTACACGGCCGTGACCGTGGTCCTGGCCGCCCTGGGGTGTTCGCTGCTGGCCACCGGCCGCATCGACGAACGAGGCCTGACGACCTGTCTGTTCTGGCTGTTGATGTTCTACCCCGGGCCTCCGGCGCTGGCACTGCCGCGCCGTCCGGGAGCGGTGCTGGTCGCGGTGGTCTCGCTGTCCATCGCGGCGGGCGGCGTTGCGGTGGGGCTCTCCGGGACGTGGCTGGCGCTCGTGCTCGGCGCCACCCTGATCATGGCGCCCTTCATGGCCGGGGCGGTCCGGGCCACCGGCTGGGGCGTGCGCCTGGTCGAGGAGCTGGCCGCGGCACGGCAGACGCAGGCACGGCTCGCCGTGGCGGAGGAGCGGCTGCGTTTCGGCCGCGACCTGCACGACGTGCTGGGGCGCAACCTCGCGGTGGTGGCGTTGAAGAGCGAGCTCGCGGTGCAACTGGCACGACGGGGACGGCCTGAGGCGGTGGAGCACATGGTGGAAGTACAACGCATCGCGCAGGAGTCGCAGCGGGAGATCCGCTCGGTGGTGCGCGGCTACCGCACCGCCGATCTGCACACCGAACTCGCCGGAGCCCGCTCCGTGCTGGAGGCGGCGGACATCGCCTGCCGCATCGGGGACGGGCCGGCGGACCGGCTCCCCACCGACGTCCAGGCCGCACTCGGCTGGGTGGTGCGCGAGGGAACGACGAACGTGCTGCGCCACGCGCCGGGCGCCTCGCGCTGCACCGTGTCGCTGCGCACCGCGGGCACGGGCGCGGTACGTCTGACGATGGAGAACGACGGCGCACCCGGCGCCGAAGGAGGTGCGGGTACCGGCCTGTCCGGACTGCGCGAGCGCCTGTCCGGGCTGAACGGCACACTGACCGCGGAACGGCGCCCCGGAGGCGTGTTCCGACTGACGGCGCACATTCCGTGGAAGGAAGGGCAGGAAGGAGAGGCGGAGCACGGGGGCCGGTGACCGGGGCCCCGCCGACCGGCCTTCGCCCGCCCCTCCGTCATGAGCCGGGCTCCCCGCTCGTCAGACCTTCAGCGTCCTGATGGACGTCGGCGCGTGCCACGGCTCCGTGGCGGTCTCCTCGAACTCGACGACGTCGCCTATGTCGTTGGTGGTCGACATGGCGATGTCGGTGACCCGCTCGAGGACGGCCTCGACGACGACCGGCACCCTGTGCTCCGCGGCGAGCTCCTTCGCCCGTTCCAGGGCCGCGCCCAGCTCACCGGGGTCGGTCACCCGGATCGCCTTGCAGCCGAGGCCCTCGGTGACCCGGACGTGGTCGACGCCGTAGACGCCGAGTTCGGGCGCGTTGATGTTCTCGAACTCCAGGCTGACCTGGAAGTCGATGTCGAACGCCCGCTGCGCCTGCCGGATGAGGCCGAGGTAGGAGTTGTTGACCAGCACATGGATGTACGGGATCTTGTGCTGCGCCCCGACGGCCAGCTCTTCGAGCATGAACTGGAAGTCGTAGTCCCCGGACAGGGCGACGACCTGGGCTCCGGGGTCGGCCCTGGCCACGCCGAGTGCCGCCGGGACGGTCCAGCCGAGGGGGCCGGCCTGGCCGCAGTTGATCCAGTGCCGCGGGCGGTGGACGTGGAGCATCTGGGCGCCGGCGATCTGGGAGAGGCCGATGGCCGAGACGTACCGGGTCTCGGGGCCGAAGGCCCGGTTCATCTCCTCGTAGACGCGCTGCGGTTTGATCGGGACGTCGTCGAAGTGCGTACGCCGCTGGAGGGTGGCCCGCTTCTCCTGGGCCGCCGCCGCCCAGGCGGAACGGTCGGGCAGCCCGCCCTCGGCCCTGTGTTCCTTCGCGACCCGGACGAACAGCTCCAGCGCGGCGCGCGCGTCGGAGGCGATGCCGTAGTCGGGGGCGAAGATCCGGCCGATCTGGGTGGGTTCGATGTCGACGTGGACGAACGTCCGTCCGGCCGTGTAGACGTCGAGCCGGCCGGTGTGGCGGTTGGCCCAGCGGTTGCCGATGCCGAGGACGAAGTCGGCTTCCAGGAAGGTCGCGTTGCCGTAGCGGTGGGAGGTCTGGAGGCCGACCATTCCGGCGTTCAGCTCGTGGTCGTCGGGGAGGGCGCCCCAGCCCATCAGGGTGGGCACGACCGGCGTGCCGGTCAACTCCGCGAACTGCACCAGCAGTTCGGATGCGTCGGCGTTGATGACTCCGCCGCCCGCGACGATCAGCGGGCGCTCGGCGGCGTTCAGCATGCCGAGCGCCTTCTCGATCTGGGCGCGGCTCGCGGCGGGTTTGTGGACCGGCAGCGGCTCGTACGTGTCGGGGTCGAACTCGATCTCCGTCTGCTGCACGTCGATCGGCAGGTCGATCAGGACGGGGCCCGGCCGGCCGGAGCGCATGAGGTGGAAGGCCTGCTGGAAGACGCCGGGAACCTGCGCGGCCTCGAGGACGGTCATCGCCATCTTGGTGACCGGCCGCGCGATGGCGGCGATGTCCACGGCCTGGAAGTCCTCCTTGTGGATCACCGCGGTCGGGGCCTGGCCGGTGACGCACAGGATCGGGACGGAGTCGCCGGTCGCGGAGTACAGGCCGGTGATCATGTCGGTCCCGGCCGGACCGGAGGTGCCGACGCAGACGCCGATGTTTTCCGGCCGGGCGCGGGTGTAGCCCTCGGCCATGTGCGAGGCGCCCTCGACATGGCGGGCGAGGGTGTGGGTGATGCCGCCGGAGTCCTTGAGCGCCGCGTAGAACGGGTTGATCGCCGCGCCGGGGACACCGAACGCGTCGGTGACGCCCTCACGCTTGAGGATCTCGACTGCCGCGCGGGCAGCGGTCATTCGAGCCATGGAGCACTCCTGTTTCGACTGTCGGATGCGCACTCCGGTCGTGCCCTGCGGTGAGGCCCCTCCCGGCCGCGTCGACTTCCACCTGATATTCCGCAATACGGAAAGTAACTTCTGCTATCTGGAATGAATGTAAGCGGGCCCCGCACAGGCCGTCAAGGGAGCCGTGTGCGTGCGGTCCCCGGGCCGGATGCGTGCGTCCGGGAACGGCAACCGCCGGACAGGCCGGGGGTCGTGGGAGGACGATGGGGGCGCCGGCCTGAGCTGAGGACGTCGTCCGGGAACGGAAGTGGTGGGCCATGCCCGAGAGCGTGTCCGTACGCTGTCCGGCCTGTCGGAGCGAGCACCGCTACACGGCGCCGTCGTACCCGTGCGCGTGCGGCGCGCCGGTCGTACCGCCGCTGGATCCGGAGGCGGTGCCGACGCCGGTCGTCCATCGCGTCTGGCGGGAGGAATGGGTCACCGTGCGCTGCGGACGCTGCGGGCGGCCCGGCGAGTGGCCACGACCGGAGTTCGGCTGCCCGTGCGGGACGGTGCTGCGGATCCCGGTGGCCGGCCCGGACACCGCTCCCGCCCCGGACGGGTCCCCCTGGCCCGCCTCGGACATCGCACCTGCCTCCTACGGCACACCCGCCTCGTACGCCGCACCCGCACCGGACGGCATCCCCGCACCGGAGTCGCCGACGGCCGCCCCACCCGCTTCACGCCGCCCCGGCGTCCCTTCCGTGCCGATCCGCACCGCGCGGGACGCGGTCACGGCGACCGTGCTGTATCTGCGCCTGCTCGGCCACGACGACATCCGCCGCGCCCACCGGCGTCCCCCGTCCGGCATCGGGCTGGCCGGCCGGGGTGTCCTCGCCCTGGTCGACCCGTCGGCACGTCCGGTGACGTCGCGGGACGTGGAGTGTCTGTGGCTCATGTCCATGTCGGAGTCCGCCCGGTGTCTGTGCTTCACCCTCGCCGGGTACGCCCCGGACGCCCGGGAGCGCGCCGACCGCCTGGGGGTCCCGCTGTTCCTGCTCGACCTCACCGGCACCCCGCAGCCGGTGAACGCCCCGGCCCACGCGCTGGACGCCACCCGCTCCTGAGAAGCCCGAAAACCCGGGGACGTTCCCGCCCCCGCCGTCCGATACTCGGCGCATGCGTACGCACATCCGGCCCGCCACCCCCGACGAGCTGTCCGCCCTCCAGGACATCGAACGGGCCGCCGGCGCCTCCTTCCGGACCCTGGGCATGCCGGAGATCGCCGACGACGAGCCGCCCGCCCTCGACACCCTCGACCACTACCGGCGGGCGGGCCGCTGCTGGGTCGCCGCCGACGAACGGGACCGGCCCGCCGCCTATCTGATCGCCGAACCGGTGGACGGCGCGTTCCATCTCGAGCAGGTCTCGGTGCACCCGCGCGCCGCCCGCCGGGGCGTGGGCCGGTCCCTGATCGCCCACGCCGCCGAGCAGGCCCGCGCGCAGGGCCTGAGCGCCCTGACCCTGACCACCTTCGCCGACGTCCCGTGGAACGCCCCGTACTACGCCCGCCTCGGTTTCCGCACGCTGGCCGAGGCCGACCTGACGCCCGGTCTGCGCCGGATCCGCGCCCGGGAGGGCGAGCACGGGCTCGACCGGTGGCCGCGCGTGTGCATGTCCCGAAGTCCCGGCCGGCCATGACGTTGTGGTGGGAGAGGGTGGCGCCCTTGGGGAAGCCGGTGGTGCCCGAGGTGTACTGGATGTTGACCGGGTCGTCGCAGCTCGGTCCGGCGGCGACGGCGTCGAGCCGCTCGCGTGGCACGGTGGCGGCGCCCTCGGTCATCGCGTCCCAGGACGGGTCGCCGATGTACACGGCCTCCCGCAGCCCCGGGCAGTTCCCGCGCACCTGGTCCACCGGCGCCCGGTAGTCGCTGCCCTTGTGGGAGAGCGAGGCGATCAGCACCGCGACACCGGCCTGCCGCAGGACGTACTCCAGCTCGTGGGCGCGGTAGGCCGGGTTGATGTTCACCATGATCGCGCCGATGCGGGCGGTGGCGTACTGCGTCAGGACCCACTCCGGACAGTTGACCGCCCAGAGCCCGGATGCCGACGCGGTCGCCGGTCGTGATCCCCTTGGCCGGCAGCCCGCGCGCCACCTCGTCGACCGCGGCGCCGAACTCGGCGTAGGTCCAGCGCCGGCCCGAGGGCACGTCGACGAGGGCCTCGCGGTCCGGGTACGCGGCGATCGCGCGGTCGAGATTGGCGCCGACGGTGTCGCCGAGCAGCGGGGTGGTGCTCGTCCCGTGGCTGTACGACGGGGAAGGCGCGGGGGTCGGGGCCGGGATCGACGGGGTCACCGGAAGTCCTCCTCGCGGTACTCGGCGTCGGAGCCCGCCGCCGTGGCCTCGCGCAGCTCGATGCGGCGGATCTTGCCGGAGACGGTCTTGGGCAGCTCGCCGAACTCCAGCCGGCGGATCCGCTTGTAGGGGGCGAGCACCTTGTGGGAGTGCTCGAAGAGCTCCCTCGCGGTGTCCGGGCCGGGCCGGTGGCCCTCCGCGAGCACGATGTACGCCTTGGGCACGGCCAGGCGCAGCTCGTCCGGGGCGGGCACGACGGCCGCTTCGGCGACCGCCTCGTGCTCCAGCAGGGCGCTCTCCAGTTCGAAGGGGGAGATCTTGTAGTCGGAGGCCTTGAACACGTCGTCGGCGCGGCCCACGTAGGTGAGGTAGCCGTCGGGGTCGCGGGAGCCGATGTCGCCGGTGCGGTAATAGCCGCCGGCCATGGCCTGTGCGGTGCGGTCGGGGTCGCCGTGGTAGCCGGTCATCAGGCCCACCGGGCGGTTCGACAGGTCGAGCGCGATCTCGCCCTCGGTGGCGCCGGGTGCGCCGGAGACGGGGTCGAGGAGCTCGACCCGGTAGCCGGGCCCCGGGCGGCCCATGGAGCCGGTCCGCAGGGGCTGGCCGGGGCTGTTGGCGATCTGGACGGCGGTCTCGGTCTGGCCGAAGCCGTCGCGGATGGTGACGCCCCAGGCGCGCCGGATCTGTTCGATGACCTCGGGGTTGAGCGGTTCGCCGGCGGCCACCACCTCGCGCGGCGGGGTACGCAACCCGGTCAGGTCGGACTGGATGAGCATGCGCCACACGGTGGGCGGGGCGCAGAAGGTGGTGACGCCGGCGCGGTCCATCTCGGCCATGAGCCGGGCGGCGTCGAAGCGCGCGTAGTTGTGCAGGAAGACGGTCGCCTCGGCGTTCCACGGGGCGAAGAGGTTGGACCAGGCGTGCTTGGCCCAGCCGGGCGAGGAGATGTTCAGGTGCACGTCGCCGGGTGTGAGCCCGATCCAGTACATGGTCGCCAGGTGTCCGACGGGGTACGAGGTGTGGGTGTGCTCGACGAGTTTGGGCTGTGCGGTGGTGCCCGAGGTGAAGTACAGCATCAGGGGGTCGTCGGCGAGGGTGGGTCCGTCGGGCGCGTAGTGCTCGGCGGCGCCGTAGGCGTCCTCGTAGGGCAGCCACGCCTCGCCGGCGCCCCCGCCGACGGCGATGCGGGTGTAGTCGCCGGGCACCTCGTCGAACTTCGAGGTGTCGGCGGCGCGCGTGATCACGTGCCGGACGCGGCCCCGGTCGACGCGGTCGCGCAGGTCGGCGGGGCCGAGCAGCGGGGTGGCGGGGATGACCACGGCGCGCAGTTTCATCGCGGCGAGCGCGGTCTCCCAGAGTTCGGCCTGGTTGCCGAGCATGACGAGCACCCGGTCCTCGGCACGTACGCCCTGCTGCCGGAGCCAGTTGGCAACCTGGTCGGAGCGGCGGGCCAGTTCGGCGAAGGAGAGCCTGGTCTGCCCGCCGTCCTCCTCCACGAGGTGCAGGGCGGTGCGGTCGTTGCCGTCCGCGATCACGTCGAACCAGTCGAGCGCCCAGTTGAAGCGGTCGGGGCGCGGCCAGCGGAAGCCCTCGTAGGCAGTGGTGTAGTCGTCGCGGTGTTCCAGCAGGAAGTCCCGGGCCCTGCGGAACTCCTCCGTCGCCGTCGTCATGTGTTTCCTTCCGTCGCCGTCGTCATGGGTGCTCCGTCCTCCTCGGCCCCGGACCTTGCCTGGCGCCTCCGTGCCATCGTCTAATCCGTGACGCAGGTCTCACTACCCCTGAAAGGGGATGTGGGCTCATTCGGGAGCCACGACGGAGAGGCGAACAGGTGACAGCCGACCCGGGCGGGGACGGACAAGGCGGTGGCGGCCGGGCGGCCGGGGGCGACGGGCGGAACCGTGAAGGCGTGTCCGCGCCCGGCGATGCGCGAGCCGGGTGTGCGGACGGGTGGGGAGACGGCGGTCTCCGCACGCGGGGCGGGGTGGTTGCCGTAGGTTTGCGGTGTTCTCGCGGGGTCGGCATTACCGGTGATCCGGGGTTTCCGGCCGGTGTGCCGGGACTTTGGATTTCATCCGCGCGTCCGCTGTTAAATGCCTCACGACGTCGCCCCTCCGAATTCAACTGACCCGGTGCCTAATATTGGCCAGGACACGCCACAGGAGGGAGCGGTGACCGTGCGCCGGGACTTCAAGGATCCTGCCAGGTGCCGTCCCGACCTGGTCATCGGCAGGGAGGAGCCGTTCACCGAAGCGCGCGAGCAGCTGGCCCGCGGGGGCAGCGTGCTGCTGCACGGGCCGGCCGGAATAGGCAAATCGACCGTGCTGCGGGCACTTGCGGCGGAAAACGCGGGCGGGGCGCCCACGGTGTTGCGCTGCTCCGCCACGGAGTCCGAATCCCACCTTCCGTTCCTGGCGCTTGCGGATCTGTTCGGCCTGGTCCTCGAAAGGGTCTGCGGTGCGCTGCCCGTCGCGCAGCGCACCGCCCTGGAGTCGGCGCTCACCGGCCGCGGCGAGTCCACGCTCCAGCGGGACGGGCTCGCGCTGCGCCTGGCGGTGCTGTCCACCCTGCGGGCGCTGGCCGCCGAGGGGCCCGTCCTGGTCGTCGCCGACGATCTTCAGTGGCTGGACTCGGCCAGCGCGGAGCTGCTGGGCTTCGCCGCCCGGCGCCTCGGCGACGCGCCGGTGCAGATGCTGTGCGCGGTGCGGACCGAGGGCACGGAGGGGCAGGAGTACGACCGTCATCTGCGGGCCTGCCCGCCGGACACGCGGGTGGTCCGGCTGGGCCCGTTCTCCCGTACCCAGGTGTCCGCGCTGCTCGACCACCGCGGTTACACGGGGTTGTCCCGCACCACGGTCCGCGACATCCACCGCACCAGCGACGGCAACCCGTTGTTCGCGCTCGAACTGGGCCGTGCCCTGGCCGAGAGCCCGGCCCGGCCGCGCCCCGGCGAGCCGCTGCCGGTGCCGACCTCGCTGCGCGCCCTGGTGCTCAGCCGGCTGGAGATGCTGTCGGACGACGCGCGCCGCACCCTGCTGGTGGCCAGCGCCGGTGCCCGCCCGACGCCGGCGCTGCTGCACGCGGCCGGCCGGGACCACGCCGAGGAGGAGACGGCCCAGGCCGCCGCGCTGGGGCTGCTGGCGACGGACGCGGAGGAGCCGGCGCTGCGGTTCGCGCATCCGCTGATCTCGGCCGCTCTGTACGCGGAGGCCCCCGCGCACGAGCGGCGGGCCGCGCACGCCGCGCTGTCCACGGCGGCCTCCGACCCCATCGAGCGGGCCCGGCATCTGGCCCTCGCCACGACCGGTACCGACCCGGAGGTGGCGGCCCGGCTCGCCGAGGCCGCCGCGCTGGCCCGCGACCGCGGGGCTCCCTCGGTCGCCGCGTCGCTGGGGCTGCTGGCCGCCCGCCGCACCCCGGCCGACCGTACGCCGGGCCCGGACGAGCGGCGGCTGCAGGCCGCCGAGGACGCCATCACCGCGGGAGAGGCGGATCTCGCCCGGGACATCGCGCGCGAGGTGCTGACCCGGGCCACGGTGCCCGCGGAGCGGGTGCGGGCGTGGATGGTGGTCATCGAGGCGGCCGGGCAGGCGCTCGGCGAGGTCGACGCGGTCTTCCCGCAGGTACTGGCCGACGCGGGCGACGACCCGCGGCTGCTCGCCCTGGTCCACTACCAGCTGGCCTGGCGGGAACTGGTGGTCGACGGTGACTTCGGCAAGGCCCGGCGGGAGGCCGCGCACGCGGCGGACCTGGCGGCGCGGGGCGCGGACCGGCGCACCGAGCTGATGGCGCTGGCCTTCCAGTCGTCCACCGAGACCCTGATGGGCCACCCGGACGCCCCGGCCACCATCAAGCGGGCCCTGAGGGAGCCCCAGGACCCCTATGTGGCCTGCCACCACAACGGTGCGGGCATGGCCAGGTTCCGCTGGCTGCTCATGAGCGACCAGCTGCCCGAGGCCCGCAAGAGCATCACCGGGCTGCTGCGGGAGGCGCGGCGGCGCGGCATGGTCGAGAGCGAGGTGCACTTCCTGCGCTTCCTCGCCGACACGGAGCTGCGCTCCGGGCACTGCGGCCGCGCCCTGGACCTGGCACGGGAAAGCCTGCGGCTGGCCCGGGACTCCGGGATCGGGGAGGGCGCCTCGGCGATGCTCGCCTCGCTCGCGGAGGCCTCCGGCGGGGACGTGGAGCGGGCGCTGGCACTGGCGCGGGAGGCCGCCGACCACGCCGAGGTGGACGGCGACCAGATGTACCTCTCGCGCGCCCTGGCCGCCTTCGGCTATGCCCAGTCGGTCGCCGGGGACGCGGCGGGCGCGGTCCGCTCGCTGCGCCGGGTGCGGGAGCTGGAGCAGGGCATGGGCATCACCGACCCGGCGCGGGGCCGCTGGCACGGCGATCTCGCCGAGGCGCTGGTCCGGATCGGTGAGCCCGGCGAGGCGCAGGAACTCATCAATCTCACCCGGGTGCACGCGCTGCGGCTGGACCGCGCGGGCGTCCTCGCCGTACTGGACCGCGCGGAGGCCCTGGTGCGGGCGGCCCGCGGGGAACACGAGGCCGCGCAGAAGCAGTTGACGTCGGCGCAGGGCCGGCTGGGCCGGCTGGGGTACGGGCTGGAGGAGGCGCGGGCCGCGTTCGCGCTGGCCCGGCTGCGCGCCCGGCGCCCGGGGACGGCCTCGGGTCATGCTCCCTACGACGAGGCCGCCCGGCTGTTCCGGCGCTGCCGCGCGCTGCCCTGGCTGCGGCAGGTGGACACGGCCGTGGCCGCCGGTCCGGTGGAGCCGGACACGGTGTCCGCGGCCACCTCGGCGGCGCTGGACGGCCTCGCCTCGATGGAACGGCAGGTCGCCTCGCTGGTGATGGAGGGGGCCACCAACCGGGAGATCGCCGCCCGGCTGTTCATCAGCGTCAAGACGGTCGAGGCGACGCTCACCCGGGTGTACCGGAAACTGGGCATCCGGTCGCGGGTGGACATCGTCCGTCTGGCCGCGGGCCGCCGCACCAAGTGACCCCGGGGAGCCTGGGGGACGGCGGACGCGGGACGGCAGGGATGCGGTGACCTGGGCCGGGGCACGCGTCCGGGCCCTCACGGGGTCAGCGGTGAGCGCGGTGCCGGGCGGTACGGGGCGGGCGGTCGGGACCGAGGGTTTTCCCTGCCCAACTCCCGTAGGGGCTTCCCTCATTGGGGACCCGCGCTCCGGCTCGTAGCGTAAGGGGTGTGCCGCTCGCCGGGCACACGGGGACCGATGGCCCGGCCCCCGTGCTGAACCCCCCACCCCGCGCACCCCCACCGGCAACCGATGAGGAGAGACCGATGTACGGGCTCATCCGCCGCACGAAGACCGCCGCGACCACCGCCGTGATCGCCGCCACCTGAATTCCTGAGTACCCCTCAGGTGAGTGCCAGGGGGCGTTGCGGGCTTCCACGAGCAGCCCGCAACGCCCCCTATCCACGCCCCGTCGACCGCGCTCCCCCTCGCCCTCCCTCGCCCCTTCGCCCGGCCCTTCCGTCACCGGCGTACGGCTCCGAAGCGGATGTCGTACGACGTGTCCGGGTACATCACCCGGAGCATCCGCTCCCCCTCGGTGGTGATCTCGTCCCGTCGGGCCCTGGTGAGCGGGCCGAGCGGCTCGACCACGAGGGCGTGTTCGTCCAGCCGCCACACCCCCGCCAGGAAGCCGTCGACGAGGAGGGCGCGGTAGGGGATGTTTCCCTGCCAGGTGCTGCCCCGCAGCCCGTGGGGCACGACGCGGGTGCGGTCGGCGTGGGAGAGGAGCAGGTTGTCGAACTCGGGCAGGAACCGCGGCGGGGCCGGGGTGTCCGGGTCGGGCCGGGGCGCGTCGGGGAGGTCGAACAGCTCGACTCCGTGTTCGTCGTGGAAGGTGACCAGGCGCGGCCGGAGGCGGTCGAAGGCTTCGCGCAGCCTGGTCAGTCCGGCCCAGATCTGCATGTCCTTCACGGAGGCCGGCCCGAAGGCGGCGAGGTAGCGCAGCACGACGGCGTCCGGCCCCGGGGAGGGCTCGGCGGAACGGCCCAGCCACCGCTCGGCGGTGGTGAGCGTGACCTGGCCGCTGCGGCCCCACAGTCCGCGCGGGGTGATCTGGACGAGGGGCAGCCTGCAGCGGGCGGCGACGGACAGGGCCTGCGGGTCGGCGTCGGGCCATTCCTCGAGCAGGGCCTCGCGCAGCTGCTTCATGGTGCGCGGTTCGGCCTCGACGAGG
Organism: Streptomyces sp. NPDC085927; assembly: GCF_044540975.1. Classification (NCBI taxonomy): domain Bacteria; kingdom Bacillati; phylum Actinomycetota; class Actinomycetes; order Kitasatosporales; family Streptomycetaceae; genus Streptomyces; species Streptomyces sp. NPDC085927. The sequence continues at coordinate 108,875 of NZ_JBITSN010000016.1, forward strand.
TCCCGGGCGAGGACGGTCAGCCGGTCCAGGTCGACCCCGGCCAACCCCTTGCGGAAGGAGGCGAGCTCGCGGTCACGGGCGGGCTGCACCAGAGGGCGCAGGGTGAGGCAGTCCTGAGCCGTGTGGGTGTGGATGGTCGAGCGCAGGGTGACGATGCGGACCACCGCGCGGTCGGCCATCGGCCGGGACAGCGCCTCGGGCGTGAAGCCGTCGAGCCGGGCGGCGAGCGCGTAGTACGGCGGTTTGACGTTCTGTGCCTGGAGCCCGACCAGATGCTCGACGGCCGCCTCCGCGGACAGCGGTGAGCGCCGCAGGAGCAGCTGCCGGGCGAGGGTGGCACGGTTCAGGGCCCGGGTGCCGAGCACGGCGGCCGGACCCCGCACCGGGGTGACGCTCCGCTTCGTCTTCGTCATGCCCGCACGCTACCGAGGCTTGCGGCCACCCCCTGTCCGCGAGTCCGGGAACACCGCTGCGAAGACGACCGCCGTTCCAGGGCTGCCGTTCCAGGGCTGCCGATTCAGGGCTGCCGATTCAGGACATTTCCTCGGGACGTGTAACACCCCGGCGGGCACCGGACGCTGAGTCCTACGGGGCGCGAGAAGCGGCCCCTTTCTCACGTCGTAGGCCAGTACCAGGAACAACCCCCCGACCGAAGGGCTTCCTCCGTGACTTCCCACCCCGCCGGCACCGAAGGTTCCGCCGCGTCCGGACACGTTCGTCTCCCCGTCTACGAAGGCCTCGTGCGCGAACTCGGGGACGTCCTGGCGGAGACCCGCGAGGTGGCCGAGCGCACGGAGCGCCAGATGCGCCAGGTACTGCCGGTACGCCCCCACACCCGGCCCTCGCCCGCGCCGGCCCCCCGGTGAGTCCCCGCGCCGACTGGGCCGTGCGGGTGACGCGCCCCCGGCGGGGCCGTCGGCCCGTCCTGATTCCCTAGGATCCCCCCGTGGCCACCTTCCATCTCCAGCGCACGGCACCCCTCCCGCTCGACGAGGCCTGGCGTCGGCTCACGGAGTGGCCCCGCCACGGGGCGGCGGTCCCGCTCACCCGGGTCACCGTGACCACTCCCCCGCCCACCGGTCGGGGCACGGTGTTCGTCGCCCGCTCGGGCCTCGGCCCGGTCGCCTTCGACGACCCGATGGAGGTGACCGTCTGGCAGCCCCCGGCCGACGGTTCCCCCGGCCTGTGCCGGCTGGAGAAGCGGGGGCGCCTGGTCAGGGGCTGGGCGGAGATCGAGGTCCGCCCGGGGCCGGGCGGCCGGACCCGCGTGCTGTGGCGCGAGGACCTGCGGGTCCGGTTCCTGCCCGGCTTCTGCGACCCGGCCCTGCGGGCCGTCTCGCGCAGGGTCTTCGGCCGGGCGGTGAACACCCTGCTGCGGCAGCCGTGACGGAGGTGCCACCGGGAGGTGTCACCAGGAGGTGTCACCAGGAGGAGCGACCGGGAGGAGTCACCGGCGCTGCCGCGCCCACGCCGAGGACGCTTCCGTCACACCGTCGAACCGATTCTGCCGGTGGACCCGGAGGCGTGAGCGGGTTCACGGTGGATCGGGGTGCGGGCGCCGGTGAGGGGGGTGCCGGTGCCGCCACGGCGGGCGGCGACGATCTCGGCGGCGATGGACACGGCCGTCTCCTGCGGGGTGCGGGCGCCGAGGTCGAGGCCGATCGGTGAGCGCAGGCGGGCCAGTTCCCGGTCGGTGACGCCGACCTCGCGCAGGCGGGCGTTGCGGTCCAGGTGGGTGCGGCGGGAGCCCATCGCGCCGACGTAGGCGACCGGGAGACGCAGGGCGAGCCGCAGCAGCGGTACGTCGAACTTCGCGTCGTGGGTCAGCACGCACAGGACCGTACGGGCGTCCACGGCGGTGCGCTCGAGGTACTTGTGCGGCCACTCGACGACGATCTCGTCGGCGTCCGGGAAGCGTGCCCGCGTGGCGAACACGGGGCGCGCGTCGCACACGGTGACGCGGTAGCCGAGGAAGGCACCGGCCCGGGCCAGCGCCGACGCGAAGTCGATCGCGCCGAAGACGATCATCCGGGGCGGCGGGACGGACGACTCGACCAGGAGCGTGAGCGGCGCTCCGCAGCGGGATCCCTCGGCGCCGATCTCCACTGTGCCCGTGCGGCCCGCGTCCAGCAGCGCGCCGGCCTCCGCCGCCACCGTGCGGTCCAGTTCCGGATGGACGCCGAAACCGCCCTCGTACGAGCCGTCCGGGCGGACCAGGAGCGCGCGGCCCGTCAGGTCCGCCGATCCGCTCACGATCCGGGCCACCGCCGTCGCCTCCCCTCGCGCGGCGGCGGCCAGCGCGGACGCGAGCACCGGGCGTCCGGGGTCCGCCGCCCGCACCGGCGTGACGAGGATGTCGATGACGCCGCCGCAGGTCAGACCGGCGGCGAAGGCGTCCTCGTCGCTGTGGCCGAAGCGTTCGAGGACGGTTGCGCCGTCCTGGAGGGCCTGCAGGCACAGCTCGTACACCGCGCCCTCGACGCAGCCTCCCGACACCGAGCCGATGACCGTGCCCTCGGCATCCACCGCCAGCGCGGCACCGGGGCCGCGGGGTCCGCTGCCGGTGACCGCCACGACGGTGGCGACCGCGAAGTCACGGCCCTGCGCTGCCCACCGGTGCAGGTCCTCGGCGATGTCCAGCATCTGTCGGTCTCCCTCGGCAAGGGCCCACGGGCATCGGCATCGGCATCGGTCAGGGTCTGCCCGTCCCGGGCGGGTGCCCTGCGGCGCCGGGTGCGTCACCCGGTTCCGGTGAGGTGTTCCGGGCGGACCGGTGTGCGGTTCAGCTCCAGCCCGGTCGCGTCCCGGACGGCCGCGAGGACCGCCGGGGTGGACGAGAGGGTGGGGGCCTCGCCGACGCCGCGCAGCCCGTACGGCGCGTGGTCGTCGGCGAGTTCGAGCACGTCGACGGGGATGACCGGCGTGTCGAGGATGGTGGGGATGAGGTAGTCGGTGAAGGAGGGGTTCTGCACCTTCGCCGTCCTCGGGTCGACGACGATCTCCTCCATGACCGCCACGCCCAGGCCCTGGGTGGTGCCCCCCTGGATCTGGCCGATGACGGACAGCGGGTTGAGCGCCTTGCCGACGTCCTGGGCGCAGGCGAGTTCGATCACCTTGACCAGGCCGAGTCCGGTGTCGACCTCGACGACGGCCCGGTGTGCGGCGAAGGTGTACTGGACGTGGCCGTTGCCCTGGCCGGTGCGCAGGTCGAAGGGTTCGGTCGGCCGGTGCCGCCACTCCTCCTCCACCTCGACGGCCTCGTCCCCGAGGACGTCCACCAGATCGGCCAGTACCTCACCGCCGTCGGTGACGACCTTGCCGCCCTCCAGCAGCAGTTCGGCCGTCGCCCACGCCGGGTGGTACGAGCCGAACCTGCGCCGGCCCAGCTCCAGGACCTGCTCCCGGACCAGCTCGCAGGCGTTCCTGACCGCTCCTCCGGTGACGTACGTCTGCCGGGAGGCTGAGGTCGAACCGGCCGAGCCCACCCGGGTGTCGGCGGGGTGGATGGTCACCTGGCCGATGCCCAGCTCGGTGCGGGCGATCTGGGCGTGGACGGTGACTCCACCCTGCCCGACCTCCGCCATCGCGGTGTGCACGGTGGCCACGGGCTGCCCGCCGGCCACCTCCATCCGGACGCGTGCGGTGGAGTAGTCGTCGAAGCCCTCGGAGAAGCCGACGTTCTTGATGCCGACCGCGTAGCCGACGCCGCGCACGACGCCTTCACCGTGGGTGGTGTTGGACAGGCCGCCGGGCAGCTGGCGCACGTCGGCGCCCTCGCTGCTCTCCCACTGCCGCTCGGGCGGCATCGGCATCGCCTTGACGCGGCGCAGGAGTTCGGCGACCGGTGCCGGGGAGTCGACGACCTGCCCGGTGGGCATGACCGTGCCCTGTTCCATGGCGTTGAGCCGTCTGAACTCCACCGGGTCCAGGCCCAGTCGCGCGGCCAGTTTGTCCATCTGGGCCTCGTAGGCGAAGCACGCCTGGACCGCGCCGAAGCCGCGCATGGCGCCGCAGGGCGGGTTGTTGGTGTAGAGGGCGAGGGCCTCGATCTCTACGTCGTCCACGACGTACGGCCCGACGCCGAGGGAGGAGGCGTTGCCGACCACGGCCGGGGAGGCGGAGGCGTACGCTCCGCCGTCGAGCACGATGCGGCACGTGACGTGGGTCAGCTTGCCGTCGCGAGTGGCGCCGTGCTCGTAGTACAGCTTGGCCGGGTGGCGGTGGACGTGGCCGAAGAAGGACTCGAAGCGGTTGTAGACGATCTTGACGGGCTTGCCGGTGCGCAGGGCGAGCAGGCAGGCGTGGATCTGCATGGACAGGTCCTCGCGGCCGCCGAACGCACCGCCGACGCCGGCCAGGGTCATCCGTACCTTGTCCTCGGGCAGGCCGAGCACGGGCGCCATCTGGCGCCGGTCGGAGTGGAGCCACTGGGTGGCGATGTAGAGGTGGACGCCGCCGTCCTCCTCGGGGACGGCGAGCCCCGACTCGGGGCCGAGGAAGGCCTGGTCCTGCATGCCGAAGGTGTACTCGCCCTCGACGACGACGTCGGCGCGCTCGCGGGCCCGTGCCACGTCGCCGCGCACGATCGGCTGGCGGTGGACGATGTTGGGGTGGGCGACGTGGCGGCCGATGGGGGTCCCCCCTGGACCGGAGCTTGTCGTAGGCCCTTGGGGGAGGCCGTCGCGGTGCTCGTGGACGAGGGGCGCGTCGGGGGCGAGCGCGGAGGCCTCGTCGGTGACGACGGGCAGGTCCCGGTACTCGACCCTGATCTTCGCGGCGGCGCGGCGCGCGGTCTCGGGGTGGTCGGCGGCGACGACGGCGACCGGCTCGCCGTGGTGGCGGACCTTTCCGTGGGCGAGGACGGGGGTGTCCTGGATCTCCAGGCCGTAGTGGCGCACCTCGGTGGGCAGGTCGTCGTAGGTGAGGACGGCGTGCACGCCCGGCAGGGCGAGGGCCTCGGAGGTGTCGATCGAGACGATCTCGGCGTGCGCGACCGGGGAGCGCAGGATCTGGCCCCAGAGCATGTCCTCGTGCCACAGGTCGGAGGAGTACGCGAACTCGCCGGTGACCTTGAGGGTGCCGTCGGGGCGGAGGGTGGACTCGCCGATTCCGCCGCTGGCCGGGGTGCCCTGGGTGAGGGTGGAGGGCGCGCCGAGGGGGGTTCCGGCGGGTCCGGGTCCGGTGGTGGCCCGGGTGGGGGTGCGGGGGGTCCCGGAGCTGTGCTCGGTCATGGTCGGGTCCCCTCGGACTGGCGGGCGGCCGCGAGGCGGACCGCGTCCATGATCTTCTCGTAGCCCGTGCAGCGGCACAGGTTGCCCGACAGCGCCTCGCGGATGTCGGCGTCGCTCGGGCTGGGGTTGTGTTCCAGCATCTCGTCGGCGGCGACCAGCAGGCCCGGGGTGCAGAAACCGCACTGGACGGCGCCGGCGTCGATGAACGCCTGCTGGATCGGGGCGAGTCCGGCTCCCTCGCCGGTCTGCGAGCCGGTGCCGTGGGCGCCGTCGGGTCCCTGGGCCCCGTGGGCCTGCCACCGCTGAGCCGCGTCGAGCGGGGTGCCGGTGGCGTCCGGTGCTTCCGTCCCGTCCCGCGCATCGCCCCCGGCGGCGCGGGAGCGCTGCCGGGCGAAGTCGGCCAGTCCTTCGACCGTGACGATCTCACGGCCCTCGGCCTGGCCTGCCGCGACGAGGCAGGAGCACACCGGGACGCCGTCGAGGCGCACCGTGCAGGAGCCGCACTCGCCCTGCTCGCAGGCGTTCTTGGAGCCGGGCAGGCCGAGCCGCTCGCGCAGCACGTACAGCAGGGACTCGCCCTCCCACACGTCGTCGGCCTCCTGGGGCCGTCCGTTGACCGTGAAGTGGACACGCATCACGCGGCTCCCTCGGTGGTACGGCGGGTACCGCGGTACGACTCCCAGGTCCAGGTCAGCGTGCGGCGGGCCATGACGCCGACCGCGTGCCGGCGGTAGCTCGCGGTGCCGCGGACGTCGTCGATCGGGCTGCAGGCGGCGGAGCACAGGTCGGCGAACTGTTTGGCCACCGACGGCGGGACGATCTTCCCGTTGTCCCAGAGGCCGCCCTCGTCGAGCGCCGCGTTCAGGAACTCCTCGGCGGTGGTGGCCCGTACGGGGGTGGGCGCAGCCGAGCCGATGCCGGTGCGGACCGTACGGGTCCCGGGGTGCAGGGCCAGACCGAACGCGCACACGGCGATGACCATGGCGTTGCGGGTGCCGACCTTCGAGAACTGCTGCGGTCCGTCCGCCTTCTTGATGTGGACGGCGCGGATCAGTTCGTCGGGCGCCAGCGCGTTGCGCTTCACGCCCGTGTAGAAGGCGTCGATCGGGATGCGGCGGGACCCGCGCACCGATTCGGCCTCGACCTCGGCACCGGCGGCGAGCAGCGCCGGGTGGGCGTCGCCGGCCGGGGAGGCGGTGCCGAGGTTGCCGCCGACCCCGCCGCGGTTGCGGATCTGCGGGGAGGCGACGGTGTGGGAGGCGAGGGCGAGGCCCGGCAGCTCGGCCCGCAGGTGCTCCATGATCCTCGTGTACGGGACGGAGGCGCCGAGCCGTACGGTGTCCTCGCCGACCTCCCACTCGGTGAGGTCGGCGATGCGGTTGAGGTCCATGAGGTACTCGGGCCTGCGGTGGTCGAAGTTGATCTCGACCATCACGTCGGTGCCACCCGCAATCGGCACGGCGGTGGGGTGCTCGGCCTTCGCGGCGAGCGCCTCCTCCCAGCCGGCGGGGCGAAGGAAGTCCATGACCGGCTCTCTTCTTCGTCTCGTGGATCGTACGGTTCGAGCCAATCCGTGTGCGGTGGGCCCGGTTCCTTCATGGGGGATTCACGCGGAGTGGGCTCAGTACACCGCCCGCTGCTCCACTCGGGTCAGTCACGAAAGACCTGAAGGAGTTGGCTGGCCAACGGGGGCATCTTGTAGATTCATATGAAAAGAGGACCTCAGTAACCTCCTTGCCTTCCTCCGGAAACAACGGACACGGAAGACACGGAGTACACAGTCCGGGAGACGGCCGGCCGTGCCGGACCGGCCACTCTCCCGGGCGCCGCGCGGAAGGCCGTCCGGGCCCTGTGCGGAAGGACCTCCACGGGCCCTTCCACGGGCCATCGTAGACATCGGTACACATCGAGACAGGGAACGGCGGCGACGAGAATGCGGCTGCGCGCACTGCTGGAGACCGACGCGCTGGGGCTCGCGCTGCTCTGCGGCGAGGACGAGCTGGACCGCACCGTGCACGGGGTGATGACCACCGACCTGAGGGACCCCAGCCGCTACCTCTCCGGCGGGGAACTCGTGCTCAGCGGCCTGGCCTGGCGCCGGGACGCCGCCGACTCCGAGCCGTTCGTACGGCGGCTGGTACAGGCGGGGGTCGCGGCCCTGGCCGCCGGCGAGGCGGAACTGGGGGCCGTCCCGGAGGACCTGGTCGTGGCCTGTGCGCGGCACCGGCTGCCGCTGTTCGTGGTGCACGAGTCGGTGGCCTTCGCGACGGTCACCGAACATGTCGTACGGCAGGTGTCCGGCGAGCGGGCCGGGGACCTCGCGGCCGTGGTGGACCGGCACCGGCGGCTGATGACGTCGGGCCCGGCGGGCGGCGGTCCGGACATGGTGCTCGACCTGCTCGGCACCGACCTGGACCTGCGGGCGTGGGTGCTCTCGCCCACCGGGCGGCTGATCGCCGGTTCGAAGGCGGGGCCGCGGCTGCCCGACGACGTGTGCGTACGGATCGCGGCGGAGCATCTGGCGGCCGCCCGCAGCGGCCGTCCCGGACCGCACCGGGTGACCCTGGACGACCGGACGACGTACAGCCTCTTCCCGGTGCGCGGCGACGGGCCCGCGGCCCCCACGGTGGCGGCCGCCCCGCAGCCCGCGCAAGCCCCGCAGACCGCGCACGGCGGACCCGGCGGGCACGGCACTCCGCCTTCCCCGGAGCCGCGGGACGGCCGGGACGGCCGGGAGACCGTGCTGTCGGACTGGCTGCTGGTGGTCGAGGCCGACGCCGGGGACTGGGCCGAGGAACGGCTGGACCTGCTGTACGGGGTCACCCAGCTGATCGTGGTCGAGCGGGACCGCCGGAACGCGGCGCGCACGGTACGGCGCCGGCTCGCGCAGGAGGTGCTGGAGCTGGTGCAGGCGGGCGCCGCGCCGGCCGAGGTCGCGGCCCGGCTGCGCGTGGCGGCACCGGTGCTGGTGCCCGGCCTCGGAGCCGCGCCGCACTGGCAGGTGGTCGTCGCGCGGGTCGAATGGGACGACGGTGGGGCCGAGGGCGGCGCGGCGGCGCAGGCACTGCTCGAGGAGATCCTGGTCGACCCGGCGTCGACGGGTCCCGAGCAGTCCGACCGGATCGCGGTGGCGCACACCGGGGACGAGGCGGTCGCGCTCGTCCCGCTGCCCGCGGTGGCGGGCGCGCACGACGGCGCCGACGGGCGGGGACTTCTCGCCGACGCCCTGCTGGAGGCCATACGGGACCCGCTGACGGCCGGTCTGGACGGTGACGGGCGGCTCACCCTCGGGGTCAGCGCGGCCGTGCACTCGGCGGAGGGGCTGCGCGGGGCCCTGGAGGAGGCGCGGCACGCGCGGCGCGTGGCCGCGGCGCGGCCGGGCCGGGTCTGCGCGGCCGGCCACCACGAGCTGGCCTCGCACGTCCTGCTGCTCCCCTTCGTCCCCGACGACGTACGCCGGGCCTTCACCGCCCGTCTCCTCGACCCGCTGCGGGATTACGACCGGCGCCACCGCGCCGAGCTGATCCCCACCCTGGAGGCCTTCCTGGACTGCGACGGCTCCTGGACCCGCTGTGCCGCCCGGCTGCACCTGCACGTCAACACCCTGCGGTACCGGGTGGGCCGCATCGAGCAGCTGACGGGCCGTGACCTGTCCCGTCTGGAGGACAAGCTGGACTTCTTCCTGGCCCTCCGCATGAGCTGACGGCCCGGCGGGCGCGCGGCGGGGGCGGTGGGGTCGCGCGGGGCGGGGGCGGCTGGGCCGCGCGGGACGGGGTTGCGCGTGCCGAGGGTGTGCGCCGGTGGGGTGTCGCGGGCGCCGTCGGGCGCTCCACCGTTCGTGCCCGTTGATCCACGACTTTGTGAAATCCTTCACCCACCCTCTTGGCCCGACCCCGTTGTTCGTGCTGAGATGCGGCCACCACTCAACAGCTCGATGGCGTGCTCGGGGAGGGCAACGTGGCGCACACCGCCATGTCTGGTAACGGAACGACCGCTGGTGACGATCCCCTCCAGACCGCGGTATGGCGGCTGCGCTCACGCGCCTGCTGGGCCGACGCCGCCGCTCTGCTCACCCCGGACACCGCGGCCGCCGCGCTGCAGCGGGCGTCGCTCCTGGTGGAGCGGTGCCTGTACACGGAGACGGGCTGGGCCGAGGCCGAGGACGCGCTGCGCACGGCCGAGGCGCTGGCCGACACCGACGACGAACGGGGCGCCGCCGCTTGTGAACGCGGGTACTTGGCCTACGCCGCCACCCTGTTCGCGGTGCGCGACCGGGCCGACGAGGCACGGGCCGCGCTCGGGCGCGCGGCGGCACTGATCCCTCCGGGGGCCCCGGCGCGGGCGCTGCTGGACTTCCGGCGCGGGCTGATCGCCGAGAACCTGTCCCGCTCCCCGCAGTCGGCGCGTGCCGCGTACCGCCGCGCCCACGCGGGCGCCACCGCGCACGCCGACCCGTTGCTGCTCTCCGGCACGTGGCGTCACCTCGCCGGACTCGCCCTGCGGGAGGGCGAGGTGGCGGAGGCACGGCACGGCTTCGCCGAATCCCTGCGGATCCGGGAGGAGCTGGGCTATCTGGTCGGCACGGCCCCGGCCCTGGTCTCCCTCGCCGACACGGAGACCGAACCGGAGGCGTCCCGCCTGCGCGAGGAGGCCCGCCGGCTGCTGCGTCTGCTCGGCGGCGTCCCCACCTGGCTGTCCCGCCAGCTGGCCCCGCCGGCCCCGGGAGCGGCGACGGCGTAGGAACGCCCGCGGCTCCGGGCCCCGTACCCAGTGCCGGGTGCGGGGGGGCCGCCGTTCAGACCGCGCCGGTGAAGTGCTCCCCCAGCAGTGACCGCACCGCGTCCTGGTCACCCGCGATCAGCGCGTCCAGCAGGGCCGTGTGCTGGTGGGCGTCGGCCACCAGCACACGGCCGAGAGGGCCGGGGGCGGCACCGACCAGGGGCCACTGGGCGCGGCGGTGGAGGTCCTCCGCGATCCGGACCAGTTGTTCGTTGCCGACGAGGGTGAGCACCGCGCGGTGGAAGGCCCGGTCGGCCTCGGCGTACGTGGCCCGGCAGCCGGAGGAGGCGGCGCGGATCGTGGCCTCGGCGAGGGGGCGCAGCTCGGCCCAGCGCTCGGCGGGCACCGTACGGGCCAGCCGCAGCACCATCGGAACCTCGATCAGCGCCCGGACCTCGGCCAGTTCGGCCAGCTCCCGGTCGCCCCGCTCGACGACCCTGAAGCCCCGGTTCGGCACGACCTCGACCGCACCCTCCAGGGCGAGTTGCTGCATGGCTTCCCGGACGGGGGTCGCGGAGACCCCGAACCGCTCGGCCAGCACCGGCGCGGAGTACACCCCGCCGGGCCGCAGGTCGCCCGTCACCAGCGCGGTGCGCAGTGCGGCGAGGACCTGCCCGCGCACGGAGGACCGCTGGACGGGCGTCCGGGGCCGGGGAAGGACGGCGGCCGGTTCGCCGTGGGTGTGCTCGCCGCGTACGGCGTCGTCCCGACCGGGCGCGACGTCGCCTTGCCGGCCCCGGACGCCGGACTGGGCGGACACCCTGACCCTGCCCGCGCGCGCGTCCGCACCCGCGGGCGCGCCGCCCTGTCCGGTGCCGGTGTCACCCTCCCCTGCGAAGCCCTTCGTGCCCTGCCTCACGGGGTCCTCCTCCGGACGTTTCGGTACTTGGGGTCATTACGGCGGCTTGTCAGTCGTTCGTCAAGCACCTTACGGGCACGGGCCCCGCGGTTCACATCTCAACGATCTTGGGTAAGGTGAGGCTTACCTTTACCGGTCCGGCGTCGGGCCGGTTCGGCGAGACGTGAAGGGGTGGTCCCATGGCAGCGCCCGGTTCGGCCGTCGCGGATGCGTACGCCCGCCTGACGGAGGCCTTTCCGGCACTCGCCGTCACGGAACTCGCCCCCGACGAGGAGACGCCCCGGGGCGGCGCCTGGGTGTCCGCCGACGCTCTCGCCGAGGGGGACGGCGGTTCCGCCCTGGACGCCTTCCTGTCCTGGGACGACAGCCAGGTGCTGCGGGACTACGGACAGCAGGCCCGCCCCGACGTGGTCGCCAGCTTCGGCCTGCACCGCTACGCCTGGCCCGCCTGCCTGCTGATCACCGTGCCGTGGTTCCTGCACCGCCGCGTGCCCCGCTACCCGGTGACCCACGTCTCGTTCGACCGCGCGGCCGACGGGCTCGCCGTGGGCCGCATGGCCGTACGCCCCGAGTCGTTCGCCTGCCTCCCCGGTGACCCGGCGGCCGCGCTGCCCGGCGCCCGCGTGGTTCAGGACGAAGAGGCCCTGCGGGCCGAGGTGCGCGCCTCCGTCGCCGAGCACCTCGAACCCGTCCTGGCGGGCTTCGGCCCGAGGATGCGCCGTCGCGGCCGCGCCCTGTGGGGCATGGCGACCGACGAGGTCGTGGAGAGCCTGCGGTACATCGGCCAGCTGCTGGGCGAGGAGGAGCGGGCCCTGCGGGAGCTGGAGCTGCTGCTGCCGGGGGCGACCAAGCCGTACGTCGGCGCGGCGGGCTTCCGCCCGGTCACCGGGCCGGGCGGCGAAGCCACGCACACCCGGGACCGGATCAGCTGCTGCATGTTCTACACCCTGCGCCCCGACGACATCTGCGCCAACTGCCCGCGCACCTGCGGCGTCGGGAAGACGAACGGCGGGGCGGTCGGCGGAAAGGTCGTCATCATGCCCATCGAAGACACCCACATGCCGGTGGCCAAGGCCAGTTGACGCCACGTCGGACGCCGGCGCACCCGCGTCCGTCCGCCGGGCCCGCCCGGCTCCGGGCCCCCACGAAGGTCACAGGGACTTCACCATTCCCTCACCTGCCCCAAGGCGTATTCACGGCACCACCCGTATGAGCAGTCGCATTCGAACCCAACTCACGTCCCTCATGCGTCAGTTCGAGCAGAACGCCGTCCTGGGTACCCCCTCGCGCTTCAATGGCGGCCACTTGCCCCGAAATCCCCTGAAGGACGGCGGGATTGGGCCACTATGGCGGGCGTTACGCCCTATCCCAATGCAAGGGACCCCTGGATGAGACTGACCGACATATCGCTGAATTGGCTGCTTCCGGGCGCCGTGCTGCTCCTGGGCATGCTGGCGGCGGTGGCGGTGCTCGCGCGCGGCAAGCGCTCCTCGGTCAAGGACACGAGCGCGGACGACTCGTGGGAGCGCAGCGAGGAGCGCCGCAGGCGCAAGGAGGCGCTGTACGGCACTGTCTCCTACATCCTGCTGTTCTGCTGTGCCGCGGTGGCGGCCGCGCTCTCCTTCCACGGTCTGGTCGGCTTCGGCGAGCAGAACCTCGGCCTGTCCGGCGGCTGGCAGTACCTCGTGCCCTTCGGTCTGGACGGTGCGGCGATGTTCTGCTCGGTGCTCGCCGTGCGCGAGGCCAGCCACGGTGACGCGGCGCTCGGCTCCCGCATACTCGTGTGGACGTTCGCCTTCGCCGCGGCCTGGTTCAACTGGGTGCACGCCCCCCGGGGCATAGGGCACGCGGGCGCTCCGCACTTCTTCGCGGGCATGTCCCTGTCGGCGGCCGTGCTGTTCGACCGCGCCCTGAAGCAGACCCGCCGGGCCGCCCTGCGCGAACAGGGCCTGGTACCGCGTCCGTTGCCGCAGATCCGCATCGTCCGCTGGCTGCGGGCTCCCCGGGAGACGTACCGCGCCTGGTCGTTGATGCTGCTGGAGGGCGTACGCAGCCTCGACGAGGCGGTCGAGGAGGTCCGCGAGGACCAGCGCCAGAAGGACGAGACGCGCCGGCGCCGGCGCGGCCAGGAGCGAGTGGAGCGGGCGCGGCTGAAAGCCATCAGCCGGGGCCACCGCGCCCTCGTGGGCGGCGGCGGCCACCCCATGGAGGCCCCGACGGTGGAGCGGGCGGACGACGCGGTGCCCCCGGAGCCTGCCATAGCGGCGCCGGAGGCCGTCCTGCCCGTACGCTCGCGCCCCTCTCTGCAGCCGGTGCGCGGTGCTTCGGATCCGACGACCGTCGACCTCACCGCGGAGGACGACACCCAGGCACTGCCGCGCCTGGACTCCCTCGAGCGCAAGCTCAAGGACCTGGAGCAGCAGTTCGGCTGACGTCGGCGGGACGGGGGACGGGGGACGGGGGACGGGGGACGGGGGACGGGGGACGGGGGCGCGCCCCGGGGGGGGGCCCGCCCCCCCCGCCCCCCCCCCCCCCCCACCAGTGGGCCCGGGCCGGGGCCCGGTGGGTGGGGGTGAACCGGGCCGGGGCCCGGGGGGGCCCGGGGGCCCGGGGGACGGCGCACTGAACGGGACGGGGCCCGGCCGCACAGGCCGCGCCCCGTCCCGTTCAGTGCGCCGGTGCCGGTGCCGGTGTCGGTGCTGATGCCGGTGCCGGTGCCCGGGTCAGGCGGCGTCCGCGCCGAGTTCGAACCAGACCGCCTTGCCCACCCCGTGTGCCCTGATCCCCCACGCGTCGGCGAGGCACTCGACCAGGACCAGTCCACGGCCGTGCGTACCGTCGCCGGCGTCCGGTGCCCGCGGCCGGGGCTCGTGGTCCACGAAGTCCCGTACCTCGACCCGTAAGCCCCGGGGTCCGACGGTGGCGGTGAGGACCGCCGCCCGGTCGGTGTGGATCAGCGCGTTGGTGACAAGTTCGGTGGTGAGCAGTTCGGCCGTCTCCGACTGTCCGGGCCTTCCCCAGCGCCTGAGCAGTTGTCGTAGGTCATGGCGGGACTCGGGCACCGCCCGCAGGTCCGCGCGCCCCAGCCGGCGCCTCAGCTGTGCCTCCGGCGCCTGGTTCCCTTCCCCGTCGGCCGTCCCTTCCACGGTCGTCACCGAGCCGGTCCCCGCCGTGCCGGGACAACCCCCTTGTACCTGCCTTCTCATGGCCCCCGCCCGCGTTCCGGTGTCGATTCCCCCTGCGGCTCGAACACGTCCGTGGGAATCCATGCCCCGTCACCCACGCGCCAGTCATGCGGCACCGTCAAGGCCGGTTATTGGCCGAACTTCGACGGCCACACACGTGTGCGGGGCCGTCCTCCCGACCCCCGTGGCGAGAGGACGACCCCGGCTTCGCGGTGGTCGTGCGGCCCCTTGCGGACCATGCCCTTCCGGGCAGTTCCTTTCGGACAGTGGCGTTTTGGCCATGTCCTTCCGGTGTCAGTACAGCTTGTCGACGGCCTTGGTCGTCGTCTTCTTGAAAGCGGCCACCGGGGCGTCGTCGAAGTCGCCCATCTGCCCCCAGCTCACGAGGGTGACCGTCCTGCCGTCCCGTCCCACCGACAGCAGGTGGATGTCGGTGGCGCCCCAGGAGGCGTTGGTGTGCAGTCCGTGGACCTGCGCGCCCTCCTCGACCGGCAGCGAGCCGTAGTACCGGCCCTCGGCCTCGATCTCCGGGTCGGACCGCTCGATGCGGTCCGCGCAGGAACGGATCCTCTTGTTGATCAGGGCGGCCAGCGCCTTGCCCTTGGCGGCCGAGCCCGTCACGACCGTGGCCTGCACCGCACCCGCGTCCAGCTCGGTGTGGAAGACCCGGTGCCGGTAGTCGTAGGCAGGGATGCCGTCTTCGCCCAGACAGTAGGCGAGTTCGACCGGGAAGCCGTCGGTGACGGGTCCCGCCGTCCACTCGGACGACGGGTGCGGCGGCAGCTGGGACGCCGCGAGGAACTTGGGCGTGGCGGCCTTCGCCTTCGGAGCGGTGCCCGTGGACGGCGCGGCTCCGGCCGGCCCGGTGAGCGACGTGACGGCGGCGAGGGTGATGACGGAGATGACCGAGAGCGCGGCGGCCCGGGTGCGCATGGGCATGGGTGTCCCCCGTGAGGAGTGCGTGGTTGGATGCGGGTGCTGCCGGGATGGCCCGGATGGTCCGTCCGGTGGCCGTCGGGGCGACACCAGGAGCATCCGCCGTCCCGGGTGGCCGGCGCAAGCGTCGGCGGTCGTTCCCCGGGCATGGAACCATCCCAGCCCGTCTGACGTGCAGGTATATGAGGTGCCTGGGATACCGTCCCGGGCCCGTTCGGCCCAACGAGTGTGTGCGGGGTGAAGGTGTCGGCACAGGACGACGTGGCGGAGTTCGCGGCTCGGCTGCGGGAGCTGAAGGAACGCACGGACCGCAGTTACGGCTCGCTGGCCCGCCGCCTGAACATGAACACCTCCACGCTGCACCGCTACTGCGCGGGCGAGGCGGTCCCCCTCGACTTCGCCCCGGTGGAACGCTTCGCCGCCCTGTGCGGGGCGTCGGGCGCGGAACGCCTGGAGCTCCACCGCCACTGGCTCCTGGCCGTCGCGGCACGGCAACGACCGCGAGCGGGAGAGACGGCGACGGGGGCCGAGCCGGAAGCGGAGGGCGACGCCGACGCGGCCGCGGAGCCGGAGACGAAGGCCGCGTCCGAAGCGGAGACGAAGACCGCGGCGGAAGGTGTGGACACGCCGTCCTCCGCCGGCGCCACCGGCCCCGATCACCCCCTCCTGGACACGGGCATCGTCATCGGTCCCCACTCCCCGGCCGGCCGCCCCCTCCCCCGCCCCTGGTACCGGCGCAAACGCGTGGCGGGGGTCCTGGCCGTCGCGTGTGCGTTACTCGCCACCGTGGGCACGCTGGCCGCGCTGCCCGACGGTCACCGCCCCTCCCCCGACGACCGCAGCCGGGCCACCGCCGACTCCGTGCCGACCGCCTCCGCGGACCCCACGGCGCCGGGTCTGCGTGCCTCGTCGCCGCCCCCCTCCGCCTCCCCCTCGTCCGGCCGCCCGGAGCGCACACCGGACGGCTCCGGAACCGGGCGCGAGCCGTCCGGCCCGGCCGCTTCCGGTGACGCCTCCGGAAATGCCGGAGGGAGCGGCCCCAAAGGTTCGTCCGGGGGCTCGTCCGGGGGTTCCTCCGCGCCCGCCGGTACGCCTCTCGCCTGGACCGTCGACTCCCATGCCTGGGCCTTCGGCTGCGGTCACGACTACGTCGTCGCCAAGCCGCCCGCCCAGGTGCCGCCGCCCCCGGTCCCCCAGGACGCCGGTACCTGGGTGGCGACGCAGGCGGCGGTGCACGGAGGCGAGACGATCGTGAAACTGTCCGTGCAGGGGACGTCGGACACGGCCGTCGTCCTCACGGCACTGCGGGTCCGGGTGACCGGCCGCACCGATCCCGCTCCGGGCAACGCGTACGCCATGGACCAGGGGTGCGGCGGTGCCCTCACCCCGCGGTACTTCGCGGTGGACCTGGACAAGGACCGGCCGATCGCCCGCGCGGTCGCCGGGAACGACGCCGGTACGCCGATCGCCCGCGCGGTCGCCGGGAACGACGCCGGTACGCCGATCCCGGCGGTCCGCATGCCCTACCGGGTCTCCGCGAAGGACCCGGAGGTGCTGGAGGTGACCGCCACGACCGCGGACTGCGACTGCCGCTGGTACCTGGAGCTGGACTGGTCCTCGGGCGGCCGCTCCGGGACCGTCCGGATCGACGACGACGGCCGTCCGTTCCGCACCAGCGGGATCAAGGGGCTGCCCCGCTACGAGTACGACACCTCCCATCGCCGCTGGGCGCCCCGCGCGGGCTGAGCGCCCGCGTTCCGGGCCGCCGCCGTCACGGGCGCGGAATGTTGCGCAGGTTGGACCGTGCCATCTGCGCCATCCGGCCGACCCCTCCGTCCAGCACCATCTTGGAGGCGGACAGGGCGAAGCCGGTCACCATCTCCTTGCTGATCTTCGGCGGGATGGACAGCGCGTTGGGGTCGGTGACGATGTCGACGAGGGCCGGCCCCTTGTGCTTGAACGCGGCCTTCAGCGCCCCGGCGAGTTCCTTCGGTTTCTCCACGCGGACCCCGTGGGCGCCGCAGGCGCGGGCGACGGCGGCGAAGTCGGGGTTCTTCATGCCGGTGCCGTGCGACGGCAGTCCGGCGACCAGCATCTCCAACTCGACCATGCTGAGGGAGGAGTTGTTGAACAGGACCACCTTCACCGGCAGGTCGTACTGGACCAGGGTGAGGAAGTCCCCCATCAGCATGGAGAACCCGCCGTCGCCGGACATCGACACGACCTGCCGGCCCCGGTCGGTGAACTGCGCCCCGATCGCCATGGGCAGCGCGTTCGCCATCGAGCCGTGGGAGAACGAGCCGATGACCCGGCGGCGGCCGTTGGGCGAGATGTAACGGGCGGCCCAGACATTGCACATCCCGGTGTCGACGGTGAACACCGCGTCTTCGTCGGCGAGTTCGTCCAGGACGGCGGCCGCGTACTCGGGGTGGATCGGCACGTGCTTGTCCACCTTGCGCGTGTACGCCTTCACCACCCCCTCCAGCGCGTCCGCGTGCTTCTTCAGCATCCGGTCGAGGAACTTCCGGTTCTCCTTGGCCCGGACCCGCGGGATCAGGCAGCGCAGCGTCTCCCGCGCGTCGCCCCACACCGCCAGGTCCAGCTTCGTGCGCCGGCCCAGGTGCTCGGGCCGCACGTCGACCTGGACGATCTTCACGTCGTCGGGGAGGAAGGCGTTGTACGGGAAGTCGGTGCCGAGCAGGATCAGCAGGTCGCACTCGTGGGTGGCCTCGTAGGCGGCACCGTAGCCGAGCAGCCCGCTCATGCCGACGTCGTACGGGTTGTCGTACTGGATCCACTCCTTGCCGCGCAGGGCGTGCCCGACCGGGGACTTGATCTTCTGGGCGAACTCCATGACCTCGGCGTGCGCGCCCCTCGTGCCGGCGCCGCAGAACAGGGTGACCTTCTCGGCCTCGTCGATCATGTCGACGAGGCGGTCGATCTCGGCGTCGCCGGGGCGGACCGTGGGCCGGGAGGTGACGAGGGCGGTCTCGGGGGCCTGCTCCGGGGCGGGCTCGTCGGCGATGTCGCCGGGGAGGGCGACGACGCTGACCCCGGAGCGGCCGACCGCGTGCTGGATGGCGGTGTCCAGCAGCCGGGGCATCTGCTTCGGACTGGAGATCATCTCGCTGTAGTGGCTGCACTCGCGGAACAGCTGGTCGGGATGGGTCTCCTGGAAGTAGCCGAGGCCGATCTCGCTGGACGGGATGTGCGAGGCGAGGGCGAGGACCGGGGCCATGGACCGGTGGGCGTCGTACAGCCCGTTGATGAGGTGGAGGTTGCCGGGCCCGGAGGAGCCGGCGCAGGCGGTGAGCCTGCCGGTGATCTGCGCCTCGGCGCCGGCGGCGAAGGCGGCGGTCTCCTCGTGCCGGACGTGGACCCAGTCGATGGCGGAGTTGCGGCGCACCGCGTCGACGACGGGGTTGAGGCTGTCGCCGACGACGCCGTAGAGGCGCTTGACTCCCGCGCGGGTCAGGATGTCGACGAACTGTTCCGCGACGTTCTGTTTGGCCATGGTTCCCGGGTGCCCCTTCGGTGTCCGTGAATCCCCGGTTCTCCGTTCGGGTTCCATGGAGTCACACCCTGAGCGCTCACGCCTCCCAGACGGCGGCGGCCGTGCGGTCGTCCGCGTACCCCTTGACCCGTACCTGGGTGTCGGCGAGGAACGCGGCGAGACCGGGCGGTTCGGGACGGGACCACCGCGTGGCCAGGTGGGCGCCGAGTTCGTCCTCGCCGCGCAGCGGGTCGGCGAGGCCCGGACTGCACAGCAGGAGGGTGTCGCCCTCGCGGGCGATGGACGTACGGAAGCGGAAGGGTTCCCGCGGGGGTTCGGGGGCGGGCTCGTACGGGCTCGGGGGCGTCGGTATGCCGAGGTCCATGGTGAGCCGGTCGCCCTCGGGGGTCTCGGAGGGCGGCGAGCCGAAGCCGAGGACGGCCCCGCCCCTGACCTCGGCGGCCTTCGGTTCGATGTCCTGCCATGCCCCGTCCCGCAGCCGGAACAGTCCGCCGTCGCCGACACCGAAGAAGACGCGGGTGCGGCATTCGGGGTCTGCGGGCAGCAGCAGGCAGCGCAGGGTGGCCGCGTACGCCTCGGGGTCGAGGCCCTGCTCCGCGGCACCCGCCCGGAGCCTGCCGAGGGTACGGTCGGTGAGGCGGTGCAGCCCCGACTTGAGGTCGCCGCGCCGGCCGGCCCTGATGTCCTCGGCGAGGCGGGCGTGGCTGAGGCCCACCGCCTTGCCGATCCACCGGCAGGCCTCGGCGGCCGCGCGGTGGGCGCCGGGGGCGCCCCGTACGCCGGTGGCGACCGCCACCAGCACCAGGGCCCGGTCCCCGCTGCCGAACCGGGCGGTCAGCAGGGCGTCCCGCCGCAGTTCGCCCCGGTACCGCGCGGAGTCGCCGCGCACGGAGGCGGCCCGCAGGGTGCAGGCCCCGTACCGGGCTCCGTCGAGCACGGTGTCCGGGACCAGGTCGTCCAGTTCGTGGGGGTCGGCGGCGGGCAGCGTGGTGGGCTCGGCGTCGTAGGTGGGCGGCCGGGATCCCACGTGGCCGCGCGGCGAGGGCGGCTCCGCGGGCCGGACGGGGCGCGGGGCACGGGGGTCGGCGGGAGCGTCGGTGAGCGTGGGAGCGGGGGTGGGGTCGGGCGGGGCGGGAAAGCCGGTCGCCGAGGCCGTACGGCCCAGCGGGGGCCATGCCGGCGGCGGCCCTTCCGGCGGGCGGGGCGTCCGGCCGCCGGACCGCTGTGTGCCGGGCGGCCGCACGGGAGGCGTCCCACCTCCGGCCACCGGCCTCGGAGCAGGTGACGGGGCGCCGGAGGAGCCCCCCGCGGAGGACTCCACGTCCGCCGGGTCGTCCACCGGACTGTCCACCGGGCCGCCGACCGCCTCGTTCACCGTGTCCGCCGCCGAGTCGAAGCGGTCGTCCAGGGAATCGGGTGCGGGTGCGGAGCCCGTGTCACCGGTGGCGCCGTCGTACAACTGCCCCCACCAGGCGTCCTCGTGACCGGTGGACCTGCCTCCCTGCTCGCTCATACCTTGAATTGTCCACCGCGTGGGCCCGATGGAAACGGAGCATCAGGAAATCCGTTCCCGGCACCGTGCGGCACGCGGCACACCGGCCACTCGGGGCCCACGGAGGCACGTCCGTTCGATACGAGGGGCCGACGCGAGGGCCGGTGCGCGTCCCCCGCATCCGGTCTGCGCCTCCCGCCGTCCTCCGGCACCCTGGACAGATGGGAGCGTGGGATCTCCTGCTGACCGGACTGGTGATCCTGTTCGGTCTGTGCGGAGTACTGCTGCCCGGGGCGCCGGGGTCGTGGCTGGTGTGGGCCGCGATCATGTGGTGGGCGCTGAAGGACCCGCGGCCCGTGGCGTGGGGGGTGCTCGTCGGGGCGACGGTCGTCCTGTTCCTCTCCCAGGTGGTCCGCTGGACCCTGCCGTCCCGCCGGCTGCGGACCGGCGGCATCGACGGCCGGGTGCTGGCGTACGCGGGCGCGGGGTCGCTCCTGGGCTTCGTGCTGGTGCCCGTGCTGGGCGCGGTCCCCGGTTTCGTGGCCGGGATCTACGCCTGCGAGCGGATCCGCCTGGGCCGCCACGGCGAAGCGGTGACGGCGACGCGTACGGCGATGCGCTCGGGCGGCTGGAGCGTACTGATCGAGCTGTTCACCTGCCTGCTGATCACGGCGGCGTGGCTCGGCGCGGTGATCTGGGGCTGAAACCCACCGGCCACCGGCCCCGGGCCACCGGGGCCGGGCCACCGGGGCCGGGCCACCGGGGCCGGGCCACCGGGGCCGGGCCACCGGGGCCGGGCCCGGTTACGGACGGAGCACCCCTTCGTGGGTGAGCAGGTGGATCTTGCGGTCCAGGCCGCCCGCGTACCCGGTCAGTGACCCGTCGGCGCCGATCACCCGGTGGCAGGGGCGCACGATCAGCAGCGGGTTCGCTCCGATCGCCCCGCCGACGGCCCGTAGGGCGGCCCGGGGCGCACCGATCCGCGCGGCGATCTCGCCGTAGGACACGGTCGCCCCGTAGGGGACGTCGTCGAGCGCGGCCCAGACCTTCTCCCGGAAGGGGGTGCCGGCGGTGAGCAGCGGCAGCCGGAAGTCCCTGAGCTCACCGGCGAAGTACGCGGCGAGCTGCTCCTCGGCCGCGCGGAACGGTCCCGGGTCCTGCCGCCAGGCCTCCCGCATGCTGCGCCCGCCCTTCTGCCCGGGCACGGAGAGCGAGGTCAGCGCCCCGTCCGGGCCGGCGGTGAGCAGCAGCGTCCCGAGGGGGCTGTCGACACTGGTCCAGTAGGTGTCCACGGCAGCCGCACCGCTGGTCGTCGTGCTCGTCATCGTGCCCGTCGGGGTGAGTGTCGTAGTGGGTGTCGTGGTGGATGTCGTGGTGTTCATGGGTACTCCAACTCCCCTGCCGCGCGCAGGTGGTTCAGGGCGTATGAGCGCCAGGGGCGCCAGCTGTCGGGCAGGTCGGGGCCGGGCGGGGCCACGTCGGGGTCGCCGAGGGCACGGGTGCGGATCCCGGCGATGGTACGGGCGTCCAGGCCCGGAACACCGAGCAGGGCGTCCGCGGCCGTGTCCCGGTCGGCACCGGGGTCGAGCCGTACGGTGCCGTCGGCGAGGGCGGTGGTGAGCGCGCCCAGGGGGCCTTCGGGTTCGGCGCCGGCGAGGGCGGCCGGTTCGGGGAAGAGGTGGGTGAGGGTGCCGCAGGGGGCGTCGAGCGTCTTGCCGTACCGCTGGACCAGGCGTGCGGCCCGGTCGCGGCCCACCAGGGCCCGTACCGCGAGTTCGTCGGGGTCGGTGGTGCCCGGTGAGCGCAGTCCCGGCCGGGCGGCGACCAGCGGGGCGAGCCGCGTGTCGGCGCCGAGCCGTTCGTCGACGGCGTACGGGTCCGCGTCCAGGTCGAACAGGCGGCGCAGCCGCTGTACGGCGGTGGTCAGGTCGCGGAGGTCGGTGAGGTGGATCCGGGCGTCGAGCCAGCCGCCGGGGTGGGCGCCGGAGCCGGTGCGCGCGGTGCCGGGGCGTTCGTCGACGGCGGTGATGCCGGTGCCGTACGGGAGTTTCAGGGTGCGCCGGTAGGTGCGGGCGCCCGGGGTGCCGGTCACGTCCTCGATGCCCTCGACGGCCTCGCGTTCCAGCAGGTCGAAGACGGGGCCGGGCCGGTACGGGCCGCGGTGGGCGAGACGCAGGGGGATGCCGGCGGCGGGGGTGGCGGTGCGGCGGCCGGCCGGGCCGCCGCGGGGCGCGGTGGCCCGCAGTCCACTGGGAGTGGCGGCGTACACGGCCCGGACGGTGTCGTTGAACTGCCGCACGCTGGCGAATCCGGCGGCGAAGGCGATCTCGGTGACCGGGAGTCCGGTGGTCTGCAGGAGCACGCGCGCGGTGTGCGCGCGCTGCGCCCGTGCGAGTGCGACGGGCCCGGCGCCGAGTTCGCCGGTGAGCTGGCGCTGCACCTGGCGGGCGCTGTAGCCGAGCCGTGCGGCCAGTCCGGCGACGCCTTCGCGGTCGACGACGCCGTCGGCGATCAGTCGCACGGCCCGGCCCACGACGTCGGCGCGTACGTTCCACTCGGCGGAGCCGGGGACGGCGTCCGGGCGGCACCGCCGGCAGGCCCGGAATCCGGCGCCCTGCGCGGCGGCGGCGGTCGGGAAGAACCGCACGTTGTGCCGCTTGGGCGTGACCGCGGGGCAGCTGGGACGGCAGTAGATCCCGGTCGTCCCCACAGCGAAGAAGAACGCCCCGTCGAACCGTCCGTCCCGGCTGCGCACCGCCTCGTACCTGCTGTCCTCGTCCATCACACCGTCCAGTCTCCGCCCGCCGGAGGGACCCGGCTGGCGGAAATCGGACATGAAGGTGAGCAGCCGGCGGACAGGCCGCGGACGGAGGTGCGCCGCCGGAGCCGGAACCTGCCGGGGGCGGACGCTAGAACGGCCTGCCACCGCCCCTCTTCGCCTCCATGGCGGCCCTGCCCATCGCCCCCTTCCGTTTCCAGTCCTTGCGGATCTCCGCGCGCAGGCGTGCGTCGGTCTTGGCGACGATGCGCCGGTTCTCCCGGAGCAGCTTGCGGTAGCTCTCCAGCCTGCGTTCCGCAAGGGCGCCGGTCTCGATGGCCTCGAGGACCGCGCAGCCCGGCTCGCTCTCGTGGGCGCAGTCGTGGAAGCGGCAGTCCTCGGCGAACTCCTCGATCTCGGAGAACACCTGGCCGACGCCGCTGCCGGCGTCCCAGAGGCCGACGCCCCGCAGGCCCGGGGTGTCGATGAGGACTCCCCCGCCGGGCAGGGCGAGCAGGTTGCGGGTGGTGGTGGTGTGCCGGCCCTTGCCGTCGACGTCGCGGGTGGCCCGTACGTCCATCACGTCCTCGCCGAGGAGCGCGTTGGCGAGGGTGGACTTGCCGGCGCCGGACTGGCCGATCAGTACGGACGTGGTGCCGGCGGCGACCGCGGTGAGGACGTCGACCCCGGCCCCGTCCTGTGCGCTGACGGTGAGCACCGGCACGCCGGGCGCGCTGGTCTCCACGTCCTGGACCAGGTGCCCCAGCGTCACCGGGTCCGGCACGAGGTCGGCCTTGGTGAGCACCACCACCGGCTGCGCCCCCGACTCCCAGGCGAGCGCGAGGAAGCGTTCGATGCGGGCCAGGTCCAGCTCGACGGCGAGCGGGACCGCGATGAGGACGTGGTCGATGTTGGCGGCGAGGATCTGTCCCTCGGACCGCTTGGAGGAGGTGGACCGCACGAAGGCGGTACGCCGCGGCAGGTACGTCCGCACGTACCTCGGCGTGCTCCCGGCCGGGTCGACGGCGACCCAGTCCCCGGTGCACACGACCCTCAGGGGGTCGTGCGGAGTGACGAACGCGGTGTCGGCCCGCACGGTCCCGTCACCGGTGACGACGTCGCACTGCCCACGGTCGACCCGCACCACACGGCCGGGCACCAGCCCCTGCGCGCCGTACGAGGAGAACACGGCCTCCCATTCCTCGTCCCAGCCGAGGGGAGCGAGAGCGTGCGAAGAAGCCGGGACAGAAGAGGAGAAGTTCAAGGGAAACCCTTCGAAGGGCGGCCCCGGCAGCGCGCGTCACGGACGCGGCGGAAGAAGAGGTGTCAGCCGAGGGCCACGGAGGTGGGATGAACGAACGTCCGGATGCAGGCAGCACCCATCACGGAGACAGTCATCGGTCACACCTCCCTTTCACCGCACACGCACCAACAACGACAGCAGCCGACGGCTCCTGCTCACTTCCGACCACAGCCTAGAGGGAGAGCCACGCGGACGGCCAACCCTTTTCCGCACCCGCCCTCGGGAGAAAAACCGCGCAGCCCGGCCCGTCCCGGACGTGCCGCCGGCCGGGTCACCCGGTCGCGCAGGGGCGGTCGTTGAGGGTGATGCCGGTGGGTGGGGAGTTCTTGCCGGTCCAGGACGCGAGGAAGCCGAAGGCGATTTTTCCGCCGGCGGGGACCGTCTTGTTGTAGCCGGCGGCGGTGGCGGTGACGCGGGATCCCTTCTGGCTCGCCTCTGCGTCCCACATCTGGGTCACGCGCTGGCCGTCCCGGAAGGTGAAGGCGACGCGCCAGGAGTCGAGGGGCTCTGTCGTGGTGACGGTCACGGTGGCCTGGAAGCCGTCGGGCCACTGGTTGCCCGGGTCGTACGTGGCGTGGCAGACGGCCGGCTCGCCGGGCGCGGTGGTCCGGGGCGGGGAGGCCGTGGCGGAGGTACTGCCCTGGGGTTCGGGGTCGGGATGGGGGTCGGCGGCGTCGTCGTTGCCGGGGGCCGGCCGGTCCGGGGCGCGGTCGTCGGAGGTGGTGCCGGCAGGTGGTTTCCCGCCGTCGGAGGGAGCGGTCTCCGAGGCCGGGGCGGGTGGGGCACCGGGGCCCGCGGGCGGGTACAGGTCCGGGTCGGCCACCGCCTGGCGGTCGGCGTCGGAGCGGGTCGCGCTGTCGGCCTCCGCGCCGCCGAACTGCATGAGGGAGACCGTGAGCGCGAGCCCCGACACCAGGACGGCGGCGGCCATCAGCCCGCCCCGGACGACCCGCGTCCGGTCCGGTCCGTCGGCGGGGGTGCCGCCCGCGTCGGGGCGGCCGGGGCCGAGGCGCGCCTCGGTCGCGCGGCGGCGGCGCTCCAGGTAGGCGAGACCGCCCCAGCCGATGACCCCGCCGGTGAGCGCGACGGGCAGCCCGCCGCCGTGCAGCCGGAGGCAGGCCGCGGCCTCCGCGCACTGCACGCAGGTGGCGAGGTGCCGGGACAGGTCGTCGGGGGTGTCGGCGGCGGGTGAGCGGGTGACGGCGTCCAGCAGCCGGGCGTAGCTGCGGCACTCGGCGTCCATCGGGGAGTCGAGGTGGTTGCGGTGGCAGCGGTCCCGGAACAGGCGGCGGACCTGGGCGAGTTCGTCGGCTGCGGTGGCGGGGTCGAGGCCGAGCCGGCGGGCCACCAGGGGCAGGGGCAGGGACTCCGCCTCGGCCAGCCAGAGCAGTTCGGCGTCGGCCTGCTGCAGATCGCGCAGTCCGCGCAGGGCGACCGGACGGCTCAGCGGCGGGCCGGTGTAACGGGCGGCCTGGTCGGAGTGGAGCCACAGCCGCAGGCCGGGATCGAGCCGGTGTCCCTGGCCGATGTCCTCCCAGTCCGCCGCGGTGGCGCGAACGGCAGCCAGCAGCAGCGGTATTCGGGGCAGCCGGGACGATCGGCGGCCGGTGCCGCGCACGGTGCCCGCCTCCGCCTCGCGCACCTCTCGTATGCCTTGTGCGAACGCTTCCCGCGCGAGTTGCGCGGCGGCGGTGGAGCCGGCCGTGCAGAGATCGGCGTACGAGAGCACCGCGTCCCAGCACTCCGAGAACAGGGCTGTCTCGGTGGCGTCCTGGGGGGCCGGCAGGTCGGGCATGAGTCTCCTGCATCCACGAACGAGGTCAACTCGCCGCATTGGCGGCACAGTTGGAGGTCCTCGGGGCGATGGACGAGCTTTTCACGATCTCGACACAACTGACAAGCACTGTCTCCGCTTCGGGCAGCACGGCGCCCGCGTACGCGCCCCTCGCGTGCGCCCCTCGCCGGAGAATACGCAAGGAAGGCCGGAACGTCTCGGTTCCGGCCTTCCCTGTTTCCTCTGCTTCTTCGCTTCTTCCCCTGAGCCGTCTCAGGCCCTCGCGGCCCTCTCGGCGGCCCTCACGGGTCTCACGCCTCGACGGGCTCCTGCGCCGGGAGGCTGTCCATGAAGGAGCTGACGGAGAACACCGCGCGGCCCGGTCCGGGCTCACCGTAGCCGGGGGGCGAGGCCAGGCCGAAGTCGTCCATCGTCGCGCGGTAGGCCTCGAGCAGCCGGATGTGGTACTCCAGCGGCGCGCCCTGCGGGTTGGCCTTGCCGAGCGGGGTGGTCGGCTCGGGGCACCAGGTGGTGAAGCGGGGCGTGATGCCGTGCGACATGAAGAAGCGCAGCCCCTCGGTGGTGGAGGCGATGGCCTCGTCGACCGTCTTGAAGCCGAACGGCTCGGCCATCTCCACGCCCGCCACGAAGTTGGGGATCACATTGCGCGCGCCGAAGATGTCCGCGGAGTCCAGGATGCGCTTGTGCCACTCGTCGCGGCCGACGTAGCGCTCCTTGCCGGGGCAGTACATCTTGAACAGGTACTCGTCCCACACCTCGTAGTTGGGGTGGTAGATCTGCACGCCGTGGTCCTTGAAGCGCTGCACGTCGTCCCGGGGCAGCGCCTGGGCGACGACCTTGCCGATCCAGCGGCCGGGGAAGCGCTCCTCGATGGCCTTGGCGTAGTGGCCATAGAAGTCGGCCTCGTCGCGTCCGGAGACGGTCTTGGTGATCGCGCCGCCGGTCAGCGTGTAGGCGGTGGACGCCTTCGCCGTGTCGTAGCGGTCGATGATCTCCAGGGCCTCGAGGACCTCCTCGACGTCCTTGACCCCGGTGTAGGGGCGGCCGGCCGCCTTGTGCTGGCGCCAGTTGTGGTTGATGTCGCAGTACTGGCACTCCTCCTTGGCGCCGAAGTACTGGCAGACCCGGAAGACGGTCAGGTAGATCAGGTAGCCCCACTGGATGGTCGGGGCCACCTCCATGACCGACTTCCCGTTGGAGAGGGTGTGCCGGTAGTACTCGGGCATCGGCGGCACGCCGACGTCCGAGATGCGCTTCCCGTCGAGGTAGAGGCCGAGGACCCCGTCCTCGTTCGCGGCGACCCGGTACGGGGAGGAGGGGTTCACCCGGACCGAGACGACGGTGCGGCGCAGGTCGTAGGGGCCGCCGGTGAGGATGATCTCCTCGGGCGGGCGCCGCAGCGCGGCCTCACCCAGCTCGGGCAGGGTGCCGTGGTCGAAGGAGAAGATGAAGTACGACTTCGGCTTGACCTCGCCCTTCTCGTTGTCGCTGAGGGCGGACGGATCGAAGGCGACCCCGCCCCGGAGCAGGTCCTCCTTGAAAACGGCCTCGCGCGGTACATGCGGGAACCGCTCCATCAGATCCTCGACCAGCGCGGTACGGCTGCCGCTGCCCATCCCGTGTCTCCTTCCGGCTCGGACGTACGACTCCCGGCTCGGACGTACGACTCCTCACGGTATGCCCCCGCCCCCCGGTCCGTGGTGCCGGGGCCCCCGACGTGACGCGGGGCACTCCCCCGACCTGCGAAGACAGTACGTCCTCCGGGGCACCCGACGGCCTTCGGTGCCGTGCGGCGCCCCGTGCGCGCCTCGCGTGGTGCGGGAAGGCGGACCGGGCGACGCGTACCCCGGGGCCCGCGATAAATTCCGGCGGGGACCTCTTCGGTCCCGCACCTCGGGGGAAGGACGACCGTTGACTTCCTCCCCCTCCTGAAGGAGGGGGATTCCTACGGCTCGCGCCGTGGGGTTTCCTGCTTCACTGCCGACTGCCCGCCCGGAGTTCTCCGTTGAGGTCTTACACCGGCTCCACAGGCCGACACCGTCAGTCCGACGGCCAGAAGGTTCTGCGCTGCATTCACGTCCCGGTCATGGGTCGCGCCGCAGTCACAGGTCCAGGTGCGGACCTGCAGCGGCAGCCTGTCCTGCAGGGCGCCGCAGTGGGAACACAGCTTGGAGGAGGGAAAGAAGCGGTCCACGGCCACGACGTCCCGCCCGTACCAGGCGGCCTTGTACTCCAGCATGCTCCGGAACTGCGACCACGCGGCATCACTGATGGCGCGGGCCAGGTTCCGGTTCCTGACCATGTTGCGCACGGCCAGGTCCTCGATCACGAGCGTTTGGTTCTCACGCACGAGTCGAGTGGTCAGCTTGTGCAGCGCGTCACGCCTGCGGTCAGCGATGCGGGCATGGATGCGGGCGACCTTGCGCCGGGCCTTCTCACGGTTCGCCGAGCCCTTCGCCTTCCGCGACAGCTCCCGCTGGGCCCTGGCCAGACGGGCGCGGTCGCGGCGCTCATGCCGGGGATTGGTGATCTTCTCCCCGGTCGAGAGGGTCAGCAGGTGGTCCAGGCCCACGTCGATACCGACCGCCGTATCGGTGGCGGGAAGCGGCCGGACGGTGGAGTCCTCGCACAACAGGGACACGAACCAGCGCCCGGCCGCGTCCTGCGAGACGGTCGCCGTGGACGGCTGCGCTCCCTCCGGCAGCGGCCGGGACCACACGATGTCCAGCGGTTCCGTCATCTTCGCCAGCGTCAGCCGCCCGTTTCGGTAGCGGAACCCGCTGGTGGTGTACTCGGCGGACTTCCGGGACTTCTTCTTCGACTTGAAGCGCGGATACTTCGCTCGCTTGCCGAAGAAGCTGGTGAACGCCATCTGCAGGTG
Organism: Streptomyces sp. NPDC085927; assembly: GCF_044540975.1. NCBI lineage: Bacteria > Bacillati > Actinomycetota > Actinomycetes > Kitasatosporales > Streptomycetaceae > Streptomyces > Streptomyces sp. NPDC085927. The sequence goes on from NZ_JBITSN010000016.1 coordinate 137,608, forward strand.
GCGCAGGCACTGCTGGAGCGGGACCGAGGAGACCTCGTTCAGGTAGGCGAGTTCCTCGGTCTTCTTCCAGGCCGTCAGCAACGCCGACGTCTGGTTGTAGTTGACCCGCTCCTGCCGCGCCCACGCCTCGGTGCGGGCCGCCAGCGCCAGGTTGTAGACCTTCCGCACGCATCCGAACGTGCGCGACAGTTCGGCCGCCTGCGCACCGGTCGGATGGAAGCGGTATTTGAACGCCCGCTTCACGCACGCAGTGGTCACGCTCACAAACTAGCGGGCTGCCTGTGAGTATCAAATCTGCCGGTCAGGGCACGGTTTTCCGCCTTGACGGCGGAAGCCCGCTCGATGTCCTGCTCCGCAGGAGTTTCGTTTCCTCCCCCTCTGAAGGCGGGAGTTTCCACGAAAGGACTCAGATGACCGGGACCGTGACCAACTGGGCGGGCAACATCACGTACGCCGCCAAGGAGCTGCACCGCCCGCACACCCTGGACGCGCTGCGCGCGCTGGTCGCCGGGAGCAGCCGGGTGCGGGCCCTGGGCAGCGGGCACTCCTTCAACGAGATCGCCGAGCCGGGCGAGACCGGCGTCCTGCTCTCGCTCGAGGGCCTGCCCGCCCAGGTCGACGTGGACACGACGGCCCGGACGGTACGGGTGGGCGGCGGCGTGCGGTACTCGGAGCTGGCCCGCCGGGTGCACGAGCGGGGGCTCGCGCTGCCGAACATGGCGTCGCTGCCGCACATCTCGGTGGCCGGTTCGGTCGCCACCGGCACGCACGGCTCCGGGGTCGGTAACGGTCCGCTCTCCTCGGCGGTGCGCGAGGTGGAGCTGGTCACGGCGGACGGTTCGGCGATACGGATAGGCCGTGAGGACGAGGCCCGGTTCGGCGGGGCGGTCACCTCGCTCGGAGCGCTGGGCGTCGTCACGGCGCTCACTCTGGACCTGGAGCCGGGGTTCGACGTCGAGCAGCACCTGTTCACCGAGCTGCCGCTGGCCGGGCTGGACTCCGGCCTCTTCGAGACGGTGATGTCGGCCGCCTACAGCGTGAGTCTGTTCACCGACTGGGCGGCGCCGGGGTTCCGGCAGGTGTGGGTGAAGCGGCGTACGGACCAGCCGCTGCCGGAGTTCCCCTGGGCGACGCCCGCCACCGAAAAGCTGCACCCGGTGCCGGGCATGCCGGCGATCAACTGCACGGACCAGTTCGGCGTGCCGGGGGCCTGGCACGAGCGGCTGCCGCACTTCCGCGCGGAGTTCACGCCGAGCAGCGGGGCGGAACTGCAGTCGGAGTATCTGCTGCCGCGCCGGTTCGCCGTCGACATGCTGCACGCGATCAACGGGATCCGGGAGACGGTCGCCCCCGTGCTGCAGACCTGCGAGGTGCGGACCGTGGCCGCCGACGACCAGTGGCTGAGCCCTTCCTACGACCGGAACACCGTGGCCGCCCACTTCACCTGGGTCGCCGACACGCCCGCGGTGCTGCCCGTGGTCCGGCGGCTGGAGGAGGCACTGGCCCCCTTCGACGCGCGGCCGCACTGGGGGAAGGTGTTCACCACCCCGGTGGCCGAGCTCCGTGCCCGTTACCCGCGGCTGGGTGACTTCCGGGCCCTGGCCCGGTCGCTGGACCCGGAGGGCAAGTTCAGCAACGCGTTCGTGCGGGACGTCCTGGGCGACTGACCGTCCGACCGGCTCCGCCCCCCTTCGTACAGCCCCTTTCCGAACCCCTTGTCGAACACCGGCACCGGCCATAGCCTTGCCGCGCGCCGGTGCCGAGGCCGCCCGGCACGGCAGGGATGGGGGCACCTCCGGTGAAGCGCACCTCGCGGGACATCCGTACCGCCAACCGCTACGAGGTACTGCGCCAGATCATCGCCGAGTCCCCCACCTCACGGCAGGAGCTGGCGGCCGCCACCGGGCTCAGTCTCGCGACGGTCGCCACCCTCGTCGGCGAGCTGCTCGACCTCGGCATGATCACCGAGGTCGGGTTCGAGGACTCGGCCGGCGGCCGGCCGCGCGGTCTGGTGGCCGTCGACGCGGCGGGCGGCGCCCTGATCGGCGTCGACCTCGCCGAGACGTACGTCCGGGTCGAGCTGTTCGACCTGGCGCTGAACGTGCTGGCCCGCGCCGAAGAGAAGATGCGCCCCGGCGAGAACCGGCCCGAGCAGGTCGTGAACCATGTGGCCTCGGCGGTCGGCTCGGTGGTGGAGCGGGCCGGCATCGAGTCCGCGCGGGTGCTCGGGGCCGGGGTGAGTGTGCCGGGCCAGGTGGACCGCGCCACCGGCGTCTCCGAGTACGCGCCGAACTGGGACTGGCACGACGTGCCGCTGCGGGACCTCCTCGCCGAGCGGATCTCCCACCCGCTGTACCTGGACAACCCGTTGCGCGCCTGCGCGGTGGCCGAGCTGTGGTTCGGGGCGGCGCGCGGGCGCGGTGACGCGGTGGTGGTCAACCTCGGGACCGGGGTGGGCGCCGGGCTGGTCCTGGGCGGCGGGGTGCACCGGGGGGTCAGCAACAGCGCCGGCGAGTGGGGGCACACCACGCTCGTCCTGGACGGGCGTCCGTGCCACTGCGGCAATCGCGGCTGCATGGAGACGTACACCGGTGCGCCGGGGATCATGCTGAACCTGCGGGAGGTGAGCCCGCACAGCCCGCTGCTGCGTCCCGACGACCAGACGGCCACGGTCGACGCCCTGGCGCGGGGGGTGGCCTCGGGCGACCCGGTGGCGGTCAGGGTCCTCGAGGACACCGCCCGTTACGTCGGTGCCGGGATCGCCGGCCTGATCAACCTGTTCAACCCGGAGGTGGTCGTGCTCAGCAGCTGGGTCGCGGCCGCGTTCGGCGAGCCCCTGCTCGACGCGGTGCGCGAGGCCGTCACCCGGCACACGCTGCGCCGCCCGCTGGCCGCCACCCGGATCGTGCTCTCCCCGATTCCCACCGATCCGGTCTGCCTGGGCGCGGCGACGTTCGCGCTGGAGGGCGCGTTGCAGACGGCACGCAGGGGCAACGGCACGCGCGCCCACACGGCCACACGAGCCCGCGGCTCCGGCTCCGGCTCCGGCTCCGGCTCCGGCTCCGGCTCCGGCTCCGGCTCCGGCTCCGGCTCCGGCAAGCCGTAACACCCCTCGCACCATCTGCGCCGCGAGCCTCAACGCCCTTGCCCCGTCGGCTTGTTCGTCATCCCGAACGGTGCGCAACGCTTCGTGCGGGCTTTGCCCAACCCCTTGCCGAAGCCTTAGCCGAAGGTTAACGTCCGGCACCGCAGGCGTTTCCGCGCCCTTTGCCGCACCACCGCCGGAAGCCGTCCGCCGTTCACCGCAGATCCCGCTGCTCCGCGTGCACCGCCCCGTACCGCCGGCGCCGCCTGCACTTCCCCGCGTCCGTCCGGGCCCCCGCCCCGCCCGCCCCACCTGCCTTTCGAGCCGTACTCGAGACAAGGACGTCGACATGTCGGCATTGAGTACTCACCACTGGGACCGCCGTTCCGTACTGCGGGCGGCCATGGGTCTGGCTGCCGCCGGCGGGCTCGCCGCGTGCGGCGGCAACACCGGCCGGGACGGCGGACCGGGGTCGGGCAAGCGCCTGGTCCAGTACTTCCACGCGTACGGCGAGGCCGGCACCGAACAGGCCATCAGGCGTTACGCCAAGGCCTACGAGGAGGCCGACGTGACCACGCAGTGGATCACGGGCTCCAACTTCGAGAGCAAACTGTTCGCCTCCCTGCTCACCGACAAGGCCCCGGACGTCTTCGAGTTCCATCCGCAGATCCAGCTCGTCAAGAGCGGCCAGGTGGCGGACCTGACCGACCTGGTCGAGCCGGTGAAGGACGACTTCAACCCGGCCGACATCCAGTCGCACACCGTCGACGGGAAGATCTACGGGGTCCGGATGATCGACGATCCGCAGTTCTTCTTCTACCGCAAGTCGATGTTCGAGAAGGCGGGTGTCGGCGTCCCCGCCACGCTCGACGAACTCTTGGCGACAGCAGCGGAGTTGACCACGGACAAGGTCAAGGGCATCTACCTGGGCAACACCCTGCACCCGATCGTCAACCCGATGATCTGGGCGTCCGGCGCCGACACCCTCGACGAGAAGAACGAGATCGCCTACCACACGGACGGAGTGGTCGGGGGTTTCCGTACCCTGCGCAAGCTCTTCACCAGCGGCGATCTGCTGCTCGACGCGCCGACCGACTTCTGGGACCCCTCCGCGCTCAACCAGGGGCTCACCGCCATCCAGTGGTGCGGCATGTGGGCGATGCCGCAGATGCAGCAGGCGCTCGGCGACGATCTCGGGATCTTCCCCTTCCCGAAGGTCACCGACACGGGCAAGCAGGCGGTCACCAACGGCGGCTGGTCGATGTTCGTCAACGCGAAGGGCAAGAACGTCGAGGCGGCCAAGGAGTACGTGAAGTGGCTGTGGATCGACCGGAAGGAGTACCAGGAGGACTGGTCCCTCTCCTACGGATTCCACATCCCGCCGCGCACCTCGATCGCCCGGTCCGCCGACAAGCTCAAGTCGGGCCTGCCGGCCGAGGGCGTCAGGCTGTTCAACGAGTTCGGGCACTTCGACAACATCGGCTGGACACAAGCCATGATCACCGCCCTGGAGGACGTCCTCGCCGACTGCGTCCGCAAGGGCGGTGACCCTCAGAGCGCGCTCGACAAGGCCGACGCGACGGTCGACCGCGAACTGCAGAAGCTGTTCGGATAGACCGCGGACGGGAAGCGACGAGATGTCGACCACCACCGCGCGCGGTGCCGCCCGCCCCGCCCCGGCCAAGGGCTCCCCCCGGCCGCGGCGCCCGCTGTGGACCGGCAGCACCTTCAACTTCTGGCTGTTCACCGGGCCCTTCCTCCTCGGCCTGCTGATCTTCGTCTACGTGCCGATCCTGTGGAGCGCGTGGCTGTCCTTCTTCGAGGCCCGGTTCACCGTCACGCCCAGCGACTTCGTCGGCTTCGAGAACTACCGGCTCATGCTGACGGACGACCGGTTCATGGGCTCCCTCGGCACCTTCACGGTGTTCGCGGCGCTCATCGTCCCGACCACCTGGGCGCTGTCGCTGGCGCTCGCGCTGGCGGTGAACCGGCTGCGGTTCATGCGGGCCTTCTTCCGCTCGGTCTTCTTCCTGCCGACGGCGGTGAGTTATGTCGCCGCCTCGCTCATCTGGAAGATGTCCCTCTTCAACGGGGTCCGCTTCGGACTGGCGAACACCGTGCTCGGCGTGTTCGGCGTGGACGACACCGCGTGGCTGGCCGACCCGAACCCGCCCTGGTACTGGCTGGTCATCGTGACCGTGCGGCTGTGGCTCCAGGCCGGCTTCTACATGATCCTGTTCCTGGCCGCGCTGCAGAACATCCCGCGCGAGCTGTACGAGGCGGCCGCCATCGACGGGGCCGGGCCCGGCTGGCAGACGTTCCGGTACATCACCCTGCCGCAGCTGCGCGCGACGTCGACGGCCGTGATCCTGCTGCTGCTCGTGGCCGCCTATCAGGCCTTCGACGAGTTCTTCAACCTGCTGAACAAGACCACGTGGGGGCGCCCGCCGCTGGTCGAGCTGTACTACAAGGCCCTGGGCGACAACCAGGACTACGGCGCGGGCAGCGCGGGCGCTCTGATCCTCACGCTGCTGATCTGCCTGGTGACGCTGCTGCAGGGCCGGTTCATGGGCTTCGGCCGGGGGGAGGACACCAGGTGACCGCCGACACACCCGCACCGAAGACGGCGGAACCCGGGACGGAGGGACCGCCCCGGCGACCGGGACGCCCCGCGGGCAGAACGGGCAGACCGGGCGGTCCGCGCGGCAGCTTGCCCGGGTCCGCGGGCCTGTACGCCGCTACCTGCCTCGCCGCACTCCTCTTCCTCGTCCCCTTCTACCTGATCGTCCGCAACGCCCTGTCCACCGATCCCGAGATCACCGGCGAGGAGTGGGCGTTCTTCCCCTCGGACATCCAGTGGGGCAACATCACCGAGCCGTTCGACGACCCGACGGTCGACTTCGCCCGGTCGCTGTGGAACTCGGCGGTCGTCGGGATCCTGCACACCGTCGGCACCCTGCTGGTCTGCTCGCTCGCCGGATACGGGCTGGCCCGCATCCCGTACCGGCACGCCAACAAGGTCTTCTACGCCGTTCTGGGGACCCTGATGGTGCCGACGGCGGTCACCTTCGTGCCCAGTTTCGTGCTCGTGTCGTCCCTCGGCTGGGTGGACAGCTACCGGGGTCTGATCATTCCTGGCCTCTTCAGCGGTTTCACCTGCTTCCTCTTCCGGCAGTACTTCCTGGGGTTCCCCCGAGAGCTGGAGGAGGCGGCACGGGTGGACGGGCTCGGCCACTGGGGCGCGTACTGGCGTGTCGTCGTTCCGAACTCGCTGAACTTCTTCGCCGCCATCGCGACGATCACCTTCATCAGCGGCTGGAACTCCTTCCTGTGGCCGCTCGTCATCGGCCAGGACCCGAGCGCCTGGACGGTCCAGGTCGCCCTCTCCTCCTACATGACCAACCAGACCGTCAACTTCCATCTGATCTTCATGGCCACGGCCATATCCATCCTGCCCCTGGTCTGCGTCTTCCTGTTCCTCCAGCGCTGGCTCGTCCAGGGCATCGCACAGACCGGCATCAAGGGCTGAGTCAGGAGACCGATGTCTTTGCGCACCACCGCGACCGACTACGTCGAGGACGTCTCCCCCGGCCGCGGGGCCCTTCCCCCACGCGCCCGGTACGCGTCCTCGGACGCGGCGTCCCTTTCGCTGAACGGCAGGTGGCGGCTGCGCCTGTCGGCGACGGCGGACGCCGAGGACGACGCGTTCGCCGCTCCCGGACACGACGCCGGCGACTGGGCGGAGGTGACCGTCCCCGGTCACTGGGTCCTCCAGGGCGACGGCGCCTTCGGGGCCCCCGCCTACACGAACCACCTCTACCCGTTCCCCGTCGATCCGCCGTACGTCCCCACCGAGAACCCGACCGGCGACCATCTGCGCGTCTTCGACCTCCCGGAGGGCTGGCCCGCCCCGGCCGGGGGCGACGACGCCGTGCTGCGCTTCGACGGGGTCGAGTCCTGTGCCCGGGTGTGGCTGAACGGTACGGACATCGGGGAGTTCAAGGGATCGCGGCTGCCGCACGAGTTCGCGGTCGGGGCTCTGCTGAAGCCGGCCGGGAACGTTCTCGCGGTCCGCGTGCACCAGTGGTCGGCCGGTTCGTACCTGGAGGACCAGGACCAGTGGTGGCTGCCCGGCATCTTCCGTGACGTGACGCTGCTGCACCGGCCGGCGGGCTGCGCCGGCGACTTCTTCGTGCACGCCTCCTACGACCATGTCACCGGGGAGGGCACCCTGCGCGTCGACTCCGACGCCGACGGGCGGGTGACCGTACCGGAGTTGGGCATCGACGTCGCGACCGGGGAGCCGGTGACGCTGCCGGTCGGCCCCTGGTCGGCGGAGACCCCCCGCCTCTACGCCGGAGTGCTCGCCACGGCCGGTGAACGCGTCCCGCTGCGGATCGGGTTCCGCACCGTCGCCCTGGAGGACGGCCTGGTCAAGGTCAACGGGAAGGCGGTCCTCTTCAAGGGGGTCAACCGGCACGAGTGGCACCCGGAGCGGGGCCGCGCCCTGGGCCTGGACACCATGCGCGAGGACGTGCTGCTCATGAAGCGGCACAACGTCAACGCCGTCCGCACCTCCCACTACCCGCCGCATCCCGCCTTCCTCGACCTCTGCGACGAGTACGGGCTGTGGGTCGTCGACGAGTGCGACGTGGAGACCCACGGCTTCGTCGAACAGGACTGGCGCGACAACCCCACCGACGACGAACGCTGGACCCCCGCCCTGCTCGACCGGGCCGCCCGCATGGTCGAGCGGGACAAGAACCACCCGTCGGTCGTGATGTGGTCGCTCGGCAACGAGGCGGGCACCGGCCGCGGCCTGACCGCGATGGCCGACTGGATCCACTCCCGGGACCCGGCCCGTCCGGTGCACTACGAGGGCGACCACGACTGCCGTGACACGGACGTCTATTCACGGATGTACCTGCCGCACACCGAGGTGGAGCGGGTCGCCCGCGGGCTCGACGGCGGCTCCCGGCGAAGGCGCGATCTCCCGCTCATCCTGTGCGAGTACGCGCACGCCATGGGCAACGGCCCCGGCGGACTCGCCGACTACCAGGCGCTGTTCGAGCGGTACGACCGGCTCCAGGGCGGCTTCGTCTGGGAGTGGATCGACCACGGCATCAGGCACCCGGAGCTGGGCTACGCCTACGGTGGTGATTTCGGCGAGGAGCTGCACGACGGCAACTTCGTGTGCGACGGGCTGCTCTTCCCGGACCGTACGCCGTCGCCGGGGCTGATCGAGTACAAGAAGGTGATCGAGCCGGTCCGGATCGAGGCCGGTGACGTGGACGGCACCGTGCGGGTGACCAGCCGGTACGACTTCGCCGACCTGTCCGCCCTGGAGTTCACGTGCGCCCACCAGGTGGACGGGCAGCCGGCCCGCACCCACCGGCTCGCCGTGCCACCGCTCGCCCCCGGGGAGTCGGCGGAGGTCAAGCTGCCCGAGGCACCGGACGGCGGGGGCGCGGAGGTCCACTGGACGGTACGCGCCCTGCTCGCCGACGACACGCCCTGGGCGGGTGCGGGCCACGAAGTGGCCTGGGGGCAGGGGACGGTGGCCCACCGGACGGCCCTGCCCGCCGTGGGGCCCGGGTCCGGCGTACGGCCCGTCGCCGACGACGGCCGGATCACGCTGGGCCCTGCCTCCTTCGACGCCCGTACCGGCGCGGTGCGGACGATCGCCGGTGTCGCGGTGGACGGGCTGCGCCTCGACGTGTGGCGGGCGACGACGGACAACGACGACGGTGCGCCCTGGCAGCCGGACGCCCGGTACGGGCTGCTCTGGCGGGAGCTGGGGCTGCACCGCATGCGGCATCGGACGGTCGCCGTGGAGGCGGGCCGTGGCGGCGCCGGTGGAGGTGACGACGAGGCTCTGGTCGTGCGGACGCGAGTGGCCCCGGCCGGACGTGAGCCGGGGCTGCGGGTGGCGTACCGCTGGACCTCCGACGGCACCCTCGTACGGCTGACCGTGTCGGTCGTGCCGGAGGGCGACTGGACGGTGCCGCTGCCCCGGCTCGGGATCCGCTTCGGGCTGGACGCCTCGCTCACCGGGAGCGTCCGCTGGTTCGGCGGTGGGCCCGGCGAGGCGTATCCGGACACCTCGGCGGCGTCGCGGCTGGGCCGGTGGGAGGCCGGTGTGCCGGACCTGCAGACGCCCTATGTCCGTCCGCAGGAGAACGGGGCGCGGGCCGGCGTACGCCGGGTGGAGCTCGGCGGGCTCCGGATCGAGGGCGACCCCGAGTTCTGGTTCACCGCCCGGCCCTGGACGAGCGAGCAGCTCGACGCGGCCCGGCACCTCACCGACCTCGTCCCCGGTGACACGGTGTGGGTGAACCTCGACCACGCCCAGCACGGCATCGGCTCGCAGTCCTGCGGTCCGGGCCCGCTCCCGCAGTACGCGCTGTGGGCGGAGCCCGCGCAGTTCTCGTTCGTCTTCTCCGGGCGGCAGGGTTCCGGCTGAGGCGGGTGAGCGGCTCACGCCGGGCGCAGGAACGCCTGCGCCCGGCGGGTGTCGTCCGCCCCGAGGTCCGGGCGGGCGAGCAGCGCTTCCAGCAGGGTGTCCGTGGCCGTCTCCGCGAAACCGCCGCCGCCCTTGGAACCGGCGGCGCCGGTACCCTCCCCGGCGGTGTCCTCGGCGCTGTCCCCGCCCGTGTCGACGTGCTCGTCCAGCCAGGCCAGGGTCCAGGCGGCGGTCCGCCCGGCCGCTGCCGGGGCGAGGTCCGGCAGTCGCAGGAGGGCTTCGAGTACGAAGCGGGCCCGCCACTCGGAGGCATGGTGTTCCAGCCAGGTCAGCGACCAGGCGACCGCCGCCGCGCGTTGCTGTGCCGTGAGGCCGGGGCGGGGGGCGTAGGCGGCCAGGAGGAAGCTGACGTCCTGGGCGGTGGGGTCGAGCTGGACGCTGTCGACGACGAGGGAGATCACCTGGCGGGTCTGCTTCGGTGACAGGTCGGTGCGGGCGGCGAGGAGGCTGACTTCGCGCCGGCACTCCGCGAGCTGCCGGCCGCGGATCCACTGCAGGGTGAACTGGGTCAGCCTGTGCACCTGTTCGGGGCCGAGGTCGGCGCGCTTGAGGAACGGCAGCAGCACGGCGTGGGTCTCGCGCGGTGCTCCGTAGCGGTGCAGCCAGGAGAGGGTGACGTCGATGGCCTGGTCGATCTCGTGGGCGGTCAGGCGTTGTTGGGCGTTCAGCGGCACCAGGACGTGCCGTGCCGTGTAGGTGGTCCCGTTGCCGTGCAGCCACTGCAGGGCGTGGGTGACGGCCTGTCGGACCTCGGCGGGGGTGAGGTCGGTGCGGGCGAGCAGGGGGGTGAGGACGAAGCGGGCCTCCCGCATGGCGGCGTGCTGCCGGAGCCACAGGTCGGTGAAGGCGACGGTGGCGCGGGCCCGGTCGCCGGTGATCTCCTTGCGGCCGAGGAGTTTGTCGAGGACGAACCGCGCGTTGGGTGTGGCGAAGCGCTGTTCGAGCCAGCGGGCGGCCAGCGTGATGCCGGTGTCGAACCGGTCGGGGCGGATCCTGCGGTTGGAGATGAGGGGACCGAGGGTGAAGGTGACCTGTCCGCTGTCCAGATGGTGTTCGAGCCACTGGACGGCGTAGCCGGCCGTGAGGTCGAGGTCGTCGTCGCCGAGGCCGCCGACCCGCATGAGCGGTTGCAGCAGGTAGGAGGCGTCGGGCTGGGTGGCGTGCCGCTCGAGCCAGGCCATCGCGAGGCCGACGACGTGCCGGAACCGGTCCTCGGTGAGTTCCTGGTGGACGACGGTGGCGCCGAGGACGCGGGCGGCCTCGGGCAGGTCGGCGTGCTGTTCGAGCCAGGTCGTCGCCGAGTCGAGGTCCTGCCGGGCCCGTTCGGCGTCGGTGGCGTCCCGGGGGGCCAGCCGGTGGAGCAGTTCGGCCGCCTCCCGCTTCAGGGTCTCGTCGCTGCCGTACTGCTCCTGCCTGCGGGTGACGAAGCCGAGCGCCTGGCCGCGTTCCCCGGGGGTCAGGTCGTCGCGGTCGAGGAGGGCGCGCAGCACGGTGTCGGCCTCGGACACGTTGAGGTAGCTCGTCAGCCAGAGCAGGCCGGAGGCGATCGCCCGGCGGGCCGGCGGGGCGCTGAGGTCGGGACGGTGGAGCAGGGCGCCCAGGACCCGCCCCGCCCTGCCGTCGGCCCCGTGGAAGTCGAGCCACCGGACGGCGAAGGCGGTGGCGTCGCGCACCTGGGCCGCGGTGAGTTCGGGACGCAGGAGCAGTGAGCGCAGCACGTAGTCGCCGGCGATCTTGCGGCCGTGCCATCCCAGCCAGGACAGGGCCGCGGTGACGGCCCGGCGCGCGTGTTCGGCGGTGAGGTCGTCCCTGGCCAGCAGCCTGTCGAGGGTGAAGCTCGTCTCGAACTGTTCGGCGCGGGCCACCGCCCACCGGGACGCCGTTTCGGCGGCCCGGCGGGCCTGTTCGCCGGACAGGTCGTTCCGGTCGAGCAGGGGACGCAGGACGTAGCCTGCCGTGTCGCTGTCGGCGTGGTGCCGCAGCCAGGTCGTCGCCGCCTCGATGGCCTCCTGTGCCGGGGCGCCGCGCAGGTCGTCGCGGTCGAGCAGCGTCTTGAGGGCGTGGGTGGCGGCGAGTGCGGTGCCGTGTTCCGCCAGCCACTGGCCGGCGTGGCCGACGGCGCGGCGGGTCTCGTCCTCGGTGAGGTCGGTGCGGGACAGCAGCTGTCCGATCAGGAAGTCGGCGTCCCACACGGTGGCGTGGTGTTCCAGCCAGCGGTCGGCGTAGCCGACGGCGCGGCGGGTCTCGTCCTCGGTGAGGTCGGTGCGGGACAGCAGCCGCCGGATCAGGAAGTCGGCTTCCGGTGCGGTGGCGTGGTGCCCCAGCCAGCGCTCGGCGAGGTCGACGGCCCGGTCGGACTGGCTCTTGTCGGTTCCGGTCCGGGTCAGCAGCGGACGCAGGAGGTAGGTGGCGGACGGCGCGGTCGCGTGGCTGTCGAGCCATTCCAGGGCGAGGGCGGCGGCCTGCCGGCCTTCGTCCTCGGTGAGGTCGGTGCGGCTGAGCACCGAGCTCAGGGCCTTGTCGGGTTCGGGGGTCGTACCGCGCCGCTGGAGCCAGTCGAGGGTGGCCTGGACGGTGCGGCGCGCCTCGTCGTGGTTGAGGTCGTCGCGGGCGACCAGCGCGGGCAGGACGTGGATGGCTTCGCGGATGCCGGTGTCGCGTTCCGCCCAGAGCAGCGCGGCGGCCACGACCTGCCGGGTCTGGGGTGCGGTGAGGTCGTCGCGGGCGACGAGGGCGCGCAGCACGAAGTGGGCGTCGAGGGCCGCGCCGTTGCGTCTGAGCCAGCCGAGGGCGTTGCCGAGGGCCGGTTTCTGCTGCTCGGGCGGCAGGTCGGGGCGGCCGAGCAGGGGGCCCAGGACGTAACTGGCCTCGGGCCGCCAGCCGTGGGTGTCGAGCCATTTCAGCGCTGCCGGGAGGAAGAGCAGGGCCGCGTCGGCGGGCAGGTTCCGCAGGCCCCGGTAGAGGACGTGGCGGGCGTCGACGGTGTCGCCGAACTCGTCGAGCCAGGGTCCGACCACCTGCTGCCAGTTCTGCACGGCGACGCGGGACCAGGGGGCTCCGGAGCAGATCGCGCCGAGGGCGTAGCCGCCGATGTCGGCGTTGAGGCGCATGACGTCGCCGATGGCCCCGGTGTTCGCCACGAACCACGTGTCCAGGACGGCGGCGACCTCGTCGGCCCGGCGGGCCGGGGCCAGGTCGTTCATGACCCTGCCGATGTTGGTCGCGTACCGGCCGACCGTGCGGGGGCCGGTGAGGCAGCCGGAGAGGAGGACGTAGCTGCGGTCGCGGTCCGGGCCGCGGCGCTGTTCCGGCAGGATGACCGATTCGACGAGCTGGTCGCACACCACGTCGTGGGCGGTGGACAGGATGCCGGTGTCGCCGTCGCGTTCCAGCCAGCCGAGGTCGATGAGGGTGTCCACCACACCGTCCGCGCGCAGGGCGGCGCTCGGGGTGCGGGAGAGGGCCGCGTTGGCCGCCGCCGTCACCTCCGCGTACGGCTGGGGGCAGGCGGCTGCCGCGGCAGCCGCCGCGACCAGGCTGTCGGAGGCGGTGACCCGGTCGAAGGTGTTGGTGCGTCCGGGGACGGTGAGGTCGTCCTCCTCCAGCCGGCTCCGCAGCCAGCGGGGCAGCTCGCCGCTGGCCCGCAGTCCCGCCGTCTCGGGTATCGGCAGGTCCTGGACCACGCGGCGTTCCAGTTCGCGGGCGACGAGCAGGGTGATGATGGGCCGGTGCCCGCAGATCTCCCGCATGCGGTCCATGCCGTACTCGGCGATCGCGGTGGGGGCAAGGCTGGTCAGGGCATGGTCGGCGACGAGCCGCTGGAAGTCCTCGTCCTGGCGCAGCTCCACCTCGTCGAACAGGTCGTGGAGTTGGGTGTGGTCGGCCTTCTGCAGCCAGCCGGGGCGGACGGAGGCGAGGAAGGCGACCCGGATGCCCCGGCGCCGGGCGGCGGGCAGCAGGCGGTGGCGGAGCACGGCCAGGTCGAGCGGGGCGCCGTGGGCGTCCCGGTCGGTGAGGTACTCGTTGAGGTAGTCGATCACCACGAGGGCGGGGCCGTCCTGGGCGAGGACGTGCTGGTTGATCTGATCGGTGATCGACGACTCCCGGCCGGGGAGGACGTGGAGGACCCGCCAGCCCTCCTCGAGGGCGATCCGGCCGACCTCGAGTCCGGTGCGGGTCTTGCCCGTTCCGGCGGATCCGATGAGCAGGACGCCCCGTTCGTCGTTGTCCCGCAGCCGGGCGAAGAGACGGTGCGGGTCCGCCTCGTGGTCCTCTCCGGGGGAGAGGAACGGCAGGTGTTCCGGGGTGAGGTTCTTCTTGAAGCCGCCGAGTCCGTCGACGAGGTCGGGCTGGTCGACCACCGCGGCCAGCGGGTCGGGGTCGGATCTCACCGGTTGCGCGGAGGGTACGGGCGTGACCTGGGCCGGGACGCGGTCGAAGGCCTTGTTCTTGGCGAGGGGGATCAGATGGCCGTCGTCACGGCTGGCCATCCTGGGCTGCGGGACGAGCCGGTTCCCGGCCTCCCGGCGTCCGGAGAGCCGGTTCTTGAGGACGGCGAAGACGTCGCCCATGGTGAGCAGGGGCTGCTCCTCGCCCAGACGGCCGCCGGGCAGCGGCCCTTTGATCCCCTCCCGCAGCAGTCGGGCGAGCTGGAGGGTGAAGACACTGCCGTCGGGCAGGCAGAGGGACTCCTCGGTGTCGGCGGCGGAGGTGAGGACACCGGCGCCCTCGATGTCGAGCGCCTCCAGCACCGGTGACGGTTCCTGGGCGCCCATGGGCAGCGCGGCCCCGCTGAAGCAGCAGTCGATGATGACGACCTTGTGGCGCGCCTGGGACTCGGCGACGTACTCCCGCAGTTCCGCGTACCGCACGGAGCGGTGCGGACTGGCGACGTGGGCCTTGTGGGTGGCGAGCAGCAGGCTGCGGCCGTCCCGGTCGAAGAGGCCGTGGCCGGCGTAGTAGACGAGGAGGAGGTGGGTCGCCTCGTCGGCGGCCCTCTGCACGGCGTCGAGGATGTCACCCGGGGGGCAGTCGGCCGGGAGGGCACGGCAGTGCTCCTCGGTGAGGCCGCCGATGTCAGGATGCGTCAGCTGGGCTTGCAGGGCCGGAATGTTGTGGCGTACGCCGTCCAGGGCCGGCAGGTGCTCGAAGTCGTGGACGCCGATGAGTACGGCCCGCGACTCGGGCGCCTCCTGCCCGGTCACGACCGGGTCGGCTCGGCGTCCGGCGTGTCGGGGTCGGACGTATCGGGGTGCGGGGCGCCGTCGGCCGGGAGTGCGGTTCCGCCGGTGTCGGGGACGCCGGTTTCCAGGCTGCGGAGCAGCTGGAGCAGCTCGTCGGAGGTGAGGTGGCCGATGTCGACGGTGGTGTCGCCGTGGGTCAGCGTCCGCGCGCCCTGCCGGCGGTCGCTCGCCCGGGCGAGTCTCCACGTGGCGTACGCGACGGCGAAGTTGGCGATGTCGACGGCGTTGCCGAGCACGAGGTCGATGGCGTCGAGCGCGCCCATCGTGGGGCCCGGTTCGCTCACCGGCGTGACGGGGATGCGGCGGGCCTTCGGGTCCCGCCCGAGCCATGCCTGAAGGTCCGTCAGAGTCCGCTTGTCGCCGTCGCTTTGGATACGGATGCGCATGCCCGTTGCCTCTCCCCGTGGATGCCCTGCCGCAAAGATCCGATGCTAGTCGAGCTGATTGCCTCCAGGGAATGTCCTGTCCTGCGCAAGAGGGGACGGGCGGGCCGTCGCACGGCGCGTCCTGTCCGGGTACGCGACCGGACGCCCCCGTGCCGGCCCGGCGGTGCGGGGCCGCCACGGGGGCGCGGGCGTGCGGGCCGGGGGCGGTTCGGTCAGTGGTCCGCGCAACAGGGCGTGGGGTCCGGGGACTCGAAGGGGACGAGGACGCCGCCCCTCGCCGGTGTGGCGGCGAGGAGGAGCTCGCCCTGCTGCCACTGCGGGCGGACGTGGTCCCGTGTCACCATCCGGGTCCCGGGGTCGGGCGTGCCCGGTGCGCCGAGGACGGTCACACGGCTGATCGCGGACCCCGCGATCAGTTCCGCGACCGTCATCGTGCCGGTGAGCGCCGACGCCCCCGGGTAGACCACGGCCCGGCCGGACGCGTCGGGCAGGCCGGCCGACAGCTCTCCGTGTCCGTCCGCCTCGAGTCGCGCCCACGTGGTGCGCAGGTACGGCTCCGACGGCAGGCACAGGGAGACGGCGACGCGCGGACGGTCTCCGCGCACCAGGTGCGTACAGCCGAACGTCCCCTCCGGCAGCTCCAGTCCGGCCGCCAGCCGCTGGAGGAGGTGGTCGGCGCCCCGCAGGTCCCGGATGCCCGCGTCGACGGTGAGGGCATGGGCGTTGGTGTGGGGCGTCACGCGGGCAGGACCCATACCGGGTTGGAGTAGAACCACAGGTCGCGCCAGGGGTCGGCGTCGCCGACGACGTCGACGGCGGGGCCCGCCGGGTCGACCTCGGCGCCCATCGCGCCGACGGCGGACCGGTTGCCGTCGGAGCCGCGCAGCCGGACGTACACCGGGCGGTCGACGCGGCCGAGGTCGTACGTGACGCGGACCGTGCCGGCCGCCTTGTCGATGTCGTACGAGCGGGTGACCTTCGCGGTGGGCGCGGTGAAGGTGTCCTTGTCGGCGACGGGACCGGTGACGTCGCCCTGGATGACGTCCACGCGGGCCAGTTTCGGTATGAAGCCCGCCCAGTTGGTGCCGCCCGCGAGCGTCACGTCGGCGGTCAGGGTGACCCTGGTGCCCTTGCGGACGTGCAGCGCGCCGCCGAGCGTGGCCCAGCGTCCGCCGCCGGAGACCCGGACGTCGAGGCCGCTGACGAGCCGGCCGTGGTCGACCCAGATGCGGCCGGCGCGGATGCCGTCCATGACGGCGGCGTAGGAGAAGCCGTCGGCGCCGACGTGGGTGCGGCTGTACTGGCCGGGCCAGTAGTCGCCCTGGGTGACATCGATCTGCCCGTTGTACACGGGGTCCGGGTAGCGGCCGTCGGTGGTGAAGTCGCCGCCGGTGCCGCGCGCCCCGGTGTCGGCGTAGACCTGGTGGGAGTCGGAGTTGGCGGTGATCCACCAGGGGCGGCCCTCGGCGAGGAGGCTGTCCCACAGGCCGCCGACGGTGGCGGTCATCCAGTCGAAGCCGCCCCAGGTGCGGTAGCTCTCCAGCGGGTAGCCGGCGAAGGAGTTGGCGCTGGGGCTGTTGTCGTAGATGCCCCGGGCGCGCCCCATGCCGAGGGGCTTGGGCAGACCGGCGGCCTGGTGGCCGGGGGCGCCCTCGAAGCCGACGGCGATCTGGTGCTTCTCCGGGGTGGCGTCGCGCCAGGCGCGGATCTCGTGCGGGGAGTCGACACCGCGCCGTGCCGGGTGGTTGGCGAGCATCAGGGCGTCGTCGATCCTGCGCCGTCTCACCTGCTCGGCGAGGAACGCCAGGCCCGCGACGACGAGCGCCTCGTTGGCGGGGGTGGAGTCGGAGACGCCCTTCACGCTGCCGTCGTAGTCGTTCTCGAACTGCTTGAGGACGGCGACCTCGTTGCGTCCGGGGTGGACGAAGACGGTGCCGTGCTCGGCGGCCGGGATGTTCCATTCCAGGCCCTGGAAGACCAGGGTGTCCTCGTGGGCGGCGCGGGCCTCCTTGATGTCCGGGTTCACCTTCTCCACGCCGATCCTGGCGTGCGTTTCGCTGCCGTGGTCGGTGATGACCAGCCAGTCCATGCCGTGCTTGGCACCCTGGCGGACCTGGTCGACGACGCGGTACTTGCCGTCGCTGCTGTACTGGGTGTGGATGTGGTGGTCACCGGCCAGCCACAGGAAGCCCCCGCCCTTGCCCCGGCCGCTGCCGCGGCTGTTCCCGCCGGACCGGGCGGGGGCGGCGGCCGCGGTGCTCGTGGACAGCACGCCGCCGGCCGCGAGGCCCGCGCCGAGCAGTCCGGCCCGGCGCAGGAGGGTGCGGCGCGACTTCTGCTCCGGGGAGAGGGCCTCGTCGGGCACGGAGGTGTCGAAGGCGGCGGGCAGCGGCGCCGTCGTCTCGTGCCGGTGGCCGTCCCCGTGGTGGTGATGGTGGTGCCCGTGACCCTGCCCGTGCGTGTGCCCGTGTCCCATGTGCGTGCCTCCTGGATGCCACCGGTGGGGCGGCTGCCTTCCGCGGCGCGATCACGCCGTGTGTGGAGGATGGGGGCACCGCGTGAACGACGTACGACATGGGGGTGATCGGCACATGCCCCTGGTGCGGCGGCTCACCGCACCCCGCCGCCACTGCCGTCACCACCGCCGTCACGGGCTGCCGTCACGCATCGGGCGGTCGTGCCGGGTGTGAGACGGTGAAAACAGCGGTACGGACGTTGAGTCGGAGCCGTTTTCCTAAGATGGAACGCACGCGGCCGTCATATGCCGCCCAGCGGGAGGGGGATGAAGCACGCCTTGTCCCAACAACAGCTCGGCCGCGGTCCGTTGCGGCCCACTCCCCCGGACGGCCCCACTCCTCCCGGTCCGGACGACGGATCGTCCCGACCGCCCCGGTTCGTGGGCTGGCTGGGCGGGCTCGGATGCGCGGCGGCCGGATACGCCGTGTTCCAGTTCCTGTTCGAGGTGCTGCCCGCCTCCCTCGGCGGGGAGGCGGCGAAGTACCTGATCGCCTCGGTGAGCGGCCTCGGCACCGCGCTCTCCGCGGGGCTCGCGGCGGCACTGCTGCGGGCCCGCGCGGCAGCGCCGGCACCGCGACCGCTGCCACGGCCCGCGGCCGAAGCCGGTCCCCCGGCCGGCGGCCAGGTCCCCGGCCCGCTTCCGCAGCTCTTCGCGGCCACCTACGACACGCTCGTCGGCGAGGTGTCGGTCGTCGACGATCCGGAGCGCGGGCGGCTCGTCGGCTGGTCGCACTCGCTGGGCGAGAGCTCCCCGTCCCGCCCCACCTCGGTCGGAACGGCGTACGGGCTGCAGACCATTTTGGATCTGGGGACGGCCGACGGACGCCTCTCCACGGGCGAACTCGCGGACACGCTCTGGCGGTTGCGGCTTCCGGGCGGCGGCTGGTCGGCCCGGTCGCAGGGCGCGCGGGCGCGTCCCGAGGTGACCGCGCTGGTGCTGGGCGCGCTGGCCCGCGCGGGGGCGTCCCGGGGCGGCCGGCTGGCGCGCGAGGTGGACCTCTGCACGGCGGCCTTCACCCATGACGCCGACCGCGCGGGACGCGAGTCGACCCATGTGATGACGACGGTGCTGCGCGGGCTGTTGCGCGCCGCGCCCGACTGCGACGCCCTGCCGGTGCTGCGGGAGGCGCTCGTCGAGGGGGCGGTGAGCGATCCGCACCGGGACCGTCTGCGCTGCTGGGGCTACCGGCTCGACTCGCCGTACGAACGCCCGTCAGCGGTGCACACCGCGCAGGCGGTGCTCGCGCTCGACCGTGCGGCACGCGTCCTGGACGAGAGCCAGGAGGTGCGGGCCGTCCGTGAGGACGGCGTGCGCTGGCTGCTGTCCTGCCCCGACGCACCGCACCACGTCTGCCAGGATCTGGAGAACGGCCGGGAGGAGGTCCGCCGTCCCCGCCCCGACGACCCGGCGCGCCACGAGGTGCTGAACGTACGGCACTTCACCGCGTCCTGGGTCGTGCGCGCCCTGCTGTGCCGGGGCTCGCTGGAGGTGGCCCGCCGGGACGGCCGGGAGGAGACCTGGCGGGAGCTGCTGGACGGTGCGGCCGCCTGCGTACGGGCCGGGCAGCAGGACGGCATCTGGACCTGGGGGCGGGGCGAGAGCACGGAGCTGCGGCGCCCGATGTGGATGACGTACCAAGGTGTGTCGGCACTGCGTGCACACGCGGTGTGGACGTATCGACCGGACGAGGCGGCTCCCGCGCGTTGACGCGTGGGACGGGTTTACGCGCCGGGCAGGAACCGGAAGAACGGAGTGCGCATGGGTGGTCGACAGGTCTTGGCGGCACGCAGGTTGCTGGCCGGATCCCTGGACGGCGCGTTGCCCGAACGGGACCAGGTGGCCGCGGCCTACGCGGTCGTCGACGAACTCGGTTCACCGGAGCGCCTGTTGGAGCTGATCGCCGAACTCGCCTGCGGCGAGGGCGATCCCGAGGCGGCGGCCCGGCTGTCGTACCGGCACGTCCTCGGCTTCGACAAGCTGCTGCTGGTCGATGCCGGACCGCAGCACATGCTGCGCGCCCATGTGTGGCACGCGGGTGCGGGCGGCACGGGCCGGGAGGACATCCACAACCACCGCTCGGCGCTGGCCTCGCACGTCGTACGGGGCCGACT
Organism: Streptomyces sp. NPDC085927; assembly: GCF_044540975.1. Taxonomy (NCBI): domain Bacteria; kingdom Bacillati; phylum Actinomycetota; class Actinomycetes; order Kitasatosporales; family Streptomycetaceae; genus Streptomyces; species Streptomyces sp. NPDC085927. The sequence continues at coordinate 157,474 of NZ_JBITSN010000016.1, forward strand.
GTGGACGGAGTTGTACGAGGAGGTGCCCGAGGGGCGGGACGCGGGGCGGGCCGGGGCGCGGGGCGGCGGTATCGCGGCGGCCCGCTTCGAGGAGTCGCTGGCCGAGGGGTCGGCGGACTGGCTGCTGGAACCGGCGGGTCCGGCGCGGCTGCGGCTGACGCATCTGGGCCAGTACGCGGCGGGCAGCACGTACGCCCTGCCGGCGCACACCCTGCACCGTGCCTGGTGCGACACGCAGGGGCCGACGGTGACCCTGTTCCTCGAGACGGGCGGTGGACGGCGCCGGCACACCGATGTGTTCACCCCGGGCGGCCCGCACGCGGGTGCGGTCCCGAAGGTGCCGATGAACGTACCGGGCTATCTGGAGTCCCTGGGCTCCCTGGCGGACCTGCTCAGGAGTGCGTGAGCGCCTGCCGGACGATGTCCAGGTTGTAGGCGTCGATGTCGACGCCGGTGAGCTCGGACGGGCGGAGCCAGGCATGGTCCTGGTCCGGACTGGGCAGCACGACGTCCCGGGACAGCGGGCGGACCAGGAAGTTCTCCTGCCAGTTCTTGATCTCGTGCCCGGCGTACTCGCTCAGGAAGGACGATTCGCCGACCTTGCGGACGACCTCGCCGAGCAGGCCGGTCTCTTCCTTGAGCTCGCGCAGCGCGCCGTCCGGGGCGCTCTCGCCCGGTTCGAGCTTGCCGCACGGGACGCCCCACACCCGGGGCAGGAATCTCTCGTGCTCGCTGCGGCGCACCAGGAGCACGCGCCCCTCGTCGTCCCTCACGACCGCTGCCGCCAGCCGTTTGTCGCCGGGGATGTCCATGCTCATGGTCCCTCGGTCCCTCGGTCTCTCGCCGGAGATGAGTACAAAGGTTCTGATACCCGCGAAAGCGTCAACCGTACCAGGGTCGTCCGAGGGACGCAGTGGGGTCGGCCACGCCCCGTACGGAGTCCCTGCTCAGCGCCTGGATCTCCGCGTAGGCGGGTGCGGTGCCGGCGGGTGTGCGCCCCTCCCGGATGTCGGTCGCGGCCTCCACCGCGGCACCCAGCGCCCGCCGGTACAGCAGGGATCCGAGGCTGATCCGGCGCACGCCGAGGCCGGCGAGTTGCGGGACGGAGGGGCCGGTGGGTGAGTAGAGGATGTTGAGCGGTACGGCGAGCCGGCGCACCAGAGCGGCGATCTCGTGGGGGTCGGTGAGACCGGGCACGAACACGCCCTGGGCACCGGCTTGTTGGTAGGCGTCGAGCCGACGGAAGGTGTCCTCCCGCCTGTTGCCGCCGTCCGTATCGGGACCGGTGGCCCAGTAGGTGTCGGTGCGGGCGTTGACGAAGAGTCCGGGGGCCGCCGCCCGCACCGCGGCGATCTTCGCGGCGTGCCGGTCGACGGGCCCGAGCCCGTCCTCCAGGTTGATCCCGACAGCACCGACGGCATGCAACTCACTCGCGAACGCGGCGACTTCATCGGGGTCGTCGCTGAAGCCGTCCTCCGCGTCCACGGACAGCCAGTACGGTCCCGAGCCGAGGGTGAGGGCGAGCAGCAGTGTCTGCTCACGCGTCGCCGCCGCCCCGTCGGGCAGCCCGGCCGCCGCGGCGACGGCCAGGCTGGTGGTGCCGACCGCCCGGAACCCCTGCGCGGCGAGAGCGGCGGCGGAGGCGTGGTCCCAGGCGTTGGGCAGCAGGAGGGGCTCGTCGGCTTGGTGCAGTCCGGCGAACCCGGTGACGGCGTTCGGCGCGCTCTCGGTCATGCGGGAACGCTAGCCGCGGAATGCTTCGGCACCGGCCGAAGTGTGGAGGGCGCTCGCGAGGGGAGCCTGGGACGCTCCGGTTCCGGTCGGAACGTCCCAGGGGCTTCGTCCCCTCCTGACCCGGCCCTCGGGCACCGGATGCCCGAGGACGAGTGCGTCGCGGACCAGGGCCGCGAACCGGGTGGCGCCGTACTCCGTGTCGACGGTGATCTCGGGTGACCAGGACAGGGACATCGAGGTGGAGGACGGGAAGGTCAACGGCAGCCACACGTACCGGGAGTCGTTGACCCTGCCGCCGAAGGAGTTGCCCCAGCGGTCCCCGAGATACAGGTACGAGGTGCCCGAGGACCCCTGCACCGGCAGGACGAACGCGGTCTGCGACCCGTAGGCGGTCGCGTCCCCCACATTGCGCATCGCCGACCAGGGGCCGGCGGGGCTGGTGGCGGTGGCGTACTGCTGCTGGTTGGGGTTCCAGCCGGAGGTCAGCATGAAGTACACGCCGTCCCGCTTGAACAGGGCCGGCGCCTCGCGGTGGCCGCCGGGCCACGGGTTGGCGACCAGGCTCGCGATGCCGGTGTGGTCGGCGGTCAGCCGGTAGATGTGCAGGTCGTAGTTCTCGCGGGCGGCCGAGATCATGTAGCCGGTGCCGTCGGTGTCGGTGAAGACGGTGATGTCGCGGGACATGTGCTGCCCCAGCGGGCGGAAGCTGCCCCGCCACTCGTAGTCGCCGTCCACGGTGTCGGAGACGGCGACGGCGGCGCGGGCCTCGCTGTAGTCGGAGCCGTTCTCCTTGTGCATCCACATCACGAACATGCCGGTGGCCGCGTTGTACATGACCTTGGGTCGCTCGATGTTGGCGGTGGCGAGTTCCGGGTCGCCGGCCTCGGTGAGGACGTGGTTGCGGAACTCCCAGTACTTCAGGTCGGCCGAACGGTAGGCGTCGACGTACCGGAAGGTGTTGTCGTCGTTGCGGTGTTCGCCGAACCAGTAGTAGTACGCGCCGACCTTGATGATCCCGCCGCCGTGGGCGTGCACGGGGTTCCCGGTGACGTCGGTGAACCGGACGCCGTTGCCGATCGTCTGCGGTGCGGCCTGCGCGGGCCCGGCAGTGGCGAGGGCGAGGCAGAAGGTGAGCAGAACCGCGTACAGGCGTCTCATGTCACCTCCCCTCGCCCCTGGTCGTTCCGGTTCCGTCGGCCACGGGGACGCCGAAGTCCGGGGTGCCGTCCGGCTTCCAGCCGAGGGTCTGGATGCGGGTGTGGCGGTTCGGGTCGTCGAGCGGGTCCCCGTTGATCTCCTTGTACTGCCGGGCGTGGTAGACGAGGACGTCGGTGCGGCCGTCCTCGGCCACGGTGAAGCAGCTGTGCCCGGGACCGTACTGCCGGGTCGTGTCGTTGCTGGTGAAGACGGGGACGGGCGACTTGGACCAGCTCGCGGTGTCCATGAGGTCACTGTCGCCGGGGGCGGTCAGCAGCCCCATGCAGTAGTTGGCGTCGGTGGCGCTGGCCGAGTACGTCATGAACACCCGGCCGCCCCGCTGGATCACGTACGGTCCCTCGTTGACCCTGAAGCCGATGCGCTCCCAGGCGTACTCCGGTGTGGAGAGCCGCACGTGGGGCCCGGTCAGGGTCCAGGGGTCGGCCATCTCGGAGAGCCAGACGGCGGTGTTGTCGTCCATGCCGGGCTCGTGCTGGGCCCAGGCGAGGTAGCGGGTGCCGCGGTGGGTGAAGGTGGTGGCGTCCAGGGAGAAGGTCTCCCACGCGGTCCTGATCCGCCCCTTCTCGACCCAGGTGCCCCGGAGGGGGTCGGGGTGGGCGTTCTCCAGCACCCAGATGCGGATGGCCCACACGTCCTCGGCGGGCGCGGCGGCGAAGTAGATGTACCACTTGCCGGCGACGCGGTGCATCTCCGGCGCCCAGATGTGGGCGCCCATGTCACCGGTGGGGTGCGCCCGCCAGATCACGGACTCGGCGGCGCTTCCGAGTCCGTTCAGGGTGCGGGAGCGGCGCAGGACGATCCGGTCGTACTCGGGGACGGTGGCGGTGAAGTAGTAGAAGCCGTCGGTGTGCCGGGTGATGTGCGGGTCGGCGCGGTTGCGGACGAGGGGGTTCACGTAGGGGGCCGCCTTCGGCCCGCCGGCGGAAGCGGCGGGGGCGGCCGCGTGGGCCGACGTGGGGGTGGTGGCGGCCAGGGCGCCTGCGGCGAGGGCGCCCTTCAACAGCAGTCGGCGGGCGGGCGGCGGGGACGAGCGGGGCGGGTCGGGCAGGTCGTCGGCGGCGCGGCTCATGCGGTCTGCCTCTCACGGTGGGAGGTGCTCGCGATCACGGGCTTGTTCGACATCGCGAACGGCATCTGACATGGCGAACGCCGACAAGGTAAGGGTGTGTCGCGGACAGGTCAACGGGTCGGGCGGGACGAAGACCTCCTCCCCCTCCCGCCCGGGGCCGCCTCCCCTCTACGCCGCCCGAGGGGTGAAGCGGTGCATCACGTCGCCTTCGGGCTGGACGATGCCGTATCTGCCCTCGGGGACCTCGTTCCAGGCGCCGGGCAGGTCCCCGAGCGGCTCCGACACGATGAGGCGGGTCTCGTCGGACACCTCACGCAGGAACGCCTTGTCCGGATGGAGGGAGCGCAGCGTCTCCACCCGGGTGCTGTAGAAGAGCGAACGGGACGCCTTCCGGGTCGAGTAGCGGAACGCCCACAGCCGTTGACCGTCGGTCACCGCGACCGTCATCTGCAGCGGGAACTCCACACCGTGCTCCCACCCCACCCGCTCCACCAGGCCCGCCATCCGCGCGACCGCGCCCGGCGGGTCCTGATCCAGGCCGAAGGTGAGCGCCAGGTAGAACATCAGCTCGGAATCCGTCGACCCCTCGACGGAGGGAAAGAGCTCCGGATCGACGGCCAGGGCGAGGTCGCGCCGGATGCGGTCGAAGTCCGCGATCGCGCCGTTGTGCATCCACATCCAGCGGCCGTGGCGGAACGGGTGGCAGTTGGTCTCCTGCACCGACGAGCCGGTCGACGCCCGGATGTGGGCGAAGAACAGGGGCGAGCGGACATGGCCGGCGATCTCCCGCAGATTGCGGTTGCTCCAGGCCGGACCGATCTCCCGGACGACCGCCGGAGTGTCGGTGTGGGACCCGTACCAGCCCACCCCGAACCCGTCACCGTTGGTCGTCTCGACGCCCAGTCTGGCGTGCAGGCTCTGGTCGATCAGCGAGTGCTTCGGCCGGTAGAGGATGCTGCTGAGCAGGATGGGGGTGCCCGAGTAGGCGAGCCACCGGCACATCGTCCACCGCCTTCCCGACCACGGGTCGTCTCCCCTCAGGATCCCAGCCCTCCCGTACGGGCGCGCTGCGAGAGCCGCACGAGCCGCCGGGGCTGCGAGGCAGGTGGGCGGGCCGCACGCCCCGGCCTCCGGTTCGACTACCGTCGGCGGTATGAGCGGTACCCCGTCCTTCACCGACGCCCTCGCGGCGGGCACGGTCTTCCTCGACGGCGGCATGTCCAACCAGCTCGCCTCGGCCGGCCACGACCTGAGCGACGAGCTGTGGTCGGCGCGGCTGCTCGCCGAGGACCCCGGGGCGGTCACCGAGGCGCACCTCGCCTACTTCGAGGCGGGCGCGGACGTGGCGATCACCGCCAGCTACCAGGCCACGTTCGAAGGCTTCGCGCGACGCGGCATCGGCCACGACCGGGCCGGCGCCCTGCTCGCCCTGAGCGTCGGGTCGGCCCGCACGGCGGCCCGGCGGGCCCGGGCGGCCCGCCCCCTGTGGGTGGCGGCGTCCGTCGGCCCGTACGGCGCGATGCTCGCGGACGGCTCCGAGTACCGGGGCCGGTACGGCCTGACCGTGGCCGAGCTGGAGCGCTTCCACCGCCCGCGCATGGAGGCCCTGGCCGCCGCGGAACCCGACGCCCTCGCCCTGGAGACGATCCCGGACACCGACGAGGCCGAGGCCCTGCTGCGGATCCTGCCCGGCCTCGGCATCCCCGCCTGGCTGTCGTACTCGGCGAGGGGCGACCGCACCCGCGCGGGCCAACCCCTGTCCGACGCCTTCGCGCTCGCCGCCGACGTGGACGAGGTGATCGCCGTCGGCGTGAACTGCTGCACCCCCGAGGACGCCGACCACGCGGTCGCCCTCGCGGCCCGCGTCACCGGCAAACCGGTCGTGGTCTACCCCAACAGCGGCGAGACCTGGGACGCCGGGGCACGGGCGTGGACGGGGCCCGCCACGTTCACCCCCGAGCAGGTCGCGGGCTGGCAGGAGTCCGGGGCCCGGCTGGTCGGAGGATGCTGCCGGGTGGGCCCGAAGACGATCTCGGCGATCGCCGCGACGCTACGGCGGCCGGCGTAGCGAACGCGCACCGGACGACCTTCCCCGGCTCCCGCTCCCCCATCCCCCACTTGTCCGCCGACTCCCCCACCAGCAGCAACCCGCGCCCGCCTTCCGTCGGCTCCCGGTCGCCCTCCGCCTGGGGCACGGCCGGCACGCCGCTCCCGCTGCCATGCACCTCGACCCACTTCTGCGTCATCCTCGCTCTGCCCGCGGGCAGGAACACCGGCAGCCTGTCGACCGTGCTCACCGAACAGCTCCTGGGAATAACCGAGTTGGTCCGCAAGTCGCTGACCTGGGACCAGGGAACGAAGAGGGGCCGTCACGCGGCGCTCACCCTGGCCACCGGCCCGGACGTGCACTTCGCCGACCCGCACCACCCCTGGCAGCGGCCGACCAGCGAGAACACGAACGGCATCATCCGCCGCTGCCTCCCCCACGGACACCGGGATCACCGACCACCAGCCCTACCTCACCGCCATCGCCGAGGAGGTCAACAACCAGCCCCGCCGCTGCCTCGGCTGCCTCACCCCACAGGAAGCCTTCCGGCGAGCCCTGACCGAAGATGTTGCTTCAACGAATTGACACCGCTGTGTGTGTTCCGCGCGAGGGTGCCGGTGGCTTACGCGGGCGGCTGCCGGCGCAGGACGCGGGCGAGCCAGTCGGTGCGGGTGCGGCGGGCTGTGGCAGAGATGTGCGCCTGCGGGTACAGGGCGTCGAAGCCGTGGAAGCCGCCTGCCCAAACGTGGAGTTCGGCCTGGCCACCCGCCGTCCAGATGCTGCCGGCGTAGGCGATGTCCTCGTCACGGAAGACCTCGGCGGAGCCGGTGTCGATGTAGGTGGTCGGCAGGCCTGAAAGGTCGCCCGACAGTGCGGGTGAGACATACGCGGGTACTTCGTCTCCGGTGAGGCCACCGAGGACTGAGCGCCATCCGAACGCGTTCATCTCGCCGGTCCACACGCCCGGTACGCCCGAGTACTGAAGGCTGGAAGTGGTGGCGTTGCGGTGGTCGAGCATGGGGCAGATCAGCACCTGGGCCGCGATGGCGGGAGCACCGAGGTCGCGAGCCAGCAGGGCGACGCCGGCCGCGAGACCGCCGCCCGCGCTGGCACCGGCCACGATGATGCGCGTCGGGTCGATGCCCAGCTCGGTGGCATGCACGGTGACCCACAGAAGTCCCTGGTAACAGTCGTCGACCAGCGTGGTGCCGCCGGCCTCGGGCGCGAGCCGGTAGTCCACGGAGACCACGACCGCGCCGAACTCATCGAGCCACTCGAGGGGGATGTCGAGCTGCGAGAAGCGGTCACCCATGACCATCCCGCCGCCGTGCATCCAGTAGACGCATGGCGCGGCGGTGGTCCGGTCCGTGTTCGCGGGGCTGAAGACCGACAGCGGTATCTGCGCGCCGTCCGGGGCGGGCACAGTGACTTCACGCCACTCGGCCTGTCGGCCCGTGAGGAGCGACTCGACAGGGGTTGACGGGTACTGCCTCAGTTGGGTGAGGATCTCGGGAGTCAGGTGAGACATGAGGGGCATGTCGGAGAGGAGTTCGTGCAGTTCGGGGTCCAGGCCGGGGCGTCGCGTGGTCATGGTGATGCCTTTCGGAGGAGCGCTGATGAGTCGGGGCATTCGGCGGGAACTGGGGCAGCGGGCCGGAAGTTGGTTCGGTGGATCTCAGAAGCTGGCCTTGCCGCGGACGGGGACGTAGTCGGTGTACTCGGACTCCTTGGCCAGCAGTCCGCCGGTCTTCGCCACGATGTCCCGGGCGGCTTCGCCGGCGAAGATCCGGTGGTGGTCCTCTTCGCTGGTCCATCCCTCAGTGACGTGGACGGTGTCGGGGTCGGACGCGGAACGGGACACGAGGTAGACGAGGCAGTGTTCGCTCGCGCCGGGGGCGCCCTCGTCCAGGCCGGTGAGCAGGAGCTCGATCAGTTGGTCGCCCTTTCCGGGCGTGGCGGTCAAAGTGGCGTTGAAGCCGTATGCGGCGCTCATCGGTGGGTTCCTTCGTCTGGGACGTCGAGGTGAAGTAATTCCATTCAAACCCTGTGACCTGCAGCAACGTTAGAACGATGCTCTTTCGCATCTGCACGTTCCTCTCAGATTCGGGAGCAAAAAGCAGAATGGTGCTGCAATGAAGGCATGTGCCTCGACGAACTCCGCACCCTGCTGACTCGCCATGCCCGCTCTGACTGGACCACCGCTATTGACGGCGTCCTCATCTCGAAGGTCGACCGGCCGGACCCGCCGGAGCCGTCCATGTCCGGCACGGTCCTGGCGGTCATCGCCCAGGGCGCCAAGCGCCTCGCGCTGGGCGACCGGGTCTACGAGTACGGCCCCGGTCAATATCTGGTCGCGTCCGTGGACCTGCCCGTCACGGGGCAGTTCCTCCAGGCCGACCCCGAGCAGCCGGCGATCGGCTTCGGTCTCCTGCTGGAACCGTCGGTCATCGCCGAGCTGCTGCTCGAGGCCGGTCCCGGGGACATCCCCCCGGTCGGCGGAAATGTTCCGTCGGGGATCGCCGTCGGTGACGCTTCAGACGCACTGCTCGATGCGGTGGTCCGACTGCTGCGCCTGCTCGATGAGCCTCGCGACCGGGCTGTGCTTGCCCCGCTGATCAAGCGCGAGATCCTGTGGCGTCTGATCGCCGGCGAGCAGGGTGCGACGGTTCGCCAGCTCGGCCTGGCCGATAGCGGTCTCAGTCACGTCTCCCGGGCCGTGCGCTGGATCCGCGAGCACTACGCGCAGCCCTTCCGGGTCGCGGACGTGGCCCGCATGTCCGGCATGAGCGTCTCCGCTTTCTACCGCAACTTCCAGGCGGTGACCGCCATGAGCCCCATCCAGTTCCAGAAACAGATCCGACTGCAGGCGGCGCGGATACTGCTGGCCACCCACCCGGGCGACGTCACACGGGTTGGCCAGCGCGTCGGCTACGACAACCCGTCACAGTTCAGCAGGGAATACCGCCGTCAGTTCGGCGCACCTCCAAGCCGGGACGCCGCCGGGCTACGGAGCACCGTACGCACGCCGGCGAGCGCACTCCCGTGAGTTGAGCAGGCAGGATTACGCAAGTAGAAGCGAGGATAGTTCTACTGTTTCAGCAGGTCAGAGCGATTCAATGGTATTGCCGGTTCTTTCGCAGAGCAGAGAAGTGCCTGCCCGGCCGTCGATCCCACCCATCGCAAGGACCCGCCATGAAGACCATTCTCATCACCGGCTCCTCTTCCGGATACGGACGGGAGACAGCCCTCCACTTCCACAACCAGGGCTGGAACGTCATCGCCACCATGCGCACCCCCCGTCCGGATGTCCTCCCCGAGTCGGACCGGCTCCGCATCATCGAACTCGACGTGACCAAGCCGGACAGCATCACCGCCGCCTTCGAAGCAGCGGGCCCCATCGACGTCCTGGTCAACAACGCGGGCGTCCCCTCAATCAGCGTGTTCGAGGGCACCCCCATGACCCGTGTACGGGAGGTATTCGAAACCAATACCTTCGGCGTGATGGCAACGACCCAAGCAGTCCTCCCCCGCTTCCGCGAGCGCGGATCCGGCGTCATAGTCAACGTGACTTCCAGCGTGGTCCTGGGGGACATGCCGCTCTCGGCCCTCTACAAGGCGAGCAAGATGGCCATCGAAGGGTTCACCTCATCCCTCGCCCTCGAACTCGCCCCCTTCGGCGTGCGGGCGAAGACCGTCGAACCGGGTGCCTGTCTCACAACCAGCTTCGCCGCCAAAGCAACCAACGGCGCTTCGCCGGACGAACTGGTGCCGGCGCCCTACGCGGAGTTCGCCAGGAAGGCCATGGGTGAATTCACAGGCCAGGCCGTGTTCACCAAGGAGAGCGACGTCGCCAAGAGGGTCTGGGAAGCCGTGCACGACATGACCGGTCAGCTGCAATTCCCGGCCGGTCCCGACGCCGTCCGGCTCTCCCGAGCCAAGTGATCAACCGGCAAGCAAGGTGACTCGCAGCGACCCAAGAGACGGCCCCGCGCACATGCCCGGGGCCGTTCGCTCCTCACTGCTTGATGCCCGTCCTCTCCACACGGCGCGCATAGTGGATGACGAGCCAGCGGCTGGTCTGAGCAGGACCGGGTGGAATCGATCAACGCCGACGGCGCGAGTTCCGGCGCTCGTAGGGCGGCCAAATCCGCCCCAACGCCCGCCCGTTCCTCATCGTCTACGCCTACCTGAGGTTGATCCCCGGGGGTGGACACCGGGTTTCATGCGACGAGTGACAGCGTACGTGACGTGATCAATTGCTGTCCGTACTCGGCCGGCGCGAGGTAGCCGAGGGCGGAGTGGCGGCGGTGCCGGTTGCAGTACGACAGCCACCTGAACAGTTCCAGCCGTGTCTGCGCCTGCGAGGTCCAGCTCCTTTCGTGCAGCAACTCGCGCTTGAGGCCCTGGAACGCGGCGAACAACCGTCCCGGAGAGGAAACAAACAGCTCAAACGGGCCTTCTTCCTCTCAGCGTTCGCCGCCTTGGGCGACCCCGCCTCCCGGGCCTACTACGACAAGAAGATCGCCCAGGGCAAACACCACACCCAGGCTCTGCTCTGCCTTGCCAGGCGCCGGGCCGACGTCCTGTTCGCGATGCTCCGCGACGGAACCTTCTACGCACCACAGCCGTCGATTCCAGTCACCTGACCTGCGGGTCTGCGAGGACAACGGCTCGATCAGCCTCGACATCGAAGCCGAGTACCGGATGGCCATAGTCGCCTTCCGGGTCCATCAGCACCGGCTTGCCCAACCGCCGCCCGATCTCACGGAGGAAGCCGCAGAACACATCAAGTCGCTCCTGGCCCTGCAACTCCCGCAGGTCGACGTCGAAGTCGACTTCATCCTCGGCTTGGAAACGGAAGATCGCCAACAGATCGGCAGCCGGCCAGACCCGCAGGTCCGGGCACTCGGCATCCGCCGGGCGGGACAGCGCGGCCTCTGCCCGGGGCACCGGAAGGACCTTCTCTCCCTCGGAGTACTGGCACTTCCAGCCCTTCTCCGCGACAAGATCGAGGACCTCCTGCCAGTCCTCCACCGAGGTATTCGGGACGCGCACGTCCGGCAACGACCCCACCAATTCCGGGTCGAAGAAACAGCTCACGTCATCCCACAGCAGATCAGCCACGGCGCCATGCTGCACCGCGCACGAAGCCAACGCACCCCCGTTTCCCTTGACCAAAGACATAGGGGCACCCCCCGTGCCCTACGGACCCGAACGTGGCGCGGTTCGGGTTCCACATCTGGAGGGTGCGGCCGGGTGCGGGTTCCTGCCGTCGGCGCCGGGCGGTGTCACCCGCCTGTCCCGGGCGTCACCGCCGCCGACGGATCGCCTTCCCCTCGGGAGCGGTTGACCGGGGCAAGCGTTATCCTCACCGAACGCTTGTGACACATGTGTCTGACGACCACCGGGGGGTGTCCGTGCACGGCCGTGATCAGAGTTTCCCTCAGGACTGTTCGGGCGGCCACCCGGGTATGTCGACCGAGGCGGGGATCGACGTCCAACGCCAACTGGAGTCCCTGATCCAGGACTTCCGGGCGAGCGATCCTCCGATGCCGGTGATCGTGCTACATGCCGAGGACCCCGCCGACGACGACCGGGTCACCGAACTCGTCGACGAGCTGCGCAAAGGGCAGCAGCAGCACGGCACGCGCCTGGCCGTCGCCTCGACCGAGCCGCAGCCGGGGAACAGCAGTCCCACAGCGCGGGCCGCACAGCTTGTGCGCGATCTCGGCGACTCCAGGAAGTGGGGCGACCGGTCCGCCGCCTACCGGCCCTACTCCTTCCCCCGCCTCAGCCTCGTCCGTGCCCTCCAGGAGGCCACCGACGATCCGGAGATGCGCGAGCACTGGCCGACCGCACCCGCCGGCACTCCGGAGGGGAACACCCAGCGGGAGCGGGCCCGGACGGAGCTGCTGCGCATCCTGGCCCGGCAGCACTGGCGCCCCCGCAGACCCCCGCGCCGGCAGATACTGCTCACCGACGTGCAGCAGTTCCTCCCCATGGGCGCCCTGGGCGCCTTCACCGCGCTGCTCACCCGCCCCGAGTGGTACATCGCCGTCCTGGCGGGCATCGGACTGATGGTCCTGCTCGCCGTCCTGAACCACGTCCCCGGTCGCGCCCCTCTCTTCCTGTGGCTGCGCAGGGAGAGCCGGTGGTTCCTGACCACGACGTTCCTCCAGTCCGCCGCCCGCCACCGGTCGACCAGTGTGCGGCTGCTGCGGCCCGTCCACTCCTGGAAGGCCATCGCGGCCCGCGCCTACGACGTGGCCGAGGCCATGCGGGAGGGCGGCCCGTTCCCCCTCCAGCTGTATGTCCTGGCGCTCCTCGAGGACCTGCGGAACAACCACCGGCGCGGCACCTGGGATCTGCGGGGGTTCAAGCGGACGCGGCCGCCGGTGCTGTTCCTGCGCCGGACGGGGCGGGAGAACGGCGGCATCGAACTGATCAAGGCGGTCAGCGACGTCCGCAGCCGGCGCAGTGAACTCGACCCGCTGCTGATCGTGGCGGGCGCGGCGGCGAACGACGCGCCGCTGCTCGACCGCGGCGCGGACGGAAGTCCGCAGGCCTCCCCGTCACCGTCCCGGTACCAGCCCTCGCGGCTCCAGCAGCGGCTGCGGACCTGGTACGACGAATGGGCCGGCAACCTCCGGGCCGACCAGTCGCCGAGCAGGACGAACGCCCTGCCCTGGGTGCTCAGGATTCCGCTGCCCCGCGAGGAGTTGGTGCAGCTGCGGGAGACGGACTGGCGCTGTGTCAGGGCCAGGCACCGGCCGCCCCTGGTCCGCGTGGTGTGGTCGGCGTACAGCCTCGCCCTCGCCCTCGTCCTCGCCTGCACCGCGGGCGGTGTCCACTCCTACGAACTGCACCGGACGTACTGCTCGGCGGGCCTGCTGACCGCCAACCGCGACACCGAACGGCATTCCGCGCCCGGCAACGGCACGGAGTGCGTCGGGATAGCCACCGGGGACGTCCGGTTCGGCGCGTACCTCCGGGACACGGACGACGAGGAGGCCGACAAGCAGGGCGAAAGACTGCGCGAACTGGAGAACCGGATCCACGACGAGAACGCCAGGGTGCTGCGCAACCACCCCGGCACCTACGTGACGGTGGTGTACGCGGGACCGCTGAGCTCCTCCAAGCTGAACCCCTCACCGGTCAAGGGCGTCGAGGAGCTGACCGGCGTGCACCTCGCCCAGCGCGTCGTCAACGAGAACCACACGGTGAAGATGCGGGTGCTGCTCGCCAACGGCGGCGCGGACATGGGGCACCAGAGTGAAGCAGCCGAGGAGATCGCCGAGTACGCCGAGCGCGACCCGACCTTCGTCGGCGTCGTCGGCTTCGGCCGTGACCTGCAGAGCAGCCCCGATGTCACGGACCGGCTCCACAAGGCGGAAGTGCCCATCGTCTCCGGCACCAACTCGGCGAGCTACCTGCCGAAGGAGTTCTCCAACTGGTTCAGTCTCGCGGCTCCCGACGAGCACCAGACAGAGGCGCTCGGTCACGTCGCCCGGCAGCTGCGCACCCCCGGCAGGGCCACGTACGCCCTGGTGCTGGCCCGCGACCTCAAGGGCTCGCAGGACCGTTACACCAGCGAGCAGGCCGCCTACGGCGGAGAGATGCTGAAGCGGGAAAGATTCCGGATGCTGCCCACACAGGAGTACCGGGTGGTGAACGGCGACCCCGAGCTGCGGCTGCACGCGGAGCGCATGTGCCAGGGGGAGAACGTCCCCTCGGTGATCTACTTCGCCGGACGGGTCGAGGACGTCGGCCCGCTGATGACCCAGCTGAGCACCCAGCCGGGCTGCGCGAACAAGGAGATCTCGATCCTCACGGGTGACGACCTGAGCAAGGCCAGGTTCTCCGGTACCGGCGGCAGCGACGGCGTGGCCCCGCAGATCACGCTGTACCACGCGGCCCTGGCCGAACTGGAGGATGCCGCGCCCTCCACCGCCTTCTACGAGGACGCCGCCCGCTACCTCACCTGGATCGAGCAGGACCGGCTCCCGTACACCACCCCCGACTTCGCCAGCGGTCAGACGGCTCTCTCCCACGACGCCGCGCGTGCGCTGTACTGGGCGGCCAGCCGCGAGGACGCGCCCCAGAGCCGCGCGGCGACCTGGGTCAACCTCCGGAGCGTCAAGCTCGACAGGATGGCCACCGGGACGATCGACTTCACCAACGCGCCCCTGTACGGCGAACGGCACGGCCACAGCATCCTCATCAAGCGGGTCCGCAGAACCCCGTCCGGTGTCTCGGAGGCGGAGGTCCTGTGCAGCAGGACGGCCGGCGACATCAAGCCGCTCGACGTGAAGGAGTGCCCGATCAAGTGAACGGACCAGTCATGCCCAGGATTCCGGGATGAGGATTCCAGGCCCCGAAGAGATCCGTGCGCTGCACGAGAAGTACGCGCCCACCGCCGAGGCGTTCACACTCGTCCACACCCACTGCGAGATCGTCTGGAGCATCGCCGGGCAGCTCCTTTCCGCGCCGCGCCTCGCCCACCTCGACGCCGACCTGGTCCGCGCCGGCTGTCTCCTCCACGACATCGGCGTCTACCGCCTCTACGGGGACGACGGCCGGCTGGATCACAAGAGCTACGTCCGGCACGGACTGCTCGGCCAGGAGATCCTCGAAGGGGAGGGCTTCCCCGAGGCCCTGTGCCGGTTCTGCTCCCACCACACCGGGGTCGGAATCACCCGGCACGACATCGTGCGCCAGGGCCTCCCCCTGCCTCCCGCCGACTACACGGCGGTGACGGAGGAGGAGCGGCTGGTGATGTACGCGGACAAGTTCCACAGCAAGTCCAGACCGGCGGCGTTCCTCTCCCCCGACGAGTACGCCTCCCACGTCCGCCGCTTCGGCGAGGAGAAGGTGACCGCCTTCCAGGCCCTGCGCACCGAGTTCGGCGACCCCGACCTCACCCGTCCGGTGCCGGGCTGGAGCGTGGACGAGGACGGAAGCGTGGACGTCCGCCCGTGACCGCCCTCGCCCGCGCACGGTGCGGGAGCTGCCCGGGCGTCCACCGCAACAGTCCTTGTGGAAGCGGACACCCGCGTGCGGCAGGGCGGACAGCACCCTCCAGGCCACGGTGTCCCGGCGCGGCGAAGGCCGGCCCCGTACGGGCACCGGGCGTCGGCCGCTCGCCGCGGAGGGGGTCCGGCGAGAGAGCGTCCGTCGTGCTCCCTTCGCAGTTCAGCCGTCGGGAACACGTTTGCGAGGCACGTCGTCGGCGGGTGATACTCCGTCTCCCCCCACGTGCCTCTGTCGTATCTCTCCCGGTGAAGGACTCTGCTCGATGGGTGTGTTCGGGTGTGCGCAAGGCGCCGTGATGGCCGTGATCGTGCAGGGTGGTGCGTGACCCGTGGAGATCGCTCGCATCGTCGTCGTCGGGCTCGTCGTCGCAGTCGCGGTCGTCTACCACCGCCGCCTCACGAAGGGTGCCCCTTCCTCCATCGGCTCGTCCCGGAGAGCCGGACGGATGGGTTTCCTTCCCCAGTCCAGGCAGAACACCCTGCAGGCAGCCCCCGATCCCGAGTTGGAGCACGCGAAGTCGGCAGCGTCTCGCGGACGTTGGGAGCCGGCGGCGCAGTTGCTGGCCCGGACCGGGGAGCAGCGCGACTGGGCACGCCGCTCGTACTGCGCCGAGGCGTTCGGCTCGCACCGGGCCGCGCTCCCGGACAGCTGGCTGCACGCGTGGCAGGCGGCGGTCGGCCCGGACGACCCGGACGTGGCGCTGGTACGGGCAAGAGCGACGGTGTCACTGGCCTGGCATCTGCGGGGTGGCGGCTGGGCGAAGGACACCAGCCGGGAGCAGTTCGCGGACTTTCACGGCACGCTGGCCCGGGCACCGCAGGAGAACGCACGCGCGGCGGAGCTGAACCCGGACGACCCCTCGCCGTATGTCGCCGAGATCTGGGCCGCGTCGGGCCTGGGTTACTCGCACGAGGACATGCGGCGCATCTGGAAGGAGGCCACCGCCAGGGATCCGCACCACTTCGGCACGCACTGCGCGGCACTCCAGTACTGGTGCGCGAAGTGGCGTGGCTCGGAGAAGCTGGCCGTGTCCTTCGCCCGTGAGGCCGCGGCCAAGGCGCCGCTCGGCAGCCTGCTCACCGCGTTGCCGCTGATCGCGTGGTACGAGCACCACGACGACGGCGCGGAAGCGGCCGACTTCCGCGCGCCGCATCTGCTCGCCCTGACCGATGCGGCGCTGGCAGACGTGGCCGCGGCCCCGTCGGACCGTCCGGGCACGGCGGCCGTACGCCACCTGCTGGCCTACTTCCTGACCCGGCAGGGCCGCCACGACGCGGCGTTGGAGCAGTTCCGGCTGGTCGACGGCTACGTGGACGCCCTTCCGTGGAGGTACTGGGACGATCCGGCCGCCGTGTACTGCCTCTGGCGGGACCGGGCGATCAGCGGAGCGAGCCGGCACTGAGAGCCGGCGCGGACACGACCCTTCGGGAAGTGGGCCCGGCGCCCTGTCCGGCATCCCGTCGGGTCCGGGCCGGCGTCCGCCTGCTCCGACGGCACGCCCCCACGCGAGTGGACGACTGCCGAGCGCCCTGTGCCGGGCAGCCGCTGGAGGACGCCTTCGCGCTCGCCGCCGGTCACGTCACGGGGTGGCAGGAGTCCGGGGCTCGGCTGATCGGTGGATGCCGCCGGGAGGACCGGAAACGATCTCGCCGGTCGCCGCGACGCTGCGGACGGGGGAGCGAAATCGCACCGGACGACCTTCCCGGGGTCCCGCTCCCCCCTCCCTCCCCACTTGTCCGCCGGCTCCCCACCGACAGCAACCCGCGTCCGCTCTCCCCGGCTCCGGCACCTCTTCACCCTCCGGCGAAGTACGGCATCCGCACGTCACGGCAGCCGCGGTCGCACGGTGATGCAAAAGAACCTCCGGGTTCGTGAAGGCGTCGGACGCCCCCACGGGTGCGGGCTTCCGGGCCCGCGCTCTACTGCCAGGTCGCGGTGTCGGGGTCGATGCCGTGGGCGCGCGCGCCGGCTTCGACGATTCGACGGAACCACGTGGCGAGGCCGGCGCGGATGCCGTCGTAGTGGGCAGCAAATGCCGGATCGGCCTCATACATGCGGCCGAGACAGACCTGCATCTGCCTGGTGAGGGGGAAGTACGAAGCAAAAACTTCGCGGTGCCGCTCGACGAGTCGATTCGCTTCTGGGCTACCAGGTGTGACGCCGGCGTCCATCGCGTCCCCGAGTGCGCGGTCGAGGCCGGCGACGGCGTCGGCGACGGCCTGCCATTCCTCCGGATCGCGAGAGGCCGAGCGTTCGGCGTACTGCCGCCATTGCGTGGTGTCTCCGTAGCGCTGACGGGCTTGGGCGGGCCAGTCCGGGTTCCACTGGGGGCCGAAGATCGCGGCCTGCTGCTCGATGGTCAGCAGCAGGCCGCGCTCGTGGGCGTCGATCATCCGATCCAGTCCGGCGCTGAGCTGCTGGAGGCGGTCGATCCGTTCAGCAACCTGGGTGCGCTGCGCGCGCAATGCGCCGGGCACGTCTGCGGCCGAGTCGTCCAAGAGGGCCTGAATCCTGTCCAGGCCGAGACCGACCTCACGGTAGACGACGATGCGGTGCAGGCGTTCCAGATCACCAGCGGTGTAGAGCCGGTATCCGGCAGCCGTGCGCAGCGACGGTCGCGCCAGACCGATCTCGTCCCAGTGGTGCAGCGCGCGGACGGTCACGCCCAGACGCGTCGAGACCTGACCGACGGTCAGGCCATCGGCGTCAGTGGCATCAGGCATGCTCCTCATTGTCGTCGCGAGCGACGTCCGGTGGGGTGATCCCGATGGCTTCAAGGTTCCGCGCCTCCTGACTGGCCGGATCGAAGGGCTTCGCCGCAGTGAAGACGATCCGTGCGTTCTCGGGGGTGGTCACCGCCACATCGCGGGTGTTCCAGGGAGTGTCCCGTGGACCGTCGACCGAGTTCGGGCGCACCGCACGACAGGCCTCGACCAGGGGATCGACCTGGCTGAGCACGCACGCGAAACTGAGGCTCATCGCCGGTGTCTGTTCCGGTACGCTCGCCGCCGGGACGAGGAGTACGTCCTGGAACGCCCACCGGCGCAGATGCACGAGCCTGCCGGGGATGCCGAACAGCTCGAAGAACCCGAGCCCACGAATCCAGAAGTCCACCGACGCCGCCAGATCGCTCGTGGGGATCGTCGCGAACGCGGGCATTCCGTAGATGCCGCGGAACGGCTCCGGCGGAACCGCGTCCGGACCGGGATCGGGCACGGGACTTACCTCGAACGCGTTGTAGTAGTCGCTCATGCACCCCACCCTCCAGCCTCACGCAACGTGAGGGTCAAGCCGTGTCCGTGCATCTCGCCCTGCCCCAACGATGCGACCAGCGGTGTGGCCGGTGGAGAGATCACCGACAGGTGACCAACGCGATCCTTCACCGGGTGCGGACCGGCGTGCAATGGCGCGACCCGCCTGAACGGTTCGGCCCGGGGACGACCGTCTGCGAGCGTCACCGGCTGTGGTCGGGCGACGGAACCTGGGAACGCCTCCTCCGGCAGGTCCAGGCCGCGGCTGACGCGGCAGGCGAAATCGACTGGGACATCCCGGTGGACTCCTCACCCGGACGCATCCAGTGATCGGTTCCCCGAGGCTCGGCCCACCGGCAGACCATCCTGCTGGTCTCGTTGCTCACGCTCGTCCTGGACACGCTCGCCCCCTGACCGGCGACATGATCGGCCGGACAAGTCCTGGAGCAGGCTGAGTGCCTGCATCGCATCGTGTTCGATGCGGGAGAGTTCGTGGAGGAGGGAGCCGGCCTGCGTGAGGTTCTTCGCGTCGCCGGATTCGCCTGCTGCCGCGACGAGTGCGGCCACCTGAGTCCAGAGGGCGGCGGCCTCGGTATACAGGCTGTGGCCGGTGCGCAGATGGCTGCTGTCGATCAGCTGGGCACACTCGGCGAGGAAGTCCCGGTGGAGATTGCGGAACAGGGCGCCGCCGGTGCCGGCCCTCTCCATGAGGGCGGCGGCCCGTGGCAG
This sequence comes from Streptomyces sp. NPDC085927, assembly GCF_044540975.1. Taxonomy (NCBI): domain Bacteria; kingdom Bacillati; phylum Actinomycetota; class Actinomycetes; order Kitasatosporales; family Streptomycetaceae; genus Streptomyces; species Streptomyces sp. NPDC085927. The sequence continues at coordinate 176,555 of NZ_JBITSN010000016.1, forward strand.
GTCCTCCTGCGGATTGTCGCTGCGCTGCAGCCACTTCGGCACTTGCCTGGCGGCCCTCTCGATGCCCCGGTGGCCCAGGTTCGCGATGGGCGGGTTCAGGAAGGCGTCCGCGCAGGTCTTGATCGCGGGGATGATCCGGTCCTGCGGTGGCGTCGGGCTGCGGGGCGCTGTGATGGTGAAGGAACGGTGCTTGGCGGTCATGGGGCCGCGCGCGGCCCTGGCCCTGGCCAGGCCGGCAAGGCCGGTGGAGACGGCTCCGCCCTGCGGGTCGGTGTCCACCAGGTAGGCGTCCTGTTCGTCGTAGCCGTACATGGCCACGACGTGCCCGCCGAAGTGCACTCGGGTGCTGAAGTAGTCCAGGTGGTAGCTGTCGAGCTGCAGGCCGACCGGCCGGCCTGCGTCGATGGGTGCCGCCACGTTCTGCCATGCCTTGCGCGGGGAGGTGGTCTCCTCGACCAGCAGCTCGAACCCGAGGGCGGCGGCCAGGTTCCTGGTGAGTTCGAACGGCTTGACCCGGCCTCCCAGGAAGGGAAAGCCCATGGCTTTGCTGTCCCAGTAGATGAAGGACAGCCCGGAGCCGAGCCCGAACAGCATGGGCTCGGACAAGTCGAGTCCCTCATGCCGCAGCAGCACGCCCAGCGCCGTCGTCTCGCAGTGCTGCATACCGCGCACATCGATGTCTTCCACCACGGTCGTGCCGCTCATTTTCCTCCCTCACCGGACAAGGCATGATCCACCGGACACGACCTGGGAACGGCCGCCGCCGGCCGTCCTCGACCCTCGGTCCGGACCGAAGACGCCGTAGCCCGCCCTCCACGATCTCCACGGCGAAGAAGGGTGCGGCGGCTCCGGCCCGCCGTGGACCTCGTCCGCCGCGACCCGGCCCACACGGTGCCCGGCATCGTGGAACCGGCCGATCATGCGGGCGGCCGGGTCCGGCTCGGTCGCGAGCCTCGCTCCAGGAGAGCAGGTGCCCCTCGGAAGCGGCAAGGAGGCCACTTGAACGCTCAGATGAGAAGCATAGGGACAGTGAGGGCCGAAGTGCTCACGCTTCTGGGCAGGTGTGTCACTTCTGGGGCACGGGCACTCTTGGTGACCGGAAAAGGTGACCGCCGGGTTCGGGCTGCTCGGTCTTTCGGCGGATCTCGGACGGGCCGATGTGGGACGGCACGATGCTGGCCCACGCCGTCCCCGGCCGGGTCCTGCCCCAGGAATACCGGCCGTCGGTCGTACGGCGCAACGGCGACATGCTGCCCTGCCTGCTCGTCGACGGGCAGGTCGCCGGAGTGTGGCGCGCGGCTGACGGCGGGCTGGAACTGACCGCCTTCCGCACGCTCACCAAAGCCGAGTGGCACGGTCTGACCGAGGAGGCGGAGAAGTTGTCCGTGCTGCTCGCCGACCGTGATCCCGCCGTCTACCGCCGCTACGGACACTGGTGGGACAAGGGGCTCCCCGGGGTCGAGAGCAGGATCGTCAAGGGCTGACCGCTCAGAGGAACCCGGTGCGGGGAGCCGTGACCTCGATGGTGTCCTTCACCAGGGCGAGCGCGGCACCCAGGGGACTCGAGCGTCCCCCGCTCACGATCACGTCGCCGGCATCGGGGCAGCCGAACACCACGGCCTTCTCCGGCCCGACGAGCGCGTGCAGGGGGTCGCCGGGCTCCGTCTCCTCCAGTCGGACGCGGACGAGGCGGGGCTCGTCCACGGACACGCTTGCCACGGCACGCAGACGGCGCCCTCGGGAGACCGCGTCCAGCGCCGCCCGGGAAGTTCCCTCGTCCACCGGTTCCGTCTGCACCTGTACGGACGCCGGGTCCCATCCCCAGGCCAGCGCTGCGAGCAGCCGCACCTTCGTGGCGGCGTCCGCGCCGGACAGGTCGGACGACGGGTCCGCCTCCGCGGTGCCCCGGCGCTGAGCCTCCCGGATCGCCTCCCCCAGCGAGTCGCCCTCGGCGAGGCGATCGAGGACGAAGGTGGCGGTGCCGTTCGGGCAGGCCCGAATCGTCGTGCAGCCCACCCCGCGCAACGAGGTCCTGGCCAGGTCCCCCGCCGGCAGAACGGCTCCCGTGGCCCCGGAGATCCTGATCATGCTGCCGGACGCACGGGCCGCTTCATCGAGGTCCCGCCAGTGGCTGAGCAGGTGGCTCTTGGTGGCCGTGACCACATGGACCCCTCTGCGCAGGGCGAGGACCGCCTCTTCCGCGGCGTGCCGGCGGAGCCGGGGTGAGGACGGGATCGCCTGGACGAACACACGGGCAGCGGTCCGGTCGAGCGTCTCCTCCAGCGAAACCAGCGGACTCCACGCCGAGCGGGGCGGCACGGGTTCGCCCTCGCGGAGCCGGCACTGTGCGGAACTCGCCCGGACGGCACCGACGTTCACCCGTACGCCGTGCCGACGGGCAAGCTCGTCCCCCTGCCGCGCCAGATGCTCGACGAAGGCCTGGCCGACCGGACCGTATCCGGAGAGCACCACATCGGCCCGGCTCACTTCACGCATGGTTCCCTGCTCCTCCTCGACATCCCGTGCGGGGGACCAAGCTTCGCACTCCGCGGGCCGCGGCAGGCCGGAGCGAGGACGTCACTGCCACCAGAGGCGGATGGCCTCGACCCGCTGGAGCCCTGTCCCCTCAGCGGTGCCGGAGCGCGGCGTTGCGGCGCAACCGGCTGATGACCGAGCGGAGTTCCGGGGGAGTGGCGGGCGGGGGGTCCTGGGCGGTGTCAGCGGTGTTCGTGGTCCACAGGGCGAGTTCGCGGTCCCGGGGGCCGTGCGCGGTGTGCGGTGCGCCGTTGCCGAATATCCGCACCGGGTGTCTCGCGTCCCAGCGTTCCCGTCCCGGCTCCCCGTCGCAGACGAACCGCACCCGTGCGCCGTGCATCGCGTCGGACAGGGCCTGGGGCGCGCCCTCGCCCGCCAGTTTGCGCGCGTCGGGCTCGTCGCCGCTGTCGAAGACGAAGCCGAGTTCCACGGCGTGGCAGGCGCCCGTGCCGGGGCGGTGGGAGGGCCAGGCGAACTCGTGGACGTAGGACGGGGCTTCGCGGCCGTCGGCGAGCCGGTGGAGCGGGACGCGCAGGAGGCGGTCGGTGACGAGCCGGCCGATGATCTCGGAGGTGCCGGCGTCCGGGCGCAGGGCGGCGAGCTGGTCGCGCAGGCCCAGGTTGGCGGGGGCGTCCGGGAAGAGGCCGTAGCCCTCGACGCCGAGCCGTGGTCGAGCGACACGAACACCACGCCGTTCATCGGTATTCCTGCGCACGTGTGAGAGTTCTTCCCGCCGGGGTGCCCCAGACCTACAGTAGGAAGCGCTTTCTATACGGTGGCCCTCGGCTGGGCCGGAGAGGTGAGGTCCCGATGGTCCGTACGGGAAGTGCGGGACGGACGAGCGTGGCGGCCGGGCCGACGCTGGCGGTCGTGGCCCGCGAGGCGGGGGTGTCGGTGCCGACCGCGTCCAAGGTGGTCAACGGGCGCGAGGACGTGGCCCCGGACACCCGCCGCCGCGTCACGGAAGCCCTGGACCGGCTCGGCTATGTACGGCGGCCCCGGTTCGACGGGGCGAGAGCGCCTCGCAGGGTGGACCTGGTGGTGGACTCGCTGGAGAGTTCGGGGTCCGGCGCGGTCCTCCACGGCGCGGAGGAGGCGGCGCACGACGCCGGTCTGGAGATCGTGGTGTCGGCGGCGCTGACCCGCAGCCGGTCCGGGCGTCCGGAGCGGGGCTGGCTGGACAAGCTGATGACCCGCGGGTCGTCGGGGGTCCTGTTCAATCTGGCCGAGCTGAGCGCGTCCCAGTACGCCTGGCTGGAGCAGCACCGCATTCCGTTCGTGATGATCGACCCGGTGCTCGAACCCCCGCCGGGCGTCGTGTCGGTGGGCGCGGCGAACTGGCAGGGCGGGGTGACGGCGACCGAGCACCTGCTGTCCCTCGGCCATGAACGGATCGCCGTCGTCGCGGGCCACCGGCACACCCCGTCCAGCGGTGCGCGGGTCGCGGGCTACCGCTCGGCCCTCGCCTCGGCGGGCGTCCGGCAGCGCGCCGAGTACGTCCGTCACGCCGGTTCCGACGAGGCCGCAGCCCGACGCCGCATGCGCGAACTCCTCGACCTGCCCGAACCTCCCACGGCCGTCTTCGTCTGCTCCGACCGGATGGCGCTCGGGGTGTACGAGGCCCTGGCCGAGCGGGGCCTGCGGGTGCCGGACGACATGAGCGTGACCGGCTTCGACGACCTCCCCGAGGCCCGCTGGCTCGCCCCGCCGCTGACGACGGTCCGCCAGCCCCTGTCCGAGATGGCGGCGACGGCCCTGCTCCTCCTGCTCCGCATCATGGACGGCCACCACTCGGAGAGCACCCGCACCGAGCTGTCCACCCGCCTGGTCGAACGCGCGAGCACGGCACCGCCGCGCGGTTGACCCGCACGCGGCCGTGTCCGATTCCTTCAAGACCGAGGAGACGGGGCGCGCCTACGGTGGCCCCATGAGTGCACGATTTGATGCCATCGGATTGGTCGTCTCCGACATGGGCGCCTCGGTCGCCTTCTATCGGCGGCTCGGGTTCGCGTTTCCCGAGGGGGCCGAGGAGCAGGGACACACCGAGGCCGAACTGCCGGGCGGACTGAGGTTGTTGATGGACACCGAGGAGGTCGTCCGGTCGTTCCACGCCGAGTGGGAGCCGCCCTCGGGAGGAGGGCGGACCTCGTTCGCCCTGCGGTGCGACAGTCCCGCCGAAGTGGACGCCCTGTACGAGGAGTTGGTGGCGAGCGGCTGCCGGAGCGAGCTCAAGCCGTGGGATGCGGTGTGGGGGCAGCGGTACGCCACCGTCCTCGACCCGGACGGCAACGGGGTCGATCTGTTCGCGCCGCTGGCCGGATGAGCCCGGCAGGGGCGCCGGCCGCAGCCACGGCGCCCGGCTCGCGCCCGGGCGATCCATCCCCACGCCTACTCAATCATGTGACTAGTCAGTTTCTTGAGTAGGATCCGGGGGAAGAACCCGGCGGAGTGCGGGCCCGGCCAGGGCCCGGACCGGTGTCCGGGACGCGAAGGGGAGGGCTGCCGCGATGGCCTTGCGACATGCCGTACTGGCAGCACTCCTCCACGGCGAGTACAGCGGGTACCAGCTGGCGAAGGCCTTCGACATCGGCGTGGCGAACTTCTGGCACGCCCTCCCCCAGCAGCTCTACGCCGAGTTGGCCAAGCTGGAGAAGGAAGGCCTGGTCACGGGCCGTCAGGTGGTCCAGGAGTCCCGGCCCAACAAACGCCTGTTCCAGGTGACCGAGGCCGGCTTCGCCGAGCTGGAGACGTTCGCCGCCGCCGTGTCGAAACCGTCGTTCATCCGCGACGACCTGCTCGTCAAGATTCACGCCGCCGACCGCATCGACACCTCCCCGCTGGTCGAACAGCTCGAGGAGCGGGCGTCCGCCGCCGAGGGCAGGGCCGGGCTCCTCGCCTCCCTGCTGGACACGATGCGCGGCGCGCTGGACGAGGAGGAGTACCTGCGCACGGGCGAGCGGATCGGACCGTATCTGACCTGTCTGCGCGGCCTGTCCTTCGAGCGCGAGCACCGGGAATGGTGCCTGCGCACGGCGGCGGTCCTGCGCGAGAGGAGGCAGGCCCGTGCCGAACGCTGAATACGCCGAGCCGGCGGAGCAGGCCGGGCAAGCCGCACCGGCCGGGGGGACCGTGCCGCACGAAACCGCTGACACCATCGAGCCCGCCGCGATCACCGCGGTCACCGCGGTCACCGAGAACTCCAGGAACGTGCCCGCCACCGGCACCGCCCGCCGTGCCCGTTACACCCGCTACGTCGCCCTGGGCGACAGCCAGACCGAAGGCGTCGGTGACGGCGACGACATCACGGGCCTCCGCGGCTGGGCCGACCGCCTCGCCGAACACGTCGCGGCCGCCCACCCCGGCCTGGAATACGCCAATCTGGCCGTACGGGGGCGGGTCGCCGGCCAGGTCCGCGCGGAGCAGCTCGGCCCGGCCCTGTCCCTGCGCCCGGACCTCGCGACCGTCGTCGCCGGGGTGAACGACCTGCTGCGGCCCCGGTTCGACGCCGCGGAGGTGGCGGGGCATCTGGAGGCGATGTTCGCCGCGCTCACGGAGGCCGGGGCCCACGTGGTGACCCTGACCTTCCCCGACATCGGGCGGATCGCGCCCGTGGCCCGGCCCCTGCGGTCCCGGCTGTTCGACATCAACGACCGGATCCGCGCGGCGGCCGCCCGCCACGGGGTCACGGTCGCCGAGATCGAGCCGCACGACGTCTCCACCGACCCGCGGCTGTGGAGCACCGACCGGCTGCACGCGAGCCCGCTCGGCCACGTGCGGATCGCCGAAGCCGCCGCCCAGGCGATCGGCCTGCCCGGCACCGACGGCTCCTGGACCCGCCCGCTGCCGCTCCTGCCGGTCCCCACCCGTCTGCGGGCCACGGCCGCCGAACTGCGCTGGGCCGCCACGTTCCTCGGCCCCTGGGTCGGCCGCCGCATCCGCGGCCGGTCCTCCGGAGACCACCGCATCGCGAAGCGCCCCGAACTCCAGCTGGTACACATGCCTGTCGCGTAGAAGCGCCCCTGCTCCTACGGGACAGGCGAGCGGAAACTCCGGAGGGGGTCCGCCTCCGTGGTGTGCCCGGACCCACTCGCTCAGCTGCGAGCGGCCAGTAGCTCGCCCAGGGGCAGGCCCGTCAAGTCCCGTACCTCGCGGGACAGATGGGCCTGGTCCGCGTAGCCGGTGCGGGTGGCCGTCTCCGCGTACGGGGTGCCCCTGCGGGCCAGGGCGAGGGCCCGGTGGAGGCGGAGGATGCGGGCCAGGGTCTTGGGGCCGTAGCCGAACGCGGTGAGTGAGCGGCGGTGCAGCTGGCGTGCGCTCAGGCCGAGTCCGTCGGCGGTCCCGGCGACCGGGCGGCCCGCGGCCAGGGCGGCCACGACCTGTCGGAGCACCGGGTCGGGCGGAGTGGCCGTCTCGGCCGCCCGTCGCAGGGCCAGGTCCTCCAGGCCGCGTGCCGGGTCGGCCGCCGCGTTCACCCGGGCGGTCGCCCGGCGTACCTCCGCCGCCGGCCAGAGGTCCGCCAGGTCCGGCCGCCGGTCGCGCAGTTCGTGTGCGGGGACGCCCAGGAGGGCGGGGGCGGTGCCGGGGTGGAAGCGGATGCCCGCCCAGGGACTCGACGTGCCGCCCTCGGTGAAGTGGGCGTGGGTGTCGGGGCCCGCGACCAGCAGGCGTCCGTCGTGCCAGAGCAGGTCCATGCAGCCGTCGGGGACCACCCGGCCCGCTCCGGTACCGGTCGGGGTGTTGGTCCACACGACCGCGTCCTGCAGTCGTGACGCCCGTTCGCTGTACACGTCGTCCAGGCTACGCGGCCCGGGCCCGCCACTCCTGCGGGCTGACGCCGTACGCCCGTTTGAAGGCCGTCGACAGCGCGAAGGCGCTGCCGTAGCCGACGTGGCGGGCGATCGCGCCGAGGGTGTCGTCCGTGTCGCGGAGACGGTCCGCGGCGAGGGCGAGGCGCCAGCCGGTGAGGTGCGTCATCGGGGGCTCGCCGACCAGTTCCGTGAAGCGGCGGGCCAGCGCGGCGCGCGAGACGCCGGCCTTCGCGGCGAGCGCGGCGACCGTCCAGGGGTGGGCCGGGTCGCCCTGGAGGAGGCGCAGCACCGGGCCGACGACGGGGTCGCCCAGCGCCCCGTACCAGGCGGGCGGTGCCGTCTCGGGGCGGGCGAACCAGGCCCGCAGCGCGGCGATGACCAGCAGGTCGAGCAGCCGGTCGAGGACGACCTCCTGGCCGGGTTCGTCCCGCACGATCTCCGCCGCGAGGACCGGGGTGAGCGGGCAGTCCCAGTCGTCGGCGGTGAGGAAGAGCAGGGACGGCAGCGCGGCGAGCAGGCGGCCGCCGATCTCGCCCCGCACCTGGTAGGTGCCGATGAGCATGACCGTGGCACCGTCAGTGCTGTCGCCCCAGGTGCGGACGCCGAGGTCCATGACACCGTTCAGGGGGCGTCCGTCGGGGTAGTGGCACTCCCCGCCCGGCAGGATCAGCGCCTGCGGCGGGGTGTCGGGGTCGTCGGCGCAGGTGTACGGGTCGGGACCGCGCGCGATGGCGAGGCCGCCGGGGCGCAGCAGCCGCCGGTCGCCGCCGTCCGGCACCAGCCAGGCCTCGCCGCGGACGAGGAGCATCACGGTCAGCGGGGCGCGGTCCTCGATCCGGACCGACCAGGGCGGGTCGAAACAGGCCCTGATCATGAACGCGCCACGGGCGCGGGGCCCTTCCAGCAGGCCGGTGAGAGCGTCCATGGGCTTCAGCGTAGACGCGGGCTCATGGGAACGAGCCGTTCGACGATGGTCCGGGCGGAGCCGGGGCAGTTGACTCGATCGCATGACACAGCGAACGGCAGACACGAAGGACATCACGAGCACGGAGGGCACGGTGGACGCGAAGGACACGGCGGACGCGGAGAAAACGACCGTCGTCGTCACCGGCGCCCGTGGGCGTACCGGGAGCCGGGTGGCCCGGGCGGCCGAGGCGGCCGGGCTCGCGGTGCGGGCGGCGTCCCGGGCCACCGGGTTCGACTGGGAGGACCGTACGACTTGGGCGGACACCCTGCGCGGTGCCGACGCGGCCTACCTCGTGCACCCCTCGGACGTGGGTGCCCCGGGGACCGCCGAGGCGGTCGGCGCGCTCGCCGGCGAGGCGCTCGGGCTGGGCGTACGGCGGCTGGTGCTGCTGTCCGCGCGGGGCGAGGACCAGGCGCTGCCCACGGAGGAGGCGCTGCGGGCGTCGGGCGCGCGGTGGACCGTCGTACGGGCGGCGTGGTTCGCGCAGAACTTCAGCGAGGGGCCGCTGGCGGAGGAGCTGCGCCGGACCGGGGAGCTGGTGTTCCCGGCCGGTGGGGTGCCGGAGCCGTTCGTGGACGCGCGGGACGTCGCGGAGGTCGTGGTCGCCGCGCTGGCCGACGGGGAGCGGTACGCCGGGCGGAGCCTGACCGTGACGGGGCCGCGGCTGCTGACGTTCGGGGAGGCGGTCGCGGAGATCGCGCGGGCGACGGGGCGTGAACTGACGTACCGCGCGGTGCCGGCCCAGGACTACGGCGAGGCGCTGACCGGGTTCGGGGTGCCGCCCGAGGAGGCCGGGTTCCTCACCGAGGTGTTCGGCACCCTCCTCGACGGCCGCAACGCGCAGGTGGAGGACGGGGTGCGGCAGGTGCTGGGCCGGGAGCCGCGGGACTTCGCGGACTTCGTGCGGGAGGAGGCGGGCGCGGGGACCTGGAAGCCGTGAGCGGACCGGGACGAGGGGCCGGGCGACTCCCCCGGTTCCCTCGGCCCGCCCCTGCCCCGCTCTACTTGTCCTCGTCCGGCGGGGACGGCGGAAACGCCGGTGGAGCCGGTGGAGCCGGTGGGGCCGGTGGGGCCGTCCCGTTCCGCGGGGGATGGTGGTGGCTGTTCTTCGCGTGGGTGCGCAGGCGGGCCGTGACGTCCTCCGGGGGCAGGAAGCGGGACCAGCGTTCGGGGAACTCGGCGGGCATGTCGGGGTCGGTCTCGTCGTCGTCCACCGCGGCGGTGCGGGCGACGTACTCGGCGACCTGCGCCTGCCGGATCCGTTCGTTCGCCTCGCGGGCGGCGGCGGTCGCGGCGGCCGGCCAGACCCGGTCGATCGCGGCGTTGACCGCGGCTCCGACGAGCACGGCGAAGGCGGACACGCCGATCCACAGCAGTACGGCGACGGGGGCGGCCAGGGAGCCGTAGATGGTGGGGCCCTCGATGACGCTGGTCAGGTAGATCCGCAGCAGGAAGCTGCCGAACACCCACATGGCGAGGGCGACCAGCGCGCCGGGCACGTCCTCGACCCACGGGGATCGCACGGGCACGGAGACGTGGTAGAGCGTGGTCAGGAAGGCGACCGACAGCAGGATGACCACGGGCCAGTAGAGGATCTGTACGAGCGTCGTCGACCAGGGGACGACACTGACCACGGCGTCGGGGCCGGCCACCATGAGGGGCAGCGCGACCGAGCCGACCAGCAGGGCCACGATGAACAGCAGGAAGGCCAGCAGCCGGGTCTTGACGATGCCGCGCATACCGTCGAGGCCGTACATGACGGTGATGGTGTCGATGAAGACGTCCACCGCGCGGGAGCCCGACCACACGGCGAAGAAGAAGCCGAGGGAGATGACGTCGGACCGGCCGCCCTTCATCACGTCGTTCAGGATCGGCTCGGCGATCTGGCTCACGCCCTGGTCGGACAGCACCGTGCGGGAGGCCTCGATGATGTTGGTGCGCAGGCTCTGGGTGGTCTCGGCGCCGATCCAGATGTCGACGTAACCGAGCAGGCCGATCACGCTGAGCAGCAGCGGGGGCACCGACAGCAGGGTGAAGAAGGCCGCCTCCGCGGCCAGGCCCAGGATCCGGTACTCCATGCAGGAGTTGACGGTGTCCTTGAGCAGCAGCCAGGCGGTCCTGCGTTTGGAGACATTGCGGTACAGGGCTCGGGCCCGGTGAAGTCGACCGGATGGTGCGTCGGGGGATTCGCTTGCTGGCTGCACGAACCAAAGGTATCCGTCGTGCCTGGTCGGCCTCACCCGAAGGGTCGCTCGGTGGTCGCTCGGTGGTCGTGAGGTGCCCGCGGGGTGATGCGGAGGGCGGCGGCGGGTAGGTTCGTGTTCATGGCAGGTACCACGCACACCGTGACCAACCAGGCGCCGCCGCTGGCGCAGTACGACGTGTTCACCGCCGACCGGGCGCTGACCGAGGCCGTCGAACGGCATCTGGACCCGTCGCTGCTGGACGAGGGCCTGTCCGAACTGTCGGCGCTCGGACGCACCTCCGGCTCCGCCCAGGTGCAGGAGTGGGGGGTGCAGGCCAATGAGAACCCGCCCCGGCTGCGCACCCACGACCGGTACGGGCACCGGATCGACGAGGTCGATTTCCATCCCGCCTGGCACCGGCTGCTCGGCAAGGGCGTCTCGGCGGGCCTGACGGGCGCGTGGGCGCGGCCGGGCGGGCATGTGCGGCGGGCGGCGGGGTTCGTGGTGTGGTCGCAGGTCGAGGCCGGGAACGGCTGCCCGCTGTCGATGACGCACGCGGCCGTGCCCGCCCTGCGCGCGGACCCGGCGCTCGCCGCCGAGTGGGAGCCGCGGCTGACGTCGATGGTGTACGACCGGGCGCTGCGGCCCGCCCACGAGAAGCCCGGTGTGCTCTTCGGGATGGGCATGACGGAGAAGCAGGGCGGCAGCGACGTACGGGCGAACACGACGTCCGCGCGGCCGCTGGCCGAGGACGGGACGTACGAGCTGACCGGGCACAAGTGGTTCTGCTCGGCTCCGATGTCGGACGCGTTCCTGGTGCTGGCGCAGGCGCCCGGGGGACTCACCTGTTTCCTGGTGCCGCGCGTGCTCGAGGACGGCTCGCGCAACGTGTTCCTGATCCAGCGGCTCAAGGACAAGCTGGGCAACCGGTCCAACGCGTCCTCGGAGGTCGAGTTCGCGGGGACGTGGGCGCGGCGGGTCGGGGACGAGGGGCGCGGGGTGCGCACCATCATCGGCATGGTGGCGGCGACCCGGCTGGACTGCGTCCTGGGTTCGGCGGGACTGATGCGGCAGGCCGTGGCGCAGGCGGTGCACCACTGCGCGTACCGGGAGGCGTTCGGCGGCAAGCTGATCGACAAACCGCTGATGCGCAACGTACTGGCCGATCTCGCCCTGGAGTCGGAGGCGGCCACCACGCTGGCGCTGCGGCTCGCCGCGGCCTACGACGACGGGAGCGAGCGGGAGCGGGCGCTGCTGCGGATCGCGGTGCCGGCCGCCAAGTACTGGGTGACCAAGCGGTGTGCGCCCCTCGCGGTGGAGGCGGCGGAGTGCCTGGGCGGCAACGGGTACGTGGAGGAGTCGGGGATGCCCCGGCTGGTGCGCGAGTCCCCGCTGAACTCGGTGTGGGAGGGCGCGGGCAACGTCCAGGCGCTGGACGTGCTGCGCGCGCTGAGCCGGGATCCGCAGGTGCTGGACGCGTACCTCGGCGAGGTCGGGCAGGCGCGCGGGGCCGATCACCGGCTGGACGGCGCGATCAAGGGCCTGCTGACCGAGCTGGCCGACCTGGAGGGTGCCGAGGGGCGCGCGCGGCGGCTCGTGGAGCGGCTCGCGCTGGTGCTCCAGGGCTCGCTGCTGGTGCGGTACGCGCCGCCGCAGGTCGCCGACGCGTTCTGCGCGGCACGGCTGGGCGGTGACGGGGGCGCGGCCTTCGGGACGCTGCCCCCCACCCTCGACCTCGCGGCGGTGGTGGAACGGGCCCGGCCGGAGGTGTGAGACGGCGAGGGCTGCCTCGGGTGTGAGACCGCGGAGGGCCGGCCCGGGTGGGACGGCGGAGGGCTGCCCCTACGACAGATCCGGCGACTCCGGCGGACCGAGCAGGACAACCCGGCCGGGACGAGCCGGCTTTGACGGTCCTCGCACGACAACCCGGGTGTGACGCGGGGGTGGTGCTGCGCCGACACGGCACCACCCCCGCCGCACGGGCCCCTTGGAGCCGTGGACGCCGCTCGGGACGGCGTCGCTCAAGTTTCAAGCAGTACGGGGCGATCCACCAGGGTTGCAGGGGGTTGCAACTTGCTGCCGTGTGCTGTTGTCCGTTTCCTTACGGAACGATCTCGCGGCGGGCACACGGCACTATGGGACCGACGACAGCCAGAACGGATCTCGGGGACGCGGCCGGCCGGCCGAGCGCTGTTCTCCGAGTCTTTCCCCGGGAGGATCAGTGCCGCTCTCGCCGATGGACGTGACGCATCTGGCCGGCGTGGACACGATGCGCGCGGCCAGGATGCTCAGTGAGGTCCGCTCCGCGACGCTCTCCGGGCAGCGCGCGCCCATGGCGCCCCGGCCGGTGATCGAGGAGTCCTGGGAGCGGGTGCTGCGCAGCGGGGTCGACCCGGACCACGACTTCCGGACCGGGCTGCTGTCCCGCGCGGAGGTGCAGCGGCGGCGGGAGAGTTCGACGCTGCGGCATGTGCTGCCGGTGCTGCGGGAAGGGCTGCTGCCGTTCACGGACGCCACCCGCCACATCATGGTGGTGGCCGACGCCGACGGCAGGGTGCTGTGGCGGGAGGGCAGTACGGCGGTCCTGCGCAAGGCGGACCGCCTCGGTTTCGCGGTGGGCGCGGACTGGCGCGAGGACGTCGTCGGCACCAACGGTGTGGGCACCCCGGCGGTGACCGGACGGCCGGTGCAGGTGTTCGCCTCCGAGCACTTCGTGGAGTCGCACGCGAACTGGACGTGCGCGGGGGCGCCCCTGACCGACCCGCGGGACGGGCGGCTGATCGGCGTGGTGGATGTGAGCGGGCCGCTGGAGACGATGCATCCGTCCACGCTGGCCTGGGTCGACGCGGTGGCCAAGCTCGCCGAGGCCCGGCTGCGGGAGCACCATCTGGAGTCGCTGGAGCGGCTGCGGTCGGTGGCGGCGCCGGTGCTGGCCCGGCTCGGCGGACGGGCCCTGGTGGTGGACCGGTACGGGTGGACGGCCGCGGTGACCGGGATGCCGTACCTGAGACGGCTGGCGCTGCCCGCTTCGGTGTCGGCCGGGTTGCGGTGGTTGCCGGCGCTGGGCCGGTGCTCGCTGGAGCCGCTGGCCGGGGGCTGGCTGGTGCGGGCGGCGGACGAGCCGGTGACCCGCGCGGCGAGCCGGATCGTGCTGGATCTCCGGGAGCCGCGCGGCGCGTCGGTGGAGGTGTCCGGCGATGCGGGCTCCTGGTCCCGGAAGCTGAGCCCCCGCCACGCCGAACTGCTGTACCTGCTGGCCGTGCGGCGGTCCGGCCGCAGCGCCGCGGGCCTGGCCGAGGACGTGTTCGGGGACCCGGCCCGTACGGTGACGGTGCGCGCCGAGATATCCAGGGTGCGGCGCTATCTGGGCGGCCTGCTGGAGCACCGGCCGTACCGGTTCGCGAAGAGCGCCGAGGTCGACGTCCTGCTCCCGGACGACCCGCGTGACCTGCTGCCGCACTCGACGGCCCCGGCACTGGGCGACCGCGGGCACCGGCCGGCCACCGGGCTCTGAACCCGGAGATCCGAGGCCGGAGGCCGGAAGTCGGAGGCCGGAAGTCGGAGTCATCGGCCCTGGCGTCCGAGCACAGCACACCAGCGCCCGTCGGGCCGAGTGTTCCGCGGATTTGCGGGGTCTTCGCACCCCTGCGGGGTCCTCTGCCGTAGCATCGCTCCTCGGGCCACCCTCACCTGCTCCACGGTCGGACGGTCGGATCGCCGGACGCAGTTGGCCCGCCTCGGGAGGTCGTTATGAAGCATCGCGGCAGACATCGCCGGCGCAGGCGGGGCAAGGCGCTGCGGGCGACGCTGGCCGGGACCGCGCTCGCGCTCACCGCGGCGGCCACCCTGATCAGCACGTCGCAGGCCACCGACGCCGACGACCCCGGGGCGCTGAAGCCGCTCACCGCGTCCGCCGAGACCGCGCCGCTGCGGCTGTCCGAGGACCGTGTGCCGTCGGAATGGCTCGACCGGCTCTCCTCCGAGATGGGCCGGCCCGTCGGCGTCCGGACCGTGCTCGACGACACCGACGGTTCCCTGCGCGAGGCGGAGTCCTGTACGGACGACGACCGGCGCGCGCTGCCCGTCGAACCCGCCGCCACGCGCGCGTACTGCTGGGACGGCGCCGACGTCGAGGGCTGGCGTCCCGGCGCCGTCACCACGTCCGGGGACGCGGACGACGACGGCCACTGGGGTCCCAGCCGGGTGGTGCTCTCCGCCTGGAGCCAGGGCGGCACCGCGGCGGACGGTACCGCCGCGCAGGACCCCGCCGTGACGGGTGCCGGCGCGGGGCAGGGGCTGGCCCGGGTCGCGTTCGTCGACGCCGACGACCCCGCCGACCTCCGCTACACCTGGGCGCAGCTCGCCGTCCCGGTCGCCGGCGGACAGGACTACCGCGGACTGGTCTCCCCCGTGACGGGCATGGTCTGGTACCAGGACAAGCTGCTGGTCACCGCCGGGCGGGGGGACGGCAGCGCGCTGTACGTGTACGACGTGGACCGCGTCCAGCGGGCCACCGTGGACGGTTCGACGGTCGGGCGGGTGCCCGGTGGCTGGTCGGCGGCCGGGGCGCGGTACGTCCTGCCCGCCGTCGCCGCGTACCGGACGGCCGACGCGGACGCCCCGCAGCCGGGCGGCATCTCCCTGGACCGCAGCACGGCGCCGGACAGCCTGGTCGCGCACGAGGCGGTCACCGAGGACCACGACGGGCCGACCCGTCTGTGGCGGTACGCGTTCGACGACGGCAGGGCCCGCGCGGGGCTGCTGGCCACGGACCCGCTGCTGAGGGCGGACCCCGTCTCGGCGTACGAGACGAAGCTGACCCATGTGCGCAGCGTGCTGTCGCACGGGTCGGGCTGGTACCTGGGCCGGATGACCGGGACACCGGACGAGCGCGGGACGCTGTGGCGGCAGGACACGGAGGGGGCCCGGCCCACCCGGTGCGGGGCGGACGAGACGCACCGCTGCTGGAGCGGCCCGTCGGCGTCCCTGTCCTACTGGCAGGAGACCGGCGAGGTGTGGTCCCAGTCCGGCCGCATGCTCTTCGCCCTGCCCCTGACCTCCGTCGACGGCTCGCTGGACTAGGACCTGCCGCCGCTCCCGCGGGTGCGTGAACCGGGCGTTCGACAGATGTCCGCGCCGGATGGTTCCCTTTCCGGCATGACGACCATCGCCGTGACCACCTGGTCCCTGGAGCAGACCGCGCCCACCGATCTCCTGCCGGCCGCCGTGCCGGAGGGAGACGTACGGGTCGTCCGCTCCGAGGTGCCGTCCCCGGAGTTCAGCCGCTTCCTGTACGCGTCGGTCGGCGGTGACATCCGCTGGACCGACCGGCTGGGCTGGACGTACGCGCAGTGGCTGGAGCACCTGGACCGGCCCGGCGTGGAGACCTGGGTGGCGTACGACCGGGGGACGCCCGCGGGGTACGTGGAGCTGGAGGCGCAGGACGACGGGGTCGTGGAGATCGTCTACTTCGGGCTGATCCCGGCCTTCCGGGGCCGGCGCGTCGGCGGGCACCTGCTGTCGTACGGCGTCGCGCGGGCCTGGGACCTGGCGGAGCGGTGGCCGGGCCGCAAACCGACCGGGCGGGTCTGGCTGCACACGTGCAGCAAGGACGGCGAGTACGCCCTGGACAACTACCGCCGCCGGGGCTTCCGGCTGTTCGACACCAAGGTCGAGGACGAGCCCGAGGTCGCCACCCCGGGCCCGTGGCCGGGAGCCCACCCGGCCTGAGCGCCGCACCCCGCACAGCCGCCCCACGTGCGAGCCGTACGGCGCCCGTCCCCCCTGAGCCGCTCCTGAGCTGCGCGGACGGGACCGCCCGGGCCGCCTGTGACCAAGACCACCCTCGTCTCTCATAACGAGACGAAGGTGTCCGGATATTGGACGAAGCTGGACTGTGTCCAGATCCCCGTGCCACGCTTCCGTCATGCCTGGAACGGGAATCGCCTTGGTGAGTCGGCGGCACGTCGACCTCGGCCGCATGTCCAGCGCCATCTGTCCGGCGCGCTGAGAGCACGTTCAGCAGCACCCGACAGCCCCTCTCCGCTCCGGTCCGCCCAGCTCGGCACCGTCCGGTTCCGCCCCGTTCCGCTTCGTTTCACGAACTCCCGCGCAATGACGCGCACGTATGCCCACGCCCGTCATGCGCAGGTCAGAGCCGCATCCCCGTCTGTCCCGAAGGACGTATCAACCATGGCCGCCAGCCCGCAGAACCCTGCCGCCGCGACCCCCCGCCGCAAGGTGAGCCGTCACCGCGGAGAGGGCCAGTGGGCCGCGGGACACTTCACGCCGCTCAACGGCAACGAGCAGTTCAAGAAGGACGACGACGGTCTCAACGTCCGGACACGTGTTGAGACGATCTACTCGAAGCGGGGATTCGACTCGATCGACCCCAACGACCTGCGCGGCCGCCTGCGTTGGTGGGGCCTGTACACGCAGCGCCGCCCCGGGATCGACGGCGGCCGCACCGGCGTGCTGGAGCCCGAGGAGCTCGAGGACGAGTACTTCATGATGCGGGTCCGCATCACCGGCGGGCGGCTCACCACCGAGCAGCTGCGCGTGATCGGCGAGATCGCCGAGACCTACGCCCGCGGCACCGCCGACATCACCGACCGGCA
Source organism: Streptomyces sp. NPDC085927 (assembly GCF_044540975.1). Classification (NCBI taxonomy): domain Bacteria; kingdom Bacillati; phylum Actinomycetota; class Actinomycetes; order Kitasatosporales; family Streptomycetaceae; genus Streptomyces; species Streptomyces sp. NPDC085927. The sequence continues at coordinate 193,668 of NZ_JBITSN010000016.1, forward strand.
GAACATCCAGTACCACTGGATCCGCATCGAGGACGTGCCCGCGATCTGGGAACGGCTCGAGGCGGTCGGCCTGTCCACCACGGAGGCCTGCGGCGACACCCCGCGCGGCATGCTCGGCTCCCCCGTCGCCGGGGTCGCCGAGGACGAGATCATCGACGGCTCGGCGGCGCTGGACGAGATCGCCCGCCGCTACATCGGCGACCCGCGCTTCTCCAACCTTCCGCGCAAGTTCAAGACGGCCGTCTCCGGCTCCCCGCTGCTGGACGTCGCCCACGAGATCAACGACGTGTCCTTCGTCGGCGTCGTCCACCCCGAGCACGGCCCCGGCTTCGACCTGTGGGTCGGCGGCGGTCTGTCGACCAACCCCAAGTTCGGGGTGCGGCTGGGGGCCTGGGTGCCCGAGGCGGACGTGCCCGAGGTGTGGGAAGGCGTCATCTCCATCTTCCGCGACCACGGCTACCGGCGGCTGCGCAACCGGGCGCGGCTGAAGTTCCTGGTCGCCGACTGGGGGCCGGAGAAGTTCCGCCAGGTCCTGGAGGACGACTACCTGGGCCGCGAGCTGGCCGACGGCCCGGCACCCGAGATGCCCGCGCAGCAGTGGCGCGACCACATCGGGGTGCACCGTCAGAAGGACGGCCGGTTCTACGTCGGCTTCGCGCCGCGGGTGGGCCGGATGGACGGCTCGCTGCTCACCAAGGTCGCCGCGCTGGCCGAGGACCACGGCTCGGGGCGGGTCTCCACCACCGCCGAGCAGAAGATGATCGTCCTGGACGTGCCGCAGGACCGGGTCGAATCGCTCGTCGACGCCCTGGAGGCGCTGGACCTGCGGGTCAAGCCGTCGCCCTTCCGGCGCGGCACGATGGCCTGCACGGGCATCGAGTTCTGCAAGCTCGCCATCGTGGAGACCAAGGAGCGCGGCAGCGAGCTCATCGACGAGCTGGAGCGCCGGCTGCCCGAGTTCGGCGAGCCGCTCACCATCAACATCAACGGCTGCCCGAACGCCTGCGCCCGTATCCAGACCGCGGACATCGGTCTCAAGGGGCAGCTGGTCACCGACGCCGAGGGCCGGCAGGTCAGTGGCTACCAGGTGCACCTGGGCGGCGCGCTCGGCCTGGAGCCGGCCTTCGGCCGCAAGGTGCGCGGTCTGAAGGTCACCTCGGACGAACTGCCGGAGTACATCGAGCGGGTCCTGAAGCGCTTCCAGGCGGAGCGCGAGGACGGCGAGCGGTTCGCCGCCTGGGCGGCCCGCGCGGACGCGGAGGCCCTGTCGTGAGCGAGCGGGCCGCGCCGTTCTACTGCCCGTACTGCGGCGACGAGGACCTGCGTCCCAGCGAGGAGGGGCACGGCGCCTGGGAGTGCGGGGCGTGCAACCGGGCCTTCCGGCTGAAGTTCCTCGGGCTGCTCGCCCAGGGAATCGACCGGTCCGACACGGGAGGGGACCGAATATGACGGCGGTTCAGGAAGAGCGCACCACCGACGAGCTGAGGGCGCTGGCCGAGCAGGCGGGCCGCGACCTGGAGGACGCCTCCGCACCGGAGATCCTCCGGTGGGCCGTCGAGACCTTCGGCGGGCGCTTCTGCGTGACCTCCTCCATGGAGGACGCGGTGGTCGCCCACCTCGCCTCCCGCGCCCTGCCCGGTGTGGACGTGGTGTTCCTCGACACCGGCTACCACTTCGAGGAGACCATCGGCACCCGGGACGCCGTGGAGGCCGTGATGGACGTCAACGTCATCACGCTCACCCCGCGGCAGACCGTGGCCGAGCAGGACGCCGAGTACGGGCCGAGGCTGCACGAGCGCGACCCCGACCTGTGCTGCAGCCTCCGCAAGGTGCGGCCGCTGGAGGAGGGCCTGCGGGGGTACGCGGCCTGGGCGACCGGGCTGCGCCGCGACGAGTCCCCGACCCGGGCGAACACCCCGGTCGTCGGCTGGGACGAGAAGCGGCGGAAGGTGAAGGTCTCCCCCATCGCCCGCTGGACCCAGGACGACGTGGACGCCTACGTCGCCGAACACGGCGTGCTCACCAACCCGTTGCTGATGGACGGGTACGCGTCGGTGGGCTGCGCCCCCTGCACCCGGCGGGTGCGGGAGGGTGAGGACGCCCGCGCCGGCCGCTGGGCGGGCCGCGGCAAGACCGAGTGCGGACTGCACGGCTGACATGACCCAGCCCCCCGCGCCCCCGCGGCCCCGCACCGGACCCCCCGCGCCCGCGGCGCCCCCCACGCCCCCTACGAACCAGGAGACCGACGTGATGACCGGAGCCACCGTCTGGCTCACGGGTCTGCCGAGCGCCGGCAAGACCACCATCGCCCACGAACTGGCCGGCCGGCTGCGCGAGCGGGGCCGCCGGGTCGAACTGCTCGACGGCGACGAGATCCGCGAGTTCCTCTCCGCGGGCCTCGGCTTCAGCCGCGAGGACCGGCACACCAACGTGCAGCGCATCGGCTTCGTCGCCGAACTCCTCGCCCGCAACGGCGTCACCGCCCTGGTCCCGGTCATCGCGCCCTACGCCGACAGCAGGGACGCGGTCCGCAAGCGGCACGAGGCGAACGGAACGTCGTACGTCGAGGTGCACGTGGCGACCCCGCTCGAGGTGTGCTCCGCACGCGACGTGAAAGGCCTCTACGCCAGGCAGGCCGCGGGCGAACTCACCGGGCTGACCGGCGTGGACGACCCCTACCAGGCCCCCGCCTCACCCGACCTGCGCATCGAGTCGCAGCACCAGACCGTCCGGGAATCCGCCGCGGCGGTGCACGCCCTGCTGAGCGAAAGGGGACTGGCATGACCACCGTGGCCACGGTCGCGACCGGCGACGAGGGCACCGGCGGTACGCCCGGACCGTACGCCCTCTGCCACCTCGACGCCCTCGAGTCGGAGGCGGTCCACATCTTCCGCGAGGTCGCGGGCGAGTTCGAGAACCCGGTGATCCTCTTCTCCGGCGGCAAGGACTCCATCCTGATGCTGCACCTGGCACTGAAGGCCTTCGCCCCGGCACCGGTCCCCTTCTCGCTGCTGCACGTCGACACCGGACACAACTTCCCCGAGGTCCTCGACTACCGCGACCGCACAATCGCCCGGCACGGGCTGCGACTGCACATCGCCTCGGTGCAGGACTACATCGACCGCGGCGTGCTGCGCGAGCGCCCCGACGGCACCCGCAACCCACTGCAGACCGTGCCGCTCACCGAGAAGATCGCCGCCGAGAGGTTCGACGCCGTGTTCGGCGGCGGCCGCCGCGACGAGGAGAAGGCCCGCGCCAAGGAACGGGTGTTCTCACTGCGCGACGAGTTCTCCCAGTGGAACCCCCGCCGCCAGCGGCCCGAACTGTGGAACCTCTACAACGGCCGGCACGCACCCGGCGAACACGTCCGGGTCTTCCCGCTGTCCAACTGGACCGAACTGGACGTGTGGCAGTACATCGCCCGCGAGCACATCGAACTGCCCGACATCTACTACGCCCACCACCGCGAGGTGTTCCAGCGCGACGGCATGTG
>NZ_JBITSN010000017.1:0-179403 GCF_044540975.1 Streptomyces sp. NPDC085927
TTATTTCCCGCGGGGGGCCCCGGGGGGGGGCGCTCCCCCCCCCGGGGCCGGGGGTGGGGGCCCCCCCCCCCCCCCGCGGGCCGCCCCCCCCCCCCCCGCCGGGGGGGGGGGGCCGGCGCCCCCGCCGCCCGGCACACACCGTGGGGTGTTACACCCGCGGCTTCTCGCGCATCTCGTAGGTCGCGATGACGTCGTCGGCCTTGATGTCGTTGAAGTTCCCGAGGTTGATACCGCCCTCGAAGCCTTCGCGGATCTCGGTGACGTCGTCCTTGAAGCGACGCAGACCGACGATGTTGAGGTTCTCCGCGATGACCTTGCCGTCGCGGATGAGGCGCGCCTTGGTGTTGCGCTTGACCTCGCCGGAGCGGATGAGAACACCCGCGATGTTGCCCAGCTTGGACGAGCGGAAGACCTCGCGGATCTCCGCCGTGCCGAGCTCGACCTCTTCGTACTCCGGCTTGAGCATGCCCTTGAGGGCCGCCTCGATCTCCTCGATCGCCTGGTAGATGACCGAGTAGTACCGGACATCCACGCCTTCGCGCTCGGCCATCTGCTGTGCCCGCCCAGCGGCGCGCACGTTGAAGCCGATCACGATGGCGTCCGAGCCCATCGCCAGGTCGATGTCGGACTCCGTGACCGCACCGACGCCGCGGTGCAGGACGCGGATGTCGACCTCTTCGCCGACGTCCAGCTGGAGCAGCGAGGACTCGAGGGCCTCGACCGATCCGGACGCGTCACCCTTGATGATCAGGTTCAGCTGCTGGATCTCGCCGGCCTTGAGCACCTTGTCCAGGTCCTCCAGCGACACGCGGCGCGTGCGCTTGGCGAACGCGGCGTTGCGCTCACGGGCGGCGCGCTTCTCGGCGATCTGACGGGCCGTACGGTCCTCGTCGACGACGATGAAGTTGTCGCCCGCACCCGGGACGTTGGTCAGGCCCAGGACCTGGACCGGCGTCGACGGGCCGGCCTCGGCGACGTTGTTGCCGTTGTCGTCGAGCATGGCGCGCACGCGGCCGTAGGCGTCGCCCACCACCATCGTGTCGCCGACCCGCAGGGTGCCTCGCTGGACGAGGACGGTCGCCACGGCACCGCGGCCGCGGTCGAGCCGGGACTCGATCGAGATGCCCTGCGCGTCCTGCGTCGGGTTGGCCCGCAGGTCGAGCGAGGCGTCGGCGGTGAGGACGACGGCCTCCAGGAGGCTGTCGATGTGCAGACCCTGCTTGGCGGAGATGTCGACGAACATGGTGTCGCCGCCGTACTCCTCGGCCACGAGGCCGTACTCGGTCAGCTGACCGCGCACCTTGGTCGGGTCGGCACCCTCGACGTCGATCTTGTTGACCGCGACGACGATCGGAACCTCGGCCGCCTTCGCGTGGTTGAGCGCCTCGACCGTCTGCGGCATGACGCCGTCGTTGGCCGCGACGACCAGGATCGCGATGTCGGTCGACCGCGCACCACGGGCACGCATGGCGGTGAACGCCTCGTGACCCGGGGTGTCGATGAAGGTGATCCTGCGCTCTTCGTCGTTGACCTCGGTCGCGACCTGGTAGGCACCGATGTGCTGGGTGATGCCGCCGGCCTCGCCCGCGATGACGTTCGTCTTGCGGATGGCGTCGAGGAGGCGGGTCTTGCCGTGGTCGACGTGACCCATGACGGTGACGACCGGCGGACGGACCACCAGGTCGTCCTCGCCGCCCTCGTCCTCGCCGAACTCCAGGTCGAAGGACTCGAGCAGCTCGCGGTCCTCCTCCTCCGGGCTGACGATCTGAACCGTGTAGTTCATCTCGCCGGCGAGGAGCTGGAGCGTCTCGTCGGAGACGGACTGGGTCGCGGTGACCATCTCGCCGAGGTTCATCATGACCGCGACGAGCGACGCCGGGTTGGCGTTGATCTTCTCCGCGAAGTCGGTGAGCGAGGCACCGCGCGACAGGCGAATGCTCTCGCCGTTGCCGCGAGGCAGCATCACGCCGCCGACCGACGGGGCCTGCATGGCCTCGTACTCCTGGCGCCTCTGCCGCTTCGACTTGCGGCCACGACGGGCCGGACCGCCGGGACGACCGAAGGCGCCCTGCGTGCCACCACGGCCACCGGGACCGCCGGGACGGCCACCGAAGCCGGGACGGCCACCGCCGCCACCGAAGCCACCGCCGCCACCGGGACGACCGGCGAAACCGCCGCCGCCACCGGGACGACCGGGAGCACCGCCGCCGCCACCCGGGCGACCGGCGAAGCCACCGCCGCCGCCGGGACGACCGCCGCCGGGACGACCGGCACCGGCCGGACCACGGCCACCGCCGGGACCGCCACCGGGACGGGGGCCGGCAGCCGGACGCTGCGGCATCATGCCGGGGTTGGGACGCGGACCGCCGGGGCCGCCACCGGGACGGGGACCGCCCTGCGGACGCGGCATCGAGCCCGGGGAGGGACGCTGCCCGCCCGGAGCCTGCGGACGCGGACCGCCACCGCCCTGGCCACCGGGGGCCTGGGGACGGGGACCGGCGCCGGGGGCACCGGGACCGCCGGGACGCGCGCCCTGCGGGCGGGGGGCCTGCGGGCGGGCCATACCGGTGGAGCCACCGGAGGTGAAGGGGTTGTTACCCGGACGCGGACCGGCCGGGCGTCCACCCGGACGCTGACCGCCGCCACCGGGGCGCTGGCCCTGACCGGCCGGACGGCCGCCCTGACCACCCTGGCTGCCCTGACCGCCCTGGCCGGCGGGACGACCGCCGGGCTTGGGGGCGCCGGGGCGCGCGCCGCCGGGCTTCGGTCCGGCCGGAGCCGGAGCCTGAGCCTGGGACGGAGCCTGAGCGGCGGCCGGCGGGGCCTGAGCGGCGGCCGGCGGGGCCTGGAACTCCGGGGCCGCCGGTGCCGGACGCGGCGCGGGGCGCGGCCCCGGCGTCGGACGCGGACCGGAGGTCGTCGGAGCGGGCGCCGACGGGGCCGCGGGCTGCTGCGCCGCGGGGGGCTTGGGTGCGGCCGGCGGCCGCGGTGCTGCCGGACGTGCCTGCGCCGGGGACGGCGCGGGCCTGGGCGCGGCCTTCCTGGGCGCGCCGGGCTTGGCACCGGACTTGCCGTTGCCCCCGCCCTGCTGGAACGCGTCGGTCAGCTTGCGTACTACAGGCGCTTCGATCGTCGAAGACGCCGAACGGACGAATTCACCGAGCTCTTGGAGCTTGGCCATGACGACCTTGCTCTCGACACCGAACTCCTTGGCGAGTTCGTAGACCCGGACCTTAGCCACTTCGCTCCTCTGAGGTCCGGGTTGCGTCCGGACCGTCGCTAGTTCATGGGCGTACTCATCGCGTACTCATCGAGTGCTCATCGCAATCTCGACCTGCTTTCGACTCGCGAGGTACCAGACCGCACGGGGGGTTCCGCACGGCATGTCTTCTTACGGATTGCTGTCGCAACCCTGTGCCTGCTCGACGTAGTGGCGCAACGCCTTTACGTCGAGCGGTCCCGGGACGCGGAGCGCCCGCGGAAACGCCCTTCGGCGCACCGCCTGGTCAAGACAGACCGGGGCGGGATGCACATACGCACCCCGGCCGGGCAGCGTACCGCGTGGATCGGGGACGCACGCATCCTCGATCGTCACGATCCGCAGCAGCTCGTTCTTGACCGCTCGCTCCCGGCAGCCCACGCAGGTGCGCTCGGGGCGCGCGTGGGTAGGTGTCCGGCCAGACACTCCTAAGTCTACCTCCCCGGACCGACCTCACCCCTTTGGGGCAAGTATCGAACACGTGCCGCACACAAGACTGTCGTGATCTCAGCGAACGGCGGCTTGGATCTATTCCCCGGGCTGTTCCGTGTCCGGCCGGATGTCGATGCGCCAGCCGGTCAGACGGGCGGCCAGGCGGGCGTTCTGCCCCTCCTTGCCGATCGCCAGGGAAAGCTGGTAGTCCGGCACGATCACCCGGGCGGACCGGGCCGCCAGGTCCACGACCTCCACCTTGGTGACGCGGGCCGGGGAGAGCGCGTTGGCCACCATCTCGGCCGGGTCGTCCGACCAGTCGACGATGTCGATCTTCTCGCCGTTCAGCTCGCCCATCACGTTGCGCACGCGGCCGCCCATGGGGCCGATGCAGGCGCCCTTGGCGTTCAGCCCGGACCGGGTGGAGCGGACGGCGATCTTCGTACGGTGGCCGGCCTCGCGGGCGATGGCGGAGATCTCCACCGAGCCGTCGGCGATCTCCGGCACCTCCAGGGCGAAGAGTTTCTTCACCAGATTGGGATGTGTGCGCGACAGGGTGACGGACGGGCCGCGCACTCCCTTCGCCACCCGGACGACGTAACTGCGCAGCCGCAGTCCGTGCGAGTAGGTCTCGCCGGGCACCTGCTCCTGCACCGGCAGGATGGCCTCGAGCTTGCCGATGTCGACCAGGACGTTCTTCGGGTCGCGGCCCTGCTGGACCACGCCCGTGACGATGTCGCCCTCACGGCCGGCGTACTCGCCGAGCGTCGCGTCGTCCTCGGCGTCGCGCAGGCGCTGCAGGATGACCTGCTTGGCCGTGGTGGCGGCGATGCGGCCGAAGTCGGACGGGGTGTCGTCGAACTCACGGGCCTCCTGGCCCTCGTCGAGGTCCTCGGGGTCCTCCTTCGCCCACACCGTCACATGCCCGGTCTCCCGGTCGAGCTTCACGCGCGCGTGGCGGCGGCTTCCCTCGGTGCGGTGGTAGGCGATGAGGAGGGCCGACTCGATGGCCTCGACCAGCAGGTCGAAGGAGATCTCCTTCTCCCGTACCAAACCCCGCAGGGCGCTCATGTCGATGTCCACGGCTACGCCTCCTCTTCCGTCTCGTCGTTCGTGTCGTCGGTTCCGGTCACGTCCTGCGCGGCGGACTTGTCGTCCTTGCGGCTGAACTCGACCTGGACGCGCGCCCTGTCGATCTCGTCGAAGGCGAGCCGGCGCGCGGTGGGCTTGCGGCCCTTGACCCCGGGCACCTCGAGGTCGAGGCCGTCGTCGTCGGTCCGCAGGATCCGGGCGACCAGTTCGTCGCCCGCCGTCAGCCGGAAGCCCACCAGGCGGCCCGTGGCGCGCACGTAGTGCCGGTGCTCGGTGAGGGGACGTTCGGCGCCCGGGGTTCCGACCTCGAGGGTGTACTCACCGCTGCCCATCGCGTCGGTCTCGTCGAGCTTCGCCGAGAGCTCGCGGCTCACATCGGCGATGCGGTCCAGATCCGCGCCGGTGTCCGAATCGACCACGACGCGCAGCACCCGCTTGCGGCCGACCGTGTCCACGGCGATCTCCTCGAGATCGAGGCCCTGCGAGCTGACGAGCGGTTCCAGAAGTTCTCGAAGCCTCTCGCTCTGGGTGCTGCTCATCCGGGTGACTCCTCGGCCGCGTGTGCTGTTGTGGGATGGGGCGCGTGTCTGGTCAAAGGGTATCCGGTCGCGGGGGGTGATGCCGTCCACCCGGTGCCGGAGGGTGCCGCTGAGCGCCGGCGGGGAGATGCACGGGTACCGTGATCACGGGCCTAGGCCCTGTCGTCGAACTCCCCTCGTCCGCCGAAGGGCGGGCCGGACGGCGTCAGGTGCGTGTTCCCGGCGCCCCGGGTCCTGAACCTCGTACCGGGTGTACTCGGGTCAGGGTCCGGCGCGGTGGGAGCGCGTGCGTGGCGTCGCCCGGCGGACGGGGGTCCGGCGGCAGGGCCCGGGGGCCCTTCTCACGTTTCCGTCGCCACGTTCCGTACGAGCCCCCGAGGACGTCTGCCGTGCCGTTTCCCCCTGCTCCGCGCGCCCGTACGGGGCCGCGCAGAAGGAGCCTGTTCGCCGTCGTCCCGACGGCCCTGCTCGCGGCGGGCTGTTCCGCCGGGTCCCGGGATGCCGGTCCCGCTGCCGGCAGCCCTCCTCCTCCCCCGGCCGCCGAACGGGCACGCGCGCGTGCGGCGCGCGACAGCCGCGAGCTGGCCGAGCGGTACGACGCCGTGATCGCGGCGCACGCCGGGCTCGCGCGGCGGCTGGGTCCGTTGCGCGAGAACGCCGTGCGGCACGCCAAGGCCTTCGAGAGTCTCGGGACCGCGGCGGGTTCGGCCCCGGAGTCGCCGGAGTCGCCGGTGCCCACCGGGGCGGTGCCGTCCGCCTCGTCGCCGGTGCCGTCCGCCTCGTCGCCGGTGCCGGTGCCCACGAAGGAGAAGGACGCCCTCTCCGGGCTCGCCGCCGTCGAGCGGGAGATCGCCGACCGGCGCCTGGAGGCACTGCTCGATGCGCCGGCCGAGCTGGCCAGGCTGCTGGCGTCGGTGGCGGCGGCCGGCGCGGCACATGTGTTTCTGCTGACGGAGGGCTGACGGGTGAGCGAGGCGAAGGACCGGGAGTTGCGGGCGCTCCAGGCGGCTCTGGCGGCGGAGCACGCGGCGGTGTACGGATACGGGGTCGTCGGCGGGCGGATCGCCGCCGACCGGCGCGCGGACGCGCGCTCGGCCTACGACGCGCACCGCGCGCGCCGGGATGCGCTGGTGCGCGAGGTGAAGGACGCGGGCGCCGATCCCGTGGCCGCGGCCGCGGGGTACGCGCTGCCGTTCCAGGTACCGGACACGGCTGCGGCCGTGCGGCTCGCGGCGGAGCTGGAGAACCGGGTGGCCGGGGTGTACTCGGACCTGGTGCGTGCGAGCGGGGGCGAGCGGCGCCGTGCGGCGGCCGAGGCGCTGCGGGAGGCCACGGTGCGGGCGGTGCGCTGGAGCGGGGAGAGCGTAGCCTTCCCTGGGCTCGTCGAGCGGGCCGGGCCGTCCTCGGAGGCTCCGTCGGTACCGGCGGTGTGAGGGGACCGCACGCGAGGGCGTGCCGGAGCGGCGTGAGGGGGCGGCGGCAGGTGCCGCGTACGGCACGAAGGGAACGAAGGGAACGGCTCGCGCATGGTCTTCGAACCGCCGCAGCGTCTGGTGAGGGCGCTGGGTGAGACGGCTCCCGGCGACGGTGCGGACTGGCTGGAGAAGCTGCCCGGGGCGGCGCGCGAAGCCGTCGCACTGCGCGGGCTGACCGTGGAACGGGTGCAGGTGCCCGGAGGTCGCAGCAGCCTGGTGGTGCTGGTGCGGACGGCCGACGACACGCCCGCCGTGCTGAAACTGGCCCCCGCGCGGTCCCGGCCGGAGAGCGAGCGGGCCGCGCTGGCCCACTGGAACGGGCTGGGCACGGTCCGGTTGCTGGAGCCCTCCTCCCCGGACGGGGCGCTGCTGCTGGAGCGACTGCATCCGGATGTCTCGGTACGGTCGTTGCCGGAGGCGAAGGCGCTGCTGGAGGCTGCCGCGACGCTGCGGCGGCTGTGGGTCGAGCCGCCCGCCGGGGACGCCGCTCACGCCTTCGAGACGGTGGCCGAGCGGACCGGCCGGCAGGCCGAGGCGATGCGGGCGGGTGCCGCGGGCTCCCCCGAGGTGGCACCGCTGGTGTCCGCGGCGCTGGCGGCGCGCGAGGAGCTGCTGGCCGCGCCGCCCGAGCACCGGCTGCTGCACGGCACGTTCCGGCAGAGCAAGGTGCTCTCCGCCGGGCGGATGCCGTGGCTGGCGGTGGGCCCGGACCCGGTGGTGGGCGAGCACGCCTTCGACCTGGCCCGGCTGGTCCGCGACCGTGTGGAGGACCTCATCGCCCAGCCCTCCGGCGCGGCGACGACCCGCCGCCGGGTGAAGCGCCTCGCGGAGTCCCTGGAAGTCGACCGGGAACGCCTGCGCGGCTGGGCCCTGTTCCGCGCGGTGGAGTCGGGGGTGCGGGCCCGTCGGGTCGGCCGCGAACGGGACGCGGAACTGCTGCTGGAGTTCGCGGGCTGGCTCCAGAGGGACGTCTGACGCATCGCGGCGGACCGGCGCGCGGCGTCCGGTGCCGGGGGCACCTCCCACGCCCTCCGGGCGGTGGGGGGACACCGCAGGGCGGAGGGTCGTCCGCGTACGGGATGCAGACGGGTGGCGGGAGGGATGCAGGCGGGGACGGAAGGCGGGACGCGCTTCACCGTCGCGGGAGTTCGTGCGGCCGCGTGGTGCGGGAGGCCGTGCGGATCCGCGGAGGTGGTGGCCCGCTCATCGGCGGTCGGGCGGACGCGCCCCCTGCCGGTTGTGACGGCAAGGGGCGCGGTGGTCCGGTCGGCGTGCCTCCCGGGCTTGCTGACCGGAGTCCCGTGCACGGCCCACCCGGGACACGCCGCGGACCCGGGGCGGGTCCACGGACCGTCCACGGCCTGCCCCGGCTCTCCGAAGCCCGGCCGCGGGTCCCGTCAGTGAGCGGTCAGGCGGGCGATCGCCTCTTCGACGGTCAGTTCCTCGCGCTCGCCCGTGCGGCGGTCCTTGAGTTCCACGACGCCCTCGGCCGCGCGGCGGCCGGCGACCAGGATCTGCGGGACGCCGATCAGCTCGGAGTCGGTGAACTTCACGCCCGGCGAGACACCCGCGCGGTCGTCGACCAGGACGCGGACGCCGGCGGCGGCGAGCCGGGCGGAGACGTCGAGGGCGAGCTCGGTCTGCAGGGCCTTGCCCGCGGCGACCACGTGGACGTCGGCGGGGGCGACCTCCTTGGACCAGCACAGGCCCTTGTCGTCGGCGGTCTGCTCGGCCAGGGCCGCCACCGCGCGGGAGACGCCGATGCCGTAGGAGCCCATGGTGACGCGGACGGGCTTGCCCTGCTGCCCGAGGACGTCGAGCTTGAGGGCATCGGCGTACTTGCGGCCCAGCTGGAAGATGTGGCCGATCTCGATGGCGCGGTCGAGCCGGAGGCCGGTGCCGCACTTGGGGCAGGGGTCGTCCTCCTCGACCACCACGACGTCCACGTACGCGCCGACCTCGAAGTCACGGCCTGCGACCACGTTCTTGGCGTGGGTGTCGGCCTTGTTGGCCCCGGTGATCCAGGCCGTGCCCGGGGCCACGCGCGGGTCGGCGATGTAGCGGACCTTCTCCAGGCCCTGCGGGCCGACGTAGCCGCGCACCAGGTCGGGGCGGCCGACGAAGTCCTCGGCGGTGACCAGTTCGACGGCGGCCGGGGCGAAGTGCGCCTCGACCTTGCCCAGGTCGACCTCCCGGTCGCCGGGAACACCCACGGCGACGATCTCGCCGTCGACCTTGACCAGCAGGTTCTTCAGCGTGGCCGAGGCGGGGACGCCGAGCGAGGCGGCGAGGGTCTCGATGGTGGGGGTGTCGGGCGTCGGGATGTCCTCGGCGGCCGGGACGGCGGAGCCGTCGACGGGCTTCAGCTCGTAGGAGATCGCCTCGGTGTTCGCGGCGAAGTCGCAGTTCGGGCAGTCCGCGAAGGTGTCCTCACCGGCCTCGGCGGGGGCGAGGAACTCCTCGGACTTGGAGCCGCCCATCGCACCGGCGGTGGCGGCGCAGATGCGGTAGTCGAGGCCGAGGCGCTCGAAGATCCGCTGGTACGCCTGGCGGTGCAGACCGTAGGACCGGGTCAGGCCCTCGTCGTCGAGGTCGAAGGAGTACGAGTCCTTCATCAGGAACTCGCGGCCGCGCAGGATGCCCGCGCGGGGGCGGGCCTCGTCGCGGTACTTGCTCTGGATCTGGTAGAGGATCACCGGCAGGTCCTTGTAGGAGGACGCCTGGTCCTTCACCAGGAGGGTGAAGATCTCCTCGTGGGTGGGGCCGAGGAGGTAGTCGCCGCCCTTGCGGTCCTGGAGGCGGAACAGCTCGGGGCCGTACTCCTCCCAGCGGCCGGTCGTCTCGTAGGGCTCACGCGGCAGGATGGCGGGGAGCAGTACCTCCTGGGCGCCGATGGCGTCCATCTCCTCGCGCACGACGCGTTCGACGTTGGCGAGGACCTTCTTGCCGAGGGGCAGCCAGCTCCAGATGCCGGCGGCGGTGCGGCGCACATACCCCGCGCGGACGAGCAGCTTGTGGCTGAGGACCTCGGCGTCCGCCGGGTCGTCGCGCAGCGTTTTCGCCATCAACTGGGACATGCGCTGGACCGGTGCGTTCGCCATGGTTCTCGTACTCCTGCTGCGTCTGGGTGATGACTGGAGGTTAGCGGGGCGGGACGGGCCGGTGGAAATCGGTTACGGCCCCTGCGGCCCTACTGCCCCTTCCGGCCCTGCGCGCGCCGGAGCGGCAGGGGGGCGCCCATCACGGCGTACGGCTTGGCGGCGCTGGGGAAGTGGACGCGGCGGGCGAGGTCCTCGTAGCCGAGGGAGCGGTACAGGCCTCGGGCGGGGCTCTCGATGTCGATGGCGGAGAGGATCGAACGGGGTTCGTCGGCGCCGTCGGTGATCGTGGTGATCAGGGAGCGGCCGATGCCGTGCTTCTGGTAGCGCGGGTGGACGTGCAGTTCGGTGATGACGAAGGAGCCGTCGAGCCAGTCGTCGAGGCCCCGGGCACGCAGGTGGGGTTCGACGACCGTGGACCACCAGTGGGCGCGGTCGTTGGGCATGCCGTAGACGAAGCCGACGAGACGGCCGGTGACGGTGGCACCGAAGGCTCTGGCTCCCGGCAGGGTCATGTGGCGCAGCACGATCTGCCGGCGTACGGCGACCTCGTCGGGGCCGAGGCCGAACGCCTTCGCCTGGACCGCCAGCGCCTCGTCGACGTGGGCGGCGAGGTCGAGGGGGCCGATCACGATGTCGTCGGGACGGAAGTGCCCGTGACCGGGAAAGCGCAGCATGCCGGGGAGACTACAGGGGGCGGTGGGAGACCGTGAGGTCAGAACAGGATGCTCATGAACTCGCCGACCTCCTGGAACCCCACTCGCTGGTAGGTCCGGCGTGCGGCGGTGTTGAAGTCGTTGACGTAGAGGCTCGTCACGGGGGCGACGTCCGCGAGGGCGTAGCGGAGCACTGCCGCCATGCCGGGGGCGGCGACGCCCCTGCCCCGGTGTTCGGGTGCCACCCATACGCCCTGGATCTGGCAGGTGCGGTCGGTGGCGGCGCCGATCTCGGCTTTGAAGACGACCTTGCCCTCGGCGTCGAAGCGGGCGAAGGCTCGCCCGGCGCCGACGAGTTCGGCGACCCGGGCCTGGTAGAGCAGGCCGCCGTCGCCGGCCAGCGGGGAGATTCCGACCTCCTCGGTGAACATCGCCACGCAGGCCGGCATGATCTTTTCCATCTCGTCCTTGCGGACGCGGCGGACGTAGGGGTCCGGGGTGATGTTCTCGGGCAGGCGGTCGGCGACCATCAGGGGCTGGTGGGCGCGGACCTCGCGGGCGGGGCCCCACTGGGGTTCGAGCAGCCGCCACAGTGCGGCGGTGGGGGTCGCGGGGCCGACGACGGAGGAGCAGCGGCGGCCGGCCCGGCGGGCACGGTCGGCGAAGGCGCGGACGGCCCGGGGGGTGGCGCAGATGGGGACCAGGTTGGCGCCCGCGTAGCACAGGGACGTGAGCATGCCGTCCTCGTACCAGCCCCACATCTCGCCGCCGAGCCGCCACGGGTCCAGGCCTGCGACCTGCACCCGGGATGCCACGAAAGCGTTCGCCACCGGCTCGCGGTCGAGGATGGCGAGGGCGGCGTCCAGGTCGCTCGGTTCGAGGACCCGGGAGGTGGTCTGCGTCAACACGTGCGGGGGGCCTCACACACTTGGGTCTGCTGGTTTCCGCACTGTACCCGTCGAATTTGTGTGCTGCCGCTCCGCGGGAGGGAAACGGTCCTGCCCGGAGGTTCTCCGGGCAGGACGGGCCGGGCGACCGGCCCGAGCGGGCAGACGGGCCTGACGGGTCCGACGGGCTTCGTCAGCCGGCGACCGAGATCTGGGGTTCGCCGGAGGCCACGCCGTCGGCTTCCATCTGCTCGGCGATCTTCATGGCCTCCTCGATGAGGGTCTCCACGATCTTCGACTCCGGAACGGTCTTGATCACCTCACCCTTCACGAAGATCTGCCCCTTGCCGTTGCCCGAGGCCACCCCCAGATCCGCCTCCCGCGCCTCCCCCGGACCGTTCACCACACAGCCCATCACCGCGACCCGCAACGGCACGTCCATCCCCTCCAGACCCGCCGTCACCTCGTCCGCCAGCTTGTACACATCGACCTGCGCCCGGCCACAGGAGGGACACGACACGATCTCCAGACCCCGCTGCTTCAAATTCAGCGACTCCAGGATCTGCAGCCCCACCTTGACCTCCTCCACCGGCGGCGCCGACAGCGAGACCCGGATCGTGTCACCGATCCCCTGCGAGAGCAGCGCCCCGAACGCCACCGCCGACTTGATCGTGCCCTGGAACGCCGGACCCGCCTCGGTCACCCCCAGATGCAGCGGATAGTCGCACTGCGCGGCCAGCTGCCGGTAGGCCTCCACCATCACCACCGGATCGTTGTGCTTGACCGAGATCTTGATGTCCCGAAAGCCGTGCTCCTCGAACAGCGACGCCTCCCACAGCGCCGACTCCGCCAGCGCCTCCGGCGTCGCCCTGCCGTACTTCTTCAGCAGCCGCCGGTCCAGCGAGCCCGCGTTCACCCCGATCCGGATCGGCGTGCCGTGCTCCCCGGCCGCCTGCGCGATCTCCCTGACCTTGTCGTCGAACTGCTTGATGTTGCCCGGGTTGACCCGCACCGCCGCACAGCCCGCCTCGATCGCCGCGAACACGTACTTCGGCTGGAAGTGAATGTCCGCGATCACCGGAATCTGCGACTTGCGCGCGATCGTCGCCAGCGCATCGGCGTCGTCCTGGGTGGGACACGCCACCCGCACGATCTGACAGCCCGACGCCGTCAGCTCCGCGATCTGCTGCAGCGTCGCCCCGATGTCCGAGGTCCGCGTCGTCGTCATCGACTGCACCGACACCGGCGCGTCCCCACCCACCGCCACCGACCCGACCTGGATCTGCCGGCTCCTGCGCCGCGGAGCGAGTGTGGTCGGAACGGACGGCATGCCGAGAGAAATCGCAGTCATCTGCTGTGCAACCCCAAGTCGTGGATCAAGGTCCGGCTCCCGGTGAGCAGCGGGCTCCGCGCTCCGAGATTACGGCACGGCCATCGGCCCCGGCACATCCCGGTCGTAAACCCACCCAAAGGGCGATGGCCCGGAACGAAAGGGTTCCAGGCCATCGTGAACGGCAGGTGTCCGGCGGATGCCCACCGGACAGGCCCTACGAGATCCGTATCGGGTTCACCACGTCCGCGACGAGGACGAGGAGGGTGAAGCAGACGAAGACACCGGCCACCACATAGGCCACCGGCATCAGTTTCGCCACGTCGAACGGGCCCGGGTCGGGGCGGCGCAGCACCCTGGCGAGGTTGCGGCGCAGCGATTCCCACAGGGCGCCCGCGATGTGCCCGCCGTCGAGGGGCAGCAGCGGGAGCATGTTGAACAGGAACAGGGAGAGGTTGAAGCCCGCGAGCAGCATCACGAACATGGCCATCTGCTGCGAGGCCGGGATGTCGAGCGTGGCGATCTCGCCGCCGACCCGGGCCGCTCCGACGACGCCCATCGGGGAGTCCTGCTCGCGCGGGCCGTCGCCGAAGGCGGCGTCCCACAGGGCGGGTACCTTGGACGGCAGGGCGGCCAGGGAGTCGACCGCGTCGCCGACCCGGTCGGTCATCCAGACCACGGAGTCGCCGAAGTCCTGCTTGACGACGCCGGTGGCCGCGCTGAAACCGAGGAAGCCGGCTTTGACGTACTCGCCCTCGACGTAGAGCCCGTCGGAGTCCTTCTTGGCGACCAGGTTGGTGGCGATGTCCGCCTGGAGGGTGACCTCCTGGCCGTCACGGTCGACGACGATCGGCACGGCCTTTCCGGCGCTGTCGCGGATGAGGTCGGAGAGCGTGCCCCAGTCGTCGGTCCGGACGCCGTTGAACGCGACGATCCTGTCGCCCGCCTTCATCCCGGCCGCCTCGGCCGGGGACCGGGGGTCGGACTTCTCGCACGTGTCGCGGTTCTCGCTCTGCGAGATGACGCAGGGGGAGACCGAGCTGACGGTGGTGGTCTGCTGCTGGACGCCGAAGCCCATCAGCACGGTGAGGAACAGCGCGACCGCGAGGATCAGGTTCATGAACGGGCCCGCGAACATCACGATCACCCGTTTCCAGGGTTTCCGTGTGTAGAACAGGCGCTTCTCGTCGCCGGGCTGCAGTTCCTCGAAGGCGGCGGAGCGGGCGTCCTCGATCATGCCGCGCCACGGTGAGGTGGAGCGGGCTTCCAGGCGTCCGTCCGCGCCGGGCGGGAACATGCCGATCATGCGGATGTAGCCGCCGAACGGGATCGCCTTGATGCCGTACTCGGTCTCGCCCCTGTGCCGGGACCAGATGGTCGGGCCGAAGCCGACCATGTACTGGGGCACACGGATGCCGAACATCTTGGCCGTGGACAGGTGGCCCAGCTCGTGCCAGGCGATCGAGACCAGCAGGCCGACCGCGAAGACGACTATGCCGAGGATGAACATCAGGGTCGTCATGCACGCGCCTCCGCGCTCGCCGTACGGGCTGTCAGTTCCCGGGTCCTCGCTCGCGCCCAGGTCTCCGCTTCGAGGACGTCCGGGACCGTCAAAGAGGTTCCCGGCCGGGGGGTGCCGTGCTCCTCCACCACCCGGATGACCGTATCGATGATCCCGTTGAACGGCAGCGCGCCGGCGCGGAACGCCTCCACGCACTCCTCGTTCGCCGCATTGAACACCGCCGGGGCGGTTCCCGCGAGCCCGCCCACGTGCCGGGCCAGGTTCACCGAGGGGAAGGCCTCGTTGTCGAGGGGGTGGAACTCCCAGGTGGACGCCTTGCTCCAGTCGAAGACCGGGGCGGCGTCGGGGACCCTTTCGGGCCAGCCGAGGCCGATGGCGATGGGCCCGCGCATGTCGGGGGGCGTCGCCTGGGCCAGTGTCGATCCGTCCGTGAACTCAACCATCGAGTGGACATACGACTGCGGGTGTACGACCACCTCAATGCGATCGAAGGGAATGTCGTACAGGAGGTGTGCCTCGATGACTTCGAGGCCCTTGTTGACGAGGGTCGCGGAGTTGATCGTGATCACCGGGCCCATGGCCCAGGTGGGGTGGGCCAGGGCGTCCTCGACGGTGACGTTCGCCAGTTCGTCCCTGGTGCGGCCGCGGAAGGGGCCGCCGGACGCGGTGACGACGAGCTTTCGGACGTCCGCGCGGGTTCCGGCGGCCAGCGCCTGGAACAGCGCGGCGTGCTCGGAGTCGACCGGGATGATCTGTCCCGGCTTCGCCAGCGCCTTGACCAGCGGGCCGCCGACGATCAGCGACTCCTTGTTCGCGAGCGCGAGGGTGCGGCCCGCCTCCAGGGCGGCGAGGGTCGGGGCCAGTCCGATGGAGCCGGTGATGCCGTTGAGGACGGTGTGGCAGTCGGAGGCGGCGAGCCGTGTGGCCGCGTCCGCTCCGGCCAGGATCTCGGGCAGCGGCTCCCCCGCGCCGTACCGCGCGGCCAGCGCGTCGCGCAGCGCGCCGACGACGTCCTCGCGGGCGACGGCGACCGTGCGCACCCGCAGCCGGTGGGCCTGTTCGGCGAGGAGCGCGACGCGGCCGCCGTTGGCTGACAGGCCGGTGACGCGGAAGCGGTCGGGGTTGCGCAGTACGAGATCGATGGCCTGGGTGCCGATCGACCCGGTGGAGCCGAGGATCACCACGTCCTTGGGGCCGTCCCCCGCCACGGGGTCGTACACCAGGTGCGGGTCGGCGAGCGGAGCTGGAGCGTCGGTCATGGACTCCATTGTGTCCGGTCGCGGGGACTGCCGGGGCCCCGCCCCGGCAGCTTGTGCGCCGTGGTCCGTGCCGGGGTCCCGCCGTCGGGGCCGCCCCCTCCGGCCCTGTTCCTTCCCTTCTTCCTCCCGGCTCCTCCCGGCCTCCCCGGCATCACCCGCGCCGGCCGCCACGGGCCACCGCGGCCGGCCGCCTCAGCGGATCGGCCGGTGCTGGTTCTTCCGGGCGCTCGGGCCGGGCGCGGCGTCCGCGATCCAGGGGCCGTCGCCCGAGGGGTCGACGACGCCCTGCTCCAGCCAGGTGTACGTGCCGGAGAGCACGCCCTTGACGACCCGGCGGTCGATGTCGTCGGTGTTGGTCCACAGCCGGCCGAAGAGTTCCTCGACGCGGACACGGGACTGGCGGCAGAAGGCGTCGGCGAGCTGGTAGGCCTCGCGGCCGTTCTCGCCGCGGGTGCGCAGGAGCTCGGCGCGGACGCAGGCGGCGCTCATCGCGAACAGTTCGGCGCCGATGTCGACGATCCGGCCCAGGAAGCCCTGCTTGGTCTCCATCCGGCCCTGCCAGCGGGACATGGCGTAGAAGGTGGAGCGGGCGAGCCTGCGGGCCGCGCGCTCGACGTACCGCAGATGCGGCGACAGGTCGATGCCGTGCTTGAACTCGCCGTAGGTCCCAGGGAGCTGTCCGGGGCCCGTGACGAGCCTGGGCAGCCACTTCGCGTAGAAGAGGCCGGCGTTCGCCCCTGCCCTCGCCTTGTCGCCCAGGGTCTTCTCGGGGTCGATGAGGTCACCGGCGACCGACAGGTGGGCGTCGACGGCCTCCCGCGCGATCAGCAGGTGCATGATCTCGGTGGAGCCCTCGAAGATGCGGTTGATGCGCAGGTCGCGCAGGATCTGCTCGGCGGGGACCGCCCGTTCTCCGCGCTCCCCGAGGGAGTCGGCGGTCTCGAAGCCGCGTCCGCCGCGGATCTGGACCAGTTCGTCGGCCATCAGCCAGGCCATCTCCGAGCCGTACAGCTTGGCGAGCGCGGCCTCGATGCGGATGTCGTTGCGGTTCTCGTCGGCCATCTGCGAAGAGAGGTCGAGCACGGCCTCCAGGGCGAAGGTGGTCGCCGCGATGAACGCGATCTTCGAGCCGACGGCTTCGTGCAGCGCCACCGGCTTGCCCCACTGCTCGCGGGCCGCCGACCATTCGCGGGCGATCTTCAGGCACCATTTCCCGGCGCCGACGCACATCGCGGGCAGGGACAGCCGTCCGGTGTTCAGCGTGGTGAGCGCGATCTTCAGGCCCTGCCCCTCCTCGCCGATGCGGTGGGCGGCGGGGACCCGGACGCGGTGGAAGCGGGTGACGCCGTTCTCCAGGCCGCGCAGGCCCATGAAGGCGTTGCGGTTCTCGACGGTGATGCCCTCGGAGTCCGCTTCCACGACGAACGCGGTGATGCCGCCCCGGTGGCCCTCGGACTTCGGCACGCGGGCCATGACGACGAGGAGATCGGCGACCACGCCGTTGGTCGTCCACAGCTTCACGCCGTCGAGGACGTAAGCGTCGCCGTCCGGCACGGCGGTGGTGGCGAGCCGTGCCGGGTCGGATCCGACGTCGGGCTCGGTGAGCAGGAAGGCCGAGATGTCGGTGCGGGCGCAGCGCGGCAGGAAGGTGTCCTTCTGCTCCTGGCTGCCGAACATCTTCAGCGGCTGCGGGACGCCGATCGACTGGTGGGCGGAGAGCAGGGCGCCGATCGCGGGGCTGGCGGAGCCGACCAGGGCGAGGGCCTTGTTGTAGTAGACCTGCGTCAGGCCGAGGCCGCCGTACTTGGTGTCGATCTTCATGCCGAAGGCGCCGAGTTCCTTGAGGCCGGTGACCACCTCGTCGGGGATGCGCGCCTCGCGGTCGATCAGGGCTCCGTCGATCCGCGTCTCGCAGAAGTCGCGGAGCTTGGCCAGGAACTCCTCGCCGCGTTCGGCGTCCTCGCCGGCCGGGAGGGGGTGGGGGTGGATGAGGTCGAGCCGGAAGCGGCCGAGGAACAGTTCCTTGGCGAAGCTGGGCTTGCGCCAGTCCTGCTCCCGGGCGGCTTCCGCGACCTGGCGGGCCTCACGTTCGGTGACGGTGGGTCGGGACGGAGACTCGGGTGTTGCGGACATGAGGCTCACCTCGCCGCGTATCGGAGGGTATGGGGAATGTAAGGGGTTCGGCACCGGCCCCGGGGATCGTTTCGTGCGATCTTGGGGGTGTACGTTACCGACTGGTGCTACTCGTACGTATGTACCTGATTCGTAGCGACCTCGCCACCCTTCGTGCACCCGTTCGGCGGACCCGCCGCGGCCCCCGGGCCCTGCCGGGCCCCGTGGGAGTGACGGCGGCGCGGTCGTGGCAACCTGGGTGCCACGGGGTCCGGCCCGCACCCCGCCCACGTCGCGACGGGCACATCGGCACCCTCTTCTGTCGAAGCGCTTCGACAGCGGTATGGACACGCACCCGTGCTGGTATTAGGGTCGAGTCACCGGTCGAACCACCCTCAACCGCCCCATCGTCCTGGCGCACTGTCGAAGCGCTTCACAACAATTGGAGAGCTGGATGGTCACCCTCGCTGAGGTCGCCCAGCACGCCGGAGTCTCGGCGAGCACGGTGAGTTATGTCCTCAGCGGCAAGAGGTCCATCTCCGCGAACACCCGGCAGCGGGTCGAGGAGAGCATCCGCGAGCTCGGGTACCACCCGAACGCCGGGGCCCGCGCCCTGGCCAGCAGCAGGTCGAACATCATCGCGCTGATGGTCCCGCTGCGGACGGACATGTACGTGCCCGTGATGATGGAGATCGCCATCGCCGTGGCCACCACGGCCCGTGCCCACGGGTACGACGTCCTGCTGCTCACCGGCGAGGAGGGCCCCGACGCGGTGCGCCGCGTCGCGGGCAGCGGACTCGCCGACGGGATGATCCTGATGGACGTCGAACTCGAGGACGAGCGGCTGCCGCTGCTGCGCGGCGGGGACACCCCCGGTGGAGCGCGGCCGGGCGTACGCGCCGACCAGCCGGCGGTGCTGATCGGACTGCCCGCCGACACCTCCGGCCTGACCTGCGTCGACCTCGACTTCCGGGCCACCGGTGCGCTCTGCGTGGAGCATCTGGCGAAGCTGGGGCACCGCGACATCGCCGTCATCGGCGAGGCCCCCGCCGTGTACGAACGGCACACCGGCTTCGCCGAGCGCACCCTGGACGGCCTGCGCTCCGGTGCACGGGAGCTGGGGGTGCGGCTGCTGCACCGGCCGTGCGAGGGCGGGTACGACGCGATGGCCCTGACACTCGCCCGGATCCTGGACGAGCGTCCGGGCACCACCGGGTTCGTCGTGCAGAACGAGTCGGCGGTCGAGCCGCTGCTCGCCCTGTTGCGGCAGCAGGGGCGGGCCGTGCCGGAGGATGTCTCGGTGGTCGCCGTCTGCCCCGAACAGGTCGCCGTCCAGGCCTCGGTGCGGCTGACGTCGGTCGCCATTCCCGCGCAGGAGATGGGCCGGTACGCCGTGGAGCACCTGGTCGCCAAGCTCGACGGGCGGGACGGGGACGAGGTCGTCCTGATCGCTCCCGAGCTGACGGTCCGGGCGAGCTCGGGTCCGGCGCCCGCCCGCGCGTGACCCGCGCCGCCCGGTTCCCGCCCCGCCGCGCCGTCGCTCCTCCGTGGGGCGGGCGCCCGGTCGGCCGCCCACCCCACGGAGGCCTGGTTCAACTGCTGCTGACCGTCAGGTTGTCGGTCCGGAAGTCCAGTCCGCCGGACGACGAGGTGATCTCGTAGCCGAACTGCACGTCGCCGATGGTCTCGTTGCCCATCCAGCCCTTGGTGTCCTTGATCCAGTCGAGGATCGGCAGGATGTTGACGGTCCCGGACGTGGAGTTGGACGTGCGCAGGAACGAGAAGACCTCGTTGGCGCCGTTGTCGCCCTTGTAGACGTTCCAGGTGTGGCCGCCGAGGGCCACCGTGCCCTGCGGGCTGCCGAGCGGGCCGACGGGGCCGTACTGGTTGACCCAGAGCATGATCTCGTAGTCGTAGTCCGTGTCCCAGATGTCGTACGACGTGTTGTACGCGCCCGCGGACGGGACGGCGACGTTGTAGCTGCTGGTCAGCGAACGCAGCGAGTCGATGGGCTTGTTGATCACCTTCTTGGCGTTCGGGTACGACTTGATGCCCCCGGTGTTGGGGTGGTTGGCCCAAGCGCCCCAGTTGGTGCCGGAGTTGGCCCAGACGCACTGGCTGCCGGCGCCGGATCCCCAGATGTTGTTGTAGAGGATGTAGCCGTTCAGCGTGGTGTTGCCCCACTGGTCGCAGGAGCTCCAGACCGCGGCCTGGGCGGGGGCGGAGGCCACGCCGACGGTGAGGCCGAGGGCGACGGCGGGCACTGCCAGGACCTTGCCGATCCTGCTCGTGATGCTTGGTGCCATGGGGTTCCTTCCATGGGTGGGGGGAGATCGCCGATGTCACCGCGCCTTCAGGGTGAGGACGCGGTCTTCGTGGGCGACGAGGTCGAGCGGCTCGGCGCCGTCGGAAGTCCTCAGTTCGATGCGGACGGTGCGGGTGGGGCGCAGCACGGCGGTGGCGCCGTCCTCGCTCCAGGTGAGGTCGAGGACGGCGCCGAAGCGGGTCCGTACGCCGTGCAGCGCCCCGCGCGGGTACTCCGCGGGCGGGGCGGGCAGCAGGACCAGCCGGCCGGGGGTGGACTGCACGAGCGCCTCGATCAGCACGGCCGGGAGGGTATGGGCGGCGTCGGCGTTGTAGACGTCGCGGTGGGGGTAGTGCGCGCTCATCAGGGAGGCGTGGAAGAAGTCGCCGTCGAGGACCCTGCCGAGGGCGCTCGTGACCCGTTCGGCGTCGCGGAGACGGGCGGCGATCAGGGCGTGGTGCAGGTGGCCGTGGGCGGAGTCGTTCTCGGGGCCGCGCAGTTCGAGGGCGCGGTGGGCGGCGGCCGCCAGGTCCGGGGTGTCGTAGGGGGTGATCTCGTGCAGCGGCCAGACGGCGTAGAGGTGGCTGAGGTGGCGGTGGTCGTAGGCGTCGGTGAGGTCCGGCCGGGCCCATTCGGCCAGTGCCCCGTCCGCGTTGATCCGGTGCGGCGGGAGCCGGTCGGCGAGGGCCCGCCAGCGGTCGGCGTGCTCGGGGTGGCGGTCGGCGGCGGTGCGCAGCGCGTGCCGGGCGGCCGAGAGGTCCATGGCCGCGTTGACCGTGCCCCAGCCGGCGTTCGCGGGGCGGTTCTCGGGCGAGTAGGAGGGGACGACGACCAGCCGGCCCTCGTCGTCGGTGCGGGTGAGGAAGTCCTCGTAGAACAGGGCGACTTCGGCGAGGACGGCGGTGGTGCGGGGATCGTGCTCGCCGCGGGTCTCGTCGTGGTCGACGAGCGGTCCGAGGAGCCAGTCGGCGCCCGCCGTCCACAGGTGCAGCGGGTATGCGCGGTTGAAGTGGTAGGAGTGTCCGGACTCGCCGTCGGAGTGCGCGGGTGCGACCACGCCCCGGGTCCCGAAGACCTCACGGGCGTTGTCCCGCCAGTGGGGCAGCTGGCGTTGGACGAGTGACGCCAGTGCCTCGGTGACCTCGGGGAGGGCCGCCGCGGCGGCGGAGGCGGTCTGGAGGTTGAGGTTGGCGTCGTTGGTGAAGGCGCCGGACCAGGCGGTGTCCCAGTCGCCGGTCCACAGACCGGTGAGACGGGGCGGGAACAGGCCGCCGGAGGACAGCAGGTGGTAGCGGCCGGCTGCGAAGAGGCGTTCGAGCAGGGCGGCACTGCGCGGCCGGGCCAGCAACTCCGATCCTGGCCGGGCGCGTTCGGCCGGGTCGGCGGCCAGGTCGAGGGTGACGCGATCGTAGGCGGTGCGGTGGAGGGACAGGTGGCGGGTGAGGAGGGCCTCGTACGCCTCGGCGAGGGACCCGGGTGCCGCCGAGACCTCTTCGGTCCCGCGATTGCCTTCGTCTTCGCCTTCGCCTTCGGTGAGCAGGTCCCGCAGGGCGCGTCCCTCGGCGACCACGTCCGTCTCCCCGGTGTGCCGGCGTACCCGGGTGAGCAGGAGTACGGAGCGCGCGCCCTCGACCCGCACGCCCGGCGGGGCGAGCGTCGTCGCGCCGCCGGTGACGGCGACCAGGGTGACGCCGGTGTACGCGAGGTCGCTGTCCGGGTAACGGGCGCGCAGGCTCAGCAGGGCGCCCTCGGCGGTGAGGACGGCCCCGTGTCCGATGCCGAGCGCGCCGGGGGCGCCGGGGAGGCGGGGGTCCAGGCGGATGTCGAGGGTGAGGTCCGGCCCGGTGACGTACTGGACGATCACGTCGTCGGCGCGGGAGACGAAGACGCGGCCGGTCCGATCGGCGCGGACGGCCTCCGCCACGCCGGTGCGGAAGCCGACGGCGCGGCGGTGGAACGGCGGGGCCCCGGTGTCGTCCCGGGCGTCGCCGGGCCGGCGCAGGCGCACCTGGAAGGCCGGATGGAAGGGCCGTACCCACTGGAGCGGGCGGCCGTCGGTGAAGGTCTCGGCGGCGCGCGTGTCCCCGGCGAGCAACCGGTCCTGGAGGGCGGGGAGTTCGTCGGCCAGCCGGGGCGGCAGCCGGTCCTCGTCGGTGCCGACCGGACGGACCAGGGTGTGATGGGTGACGACGACCCGTTCGTCGTCCGGGTCACCGAACACAAGGGCGCCGTGGTGGCCGTTCCCGCTCAGGAAGGCGTCCTCCCAGCGGGCGGCGGGCCGCGGTTCCCAGGTCCCGTGGACGGGTGCGGTCCCGTTCACGGGCGTGCCCGGGGGCATGTCCAGGGGTGCGTTCACGGGTGCGTTCATGGCCGCAGCACCGCCGCGCCGTGGCGTTCGAGGGTGACCCGGTCGGTGACGTCGGTGCCGGTGAGCAGGTCGTGACGGGTGCCCGGCAGGTCGACGGCGACCGGTTCGCGGCCGTGGTTGAGCAGGAACAGCAGGTCGCCCCGGCGTACCGCCTCGACCTGGTCGGGGAGCCCGTCGAGCACGGGCCGCACGCCCGCGCCGGCGGCGATCCGGGTGAGCAGGTCGCGCAGCGCCTCGGGCTCCGGGAGCGTCGAGACGTACCAGGCACGCCCCTTGCGCAGGACGGCGGGCAGTCCGTCGAGTTCGCCGCCCTTGTAGGGCGTGGTGGCGTCCGCGGTGCCGTCGGCCTCCAGTTCCTCGGACCACAGGGTGCCGCGGAAGCCCTCGCAGGCGACGGTCTCCCCCGCGTCCAGCGGCCACCACTCGTGCAGGGTGCGGATGCCGAAGAGGTCCCTCAGCCGGGCGTCCATGCCGCCGGGCCGTACCCGGTCGTCCTCGTCGGCGACGCCGGTCAGGAAGCCGCAGACGAGGGTGCCGCCGCCGCGTACGTAAGCGAGGAGGTTGTCGACGGCCGTGTCCGTGAGCAGGTAGAGCTGGGGGACGACGACCAACGGGTAGGCCGACAGGTCGTGTTCGGGGTGGGCGAAGTCGGCGGTGAGGTGGGCCTGCCACAGGGCGCGGTGCCAGGCGCGCAGCATGCCGGGGTGGTCGACCTCGCGGGACGGCCGGGCGTCCTGGTCCCCGGCCCACCAGGAGTGCCAGTCGTGCAGTACGGCGACACCGGCGGTGCTGTGCGTGCCGGTGACGTGCGGGGCGATCCGCGCCAGGTCGGCGCCGAGCCGCGTGACCTCCTGGTACGTACGGCCCCGCTCGCCCGCGTGGCTCACCATCCCGGAGTGGAACTTCTCCGCGCCCTGCCGGGACTGGCGCCACTGGAAGTAGCAGACGGCGTCCGCGCCGCGTGCCACCGCCTGCAGGGACCACAGGCGGTTGAGGCCGCGGGGCTTGGGGTGGTTCACCCCGCGCCAGTTGACCGGTCCGGCCGCCTGTTCCATGAGCATCCAGGGTCCCCGGGCCTGGGAGCGCGTCATGTCCTGGACCAGGGCGCCCTCCTGGGCGCCGAAGGGGTCGCGCGGGTCGGGGTAGAGGTCGACGGAGACGACGTCCTCCTCCTCGGCCCAGCGCCAGGCGTCCTGCCCCACCCACAGCGGCATGAAGTTGGTGGTGACCGGGAGGTGCGGGGTGTGCCGGCGGACGATGTCGCGTTCGGCGGTGCAGCACTCCAGGAGCATGTCGGAGGTGAACCGTTTGAAGTCCAGCACCTGGGCGGGGTTCTTCAGGTAGTGCGGGTGGCGGGGCGGCATGACCTCGGCCCAGTCGCCGTAGCCCTGGCTCCAGAAGGCGGTGCCCCAGGCGGTGTTGAGGGCGTCGAGGGTGCCGTGGCGGTCGCGGAGCCAGTCGCGGAAGCGGGCGGCGGCCTCGTCGCTCCAGTCGTAGGTGCAGTACTCGTTGTTGATGTGCCACATGGTGAGGGCCGGGTGGCCGGCGTAGCGGGCGGCCAGGTCCTCGGTGATGGCGGCGGCGTAGCGGCGGTAGGTGGCGCTGGAGTGCGAGAAGTGCTGCCTGCCGCCCCACCACTCGGTACGGCCTTCCTCGTCACGGGGCAGGGTGTCCGGGTGGAGGTGCCCCATCCAGGGCGGTGGCGAGGCCGTCGGGGTGGCGAGGACGACGCCGATACCGGCCTCGTCCATCAGGTCCATGATCCGGTCCAGCCAGCCGAAGTCCCTTTCACCTGGACGGGGTTCGATCTTCGCCCACGAGAACACGCCCAGCGTCACGGTGTTGACGCCGGCCTGCCGCATCAGGCGGACGTCCTCGTGCCAGGTCTCCTCGGGCCACTGCTCGGGGTTGTAGTCGCCGCCGTAGAGAATGCGCCCGCGGGTGGCGTCGCCCAGTCCGGGCATCAGACACGCTCCCCGCGGGTGGGGAACGTACGGGATGTGCGGGACGCGTGCATGACCTACCTCGTTCTGCGGGTGTCGGGGAGCGGGACGGCCGGCGGGGAGCCGCGGCGGTCGGCCGGGCCCCCTTGGTCAGCCCTTCACGGCGCCGGTGAGCATGCCCTTCTTGAAGTGCTTCTGGACGAAGGGGGACAGCACGGCGACCGGGAGCAGAGCCATGACCATGACGGCCATCTGGACGGCCAGTCCCGACAGTTGCCCGGTCTTGATGGCCTGGCCGAGGCCGACGGGGGCCTCCTGTTTCTGGACGAGCTGGATCATGACGTTCTGCAGCGGCAGCATGTTCTGGTCGTTGAGGTACAGGGAGGCGTTGAACCAGGCGCTCCAGTAGCCGACGGCGTAGAAGAGCGTGATGACGGCGATCACCGCGCGGGACAGCGGCATGACGATCTGCCACAGGATCCGGAAGTCGCCCGCGCCGTCGATGCGGGCGCTGTCGATGAGTTCCTGCGAGATGTTCATGAAGAAGCCGCGCAGGACCAGGATGTTGAAGACGCTGATCGCGCTGGGCAGGATCAGCGCGAGGTAGGTGTCGGTCAGGCCCAGGGACTGCACCAGCAGGTAGGTGGGGATGAGTCCGGCGCTGAAGAACATGGTGGCCAGCAACGCCATCAGGATCCAGCGGTGGCCGAGGGATCCGCTGCGGGACAGGCCGTAGGCGCACAGTACGGACACCGCCATCGAGAACAGCGTGCCCATGGCCGTGATGACGATGCTGACGATCGTGGCACGGGTCACCTGGCCGCCGCTGAGCAGTTCCTGGTAGGCGATGAAGGTGATGTCCTTCGGGATCATCACCAGCCCGCCGGCCTCGTCGATGGTCTTGCGTGAGGACAGGCTGGTGACGACGACGATCCACAGGGGGAACAGGATCGCCAGGCAGGCGAAGAGCAGTACCAGCCCCTTGGCCGCGAGTCCGGCCCCGCTGGGCTTCTCCTCCCACACCGGCCGGGGCGGGGCCGCCCACCGGCTCGGGGTGCGTACGGGCTTGTCGGTCACGGCGGTCATTTCTTGTACACCCCCTGCTCGCCCATGAGGTGGGCCACCTTGTTCGCCGCGAGGACCAGGCCGAGGCTGATGACGCCCTTGACCAGCCCCGCCGCGGCGGCGTATCCGAAGTCCTGGTTGCGCACGCCGTTCCACCACACGAAGGTGTCCAGCACCTCGGCGGCGCCCGGTCCCACGGCGTCCCGTTGCAGCAGGATCTGTTCGAAGCCGACGGTCAGCGCGTCGCCGACGCGCAGCACCAGCAGCAGCGCGATCACGGGCCGCAGCGCGGGCAGCGTGACGTGCCACATCCGGCGCCGGCGGCCGGCACCGTCCATCGCCGCGGCCTCGTACAGGTCGGGGTTGACCGAGGCCAGCGCGGCGAGGAAGACGATGATGCCCCAGCCCGCGTCCTTCCACACGCTCTGCGCGGTGATCAGGAATTTGAAGGTTTCCGGGTCGGTCATGATGTCGAGCCCGTCGTACCCGTGCGCGCGCAGCAGCTGGGACAGGATTCCGGCACCGCCGAAGAGCTGCTGGAAGACGGCGATGACCAGCACCCACGAGAAGAAGTGCGGCAGGTAGAGGATGGCCTGCGAGATCGCCCGGACGCGGGGCCTGACCACGCTGTTGATGAGCAGCGCGAGCAGGATGGGGATCGGGAAGTACAGCACCAGCTGGAGGACGAACAGCACCAGCGTGTTCCGCACGGCGTTCCAGAAGGTGGAGTCCTCGATGATCCGCTGGAAGTTCTCCAGACCCACCCAGGGGCTGTGCAGGATGGAGACGATCCCGTTGTCGCTGATGTAGGGGTCGTACTCCTGGAATGCGACGACGTTGCCGAGGATCGGAACGTAGTTGAAGAGCAGTACCAGCAGCACGGCCGGCAGCGTCATCAGCAGCAGCAGGCGGTCGCGTCTGAGCCTCACCCGCAGGCTCTGCCTGCCGCTGGGTGGTTTCGGCGGGGACGCCCCGGTGGCGGTCTCCGCCACCGGGGGGTTCTCCGTCGCGTCGGCCTCGGCGTCGGTCCGAGGCACCGTGCTGTGGGACACGGCGGTTCTCCTTGCCTCAGTACCCGGTCAGCCGGCCGCCGGACCGTTCTCGTCGAGGATCTCCCGGTACCAGTCGCGCAGCTTGTCCCCGCCCTTGCTCTTCCAGTCGGAGACGGCCTGCTGCATGTCGCCGATCTTCTTGCGGCCGCGGATGATGTCGTCCTCCAGCTGCTCGAAGTCGTTGGAGAGGTTGGTGTAGCGGGAGGGCTCGGTGATCTGCATGCCGTAGAAGGCGGACTTCTTGGTGAACGCGCCCATCCGCTGCTGCCACTCGACCTGTCCCTTGGCGACCTCGGGGAAGTCGGGGTGGGCGATGGTCGCGGCGGGGCTCGCCACCATCACGAAGGCGTTCATCACGTCGATGTTGCCCTGATCCGTCTTGGTGGGCACCCCGTCCTTGACGGTGTAGTGGGTGCCCTCCACCCCGTAGTTGGTGGCCATGTACTCCTTGGTGCCGTACGGCGCGGCGGTGACGTTGGCGACGGCCAGCACGTCGCGGATCACTGCCTCGGAGGCCTTCTTGTTGACGAAGGCGAAGATGCCGGCCGGGTTCTTCGCCCACAGCGTGGGGTCACCGCCGTCGTGGCCGAAGACGTCCATGCCCCAGATCTTGAAATCGGGGTTCTGGGTGGCCTGTTCGGCGGTACGGCTCCACCACTGCGAGGAGTCCTGGTTGTAGATCAGGAACTCGCCGGCGGCGAACTTGGGCCCGGGGTCGGTGGCGTTGCTCTTGCCCATGTTGGCGTCGGGGTGCACGACGCCGGCGGCGAACAGCTTGCGCGTCCACTCCAGGGCCTCGAGGTACTCGTCGGTCTCTATGCGGTAGAGCAGCTTGCCGTCGGCCTGGTTCCAGCCGAGCGACTTCTCCTCGCCGGAGAGCACACCGAAGGCGTTGAAGGCGGTCCACTTCATGTCCAGGCAGGCCCAGCGCTTGGCCTTGGCGTTGGTGGCGTCCTTGGCCAGCGCCATGAACTCGTCGCAGGAACGGGGGACCTCGTAGCCCTCCTTCTCGAAGATGTCCTGGCGGTAGAGGGGCACGATGCCGGTGACGTACGAGGACGGCATGGGCAGACCGCGCAGTCTGCCGCCGAATATGGACCGCTGCCAGGCGTCGGTGGGGATCGCCGCGAGGTTCGGGTAGTCCTTGACGGCGTCGCCGGAGAGGTACGGGCCGAGGTCGGTGAACTTGCCGATGATGGCGCTGGGGATCTTGCCCGTCATGTTCCAGCCGGGCACGACCACCACGTCGGGCACGTCGCTGGAGGCGAGGACCGCGCCGAGCTTCTGGTCGTAGGTGTTGCCGTCCTGGTTCTGCCAGACCACGTCGACGCCGATGAGGTCGTTCATCGTCCTGTAGTAGGCGTTGCCGTCCTTGGGCGGGGAGCCCCAGAACGGCGACATGACGGTGACCTCGTTGCCCTTGCCGAGCTTCTCGGGCACCGACGTCTTCAGGTCCGCGAGGTCGAGCTTGCCGGTGAAGCCGACCGCGGAGCCGTTCTTGCTGGGGATGTCGGGTGTGACGACGTTGCTGGCGACGTACGTCGGCAGCAGCTTCCTGGCCTCCTTGCCCGACGTGGTGCCGTCCCGCGAGCCGCCGTCGTCCGCACCCCCGCACGCGGCGAGCAGCGGCATTCCCCCCGCCACCGCTGCGGTGGCGACCGCCGTGGAGGCGAGGAAGCTTCTCCGGCTGGGCCCGGAGGAGGTGGAGGCGTTCGGCGTCATTGCGTCAACCCTTCATGGCGCACCAGGACACCCGGCGGCGGCCGTCGGCTGCGGTGTCTTCACTGGAACTGGCTGAGCCGAAGCGGTCGTTCGGAGGGAACGTGCCGGGGAGGCGGCCTCGCAGTCGAAGCGCTTCGATGTTGCTGCGAGGTTAAGTGAACACCCAGGGACGCACAAGAGTTGCTCACAAGATTCCTCGGAGGTGCGCCGAGGAACCGCACGAGCACCACGCACGCGCAATGTGCGCGCAGTCTTCAAGGAAATGTCCGCGAGATTCCGCCGGGCGTCCGATCGCCCGCACCCATGTCCTTGACACCCGCCCCTCCCCGGAATCAGCATCGAAGCGCTTCGAAAGCGCTTCGTCGTTCCACCACAAGGGGATGCCCACGTGACCGCACCAACGCCGCCCACGCCGCCTTTCCGCGATCCGCACCTGCCGTTCGCGAAGCGCATCGACGACCTTCTGTCGCGGCTGACCCTCGAGGAGAGGATCGGAGCTCTGCACCAGTTCACGCCCGCCGTCGAGCGGCTGGGCATCGCCGCCTTCCGCACCGGTCAGGAGGCACTGCACGGTGTGGCCTGGATGGGTCCGGCGACGGTGTTCCCGCAGGCCGTCGGGCTGGGGGCGACCTGGAACCCGGAGCTGGTGCGCCGGGTCGGCGAGGCGGTGTCCAGGGAGACCCGCGCGATGCGCGCCCGGGACGAGCGGGTCGGTCTCAACGTCTGGGCACCGACCGTCAACCTGCTGCGCCACCCCCTGTGGGGCCGCAACGAGGAGGGCTACTCGGAGGACCCCCGGCTCACCTCGGCGATCGCCACCGCCTACACCCGCGGCCTGCGCGGTGACCATCCGGTGTACTGGCGGACGGCACCGGTGCTCAAGCACTGGCTCGCGCACAACAACGAGACGGCCCGGGACACCACGTCCAGCTCGGTCCGCCCGCGGGTGCTGCACGAGTACGATCTGCGCGCCTTCCGGGACGCCGTCGAGGCCGGTGCGGTGGCCGGCGTGATGCCCGCGTACAACCTGGTCAACGGCCGCCCGAACCATGTCTCGCCGTATCTGCGCGAGCAGTTGCGCACCTGGACCGAGGAGGAGCTGCTGGTCTGCTCGGACGCCGGCGCGCCGTCCAACCTGGTCGATTCCGAGCACTACTTCGACACCCACGAGGAGGCCGTCGCGGCCTCGCTGCGGGCCGGGGTCGACAGTTTCACGGACCACGGCACGGACAGCTCGGTCATCGTGGGGCGCCTCGAAGAGGCGCTGCGGCAGGGGCTGCTGACGGAGGCCGAGATCAACGGCGCTGTCCGCCGGCAGCTCTCGGTGCGCTTCAGGCTCGGCGAGTTCGACCCGGGCGCGGACCCGTACGGGGACGCCGGTGCCCCGCAGGCGGAGGGGGCGGCCGACGAGCACGCCTTCGACACCCCGGAGCACCGGGCGCTGGCGCGGGAGGCCGCCGAGCAGGCGGTCGTCCTGCTGAAGAACGACGGCCTGCTGCCCCTGTCCCCGGCGCACACCCGTGTCGCCGTGGTCGGCCTGCTGGCCGACGAATGCAAGCTCGACTGGTACAGCGGCACCCTGATCCACCGCTCCACTCCCCTGGAGGGGCTCTACGAGCGGTTCGGCGCCGAGCGGGTGGAGTTCACGGAGGGCGTGGACCGCGTTCTGCTGAAGACCTCCGCCGGCGCCTTCCTGCACGTCCCGCCGGCGCCCGACACCCCTGACACGGCGCGCGGCGCCGAGGGCGCGCTGGATCCGGCGCTGCTCGCCGGCCGTACCGACCTGGCCCCGCTCACCGCCGGGCCGGAGGGCACCGAACTCGCCCTGGTCGACTGGGGTGAGGGCGTGCTGACCCTGCGCGCCCCGGACGGCCGGTATCTGTCGGTCGCCGAGGACGGCTGCCTCCGCGCCTCCGCCGACCAGCCGGGCGGCTGGGTCGTGCAGGAGACGTTCCGGCTGGAACCGCACGGTGGCGGTCACCTCCTCAGGCACGTGGGAACAGGGCTCCCCGTGCAGGTCGCCGCCGACGGCGTGAAGGTTGCCCCGGAGAACCCCTCTGCCGGGGAGGGCGCCGCCGCCGGGCAGGACGCGGCGGCCGGGGCGGGTCCCGAGGTGTTCGAGCTGATCGTCACCGAGCACGGTGAGGAGGCGGTGGCGCGGGCCGCGGCACGGGCCGACGTGGTCGTGGTGGTCGCCGGCAACGACCCGCACATCAACGGCCGGGAGACCGAGGACCGGACGACGCTCCGGCTGCCCGTCCAGCAGGAGCTGCTGCTGCGCGCGGCCCGCGCCGCCAACCCGAGCACCGTGCTGGCGCTGGTCTCCGCCTACCCGTACGCGGTCGATCCGACGGACCTGCCGGCGATGCTCTGGACCGCGCACGGCGGGCAGGCCGCGGGCACCGCGCTGGCCCGGGTGCTCGCCGGCGACGTCTCCCCCGCCGGCCGGCTTCCGCAGACCTGGTACGCCGACGACGCCGACCTCCCCGGCCTGCTCGACTACGACGTGATCGGCTCCCGCCAGACCTACCTGTACTTCGGGGGCACTCCGCTGTTCCCCTTCGGCCACGGCCTGTCGTACGCGGCCTTCGCCTACGGCGACCTGACGGCGCGGGCCGGGGAGCAGGGGGTGCGCGTCTCGTTCACGGTCACCCACACCGGTGCCGTCACGGCCGACGAGGTCGTCCAGCTCTACACGCGGGCCGTGGACCCGTCGGTGCCGCGTCCGCTGCGCGAGCTGGTGGCCCACCGGCGGCTGACCCTCGCACCCGGCGAGACGGCGGACATAGTCTTCGAACTCCCCCTGTCCGCCTTCGCGTTCTGGGACGTGACGGCGGGCCGGTGGCGGGTGGAGCCGGGCCGGTACGAGCTGCTGGCCGGCGCGTCCAGCGCGGACGTCCGGCAGCGGACCACCATCACGCTCGACGGCGAGACCGCCGTCCCCCGCGCGGTGCTCGAACACGGCCTGGACGCGGCCGGCTTCGACGAGCAGAGCGGCACCGAGATCGTCGACCGGACCAGGGAGTCGGGCGACGCGGTGACACCGGTGGCCGGACAGGAGGGCGAACTGGTCTTTGGGCACTGTGACTTCGGGAACGGGGCGAGGGAGGTGACCGTCGAGGTGTCCGGCGGGGGCACCGTCGAACTCTCCCTCGACGACGGCCCGGTGCTCGCCGCGCTGTCCCCGTCGGCCCCGACGTCGGGCCCGTACGACTACGTCACGCTCGGCGCGCCCCTCGCTTCCGCCGGGGCCCCGGTGCCCACCGCCGGGGTGCACGAGGTGCGCCTGCGGCTGCGCGGCGCGCTGCGGCTCGCGCGGGTCGGCTTCTCCGGCTGAGGACACGAAGAAGCACGAAGAGGTACGAAGAGGTACGAAGAGGT
The DNA here is from genome assembly GCF_044540975.1 of Streptomyces sp. NPDC085927. Classification (NCBI taxonomy): domain Bacteria; kingdom Bacillati; phylum Actinomycetota; class Actinomycetes; order Kitasatosporales; family Streptomycetaceae; genus Streptomyces; species Streptomyces sp. NPDC085927. The sequence goes on from NZ_JBITSN010000017.1 coordinate 31,498, forward strand.
ACGCACAGCCACGGAAACGAAGGGGCCCGGCACCGGAAACCGGTGCCGGGCCCCTTCGCGGGCGGCGTTCCCGCGTCATCCGCGAGGCCGCCCGGAAACGGTTCCCGGAAAGCGGGAGCCGGCCGCCCGTCTCAGAGGGCGAGGCCGGTCAGGACCATCACCCGCTCATAGGTGTAGTCGTCCATCGCGAACTTCACGCCCTCGCGGCCCACACCGGACTGCTTGACACCGCCGTACGGCATCTGGTCGGCACGGTAGGAGGGCACGTCGCCGATGACGACGCCGCCGACCTCCAGGGCGCGGTGGGCCCGGAAGGCGGCCTGGAGGTCGTGGGTGAACACTCCTGCCTGGAGGCCGTACTTGGAGTCGTTGACGGCGGCGAAGGCTGCCGCCTCGCCGTCCGCCTTCGTCACCGTCAGGACGGGGCCGAAGACCTCCTCGCGGGCGATCGTCACCCCGGCCGGTACGTCGGCGAGCACGGTCGGCGCGTAGGAGGCGCCGTCGCGCTTGCCGCCGGTGAGGACGGTGGCGCCGGCCTCGACGGCCTCCTGCACCCACGTCTCGACGCGTTCGGCGGCGTCCTGGCTGACCAGCGGGCCGACGTCGGTCGCGTCGTCGGCCGGGTCGCCGGTGACCTGGGCCTCCACGGCGGCGACGATGCGCGGCAGCAGCCTGTCGTACACGGCGGTGTCGGCGATGACCCGCTGCACGGAGATGCAGGACTGGCCGCCCTGGTAGTTGGAGAACGCGGCGATGCGCTGCGCGGCCCGGTCCAGGTCCTCGTCGCTCGCCCAGTCGGCGAGGACGACAGCCGCGCCGTTGCCGCCGAGCTCCAGGGTGCAGTGCTTGCGCGGCACCGAGTCCATGATCGCGTAGCCGACCTTCTCGGAACCGGTGAAGGAGATCACCGGCAGCCGCTCGTCCTGCACCAGGGCGGGCATGCGCTCGTTGGGCACCGGGAGGATGCTCCAGGAACCGGCCGGCAGCTCGGTCTCGGCGAGCAGCTCACCGATGACCAGCCCGGACAGCGGGGTCGCCGGGGCGGGCTTGAGGACGATGGGGACGCCGGCGGCGATGGCCGGGGCGATCTTGTGGGCGCACAGGTTCAGCGGGAAGTTGAACGGCGCGATGCCCAGGACGACGCCCTTGGGGAACCGCCGGGTGAGGGCGAGCCGCCCCTGGCCGCCGGCGTCGGTGTCGAGCCGCTGGCCCTCTCCGCCGTTGAACCGGCGGGCCTCCTCTGCGGCGAACCGGAACACGGACACGGCCCGGCCGACCTCGCCGCGCGCCCACTTGATCGGCTTGCCGTTCTCGGCGGAGATCAGCCGGGCGATGTCCTCGGTGCGCTCGGCGAGCCGCCGGCTGACGTGGTCGAGAGCGGCGGCGCGGACATGGGCGGGGGTGGCCGCGAACGCGTCCCGTACGGCGTACGCGGCGGCCACGGCCTCCTCGACCTGGGCCTCGGTGGGCACGCTCACCGTACCGACGACCCGGCCGTCCCACGGGGAGGTGACGTCGAAGGATGCCTCGCCGGTGGCCTGGCGGCCGGCGAGCCAGAAGGCGTGGGTGGCCGCCCTATCTTTCTGGGGCATGGGGAATCCCGGCCTTTCCGCGTTGGGGTGGGTGCTTGGCCTGTCGTGTCCACCGTAGGGGCGCGCCGGCCGCGGGGCGTTTGTCCGAGTCGTAGCAGTCGGTTCCCCCGGCGCGCCGCTTTGGCGGATCGGCGGCCGTCAGTCGGACGAGGCCGCCTTCAGTGCCAGCCACAGCTCCATGCGGACGTCCGGGTCGTCCAGGGAGCGGCCGAGTATCTCCTCGACCCGGCGCATGCGGTAGCGCAGGGTGTGGCGGTGCACGCCGAGGTCGGCCGCCGCGGCGTCCCACTGCCCGTGCCGGGAGAGCCACGCGCGCAGTGAGGCGACGAGGTCGCCGCGCCCGGTCGCGTCGTGTTCGTTCAGCGGCCGCAGCAGTCCGTCGGCGAAGGCGCGGACGGCGTCGTCCGCGAGCAGCGGCACCACGGACCCGGCGGCCATCTGCTCGTGCTCCACCAGCACCCGCCCCCGCCTCCTGGCCACCGACAGCGCCTGTCCGGCCTGCTTGTAGGCGGCGGACGCGGCGATGGGGCCGGCCGGCGCGGAGAGTCCCACGACCAGTTCGTCCTCGTCGGGGCCCATGAAGGGTTCGTGGGCTCCCCCGGCGCCCCGCACGGCCTCCAGGGCGGCCGCGTGGTCGCAGCACGCGGCCACGGCCGCGCCGCCGTCGGCGGCCAGCACCACCAGCCGCTCTCCGTCCGGCACCACCAGGACCGCCTCGCCGGAGCGGGCGGCGGCGGACTCCACGGCCTCCTCGAGCGCGCCGAGGGCGTCGCCGTTCGGGTGGCCCTGGGCGCGGGCCGCGGGCGCCGTGCCCGTCTCGGCCACGATGATCCGGAAGGGCGCGTCCAGGAGACCGCCGTACAGGTGTCCGGCCACCGCGCGGGCGTGGTCCGGCTCCCCGGCGAGCAGCATGCGCAGGACGGCGGCCCCGATCCGCTGTTCGGCGGCGTGCAGGGAGCGGGAGCGTTCCGTGGTCAGGGTGAGCAGCGCGATGGCGGAGTGGACGGCGTACCGCTCGGCGGTGCCGAGTGCCGCGGCGGTGCCGACGGCGAGCGCCGCCCGGGGGCGCCGGCCGGTGCCGAGGGTGTGCAGTTCGACCCGGTCGTCGTCCTCCGGCCCGGCGGCGACCGACGAGGCGGGCGCGGCCCGCTCCCGCAGCCGCTGCACGTCGGCCGTGAGCCGTGCGGCGCGCCGCGCCGCCCATTCCGGTGCCGTGGCGACGACGGCGCCCGAGGCGTCGTACAGCGCGGCCCATCCGTCGACCTGGGTGGCGAGCGCGGTCAGCAGGCCCTCGGGCCCGCCGGTCAGCGCCTGCCGGGTCAGCTCCCGCTGGGCCGCGAAGCCCGCGGTCACCGCGCGGTACTGGTCGGCTGCGACGGCGGCGGAGACGGCCTTGCTGATCGCCAGGAAGGGCGTGCGGCGCGGCACCTCCAGGAGCGGCAGCCCCTCCTCGCGCGCGGCCTCGACCAGTGCCTCGGGGATGTCCTCGTAGTGGACCCCGACGGCGAAGCCGAGGCCGACCACCCCCGCCTCCACCAGCCGCTTCACATAGCGGCGCATCGCCACCGCGTCCTCCGCGTCCAGTTTGAGCGCGGTGATGAGCAGCAGCTCGCCGCCCTCCATGTACGGCACGGGGTCGGCCAGCTCACTGGCGTGCGCCCAGCGGACCGGCACATCGAGGCCGTCCTCGCCCGCGCGCACGGTCAGTTTGAGCGCGGAGTGGTGTGCGAGCGAAGCGAGCGTCAGGGGCATGGCGCCTTCAGGTCGGCGGGAACGGCCGGCCGGGTGTCCGAGCCGGGGAGCGATATGACGTTTTGGCCGTCACGTATGAACGACCCCTGTCGATTCTGCCTCACCGTATGCACACCGCGTCGTCACATGTGCTCCGCTCCCGGCGTTCACCCACCCGCTGCGAACCGGCCCGCCCGGACCCGCGCCACCCCGCCCGGCGCGCCCCTCAGCCCCGCAGGTCGACCAGCAGCGGCGGCGCGTGCTCGCCCCGGACGTCGGTCAGGGACAGCACCGCGTGCCCTGCCGGCATCGCGTGCGCGAGTTCGGACGCGGACCACCGCTCCCGCTCGACCTGCCGTACGGTGACCGCCCGCGCGGTCGGCGCCTTCCCGGTGATGGCCCGCCGCACCGCGTGCCAGGCCTTGCCCGCCGGGCTCTCCGCGATGATCTGCCGGTCGGTGACGTCCCGTGCCTCGGTCCACTCCTTGCCCCAGACCTCGGCGAAGTCCTGCCCGTCCCAGGGGGTGAGCCCGGCCAGCGCCATCCTGCACCCGACGGTCCCGAGCAGGGGCCCGCGCAGGGGTCTCGCCACGTCGTCCAGGGTGCGCAGGGTGAGCACGGCCCCGGCGTTGGCCGACCTCAGCCGCTGGATGCCGCGTACGGCCTCGGGGGTGACGACGCCGGTCGCGTCGTCCAGCACCAGGCAGGCGAACAGGGACCGGTCCTCGCGCTCCGTCACGCTCGCCGTGAACTGGGCGAGGACGAGCCGCGCCAGCACCCGCGACGCGTCGGCGTGGCCCCGCGCGGGCAGGTCGACCCGGACCCGTACGGGGTGGTCCAGCGCCTTGAGGGTGAAGGGCCGCGACTGCCCGGAGGTGTCGAAGAACCCCGCGAAGGCCGGCCGGTCGAGCAGCGCCACCCGGTCGGCGAGGACCCCGCCGACGTCGCCGGGGTGCGCCATCTGCCGTTCCCGGGCGTCGAGTTCGCGCAGCAGCGACTCCTGTCCCGTCTCCGTCAGGCCCCGGCGCAGCTCGGCGAGCGGGCCGGGCGAGCCGTCGAGCAGGCCGCGCAGCTCGGGGACGGAGGGGAAGCGGCCGTGTACCGCGCGGAAGGGGCCGAGCAGTTGGGCGAGGACGGTGGTGGCGCGCCGGCTGTCGCTGCCGGGGTGCGGATCGGCCAGGTCACCGACCAGCGCCTCGGCGAGGACGGCGGCGGCCTCGTCGGGGTCGGCGGTCCCGCCGTACAGGTCGAGGTCGTACACGGAGTCGGGGTTGCCGATCCGTACCACGACGTCGTACGCGTCGGCCGGGCCCGCTCCCACGCCGGCGGCGCCGACGACGACCACCGCGGCGCGTCCGGCGAGCGCGTGCAGGCACAGCGCCTCGGCGAGCGGCCGGACGACGGCGCCGGTCTTGCCGGAGCCGGCCGGTCCGACCGCGACCAGGGAGGTGCCCAGCAGTTCGGGGCTGAGGGCAAGGCCGGTGCCCCGGTAGGCGTACGGGTTGCGGGCGTCGTCGGCGGTGGTGCCGAGCCGTACCTGCCCGGTGACCAGGTCGTGCCGGGCCTGCCGGGCGGGCAGGTCGCGGGCGCCGGAGGGGTGCGGGCAGGCGGCGGCACCGTGGCTGAGCACCGTGCCGGTGAAGGTCGCGAGGGGGTGCCGGCCGCTCTGCACGCCCTGCCAGGCGCGGGTGATGCGGGCGTGGTCGACGTCCCGCATCAGCCCGGCGCGCGCGTCGGCGGCGAGCCGGTCCGCCGCGTCGGTGGCGCCGGCGGCACGCAGCGCGGGCCAGGTGGCCGGGTCGTCCTCGGGGGTCGGCGGGCGCTCGGCGGCCCGGGGGGTGCGACGCCAGGCGGGCAGCCCGTAGCGCCGCCAGATCTCGCCCCAGCGGCCGAGCCGGCCCACGCCGACCATGATGAGGCCCGCGATCAGCACGTAGTAGGCGTAGACCACCACGACGGCGGCGAAGCTGTGCGGCTCCGCCCACGAGTCGGGGATCATCGCGTAGAGCGGCAGCAGCCACCAGCTGCCGAGGTACCCGTTCCACAGCAGCGACCAGATCAGCCAGCCCACGAGGAACGCGATCAGGGCCCCGCTGAACAGCTGCCGTCCCGGAATGCGCTCCGGTTCCTCCTCCGGGCGCGGCCGGTGCCCGAACCGCCACACGCCGGGCAGTGCCTCCGGGCGGGGTGTGCGCAGCCAGGTCAGGAACGCCGACCCGTCCGGCAGGGGCGGCATGCCCGGTGCCCTGGCCGGCCTCGGGGGCGCCGAGGGCACCTCCGGTGGCCCGGCAGGGCGCGGCACCGGGTTCGCGTGCGTACCCCGCGCGTCCTGCGTCCCGTCGCCGTCCATCGCCCTTGCCCCCTGAGCAGCCGCGCCGTTCACCATCAGCGAGCCAATCTAACGCCCCCGCAGGGCGAGTTCACCGTTCACCCGGCCGGGTCGGGCCACGGGGGCACTTCGCACGGTGCCGGGCCGCGCCGAATCCCCCGCCGTGTCCCGCGCGGTTTCCGGCCGTCACCACGCGGTTTCCGGCCGTCACCGCGCGCCGCCCGCCCGCCACGCCCCGGGCCGCCGGCACACCACCGCCTTCCCCCGCCCCGGTCCCCCGCTATGTCCACACCGGACAACCCGGTCCCCCGGACAACGCCCACATGGAGCATGCCCAGTCTTCCCTTCCCGCCCTAGCCTGCGAGAAAAGAAGGCAAGTGTCCGTTACACCCCCCAGGAGCCCCTCATGACCGCACTTCCGCAGGAGCGCCGCGTCGTCACCGCCGTCCCGGGCCCGAAGTCACAGGAGCTGCAGGCCCGCCGTACCGCCGCGGTCGCCCAGGGCGTGGGCTCCGTACTGCCCGTGTTCGCCGCGCGCGCGGGCGGCGGGATCATCGAGGACGTCGACGGCAACCGGCTGATCGACTTCGGCTCGGGCATCGCGGTGACCTCGGTCGGCGCCTCCGCCGAGGCCGTCGTACGCCGCGCCACCGCCCAGCTCGCCGACTTCACGCACACCTGTTTCATGGTCACGCCGTACGAGGGGTACGTGGCCGTGGCCGAGGCGCTCGCCGAGCTGACCCCGGGCGACCACGCCAAGAAGTCGGCCCTGTTCAACAGCGGTGCCGAGGCCGTCGAGAACGCCGTCAAGATCGCGCGGGCCTACACCAAGCGGCAGGCGGTCGTGGTGTTCGACCACGGCTACCACGGCCGCACCAACCTCACCATGGCGCTGACCTCGAAGAACATGCCCTACAAGCACGGCTTCGGCCCGTTCGCGCCCGAGGTGTACCGCGTTCCGGTCGCCTACGGCTACCGCTGGCCGACCGGCGCCGAGCACGCGGGCCCGGAGGCCGCCGCCCAGGCCATCGACCAGATCTCCAAGCAGGTCGGCGCGGAGAACGTGGCCGCGATCGTCATCGAGCCGGTCCTCGGCGAAGGCGGTTTCATCGAGCCGGCCAAGGGCTTCCTGCCCGCGATCGCCGAGTTCGCCGCGGAGCACGGCATCGTGTTCGTCGCCGACGAGATCCAGTCCGGCTTCTGCCGCACCGGCCAGTGGTTCGCCTGCGAGGACGAGGGCATCGTCCCGGACCTGATCACGACCGCGAAGGGCATCGCCGGCGGACTCCCGCTCTCCGCCGTGACCGGACGCGCCGAGATCATGGACGCGGCCCACTCCGGCGGCCTCGGCGGCACCTACGGCGGCAACCCGGTGGCCTGCGCGGGCGCGCTCGGCGCCATCGAGACGATGAAGGAGCTGGACCTCAACGCCAGGGCGAAGGCGATCGAGGCGGTCATGAAGACCCGTCTGACCGCGATGGCCGAGAAGTTCGACCTCATCGGTGACATCCGCGGCCGCGGCGCCATGATCGCCATCGAGCTGGTCAAGGACCGTGCGACCAAGGAGCCGAACCCGGAGGCGACGGCGGCGCTGGCCAAGGCCTGTCAGCAGGAGGGTCTGCTGATCCTGACCTGCGGCACCTACGGCAACGTCCTGCGCTTCCTGCCGCCGCTGGTCATCGGCGAGGACCTGCTGAACGAGGGCCTGGACATCCTCGAAGAGGCGTTCACCCGCCTCTGAGCAGGCGTTCGTGCACATCTGAGCCGCCGCCGGAGCGGGTGAGCCGCCCCGGCGGTCCCGCCGGGGCACGAGCGGCAGAGCGTGTGAAGAACGTGTGCGGGGTGGATGGCAGGAGCCTGTTGGCCCTGTCGCGGGTCCACCCCCTGCCGTAGGTTCTACCGGGACAAGAGATACACCCGCTCACGGGGAACTGTGAGCGGTACGGGCCGAGGCCTCCCCAGCTTCGCCCTGGTCGTGCCCTCGCGCACACAACCGGAGCCCCCGGGTTTCGGGTCTCCTCACGATCGGACAGCCGCCCGCCCCACACCCCCCGGGGCGCGCGGCGTTCCGATCCGGATGGCAGCCCACGCGTCACGCGCGGCAGGCCGTTCCCCGAAGGGCCAGTGCTCACCCCCCCCTTGCACTGGCCCTTCGGCGTGCCCCGGGACCTGCCGCTGCGAACGGCCGCGCGTCCGCGAATGCGAAGCTGTGCACCATGCTGCTGCTCGGACCCCCCGTTCTCGTCTTCGCGCTGATCACCTGGCAGGTCGTCACCGACGGCCCCCTGGTGGATCTGGACGAACGGCTGAGCAGGGCGCTCGTCCGGCCGGACCGGGCCTCCGAACTGCTCGCCGACCTCGGCAACATCGAGGTGGCCGTGCCCGTCCTGGTGGCCGCTCTGGCGTACGTCGCGTGGCAGGGACGTGCCGCGGGCCGGGACCGCTGGTGGCTGCCGCCGGCGGCCGGAGCCGTGGCGATGGCGCTGGTGCCGGTGCTCGTCGTGCCCCTGAAGGCCTGGACCGATCGCCCCGGCACCCCGGCCGTGCCCCCGGCCGTCGGCTACTACCCCTCCGGCCACACCGCCACCGCCGTCGTCGCGTACGGTGCGGCGGTCCTCCTCCTCGTCCCGCTGCTGCGCTCACCGGCGGTCCGCCGCGCGCTCCTGCTGCTCTGCGCCGCCCTGGTCGCCGGCGCCTCCTACGGCCTGGTGCGCCGGGGCTACCACTGGCCGCTGGACGTGGCGGCCGGCTGGTGCCTGGGGGCGGTACTGCTGATCTGCCTGTGGCTGCCGGCCGGCCGGAGCAGCCGTCCGGCAGCCGCCGGCCGGCAGCCGGCCGGTCGGCCGAAGTGACCGCGGGCGTCGCGGACGGGGGCGGCGGAGAGAGGGCCGGATGGCTGGAACGGTCTGCGGCGATCCACGGCTGCCTCCGGGCATGGGGGGAACGAGAGGAGGAAGGCGGGGGACGGAGCGCCTTCGGGCCGATCCGGGCCACTCGGGCCGTCAAAGTCTCTGTCACTGGTCCGTCCTCCCGCCGGCTACGCCTCCTCCCGCCCGGCGAGCCCCGCCGCCGCCTCGTGCATGGCCAGTTCGAGCAGGGCCGGGTCGGTGAGCGTGCCCGAGCCGTCCGGCGGGAACAGCCAGCGCGTCCCGCCGGCCGACGCGCGGCCCGGATACGGCACCACGATCCAGGTGCCGTCACCCGCCGTACGGATGCCGGTGCCGACCCAGCGGGCCGCGGTGCCCGGCGGCACGAGGAAGCCCATCCGCGCGTCACCGAAGTCGACCAGCACCGGGCCGGGCCGGGCGAGGACGCGGGTGAGCACGTCGAGCGTGGGGTAGCCGAGCCTGCCCGGCAGGATCAGCACGTCCCACGCCTTGCCGGCCGGCAGCAGCGCCACCCCGTGCGGGTTGCGCTGCCACTCCCAGCGGCACGCCTCGGGGTCGGGTGCGACCGAGGAGAGCCACTCGACCGCCGGCTTCGTCCCTGTCATCACAAACGCCTGCCTCTCTGTCGTGGACGCGGGAAAGTCGCGTCCCGAGGAGGAGAGGAAGCTTTCCGCCGGGCATTACGCGGGTTTCGGCACCCGATGGGAGTGAACCGGATCACGCCCGCCGGAATCCGGTCATCAGTGCCGAAACCCGGCAACCCGGCCACGCCGCCGAGAACCGCTCTCAGCTGTCGAAGCCCAGTCCCAGCCTGTCCATCGTCCGCAGCCACAGGTTCCGGTGCCCGTCGTGGGTGTCGGCGTGCGCCAGCGACCACTTGGTGAGCGCGATGCCGGTCCAGGCGAAGGGCTCGGGCGGGAACGGCAGCGGCTTCCTGCGCACCATCTCCAGCTCCGTGCGCTCGGTGCGCTCCCCCGCCAGCAGGTCCAGCATCACCTCGGCGCCGAAGCGGGTGGCGCCGACGCCGAGTCCCGTGAAGCCGGCCGCGTAGGCGACCCTGCCCCGGTGGGCGGTGCCGTAGAACGCCGAGAAGCGGGAGCAGGTGTCGATCGCGCCGCCCCAGGCGTGGGTGAAACGGACGCCCTCCAACTGCGGGAAACAGGTGAAGAAGTGGCCGGCGAGCTTCGCGTACGTCCGGGGCCGGTCGTCGTACTCGGCCCGCACCCGCCCGCCGTACGGGTAGACCGCGTCGTAGCCGCCCCACAGGATGCGCTGGTCGGCGGTCAGCCGGAAGTAGTGGAACCGGTTGGCACTGTCGCCGAGTCCCTGCCGGTTCCTCCAGCCCACGGACGCCAGTTGTCCGTCGGTGAGCGGCTCGGTCATCAGCGCGTAGTCGTAGACCGGGACGGTGTAGGCGCGGGTCCGTTTGACCAGGCTGGGGAAGACGTTGGTGCCGAGGGCGGCCGTGCGGGCGCGGATCTGCCCGTAGGGGGTGCGGACGGACATCCCGGCGCCGTACGGACGCAGGGTGAGGGCGGGGGTGTGCTCGTACACGCGGACGCCGAGGTCGAGGCAGGCCCGTTTGAGCCCCCAGGCGAGTTTCGCCGGGTGGAGCATGGCCACGCCCCGGCGGTCCCAGAGGCCGGCCAGGAAGGTGGGCGAGTCGACCTGGGCGCGGACCGCGTCGGTGTCGAGGAGGTCGACGCCGTCGGCGAGGCCCCGGCGGTCGATCTCCTGGTACCAGTCGCGCAGTTCGCGTGCCTGGTAGGGCTCGGTGGCGACGTCGAGTTCGCCGGTGCGTTCGAATTCGCAGTCGATGGTGTGGCGGGCGACCGTCGCCTCGATGGCGTCGAGGTTGCGGGCGCCCAGCCGCTCCAGCCGGTGGATCTCGTCCGGCCAGCGGGCCAGGCCGTTGGCCAGGCCGTGGGTGAGGGAGGCGGCGCAGAATCCGCCGTTGCGGCCCGAGGCGGCCCAGCCCACCTCACGTCCCTCCACCAGGACGACGTCCCGGTCCGGGTCGCGTTCCTTGGCGATCAGCGCCGTCCACAGTCCGCTGTATCCGCCGCCCACCACCAGCAGGTCGCAGGTCTCGGCGCCGGGGAGGGCGGGCCGGGGCTCCGGCCGGCCGGGGTCGTCCAGCCAGTACGCGGTCGGCCGGGCATCGGCGAGGGATGTCGTCCAACGGCTCATGGTCTTCACGCCTTCTGCCGCTTGCGGCGGTTGCCGACGGCCATCGAGACCAGCACCAGCAGGACGGCGACGACGAACATGGCCGTACCGACGACGTTGATCTGCACCGGGGTTCCGCGCTGCGCGGAGCCCCAGACGAACATCGGGAAGGTGACGGTGGAACCCGAGGTGAAGTTGGTGATGATGAAGTCGTCGAAGGACAGGGCGAAGGCGAGGAGCGCGCCCGCCGCGATGCCGGGGGCGGCGATCGGCAGGGTGACCCGGATGAACGTCTGGACCGGACCGGCGTACAGGTCCTGGGCGGCCTGTTCCAGGCGCGGGTCCATCGACATCACGCGCGCCTTGACGGCGACCACGACGAAGCTGAGGCAGAACATGACGTGGGCGATGAGAATCGTCCAGAAGCCGAGCCGGACGCCCATGTTGAGGAACAGGGTCAGCAGCGATGCCGCCATGACCACCTCGGGCATCGCCATCGGCAGGAAGACCAGCGAGTTCACGACGCCGCGGGCACGGAAGCGGTAGCGGACCAGCGCGAAGGCGATCATGGCGCCGAGCACGGTGGCGCCGAGAGTGGCCCACAGCGCGATCCGGAGGCTGAGCGACAGCGAGCCGCACAGGCCGGAGACCCCGCACGGATCCTTCCAGGCGTCCGTGGAGAACTGCTGCCACTCGTAGTTGAAGCGGCCCTTGGGCTTGTTGAACGAGAACACGGCCACCACCACGACCGGCAGCAGCAGGTACCCGAGCGTCAGCAGTCCCGCGATGACGACGAGACGGCGCTTGAGCCAGTTGACGAAGGTCATCACACCAGATCCTCCGTGCCGGACTTGCGGATGTAGAAGGTGACCGCGAACAGGATCGCGGCCATCAGGATGAACGAGAGCGCCGCGGCCGTCGGATAGTCCAGGATGCGCAGGAACTGCGTCTGGATCACGTTGCCGATCATGCGGGTGTCGGTGGAGCCGAGCAGGTCCGCGTTGATGTAGTCGCCGGTGGCCGGGATGAAGGTCAGCAGCGTGCCGGAGACGACGCCCGGCATCGACAGCGGGAGGGTGACCCTGCGGAAGGTGGTCGAGGGCCTGGCGTACAGGTCGTTCGCCGCCTCGTGCAGCCGGGGATCGATGCGCTCCAGGGAGGTGTAGAGCGGAAGGACCATGAACGGCAGGAAGTTGTACGTCAGACCGCAGACGACGGCGAGCGGTGTGGCCAGCACCCGGTCGCCGGCGGTCCAGCCGAGCCAGGAGGTGACGTCCAGGACGTGCAGCGCGTTGAGGATCTCGACCACGGGGCCGCTGTCGGCCAGGATCGTCTTCCAGGCGAGGGTGCGGATCAGGAAGCTGGCGAAGAACGGCGCGATCACCAGGATCATGATCAGGTTCCGCCAGCGTCCCGCGCGAAAGGCGATCAGATACGCCAGCGGGTAGCCGAGCACGAGGCACAGCACGGTCGCGGAGGCCGCGTAGAGCACCGAGCGGACGAACTGCGGCCAGTACGCGGACAGCGCGTCCCAGTAGGTGGCGAAGTGCCAGGTGACCTCGTAACCCTGCTCCAGGGAGCCCGTCTGGACGGAGGTGGAGGCCTGGTAGATCACCGGCAGCGCGAAGAAGACGAACAGCCACAGCAGGCCGGGCAGCAGGAGCAGGTACGGCGTCCAGCGGCCCCGCCTCCGCGGCGGCTTCGCCCGCGGGGCCGGGGCGGGCGCCGGGGCCGGCGGCCGGGGCGGTGGCGACTGGGTGACGGTGGCCATCAGACGGCCTCCTCCCCGACGGTTTCCACACCGGCGTCCGCATCCTGTGCGGCGTCGAGACCGAAGGTGTGCGCCGGGTTCCAGTGCAGGACGACCTCGGCGCCGGGTGCCAGCCGGTGGTCGCGGTCGATGTTCTGGACGTAGACCTCGAACGCGGTGCAGACCGGGCTGTCGACGACGAACTGGGTGGAGACGCCGAGGTAACTGGAGTCGGAGATCCGGCCGGTGATCCGGTTGCGGCCCTCGGGTATGCGTCCGGCGTCGTCGGCGTGGACGAGGGAGATCTTCTCCGGGCGCACCCCGAGCAGCACCTTGCCGCCGGCCGCCGTGGGGCCGCTGTTGCGCGCCGAGGGCAGGACGAGCTTGCCGCCGCCCGCCTTCAGCACGAGGTCGTCGCCCGACCTGGTGTCGACGTCGGCCTCGATGAAGTTGGACGTGCCGAGGAAGTTGGCGACGAACGTGGTGCGCGGGTTCTCGTACAGCTCACTGGGCGGGCCGAGCTGCTCGACGCGGCCCCCGTTCATCACGGCGACCGTGTCGGCCATGGTCATGGCCTCCTCCTGGTCGTGCGTGACGTGGACGAAGGTGATGCCGACCTCGGTCTGGATGCGTTTGAGCTCCAGCTGCATCTGACGGCGCAGTTTCAGGTCGAGGGCGCCGAGCGGCTCGTCGAGCAGCAGCACCTTCGGATGGTTGATCAGGGCGCGGGCCACGGCGACCCGCTGCTGCTGGCCGCCGGAGAGCTGGTGCGGCTTCTTGCGGGCCTGCTCGCCGAGCTGGACGAGTTCCAGCATCTCCCCGACCTGCTTCTTCACGCTCTTGATGCCGCGCCGGCGCAGACCGAAGGCGACGTTCTCGAAGATGTCGAGGTGCGGGAAGAGGGCGTAGGACTGGAAGACGGTGTTCACCGGCCGCTTGTACGGCGGGAGCGCGGTGACGTCCTGGTCGCCGAGGTGGACGGTACCGGCGGTGGGTTCCTCCAGGCCGGCGATCATCCTGAGGGTGGTGGTCTTGCCGCAGCCGGACGCGCCGAGCAGGGCGAAGAAGGAACCCTCGGGCACGGTCAGGTCGAGGGGGTGGACCGCGGTGAACGCGCCGTAGGTCTTGCCGAGGCCGGTGAGGCGGACGTCCCCGCCGTGGGCGGCCGTGTCGTGCGTCGTCTTCATCTCGTCACGCCCCCGTGAGCTTCGCGAACTTCGCTTCGCATGCCGTCTCTTCCTCGGTGCTCAGGGAGCGGAAGGAACGGGACTTGGCCTGCATGGCCCGGTCGGGGAGGATCAGCGGGTTGTTCGCCGCGTCCTCGTCGATCTTCGCTAGTTCGTCCTTCACCCCGTCGACCGGACAGACGAAGTTGATGTAGGCGGCGAGCTCGGCGGCCGGACGCGGCTCGAAGTAGTAGTCGATGAGCCGCTCGGCGTTGGTCTTGTGCCGGGCCTTGTTCGGGATCATCAGGTTGTCGCTGGACGTCATGTAGCCGCTGTCCGGGATCAGGAAGTCGATGTCCGGGTTGTCCGCCTTCAGCTGGACGATGTCGCCGGCCCAGGCGACGCACGCGGCGAAGTCGCCCTTGCTGAGGTCGGAGGTGTAGTCGTTGCCGGTGAAGCGGCGGACCTGCCCCTTGTCGACGGCCTTCTGGAGGCGGGCTATCCCCGCGTCGTAGTCGTCGGCGGTGAACTTCTCCGGGGCCTTGTCCATGTCGAGCAGGGCCAGGCCCATGGTGTCGCGCATCTCGGTGAGGAGGCCGACACGTCCCTTGAGCTTCGGGTTGTCCAGCAGGTCGGAGAGGGTCTTCACCTCGACGCCGTCGAGCGCCTTCTTGTTGTAGGCGATGACGGCCGCGATGCCCTGCCAGGGGTAGGAGTAGGCACGGCCCGGGTCCCAGTCGGGGCTGCGGAACTGCGACGACAGGTTGGCGTAGGCGTGCGGCAGGTGGGACGGATCCAGCTTCTGCACCCAGCCGAGCCGGATCAGGCGGGCGGCCAGCCAGTCGGTGAGGACGATGATGTCGCGGCCGGTGTCCTGGCCGGCGGCGAGCTGCGGCTTGATCTTGCCGAAGAACTCGGTGTTGTCGTTGATGTCCTCGGTGTACGTGACCTTGATGCCGGTCCGCTCGGTGAACGCGTCCAGTGTGGGGTGTTCGCGCCCGCTGTCGTCGACGTCCATGTACTCGGTCCAGTTGGAGAAGGCGACGCTCTTCTCCTTCTCCGAGTGGTCCTCGGCCGGTACGCCGCCCCGGGTGCTGCCCGCCGGGGGGATGCCGCAGGCGCTCAGCGCCCCGACGCCGCCGAACGCGAGCGCGCCGCCCGCGGAGGCGCGCAGCAGGGACCGGCGCGACAGGGCCGCCCTGCCGTTGCGGAAGCTGCGCCGCATGGCGGCCACCTGGGCCGGGGAAAGGCGGTCGGGCTCGTACTGCTCCATACGCGTGGTGCCTTTCGGAGTGGGGCCGTCGGTCGGTCGGCCCGGCTGCTATCGGTCCCCGAAGATCGTGCGGTGCCAGTCCTTGCGGACCGCCGCCGTATTGTCGAACATGACGTGCTTGAGCTGGGTGTACTCCTCGAACGAGTACGCGGACATGTCCTTGCCGGAGCCGGACGCCTTGTAACCGCCGTGCGGCATCTCGCTGATGATCGGGATGTGGTCGTTGATCCACACGCAGCCGGCCCTGATCTCGCGCGTGGCGCGGCCGGTCCGGTACACGTCCCGGCTCCAGGCGGAGGCGGCGAGTCCGTACGGCGTGTCGTTGGCGAGCGCGATGCCCTCGTCGTCGGTGTCGAAGGGCAGGACGACCAGCACCGGTCCGAAGATCTCGGCCTGCACGACCTCGCTGTCCTGCGGGGCACCGGCGATCAGGGTGGGCCGGTAGTACGCACCGGCGGCGAGTTCCCCGCCCGGGGCCCGACCGCCGGTCACCACGCGCGCGTAGGCACGCGCCCGGTCGACGAAGCCGGCCACCCTGTCGCGCTGCGCGTGCGAGACCAGCGGGCCGAGGTCGGTCCCGGCGGCGAAGGGGTCGCCGAGCCGCACGGTCTCCATGAGCGTGGCGGTGCGCTCCACGAACGCCTCGTAGAGGGGGCGTTGCACATACGCGCGGGTGGCGGCCGTGCAGTCCTGGCCGGTGTTGATGAGCGCGCCCGCGACCGCTCCGTTGACGGCGGCGTCGAGGTCGGCGTCGTCGAAGACGACGAAGGGCGCCTTGCCGCCGAGTTCGAGGTGGACGCGCTTGACGGTGGCGGTGGCGACGGCGGCGACCCGCCTGCCCACGGCGGTGGAACCGGTGAAGGAGGTCATGGCCACGTCGGGATGGCCGACGAGGTGCTCGCCCGCCTCCTGGCCGGTGCCGGTGACGATGTTGATCACGCCGTCCGGAATGCCGGCGTCGGTGGCGGCCCGGGCGAGCAGGAGTGAGGTCAGCGGGGTGATCTCGGCGGGCTTGAGGACGATCGTGTTGCCCGCGGCGATCGCCGGGAGGATCTTCCACGCGGCCATCTGGAGGGGGTAGTTCCAGGGAGCGATCGAGCCGACGACGCCGATGGGTTCGCGGCGCACGTAGGAGGTGTGGTCGCCGGAGTACTCACCGGCCGACTGACCCTGGAGGTGCCGGGCGGCGCCGGCGAAGAAGGCGATGTTGTCGATGCTCCCGGGGACGTCGAACTCCCGGCTCAGCTTCAGGGGTTTGCCGCACTGCAGGGACTCGGCGCGGGCGAAGTCCTCGGCACGCTCGGCGACCACGGCGGCGAACCGGTGCATCGCGTCGGACCGCTCGCCCGGGGTGGCACCGGCCCATGCCCCGAACGCCTTCCGCGCGGCGGCGACGGCCGCGTCCACGTCGTCGGTGCCGGCGAGTTCGTAGGCGTACACGTCCTCGCCGGTGGCCGGGTCGACGACCGTGTGCGTACGGCCCGAGGTGCCCTTCGTCAGTCGTCCCGCGACGAACTGCGCCCCGTCGGCGAATCGTTCCTCGGCCGGAAACCGTTCCGGGGTGGCGTTGCCGGGGTGCTGCATGTCGCTCTCCTCCGTTTCCCGAGGGGGCGGCGTGGCGCCAGCTCGATTTGAGTGCCGATCCTGACAGAGGCATGCGATGCCAACAAGTGATTCCGTTGTTTCCATTTGGTTAAGCAACGAAATCTGTCGACGGAGCGTCGCACGAACACGGAAAGGACAGGCCGATTGTCAGTACTGCCTGCGAAACTCGCGCGCATGGGGATGAACACGGAGGCGGACAAGGTCGTGGAGAGGGCTGGAACTGCGGGAGGGGTCGGGGCGATCGATTCCCGGGAGGCCCTGATCGAGGCGCTGAGCGCCGGGGAGCGGATCAAGTTCCTGCACTTCTGGGGGCACCGGCCACTGCCCGACGGCCGGATCGGGGCGAGCTGCCTGAGCCAGTGGTGGCCGTCGCCGTTCACGGTGGACGGCGTGACCTACGCGACCGCCGAGCACTGGATGATGGCGGCCAAGGCCCGGATATTCGCAGATCCGGAGGCGGAACGGAAGATCCTGGCCGCAGGGCACCCCGCCGACGCGAAGAAGGAGGGCCGCCTCGTCCGGCACTTCGACGAGGCGGTCTGGCGGCGCGAGCGGTTCCGTGTCGTCGTCGAGGGCAGCACGCACAAGTTCGCCGCCCACGCGGACCTGCGTGCCTTCCTGCTGAACACGGGCGACCGCGTCCTGGTCGAGGCGAGCCCCAGGGACCGCGTCTGGGGCATCGGGCTCGGGGCGAAGAACGAGAGGGCGGCGGACCCCGTCCAGTGGCGCGGCGCGAATCTCCTGGGCTTCGCCCTGATGCAGGCCCGCGCCCGCCTCCGGGAGGCCGGGGCCGAGACCGGGGCGGACGCCTGAGCGGCCTGGGTTCGGCCGCCGGGGTAAGGGGCCCGGCGGTCGGGCGGCCGGGCCGGCGCACCGGGACCGCGCCCGGCCACGTGACCGGGTGAGAGCCCCCCGGATGCGGGCCGACGCGACGCCACGGGCATCCGGGCACGGACGGTGGCCGGGGCCGGCCCGGGCCGGGCGGACCGGGCGAGGTCCGTCCCGCGGGTCCCGACGGAGGTCATGCGTGCCGGCCGGACCCGGTCTTCGGCTCGGGTGAGGGGCCGGGGCACGGGCCAAGGTCCTTCGTCGGGATCGGGCCAGGTCGAGCCGGGGCGGACCGGCTCGGGTCAGGCACCCGGGGCCCGCGGACCCCGCGTGGTCCGGACGAGAGGTCCTACCAGTAAGGCGTGGTGAGGGTGAGAATGCCTATGCAGGCGCCCAGGAGGATGCCGGCCCAGCCGCAGATGAGACCGGCCAGGGCGTGGCCCGGGTTCGTGGCTTCGCCGCGGGCGGCCTTGCCCCGGCCCAGGGCACTGAAGATCACGGCGAGGACACCGAGCCCGACGGCCAGTGGCCAGAAGCAGAAGACGACGGCCGAGATGATCCCGAGCACGAGTCCGGTGACACCCATGCCGTTGGCGGGCTGCGGAGGCATGCCGGTCCAGCCGTAGTAACCCTGGCCGGGCATACCGGCGTAACCGGGTGACTGCGCGGCCGCGTGGGTGTAACCGCCCTGGGGGCCGCCCGGATAGCCGTACGGCGCCTGCCCGGGGCCGCCGGGTGCGAGGGGCGGCGGGACCGGCTCGGCGGCCGGGGGCGCGAAGGGGTTGGGGGCCGCGGTGCCGTGGCCGGCGGGCGTCGCATGGGCGGACGGGGTGGACGGGGTGGACGGGGTGGAGGGGGTGGAGGGGTCGGCCCAGGGCTGGGCGGACGGCGAGGCCGGTCCGGCGGCCGGGGCGCCCGTCGCGGGGAAGGACGTGACCGTCCGCTGGTCGTGCGCCGAGGGAGCGGACGGGGTGCCGGAGGCGGGGGGCGTGCCGGCCGCGGCGGGCGCACTCGGGGCGGGTGCCGGCGGGTCGAACTCCGGGAGGGCGAACGGGTCGGTGACTCCGGCGGAGCCCGACGGTCCGGTCGTGCTCCGACTGCCGAGGTCCACCTGGGTCGGCTCGGGCGGCGCCACGTCCCGCGGCGGGCTCTGGGGCGGCTGGGCCTGCGCGGCCCTGCTGTCGGCCGGCTCCGCCCAGACGTCGTCATGAGCATGCGGGTCCCGGGGCGGAGTGCCGCCCGCCGGGTTCCCCCGCGCTTCCGGCGCCTGCGCGTCGTCGGACATACGCTGGGCCCCCTCCGTCGAACGTCCCGTCATCGTACGGCCCGCCCCCGCCCCGTGCGTGCCCGGCCTACGATGATCCCCGATCCACCGATCACCCGCGTCCCGCCGCACCCCGGCCGGGGACGCCGCTCCCGGGGAGGGACCATGACCGAACGCCTCGCCGCGTCCGCCGAGGCGGGCAGCGGCCCGCACGACTTCATCGCCGGACTGCCCAAGGCCGAACTGCACGTGCACCACATCGGTTCCGCCTCCCCCCGCATCGTCTCGGAGCTGGCCGCCCGCCATCCCGACTCCCGGGTCCCCGCCGACCCCGAGGCGCTCGCCGACTACTTCACCTTCACGGACTTCGCCCACTTCATCGACGTGTACCTGTCCGTCGTCGACCTGATCCGCACGCCCGAGGACGTCCGGCTGCTCACCTACGAGGTGGCGCGTGAGCTGGCCCGGCAGCAGGTGCGGTACGCCGAGCTGACGATCACCCCGTTCTCGTCGACCCGCCGCGGGATCGACGAGCGGGCCTTCATGGAGGCGATCGAGGACGTCCGCAAGGCGGCCGAGTCCGAGTTCGGGACCGTGCTCCGCTGGTGCTTCGACATCCCCGGCGAGGCCGGCCTGGAGTCCGCCGAGGAGACCACCCGGCTCGCCACCGACGACCGGCTGCGCCCGGAGGGCCTGGTCTCCTTCGGCCTGGGCGGACCCGAGATCGGGGTGCCCCGGCCGCAGTTCAAGCCGTACTTCGACCGGGCCATCGCCGCGGGCCTGCGCTCGGTGCCGCACGCCGGTGAGACCACCGGCCCCGGCACGGTGTGGGACGCCCTGATCGACCTGCGCGCGGAGCGGATCGGGCACGGCACCAGCGCCGCCCAGGACCCCGAACTGCTCGCGCACCTCGCCGAGCGGCGCATCGCGCTGGAGGTGTGCCCCACCTCCAACATCGCCACCCGCGCGGTCGCCGACCTGGACGAGCACCCGATCAAGGAGTTCGTCCGCGCCGGTGTGCTGGTCACCGTCAACTCCGACGACCCTCCGATGTTCGGCACCGACCTCAACACCGAGTACGCGATCGCCGCGCGGCTGCTGGACCTCGACGAGCGGGGCCTGGCGGCGCTGGCCGGGAACGCGGTGGAGGCCTCGTTCCTGGACGAGCCGGCCAAGGCACGGCTGGCGGCCGAGATCGACGCCTACACCACCTCCTGGCTCGCCTCCCGGCCGCTGCGGTGAACCCGTCCTCCGCCGCGGTGGACCCGTCCCGTGAACCGGCAGGCGAACCGACCCCGCGAAGGGCCGCCATGCACAACGTGACCGCCGTGGCCCACCGCGGCGACCCGTACCACGTCCGCGAGAACACGCTCGCCTCGCTGCGTTCCGCGCTCGACAAGGGCGCGGACGCGGTGGAGTTCGACGTACGCCTCACCCGGGACGGCGTACCGGTCCTGCTGCACGACGAGACGCTGAAGCGGCTCTGGGGGCACGACCGCCCGCTGCGGTCACTGTCCTGGGAGGAGGTGCGCGGTCTGACCGGCGATGGTGTGCCCACGCTCCCGGACGCGCTGTCGGCGACGGGGAGCAGCGGGGTCATGCTGGACCTGCCGGGCGATCCCGCCCCTCGCGCGGTGCGCCGGATCGTGGACGCCGTACGGGAGCACGGCGCCCAGGACCGCGTCCACTACTGTGCGGGCGCCGCCGCCATGCTCGCCGTGCGCGCGGCGGACCCGTCCGCCGAGATCGCCCTCACCCGTACGTCGCTGGCCCCGCCGCGCGCCGGTCTCCTGGAGGCGATCCGGCCGCGCTGGCTGAACTACCGCTTCAGCCTGGTCGACCGGGCCCTCGCCGACCGGGTCCACGCGGACGGCTACCTGCTCTCCGTGTGGACCCCGGACACCCGCCGCTCCCTGCGCCGCCTGCTGGCGCTGGGCGCCGACTCGATCACCACCAACCGCATCGACGTCCTGTGCGCCCTGCGCACCCCCCGGCAGGGCCGGTAGGGGCCCGTCCGGCGGATCATGCCGAAGCGGCGGGGGCCGGCACGGCGTACGGGGCGACCGCCTCCAGCCGCTTGATCTTCTTCCGTACGGCGTACAGCGGGATCACGCCGAACACCCCGAACGCCATGTCGATGACGCTCCACCAGAAGGGGATGCCGCGGACCGGGCCGCAGACGAGGGCGAGCGGAATGACGCCGGCGCAGGCGATCATGCCGAACTCGACGACCCAGATGTTGCGGACCGGGTCGCGGTAGGGGCCGTAGAAGGCGACGGCGATCACCAGGTGGGCGAAGGCCAGCCAGTCGGTGCCGTAGAGGAGGAACGGATACTCGGCGTCGGCGGCGTCGAGTCCGTCCCGGACCCGCTCGATCCACTCCATGAGGGCGGGAAGGTACTCCGGTGCCCCCAGGGAGCGGAGCACCTCCTCGGTCCAGCGCAGTTCGTGCACCAGGGGGAAGGCCGTGGCGCCGCTGAGCACCAGGCAGACGACGAAGAAGACCAGCCAGGCGCGAATGCCCTTGAGCAGGGCGGCTCTGTCGCTCATGGCGGCAACATACGCCCTTGTTGAACGTGTTCAAAAACCGGGGTCGAGTGAACTCCCTCCGCACTCCGCGCACTTCTCGTGCTCACCTCTCACCGGCGGGCGCACCGGCGGGCGCACGCGAGAAGCCCCGCGCCCGGAAGGGGCGCGGGGCTGAACCGGCGTGCGGCTCCGCCGCCCGGGCGGGGCCGGTCGCGAACGCCTACGCGTCGAGCGAGGTCATCACGTGCTTGATGCGCGTGTAGTCGTCGAAGCCATAGGCGCTGAGGTCCTTGCCGTAGCCGGACTTCTTGAAGCCGCCGTGCGGCATCTCCGCGACCAGCGGGATGTGGGTGTTGATCCACACGCAGCCGAAGTCGAGCTTCTTGGACATGCGCATGGCGCGGGAGTGGTCCTTGGTCCACACCGAGGAGGCCAGCGCGTACTCGACGCCGTTGGCGTACGCGACGGCCTGGTCCTCGTCGGTGAAGGTCTGGACGGTGATGACCGGGCCGAAGACCTCCTTCTGGACGATCTCGTCCTCCTGCTTCAGGCCCGAGACCACGGTGGGCGCGTAGAAGAAGCCCTTGTCGCCGACGCGCTTGCCGCCGGCCTCCACGCGCGCGTGCGCGGGCAGCCGGTCGACGAAGCCCTCGACCTGGGCCAGCTGGTGGGCGTTGTTGAGCGGGCCGAAGAGGACGTCCTCGTCGTCGGGGGCGCCCGTCTTCGTGTCGGCGGCGGCCTTGGCGAGGGCGGTGACGAACTCGTCGTGGATCGACTCGTGGACGAGGACACGCGTGGCGGCCGTACAGTCCTGCCCGGCGTTGAAGAAGCCCGCGACGGAGATGTCCTCCACGGCCTTGGCGATGTCGGTGTCCTCGAAGACGACGACCGGCGCCTTGCCGCCCAGCTCCAGGTGGACGCGCTTGAGGTCCTTGGACGCGGACTCGGCGACCTGCATGCCGGCCCGCACCGAACCGGTGATGGACGCCATCGCCGGGGTCTCGTGCTCGACCATCATGCGGCCGGTGTCGCGGTCGCCGCAGACGACGTTGAAGACGCCCGTCGGCAGGACCGAGCCGAGGATCTCGGCGAGCAGGACCGTGGAGGCCGGGGTGGTGTCCGAGGGCTTGAGGACGACCGTGTTGCCCGCCGCGATCGCCGGGGCGAACTTCCACACGGCCATCATCATCGGGTAGTTCCAGGGGGCGACCTGGGCGCAGACGCCGACCGGCTCACGGCGCACGATGGAGGTCAGGCCCTCCATGTACTCACCGGCCGAGCGGCCCTCCAGCATCCGCGCCGCGCCCGCGAAGAAGCGGATCTGGTCGACCATCGGCGGGATCTCCTCGGTGCGGGTCAGCCCGATGGGCTTGCCCGTGTTCTCCACCTCGGCCGCGATGAGTTCCTCGGCGCGCTCCTCGATGGCGTCCGCGACCTTCAGCAGGGCCTTCTGCCGCTCGGCCGGCGTGGCGTCGCGCCAGCCGGGGAATGCCTCGGCGGCGGCCGCCATCGCGGCGTCCACGTCGGCCTGCCCGGACAGCGGCGCGGTCGCGTACGCCTCGCCGGTCACGGGGTTGACCACCTCGGTGGTCCGTCCGTCGGCGGCGTCACGGAACGCGCCGCCGATGTAGTTGCGCAGACGTCGCAGCTCGGTGCTCACTGCAGGGCCTCCCGGTGTTCCTCGTGGGTGTCCGAGGTGTCCAACCTCTGAGACACCCACCCTAGACGGACCCCTGACGCATTCAACACCCCCGACCACCCCAGGTCTGCGAAATCCGCAAACATTAACCCTCGCAACAACGGATTTCATCGAATGCGCCTTGCGGAACGATCGAGACCTCGTGCACAGTGACCGTGTGGCCAGTCGAAGCGCAGAACCCAGGGACTCCCGCGAGTCCAGGAACGGCGGCGGTCCCCACCTGGACGCCGTCTCCCTCGCCATCATCGAGCAGCTCCAGGAGGACGGCCGCAGGCCCTACGCCGCCATCGGCAAGGCCGTCGGCCTGTCCGAGGCGGCCGTGCGCCAGCGCGTCCAGAAACTGCTCGACCAGGGCGTGATGCAGATCGTCGCCGTCACGGACCCGCTCACGGTGGGCTTCCGCCGGCAGGCGATGGTCGGCGTCAATGTCGAGGGCGACGTGGAGTCCGTGGCCGACGCGCTGAGCGCCATGGACGAGTGCGAGTACGTGGTGATGACCGCGGGCTCCTTCGACCTCATGGTCGAGATCGTCTGCGAGGACGACGACCACCTTCTGGAGGTCATCAACCGACGCATCCGGGCCGTGCCCGGCGTGCGCTCCACCGAGAGTTTCGTCTACCTCAAGCTCAAGAAGCAGACCTACATGTGGGGAACCCGATAATCGTGAGCACCGACAGCCCCAAGGACCTCAGCAAGGCCGCGTACGACCACCTGTGGATGCACTTCACCCGCATGTCCTCGTACGAGAACTCCCCCGTGCCCACCATCGTCCGGGGCGAGGGCACCCACATCTACGACGACCGGGGCAAGCGGTACCTCGACGGTCTCGCCGGCCTGTTCGTCGTCCAGGCGGGGCACGGCAGGGTCGAGCTCGCCGAGACCGCCTTCAAGCAGGCGCAGGAACTGTCCTTCTTCCCGGTGTGGTCCTACGCCCACCCCAAGGCCGTGGAACTGGCGGAGCGGCTGGCCCACGAGGCGCCGGGCGACCTGAACAAGGTCTTCTTCACGACCGGCGGCGGCGAGGCGGTGGAGACCGCCTGGAAGCTCGCCAAGCAGTACTTCAAGCTGACCGGCAAGCCGACCAAGTACAAGGTCATCTCCCGCGCGGTGGCCTATCACGGCACCCCGCAGGGGGCCCTGTCGATCACCGGCCTGCCGGCTCTGAAGGCCCCGTTCGAGCCGCTGGTGCCGGGCGCCCGCAAGGTGCCGAACACCAACATCTACCGGGCCCCGATCCACGGCGACGACCCCGAGGCGTTCGGCCGCTGGGCCGCCGACCAGATCGAGCAGCAGATCCTCTTCGAGGGCCCGGACACGGTCGCCGCGGTCTTCCTCGAGCCGGTGCAGAACGCCGGCGGCTGCTTCCCGCCGCCGCCCGGCTACTTCCAGCGGGTCCGCGAGATCTGCGACCAGTACGACGTCCTGCTCGTCTCCGACGAGGTCATCTGCGCCTTCGGCCGCCTGGGCACGACGTTCGCCTGCGACAAGTTCGGCTACGTCCCGGACATGATCACCTGCGCCAAGGGCATGACCTCCGGCTACTCCCCCATCGGCGCCTGCATAGTCTCCGACCGCCTCGCCGAGCCGTTCTACCAGGGGGACAACGTCTTCCTGCACGGCTA
The DNA here is from genome assembly GCF_044540975.1 of Streptomyces sp. NPDC085927. Classification (NCBI taxonomy): domain Bacteria; kingdom Bacillati; phylum Actinomycetota; class Actinomycetes; order Kitasatosporales; family Streptomycetaceae; genus Streptomyces; species Streptomyces sp. NPDC085927. Next base: position 55,943 of record NZ_JBITSN010000017.1, read on the forward strand.
CACCTTCGGCGGCCACCCCGTCTCGGCCGCGGTGGGCGTCGCCAACCTCGACCTGTTCGAGCGCGAGGGCCTCAACCAGCACGTACTGGACCACGAGGGCGCCTTCCGCTCCACGCTGGAGAAGCTGTACGACCTGCCGATCGTCGGCGACATCCGCGGCAACGGCTTCTTCTACGGCATCGAGCTGGTCAAGGACAAGCACACCAAGGAGACCTTCGACGACGCCGAGACCGAGCGCGTCCTGTACGGCTTCCTGTCCAAGAAGCTGTACGAGAACGGCCTGTACTGCCGTGCCGACGACCGCGGCGACCCGGTCGTCCAGCTCGCCCCGCCGCTGATCTCCGACCAGGAGACGTTCGACGAGATCGAGCAGATCCTGCGCGCCACCCTGGAGGAGGCATGGACGAAGCTGTGACCCCGCACTCGCACTGCGCTCTTCAGCCGTGAGCCCCAGTCGTGGGCTTCCGCTGTGATCTTCGGCTGGAATGATCGAATACGGCCCCGGTGCCGCCCGTTCGAGTGAGAAACGGCGGTTCGGGGCCGCGTGCTGTCCGGCGTCCCGTCGCGTGCTGCCTAGCGTGCCCAGTGACCGATCGGCTCTGCTTTCGTTCCCCCGCATGGGGGATTCACGAATCTCGCACGGCATTTCTGATCCGAACCGAGGTGTACGCCATGGTGGCCCCACCGGACAACGACGTGCTCTGGGCACGCGCCCTGCACTTCCGGCACAACGACGGCTCACCCGGGCTGAGCGGGGTCTCGCTCGGTGTCGGGGAGGGCGAGATCCTCGCCGTCGGCGGACCACGAGGCAGCGGCAAGACGACCCTGCTGCGGTGCCTGTCCGGCCTGGTGCCCGTGGCGGGCGGCGAGGTCTGGTTCAACAGCGTGCCCGTGCACACCATGAGCCCGGCCGCCCGCGAGCGGCTGCGCCGGGAGCGCTTCGGCTGGATCGACCCGGTGCCGGTGCTCGTCCCCGAGCTGAACGTCTGGGAGAACGCCGCCCTCCCCCTGATGCTGCGCGGCATCGCCCGCCGCCCGGCCAGGGCGACGGCCCTGGAGTGGCTGGAGCGGCTCGACATCGGCGACAAGGCCCGCAAGCGCCCCGGGGACCTGGTGCACGCGGAGCGCCAGCGGGTCTGCATCGCCCGCGCACTCGCCCCGGCCCCCTCGGTGCTGTTCGCCGACGAGCCGACCGCCCCGCTGCACCGCGCCGACCGGCGGCACGTCCTGCGCACGCTGACCACGGCGGCCCGTTCGCACGGCATCACGGTCCTCCTCGCCACCGCCGACGCGAACACCGCCGCCCTCGCCGACCGCACGGTGTCGCTGCTCGACGGGCGCCAGGTGCGCACCGTGCATCTGCCTCCGGTCCCCGGGACCGCCGAGACGGAGGACCGGGCCGCGTGCTCGCTCTCCGTCTGACCCGAGGTGCCCGACCGGCCGTCCAGCTGCGCCGCTTCCTGGTCGTCGCGGCCTCGGCGGGCACGGGCTTTCTGCTGCTGTGCGCCCTCGGCCACGCGATCGGCCACCCGGGCGCACCGTCCGCCTCGCTGCTCCGGCTGGTCTGGTGCGCGGCCCCGCTGGCAGCCACGGTGTACTTCGCGGTCGCGGTGGCGCGGACCGACCCGGGGACCAGGCCCCGGCCCGGGCTCTCGGCGCTCGGCCTCGGCCCGGTCCGGCTGATGGCGATCTCCGCGACGACCACGGCCCTGACCTCCGCGCTGGGGTCGGTGGCCGCGCTGCTCGTCTTCCTCCACCTGCGCGGCGACCTCACCGGCACGCCCTTCGACGGTTCCGGCACCGACTTCCTGGCCGCCGGCCGGCCGTTGCCGCTCCCGGCGACCCTGACCCTGCTGACGCTGGTGCCGGGGAGCGCCGCGGTGGCGGTGGCGGTGGCGCTGCGCCCGCGAGAGCGGGCGGCGGGACCGTCCCGTTCGGAGCGGACGGCGTACGGCCGCTTCGGCGCGTACCGTGCCACGGCCGCGCGGGAGACGTTCGGGGCGTACGGGCGCTTCGGCAGGCACCTGGAGACGGCGGCCCAGGGCCGCCGCCCGTCCGCCGCCCAGCAGCGCACGCCGGAGGAGGCACAGGCACAACTACAAGCCCAGGCACAGACGCAGACGCAGACACAGACACAGACACAGCAGGATCGGCTGCGGGCGGACCTTCCGGGGCAGGACCCCGAGCGGGCGCACGGGCCGCACGGCACGGAGGGCGACCCCGATTCGGCGGCCGCGGCCCCGGCGTCCGGCACCGGCACGGCACCGTCCGGTCTCCCCTGGGGCATCGCGGTCCTGGCCGTGGGCCTGGCCGTGGGGGCCTACGCGAGCCGTACCGGCGCCGGCACCGCGCCCGGCGACCGGCCCGGCGCGCCGGCCGGTCTGGTGCTGGCCGCCGTCGGCCTGGCCCTGGCCGGTCCCGGCCTCACCCATCTGTGCGGCCGGCTGCTCCAGTCGGTCCGCCCGGGTGCCCTGCGCCTGCTGGCCGGACGGCTCCTCATGACGGAGGCCACCAGGATCGGCCGTCCGCTGGGCGTGGTCTGCGCCGTGCTGTCGGGCACGTACGCCCTGAGCTCGCTGTACTACGCCGACGGCCGGCCGGCCGGCCCCCTCGCCCTGCTCGGCGTGCTCCTGGTGACCGGCTGCACCGTGGCGACGCTGCTGACGGCCGCTGTCGAGGCCAAGCAGGCGCAGGCCGGCACCACGGCGGCGCTGCTGCGTCTCGGGGCTCCCGCCTCGACACCGCGCCGGGCCGCGGCGCTCAGGGCCGGCGCGCTCCTCGCCCTGTTCGGTCCGCTGACCGTGATCGTGGCCCAACTGTCGGCACTGCCCCTGGCCCTGTGAGGCCGCGCACCACCCACCCCGGAATCCCGAGGAAAATCTCCGCGGGGCGATGAGTTCCGTACGCGGCCCCGGTCCACCCCCTCGAACAACACGGCACGGGACCGCTCAGGGACCGGCAGACCCACGGGAGAGGCACCTCCATGACGCAGCAGATGATCTTCGTGAACCTGGCCGCCAACGACCTCGATGCCTCGAAGAAGTTCTTCACGGCGCTCGGTTACGAGATCAACGGACAGTTCAGCGACGAGAACACCGCCTCCGTCGTGATCAGCGACACCGTCGTCGTGATGCTGCACACCAAGCAGCGCTACGCGGAGTTCACGAAGAAGGAGATCGCCGACCCCACCAGGACCAGCGAGGTGCTGCTGGCCCTGAGCTCCGAGAGCCGCGAGAAGGTCGACGAGCTGGTCGAGAAGGCCCTCGCGGCGGGCGGCTCGGTCAGCGGGGAGACCCAGGACCAGGGTTTCATGTACGGCCGCGCCTTCGACGACCTGGACGGCCACACCTGGGAGATCGTGTGGATGGACCCGTCCGCACTGGAGGGCTGAGGGCAGACCTGGACCGAACCGGGCCGGAAGGGCCTCGGCGGCCGGGCACTCCGGCACCCGGCCTCCCGCCGCGGTCCACCTCCCGGCGTGGGCGGGTGAAGCCGACTCCCGCCCACGCCGCCCCTCATGGCAACCACAGTGACCACGAGATCGAGACGCCCGAGGAGTTCGACGCGATCGTCTCGGCCCGCGGCACACTCGCCGGGTTCCGGATCCAGTCCCTCGAACTGATCGACCGAATACCGGAGTTGCTCACCACCGGCACCGCCGGCGCCGTCTTCCTCGGCACGGCCGAGCACTTCGCCAGCGCGGCCCTTCCCCCATTCCCGGCTTCGCTCGAGCGGGGCCTCCAAGGACGGGCTGCCGGCCCGCTGCACCGCGGGAGTGGTCTTCCTGCCGGGTGCGGCCGGCACCGCGCAGGAGATCTTCGACAACACCACGCCGAACCACTGCGAGTCGCACGGCGCCTTGACCCCGATGGTGCTGGTGAACCGGTCGCACCGGACGGAGAAGCTGCCCGCCCGGCCGCTGCTTCAGTCGCTCGCCCGGGAGCGCTCGACGGAGGCGCGCATCGCCCTGGTCGACCGGATCGAGGAGGCCCCTGAGGCGTTGAAACGCATGGGCAGTTAACGAATCGGTAAAGCGATGGCCTGCTGTCGGCATATGCGTTGACACTACTTATGCGACGCTTATAGACCTGGGAGCCTCATGGGGGTGCTGATGCTTCATCAACACTCCCTCAACCCCCCGCATTTGCGTATCCCGTAAAGGACAAACGTGACAGTTCTGTCCGTATCACGCCGTACGGCCTCGCGCCGTACCGTCGCACGCACCGTACGCGCCCTCGGTGTCGTCTCCGCGTCGGCCGCACTCACCATCGGCCTCGCCGGCAGCGCGGCCGCGTGCAACATCAACGAGTTCTCGGCCGAGGCGAAGTGCGTCGGTGACAAGGGTGTCATCACCGTCACCGACGTCGACCCGGCGGGCGTGCCCGCCACCGTCACCGTGTTCCTGGAGAACAACGGTGCCGACGAGAAGAAGATCGGCGAGCAGGTCGTCAAGGGTTCCCGCGAGGGTGTGACCATCACCTTCGAGGAGGACTGGCAGCCCAACGCGGAGTACCGCATCCACGTCAAGGCCAAGCCCTACGTGGACGAGGACATCAAGCCGAACCTGACCACCCCGGCCACGGCCTGCAAGGAAGAGGAGGAGCCCCCGGCTCCGTCGGAGCCCGCTCCGACGCCGTCGGACTCCGCCTCGACCCCGCCCGAGGACGAGGAGGAGCCCGGCACGCCGACTCCGTCGGAGTCCGAGCCCGAGACCACCGCTCCGGCGGACACCTCGGACAACGCTCCGTCGCCCGCCGTCGGTGAGTCGAACCTCGCCGAGACCGGCGCCGACTCCAACACCGGCCTGATCGCCGGTATCGCGGCGGCCCTGGTCGCCGTCGGTGGCGGTGCGGTCTTCTTCGGCATGCGCCGTCGTGGGGCGAACAGCGACAGCTGACGCCTCGAGGACATGATGTGGTGGCCCGTCCCGGAAGGGGCGGGCCATCGCCGTGCCGGAGCCGTCGCCCCCGGTGGTTCACCTCACCCGAACGTCGCCCGTTCCAGCCAGAACTCCAGCAGCTCCCGGTCGCCCAGCACCTCCACCTCGGGTGCGTCGAGGGGCAGTCGCCGGTAGAAGGCGAGGAGCACGGAGGTGAGCGGGCCGCGGAGGGCGACCGTGGCCTTCTCGTGGCCGCGGTGCCAGGAGATGCCCTCCTCGGTCAGCTCGATGCTCCATTCCGCGTTCACTTCCGGGCCGGTGTCGGTGGCGTGCAGATGGATGCTCCGGTGCGGGCCGCGCAGCTCCCGGGCCGCGTCCTCCGGCAGCGTCCGCTGCGCCCACTGCACGATCTCCAGCCACTCGTCGATCGCGTCGGCGGCGACATCGGGCGCGACCTCGTAGGGCAGCCCGGCGGCGAGGGTCGCGTCCGCGCGGTGCACGGTCATCTCGTGCGTCATACGGCGGGCCCAGAACCCGGCGTTGCAGATTCCCGCCCAGCTCCACACCCCGGCGTCCGGCCCGGCCTCCCGCAGCGCCTCGACTAGCAGTTCGCCGGACTCGGCCAGCCACGCGTCCAGCGCGGCGGGTTCGCCCCGCACGCCGGGCCCGTCGAATCCCGGCACCCGCTCCTCGGGGATCTCCTCCCCGGCCCGGGTGCGCACCATCAGCGCGGCCCAGCGCAGCGCGCCGCCGACATGCCGGACGAGCTGCTCCAGCGACCATTTCGGGGTGGTGGGCACCGTGCCGCCCAGATCGGCCCCCGAGGTCACCACGGACCGCAACCGGCCTACCTGGTCGGCGATTTCGTCACAGTAGCGGTCGTGCGCGAGGGGTGTCATGCCGCTCACCCTAGAGAGGAACGCTTACCCGAGCACGACAATTTCGGCCGCGTCGAACTCCACTCCGACCTCGTCCCCGACCTCCGGTGCCGTCCGGAGGGCGCAGGCGGCCTCCAGGCGGGGCCCGTCGCCGTCCCCCGGCTGGAGGCGGACGGCGACATGGGTGCCGCGGAAGGTGCGCGCGGTGACGGTGCAGCGCGGGCCCTCCCCGTCCGGGACCAGACGGACGCCGGCGGGCCGGACCAGCAGGGTGCGCGTGCCCTGCGGGGCGTCCGCCGGCACCGGGATCTTGCCCCAGGGCGTCACCGCGACGTCCGCGGTGACCGTCGCCTCGGCCACGTTCTCGAAGCCGAGGAAGCGGGCCACGAACGCGTCGGCCGGGCGCTGCCACACCTCGAGTGGCGTACCGGACTGGGCGATCCGCCCGTCCCGCATCACCACGACCCGGTCGGCCAGGGCGAATGCCTCACCCTGGTCGTGCGTCACGGCGAGCACGGTGGTGCCCAGCCGGCCGAACAGCTCCCGTAGTTCGACGACGAGCCGCTCCCGGAGCGAGCGGTCGAGCTGGCCGAGCGGCTCGTCGAGCATCAGCAGCCGAGGGCTGGGTGCCAGCGCGCGGGCCAGCGCGACGCGCTGCTGCTCTCCGCCGGACAGGGCGGCCACGGCCCGCTCCCGCGCCCCGGGCAGTCCGACGAGCTCCAGCAACTCCCTTACCCGGTCTGCTTGTTCCCTGCGAGACGCACCGTGCATCCGCAGCCCGAAGGCCACGTTGCCGCCCACGTCCCGCTGCGGGAACAGCTGGTGGTCCTGGAACATCAGCCCGACCCCGCGCCGGTGTGCGGGCACGCCCGCCTGGTCGCGCCCGGCGAGCGAGATCCGTCCCGCGTCGAGGGGCTGCAGTCCGGCCACCGCCCGCAGCAGGGTGGACTTGCCGCTGCCGCTGGGCCCGAGCACGCACACGGTCTCGTGCTCGGCGACCTGGAGATCCACGGCGTCCAGCACCGCGCGCCCGCCGAAGCGGACGGTGGCACCCTCGAGGCTCAACAGCATCTAGAACTCCCCGGATCTGTCGGTCCGCAGCCGCTCGAGGAGCAGCAGCGCCACCGCGCACACGATCATCAGAATCGTCGACAGGGCCATCGCCTGCCCGTAGTTGAGCTCCCCCGGCCGGCCCAGCAGCCGTGCCACGGCCACCGGCAGTGTCGGGTTGTCCGGCCGCGCGATGAACACCGTCGCCCCGAACTCCCCCAGCGACACGGCGAAGGCGAACCCCGCCGCGACGAGTACGGCCCGTCGCACCATCGGCAGGTCCACCTCCCGCCACACCCGCCACGGCGACGCCCCGAGCACCGCCGCCGCCTCCCGCAGCCGCGTGTCCACGGCCCGCAGCACGGGCAGCATGGTCCGTACGACGAAGGGGACACCGACCAGTGCCTGCGCGAGCGGTACCAGGATCCAGGAGGAACGCAGGTCCAGCGGCGGCTCGTCGAGGGCGAGCAGGAACCCGAAGCCGACGGTCACGGCGGACACCCCGAGCGGCAGCATCAGCAGGGCGTCGAAGCCCCGCACCAGCGGTCCCGCGTCCCGCCGGGTGAGCGCGACGGACGCCAGGGTTCCGATCACCACGGCGATGACGGTGGCCGCGACCGCGTACCGCAGGGAGTTGCCGACCGCCTCGATCGGCGCTACCAGGAACACGCCCCCGTCGTCGCGGGTCAGCGCCCGGTAGTGGCCGAGGCCCGCGTCGCCGAAGGACCGTTCCACCAGCACCACGAGCGGCAGGAGCAGCAGGACGGCGACGGTGGCGACGACCCCGGCGAGCAGCGCCCACTGCCCGGTGCCGTGCGGCCGCCGCGCGGTCTGGGAGGCGTCCACCAGCCGCAGCGCGGTCTCCCGCCGCCGTACGGTCCAGGCGTGCAGGGCGAGGATCGCGCCCACCGCGACGAACTGGATCATCGTCAGGACGGCGGCGGTGGACAGGTCGAAGATCTCCGACGTCTGCCGGTAGATCTCCACTTCCAGGGTGGCGAAGGTGGGCCCGCCGAGGATCTGCACCACACCGAACGAGGTGAAGGTGAACAGGAAGACCATCAGCGCGGCGGCGGCCACGGCGGGCGCCAGGGCGGGCAGCGTGACGGTCCGCCAGGCCGTGAACCGGGAGGCGCCGAGCATCCGCGCGGCCTCCTCCTGCCGCGGGTCGAGCTGTCCCCACAGTCCGCCGACGGTGCGCACGACGACGGCGTAGTTGAAGAAGACGTGCGCCAGCAGGATCGCCCACACGGTGGTGTCCAGCCGCAGACCCCACAGCTCGTCGAGGAGCCCGCCGCGCCCCACGAGCGCCATGAACGCCGTACCGACGACGACCGTCGGCAGCACGAACGGGACGGTGACCACGGCCCGCAGCAGCTGTTTGCCGGGGAAGTCGAAGCGGGCGAAGACGTACGCACCGGGCAGGGCGATCAGGAGGGTGAGGGCGGTGGAGACCAGCGCCTGCCAGGTGGTGAACCACAGCACCTGCCGGACGTCGGACTGCGCCAGCACCTCCCCGATCCGCCCGATCTGCCAGACCCCGTCGGTCTTCAGTCCTCGCGCGACGATCGCGGTGACGGGGTAGGCGAAGAAGACGGCGAAGAACGCGACGGGCACGGCCATCAGACCGAGCCGCGCCGCGGTCCCACGCCGCCTCGCCGCGGCTCGGCTCACTTCAGTACGAGCGAGGTCCACGACTTGACCCACTGGTCACGGTGGTCGGCGATCTTCGCCGGGTCCATGGTCTCGGGGTTCTTGGCCTGCGGACCGTACTTCGCGAAGTCCTCGGGCACCTGGGCGCCCTCGCGCACCGGGTGGACGAACATGTTCAGCGGCATGTCGTCCTGGAACTCCTTGGTGAGCAGGAAGTCGAGCAGTGCCTTCCCGCCCTCGGGGTTCTTCGCGTTGCTGAGCAGCCCCGCGTACTCGACCTGGCGGAAGCAGGTGCCGTCGGCGACACCGGTGGGAGCGGTCTTCGGCCTCGGGTCGGCGTAGATCACCTCGGCGGGCGGGGAGGAGGCGTAGGACACCACCAGCGGCCGGTCGCCCTTGGCCTGCTTGCCGCCGGCCGAGCCGGAGAACTCCTCGTTGTAGGCCTGCTCCCAGCCGTCGACCACCTTCACGCCGTTGGCCTTGAGCTTCTTCCAGTAATCCGTCCAGCCTTCGTCGCCGTATTTCGCGGCGGTGCCGAGCAGGAAGCCGAGGCCGGGCGAGGAGGTGGAGGCGTTCTCGGTGACGAGGAGGTTCTTGTACTCGGGCTTGATCAGGTCGTCGAAGGTCCGCGGCGGGGCCAGGTCGCGCTCGCTGAACCACTCCTTGTCGTAGTTGACGCAGACGTCACCGGTGTCGACGGGCGTGACCCGGTGGCCGGCCCCGGTGGCCCGGAGCCCGGGAAGGACGAAGTCGGAGTCCTTCGCCTCGTACGGCTGGAACAGCCCGTTGTCGAGGGCTCGGGACAGCAGGGTGTTGTCCACGCCGAAGAAGACGTCGCCCTGGGGGTTGTCCTTGGTCAGGATCGCCTTGTTGACGGCCTGCCCGGCGTCGCCGTCCTCCAGGACCCTGAGCTTGTAGCCGGACTCCTTCTCGAAGGCGGCGACGACGTCCTTGGACGCGGCCCACGAGTTGTGGCTGACGAGGGTCACGGTCTTCGACCCGCCGTCGCTCCTGCCTCCGCCGTCGGACGAGCCGCAGGCGGACAGCGTGACCAGGCCCAGCCCGAGGGCCAGGATCGTGACCTTCTTGGTGATGTTCACCGGTTTTTTCCTCCTGGGGGTGACCAGGAAGAGACGCGGCCCTGCCCGGGACCCCTCACAGGTGTCCCGGGCAGGGCGCAACAGCTCGAGTGATGACCGATCTCCCTACCCAGAATGACCTGGGCGAGGTTCGGAGGGTCTGCGGCCGATGCCGCACTCTCAGCGCTGTGGCGCTCCCCTGTCGGAAAATGAACGTGTGGTTACCCGGTATGCAGTTGTCGTCCTTGTGCCGGCCAGGCTACCTCTCGCTCGCGGCGAGCTGACCACAGGCCCCGTCGATCTCCTGTCCACGGGTGTCCCGGACCGTCACCGGCACACCGTGCGCGGCGATCGCGTCCACGAACGCCTTCTCGTCCTCGGGCCGCGAGGCGGTCCACTGGGAACCGGGCGTCGGGTTGAGCGGGATCAGGTTGACGTGCACCGGCTTGCCCCTGAGCAGCCGCCCGAGCCGGTCACCGCGCCACGCCTGGTCGTTGATGTCCCGGATCAGCGCGTACTCGATGGACAGCCGCCGCCCGGACCTGGCCGCGTACTCGAACCCGGAGTCCAGGACCTCGCGCACCTTCCACCGCGTGTTCACCGGGACGAGGGTGTCGCGCAGTTCGTCGTCGGGCGCGTGCAGGGAGATGGCCAGGCGGCACTTGAAGCCCTCGTCGGAGAACCGGTTGATCGCCGGCACGAGCCCGACCGTCGACACGGTGATCCCGCGCTGGGACAGCCCGAGGCCGTCCGGCTCGGGGTCGGTCAGGCGGCGGATGGCGCCCACGACCCGGTTGTAGTTGGCGAGCGGCTCGCCCATCCCCATGAAGACGATGTTGCTCAGCCGTGCCGGTCCGCCGGGAACCTCCCCGTCCCGCAGCGACCGCATCCCGTCCACGATCTGGTGCACGATCTCCGCGGTGGACAGGTTCCGGTCGAGACCGGCCTGCCCGGTCGCGCAGAACGGGCAGTTCATGCCACAGCCCGCCTGCGAGCTGATGCACATCGTCACCCGGTCCGGGTACCGCATGAGCACCGACTCGACGAGGGTTCCGTCGAACATCTTCCACAGCGTCTTGCGGGTGGTGCCCTGGTCGGTGGACAGATGCCGGACGACCGTCATCAGCTCGGGAAGCAGCGCCTCCCGCAGCTTGGCCCGGGACCCGGCGGGAATGTCGGTCCACTGCTCCGGATCGTGCGCGTACCGCGCGAAGTAGTGCTGCGAGAGCTGCTTGGCCCGAAACGGCTTCTCACCGGCCGCTGCGACCGCCTCCTTGCGCTCGGCGGGCGTGAGGTCGGCAAGGTGCCGCGGCGGCTTCTTGGATCCGCGCGGCGCGACAAAGGTCAGTTCTCCGGGCTTAGGCATGGCTGTACCAGTGTCGCAGATCCATTGGGGTGACCGCGCGGACCGGCCGCGGGGCCCCGGACCGCCTGGGACGTCCTGCCGAAGTCTCTCCGGCAAAGCCCTTCCAGGACGGCGCGAGCCCCCGCGTCCGACAGGGCGCGGGGGCTCGAAGGGTGCCGGGGCCGACCGGGTCAGCTCCCGACGAAGACCACCGGCAGCCGGCCACCGAGGCCGTCGGCAGCAGGGAGTCCGGGCGGTCCTGCTGTGTCCCTGTGCGGCCGGCGCCGCGCGGCGCCGTGACCTTCCCTCACCCGGACCCGACGAAGACCACCAGCAGCAGCCACACCACCGGCGCCGTCGGCAGCAGGGAGTCCAGGCGGTCCATGATGCCGCCGTGACCGGGCAGCAGGGTGCCCATGTCCTTGATGCCGAGGTCCCGCTTGATCATGGACTCGCCCAGGTCGCCGAGGGTGGCGCTGACCGAGACCGCGAGCCCGAGCAGCAGCCCCTGCCACCAGGTGCCGTCGTCGATCAGGAACTGCATGCACAGCGCACCCGCCACCATGGCGAACCCGACCGCGCCCAGCAGGCCCTCGCGGGTCTTGCCGGGGCTGATGCGCGGAGCGAGCTTGTGCGTGCCGAAGCGCCAGCCGACGGCGTACGCACCGGTGTCGGCGACGACCGTGATCACTATGAACGTCAGTACCCGCCAGGGCCCGTCGTCCGCGGCCAGCATCATCGACACGAAGGTCGCCAGGAACGGCACGTAGAACGCGGCGAAGACCCCCGCCGTGACGTCCCTGAGGTAGTTCTCGGGCGGTTGGGCCATCCGCCAGACCAGCACCGCCAGCGCGGTGAGCGCCATCGCGATCCACGCGCCGTCGCTGCCCCACACGTACCCGGAGACGATCGTGGCCGCACCGCCGGCCGCGAGCGGAACGAACGGCGCCTCGATGCCCTTGCGCTCTTCCAGCCGCTTGGTCAGCTCCCGCAGGCCCACCACGATGGCGACGGCGACGACGCCGACGAAGACGGCCTTGACGACGAACAGCGACACGGCGACCAGCACACAGAGCCCGACACCGACCCCTATCGCGGCACGCAGATCACGCCCCGCGCTCTTCTTCTGCGGCGGGGGCGCCGGCTGCGGGGTGTCGGACATGGGCTCCGGATTCTGCGGCATCTCCCCGGGGTGGGGACGCGCCCGTGTCGGCTCGTCTCGGACCAGGGGGCCGCTCGGCCGCGCGGCCCCCTGGTCCGCCTCCTGACCACCGCCGTGTTCGGGTTCACCGGGCACGACCGGCATGGGGCGAGTCTGCTGCGCGTAGTGCGCGTCGTACGGGGGACCCGCCGGGACAGCTCCCTGGACGGGCCCCTGGTCGGGCGGCCCCCAGTACCCGGCCTGCGGCGCCCCCCAGGAAGAGTCGTTCATCAGACCTCGAGGAGTTCCGCTTCCTTGTGCTTCAGGAGCTCGTCCACCTGGGCGACGTACTTCGCGGTGGTGTCGTCGAGCTCCTTCTCCGCACGGCGGCCCTCGTCCTCGCCGACCTCGCCATCCTTGATCATCTTGTCGATGCTGTCCTTGGCCTTGCGGCGCACGGCGCGGATGGAGACCTTGGCGTCCTCGCCCTTGGCCTTGGCGACCTTGATGAACTCGCGGCGGCGCTCCTCGGTCAGCTCCGGGAACACCACGCGGATGATGTTGCCGTCGTTGCTCGGGTTGACGCCCAGGTCGGAGTCCCGGATGGCCTGCTCGATGTTGCGCAGCGCGCTCTTGTCGAACGGCGTGACCACGGCCATGCGCGGCTCGGGCACGGAGAACGAGGCCAGCTGGTTGATCGGCGTCAGTGCGCCGTAGTAGTCGGCCACGATCTTGTTGAACATCGCCGGGTGCGCACGGCCGGTGCGGATCGCGGCGAAGTCCTCCTTGGCGACCACGACGGCCTTCTCCATCTTCTCCTCGGCTTCGAGGAGGGTCTCTTCGATCACCACTTGCTCCTGCGTGTCTTGAGTAGGCCCGGCCGCGGTTCCCTGTCGGGGCGGCGGCCGGCTGCGTCGCGTCTTCTTCCTGCACGGTTCCCGACCGGTGGGACATTGTCCATCCCCCGGCCCGGCCCGTCCCGTCCGTCCCCCGGGGGCGTCACCCCTCGGACGGGTGCTTGTGGTCCGGTCACTTCCGGTCCGTCGGGTCACCCACCAGTGTGCCGATCTTCTCACCCTTGACGGCGCGCGCGATATTGCCCTCCGTCAGCAGTTCGAAGACGACGATGGGGAGCTTGTTGTCGCGGCACAGGGTGACGGCCGTGGCGTCGGCGACCTTCAGATCACGCGTGATGACCTCGCCGTACCCGAGGTGGTCGAACTTCACCGCGTCGGGGTTGGTCTTCGGGTCGGAGTCGTAGACCCCGTCCACGCCGTTCTTGCCCATCAGCAGTGCCTCGGCGTCGATCTCCAGGGCACGCTGGGCGGCGGTGGTGTCGGTGGAGAAGTACGGCATGCCCATGCCGGCACCGAAGATGACCACGCGGCCCTTCTCCAGGTGCCGTACGGCCCGCAGCGGGATGTAGGGCTCGGCGACCTGACCCATGGTGATGGCGGTCTGGACCCTGGAGTCCACGCCCTCCTTCTCCAGGAAGTCCTGGAGCGCGAGGCAGTTCATCACGGTGCCGAGCATGCCCATGTAGTCCGAGCGGGCCCGGTCCATGCCGCGCTGCTGGAGTTCGGCACCGCGGAAGAAGTTGCCGCCGCCGATGACGATGGCGATCTCGGCACCGTCACGGACGACCGCCGCGATCTCGCGTGCGATGGCGTGCACCACGTCGGGATCGACGCCGAGGCCTCCGCCACCGGAGAAGGCCTCTCCGGACAGCTTCAGCAGAAACCGTCCGTGCACTGTGCCGTCGTCGCTCTTCTCAGCCTTGGTCATCGGGGATCCCGCCTCTTTCACCTGTTGCACATACGAAGGAGGCCACTGCCGGTGGGGTGTGCTACGCATCCCATGCGGCAATGGCCTCCTCGTCAGATCTGCTGTCGTGCGGCACGCGCGCGTGCGTGACGGCGTGTCCGAACGACTGCTGACGACCCTATAGGGGTCGCACGCCCGTCGCGGTACGGACTCAGATGCCGACCTTGATGCGCGTGAAGCGCTTCAGGGTGACACCGGCCTCGTCCAGGACCTTCTGGACGGACTTCTTGTTGTCCAGCGCGTAGGGCTGGCCCAGCAGCGTGGCGTCCTTGAAGAAGCCGTTGAGGCGACCCTCGACGATCTTCGGCAGGGCGGCCTCGGGCTTGCCCTCCGCGCGGGTGGTCTCCTCGGCGACGCGGCGCTCGGTCTCGACGACCTCGGCCGGCACGTCCTCCTTGGAGAGGTACTGCGGCGCGAAGGCGGCGATGTGCTGGGCGACGCCCTTGGCCACCTCGGCGTTCGGCTTGTCGAACTCGACGAGGACACCGATCTGCGGGGGCAGGTCGGGCATCGTGCGGTGCATGTACGCCGACACGTAGCCGTCGGCGAACCGGGCGAAGCGGTCCAGGACGATCTTCTCGCCCAGGTTGGCGTTGGCCTCGTCGACGTACGCCTGGACGGTCTTGCCGGCCTCGATCTCGGAGGCGAGCAGGGCCTCGATGTCGGCCGGGGAGGTCGCGACGACGTGCTCGGCGATGGCGGTGGCCACGGCCTGGAACTTCTCGCCCTTGGCGACGAAGTCCGTCTCGCACTTCAGCTCGACGAGGACACCGGAGGAGTTGTCGTCGGCGATGATCGAGACCACGGCGCCGTTCTCGGCGGAGCGGCCCTCGCGCTTGGCGACGCCCTTCTGGCCCTTGATACGGAGCGCCTCGACGGCCTTCTCGACGTTGCCCTCGGCCTCGTCCAGCGCCTTCTTGCAGTCCATCATGCCGGCGCCGGTGAGCTCCCGGAGCTTCTTGACGTCGGCGGCGGTGTAGTTCGCCATGAGTCTGTAAATCTTTCTCGAAGTCTGGAGAATGGGAGATCTGCGGGGTCTGCGGTCCACAGTGGACTGTCCGAGCCGGGGAACCGTGACACGCCGCGCACCTACGGGTGAACGGCGGGAGCGGACTTCATGTCGCCCGCTCCCGCCGTCATCAGCACTGACGGGCAGATCAGGCCTGGTCGGCCTCGGCTGCCGGGGCGGCGTCGGCCGCGGGGGCCTCCTCGGCCGCGGGGGCCTCCTCGGCCGGCTTCTCGGCCTCGGCCTCGGCGGCGGCCGGAGCGTCGGCAGCGGGGGCCTCGGCGGGCTTCTCCGCCTCGGCGGCGGCCGGGGTCTCGTCGGCCTTCTTCTCACCCTCGAGCAGGTCGCGCTCCCACTCGGCGAGGGGCTCGCCGGCGGTCTTCTCGCCCTTGCCCTCGGTGGCGACACCGGAGCGGGAGATGAGGCCCTCGGCGACCGCATCGGCGATCACACGGGTGAGCAGGGTGACGGAGCGGATCGCGTCGTCGTTGCCCGGGATCTTGTAGTCGACCTCGTCGGGGTCGCAGTTGGTGTCGAGGATGGCGACGACCGGGATGTTGAGCTTCCGGGCCTCGCCGACCGCGATGTGCTCCTTCTTGGTGTCCACGATCCAGACGGCGCTGGGCACCTTCTGCATCTCGCGGATACCGCCGAGGGTCTTCTCCAGCTTGGCCTTCTCGCGGGAGAGGACCAGCAGCTCCTTCTTGGTGAGGCCGGAGGCGGCCACGTCCTCGAAGTCGATCTGCTCGAGCTCCTTGAGGCGCTGCAGACGCTTGTAGACGGTCGAGAAGTTGGTGAGCATGCCGCCCAGCCAGCGCTGGTTGACGTAAGGCATGCCGACGCGGGTGGCCTGCTCCGCGATGGCCTCCTGCGCCTGCTTCTTCGTACCGACGAACATGACCGTGCCGCCGTGGGCGACGGTCTCCTTGACGAACTCGTAGGCGCGGTCGATGTACGACAGCGACTGGAGCAGGTCGATGATGTAGATGCCGTTGCGCTCCGTGAAGATGAAGCGCTTCATCTTCGGGTTCCAACGACGGGTCTGGTGACCGAAGTGGACGCCGCTCTCCAGCAGCTCCCGCATCGTGACGACGGCCATGGCCGTATCTCCTTGATTTTCTCGGTTGTGCCGCGGGAGCCGGCGGCTCCCGCGCCTGACGCCCACGACGCGCCATTGCCACGAAGGACCGAGGGGCGCTGACACCGGGAGCGGCCGTGACCAGTCCTGATGTCGGGGCGTGCGAAGTCGACCCGGTGACCCGGGTCGCCACCAGAAGTGTACGGGACCCGCGGGGCACCGGGTGACGCCGTTGTCCACAACCGGGTGATGGTCCACAGGTCCGGGCCGTGATCACCGATTCCGGGGAGGCTCTCCGGCATGCGAGTGAGCCGATTTCCGAGGACATGGGCACGCCTGATCGTCCTGCTGGTCCTGGCCCCGACGGCCCTGTTGTCGCCGCCGCCGTCGTCACTGCCGACGGTACTGCCGCTGCTGCTCACGGCCGGTGCCGGGGACCCGGCTGGGGCTGGGGACATGAGTGAGGCTGGAGACACGGCTGCGGCCGAGGACACGGCTCCAGTTCCCGGTGCCGGGGCGCCGGAGGCCGAGGCCGGAGTGCCGGCCGTCGGGCGGGTCTGGCCCGTGGGAGTACGCCCCCGGGTGCTGCGGGGCTGGGAACCGCCGGAGACCAGGTACGGGCGCGGGCACCGGGGAGTGGACCTGGCGGCGACGCCGGGGACGCCGGTGCGGGCGGTGGCGGCGGGCCGGGTCTCCTTCGCCGGGCAGGTGGCCGGACGGGGCGTCGTCTCGGTGGAGCTGTCGGGCACGGGGACGCCGCCGCTGCGTACGACCTACGAGCCGGTTCTCCCGTCGGTGGAGAAAGGGGCCGAAGTGGCACCGGGCGAGGTGATCGGCGCGGTGGCGGCGACGGACCCGGCGAGGAGCCCCCACTGCACGGCCCCCTGCCTTCACTGGGGCCTGCTCAGAGCGGACGTCTACCTCGACCCGCTCGCCCTGCTGCCGCCCTGGCTCCTGCGCAACGGCCCGCCGAGGCTCCTCCCGGTCCTCGGCCTGCCGGTACCCGGGTGACCGGCCGGGCGGGCGACGTGAGGCCGGGCCTACGAGGCGGCGGCCGTCAGGGCCGGACGCCGCGCAGGGTCATGGCGACCGCTGCCTCCGTGATCGTCTCCGGGTGCTCGGCGGCGCCGAGTTCGATGCGGCGCACCGCCGCGTCGACCACACCCTGGAGCAGCATCGCCGCGAGCCGGGGCTGGTCGTGCCCCAGGTCGCCCAGAGCCTCGACGATCATCGCGATGAGGCCGCCGTGTGCCGCGCGGATCTTCTCCCGGGCGCCCGAGTCGAGTTCGCTCGCGGAGATCGCCACCACGGCCCGGTGACGCCGGTCCCCGACCAGTTCCAACTGTTTGCGGACGTACGCCTCGATCTTGGCCTCGGCTCCGTCGGCCGCGGCCATCGACGTCTCCACCTCGGCCGCCCAGAGCGGGAAGTCGACCTCGCACAGTTCCTCGACGACAGCCGCCCGGGACCGGAAGTACTCGTAGACGGACGAGCGCGCCAGGCCCGTGCGCTCGGCGAGGGCGGGGAAGGTCAGCGCCTCCGTACCGCCCTCGGACAGCAGGGAGCGTGCCGCGTCCAGCAGGGCGGCGCGTTGCATCGACCGGTGCTCGGCCACGGAGGCCGCTCGAATCCTTGGCACGCCACCACTTTACGGACGCGCCGCGCCAGACGGGAGTCCCCCGGCCGAAACCGCAGGTCGGACGGCCGTATCCCATCGGCGGGCCCGGCGACGGGTCCGGCGGCCGGCTCGGACGGCAGGCCGACCCGGCCGGCTCAGCCCCGGAAGCTCGCCAGCTTCGCCCTGAGCTGGAGCACGGACTTGGTGTGGATCTGGCTGACCCTGCTCTCGGTGACCCCCAGCACATGGCCGATCTCGGCCAGAGTGAGCCCTTCGTAGTAGTACAGCGTCACCACGGTCTTCTCCCGTTCCGGGAGGGTGTTGATCGCCCGCGCCAGGAACCGTCGCAGCTCCCGGTCCTCGGCCACTTCCACCGGGTTGTCGGCGGCGGTGTCCTCCAGGGTGTCCATCAGGCTGAGCCGGTCGCCGCCGTCACCCCCGGCATGCAGCAGCTCCTCCAGGGCGACGACGTTGGCGAGCGACAACTGGCTGAAAACCGCGTGCAGCTCCTCCACGGCGATGCCCATCTCGCCGGCGACCTCGCTCTCGGTCGGCGTCCGCCTGAGCCGTGCCTCCAGCGTCGCGTACGCCCGCTCCACCTTGCGCGCCTTCTGCCGCACCGAGCGCGGAATCCAGTCCAGGGCCCGCAGCTCGTCGATCATCGCGCCCCTGATGCGGGTGATCGCGTAGGTCTCGAACTTGATCTCCCGGTCGACGTCGAACTTCTCGATCGCGTCGATCAGTCCGAACACCCCGGAGGAGACGAAGTCCGCCTGGTCGACATTGGGCGGCAGCCCCACGCTGACCCGGCCCGCGACGTACTTCACCAACGGCGAGTAGTGCAGGATCAGCTGCTCCCGCAGCCGCTCGTCACCCGTCGCCTTGTACGACCGCCACAGCTCGTCGAGCGTCGAGGGAGCGGGCGGCCGCACGCTGCCACCGTCGCGGGCGGCTGGGTGGATCGCCGCCCGGTCGGACCCGGAGGTGTGCTGGGGCATTCGTCGCCTTGTGCCGTTCTGCAGTGGACTGGTACTGCCTGGGTGAGCTGTCTGTCTGATGCCGGGCTGCCTGTCTGTGCTGCCTGCCCGGTATCGCCTGCGGTATCGCCGGCCGGGCGTCCTCCCCTGCTGCCGTTCCATGCCGGCGTTCCATGCCGGGACGCTTGTGAGCGTAGCGTGACTGTGGGGTCGCGGTGTGCGAGGAAATGAGGTCGGGGCGGGTACGGGGGCGTCCCGCACACCACTCCACCGGGTGAACCACGTCGCTCTGCGTGATCACCCGGGTGCTCCA
This sequence comes from Streptomyces sp. NPDC085927, assembly GCF_044540975.1. Taxonomy (NCBI): domain Bacteria; kingdom Bacillati; phylum Actinomycetota; class Actinomycetes; order Kitasatosporales; family Streptomycetaceae; genus Streptomyces; species Streptomyces sp. NPDC085927. The sequence continues at coordinate 74,784 of NZ_JBITSN010000017.1, forward strand.
ACTGACGTATTTTCCAAGGGCTGTAGCCGTTCCCCCGGACGGCCGAACACCCTCCGTCAGGGGACCCCGGAACCGTTGTCGGCGGGAATCACCGCCTGGCGTGTCAACTTCCAGCCGTCGCCGTGTCGTTCGACGTAACCAAGTGCTCGCAGTTCGTACAGTCTCGCGATCGCGTCGTCCCGGGTGGTCCGTGCGTCGCGTGCGATCCCGTCGGCGAGGGCCGCGCCGCGCGCGGGCAGCGCGTCGAGGACCTGGCGGACGAGGGGTTGCAGCAGGTCCCGGGGCAGCACCGGCCCGCGTCGTTCCGGGGCCAGTTCGCCCATGTCCCCGACCAGTTCTACGATCTCCGCGGCATCGGTGACCAGTACCGCGCCCTGCCTCAGCAGTTCGTGCACCCCGGCCGAGCGCCCGCTGGTGGCCGGTCCCGGTACTCCCATCGTGTGACGTCCGAGGCGTCCGGCCGCCCTGGCGGTCACCAGGGAGCCACTGCGGTGCGCGGCCTCGACGACCACGGTGCCCCGGGTGAGCGCGGCGATGACCCGGTTGCGGAGGATGAACCTGCTCGGGGTCGGGTGATCGCCGGGCGGCAACTCGCCGATGACCAGACCTTGTTCCGCGATCCTGGTGATCAGCCCGGTGTGTCCGCGCGGGTAGGGCCGGTCGACGCCGCAGGCGAGTACGGCGACGGTGGCGCCGCCCGAGCCGAGCGCTCCGCGGTGAGCGGCGCCGTCGACTCCGTAGGCACCGCCGGAGACCACGACCCAGCCGCGCTCGGCGAGCTCGGCGGAGAGGGTGGCGGCCATGTGGGCGCCGTACTCGGTGCAGGCGCGGGCACCGACGACGGCGACCGAGCGCAGCGCCCACATCCGCAGGTCGGCGGGGCCGCGCACCCACAGTCCGACGGGCCGGCCGTCCCTCAGGTCGTCGAGCTGCCGGGGCCACTCGGCCGTCCCGGGGTACACGAACCGCACCCCGGCGCCCCGCGCGACGGCGAGATCCCGGCCGGGGTCGGCCTGCTCGGCCCGCGCCAGCAGCCCGGCCCAGCGCCGGCCGCTCGCCCCCGGCAACGGTTCGCCTCCTGCCCGCAGCCGCGCCGCCACCTCCCGCGCGCCCAGCTCCCGCACCCACCGCCCGCCGGTCTCGTCGCCGGGTTCGACGACGCGCGTGAGAAAGATCCGGGCGAGGAGTTCGCCGTCCACAGGTTCGTCCACCGGTCCGTCCACCGATCCGTTCACGGGCTCGGCGGCGCCGCTCATGTCAGCGCTCCGATCGCCATGGGCACCCCGCGCGGGACGCCGGTGCGCAGGTGCAGTGCGAGGGCGACGTCCCTGGCATCGGGCCGGTCGCGGCCGACCAGGTCGGCGACGGTCCACGCGACCCGCAGCACCCGGTCCAGTCCGCGCGCGCTGAGCACGCCCCGCTCCAGGCTCCGCTCGGCGTCGTCCATCGCGCCGGGGACCGCGTGCCAGCGGTTGCGCAGCTCCCGTCCGGGGATGTCGCTGTTGGTGCGCCACGGGGTGCCCGCGAGCCGCCTCGCGGCGCGTTCCCGGGCCGCGCGCACCCGGTCGGCGACCGTGGCGGTGGACTCGCCGCAGGCTCCGTCGGCGGTCAGTTCGGCGCGGGTGACGCGTTCGGCCTCGACCCTCAGGTCGACCCGGTCGAGCAGTGGGCCGGACAGCCGGGCCTGGTAACGGCGGATCGACGAGGGCGGGCACTCGCACAGGGTGTCCTTCGGCGAGTAGCGGCCGCAGGGGCAGGGGTTGGCGGCGAGCACCATGAGGAACCTCGCCGGGAAACGCACCACGCCCGAGCTGCGCGCGATGACGACGTGCCCGGCCTCCAGCGGCTGGCGCAGGGCGTCCAGGGCGTGGCTGCCGAACTCGGGGGTCTCGTCGAGGAAGAGCACGCCCCGGTGCGCGAGCGACACGGCTCCGGGGCGGGCCGTGCCGGGGCCGCCGCCGACGAGTGCCTGCATGGTGGCCGAGTGGTGCGGGGCACAGTAGGGGGCGGTGTCGATCAAGGGCTTGTCCGGGGGCAGCAGGCCGGCCACCGAGTGCACGGCGGTGACCTCCAGGGACTCCTGCCGGTCGAGCGGGGGAAGGAGCGAGGGCAGCCGCTCCGCGAGCATGGTCTTGCCCGCTCCTGGCGGCCCCTCGAGGAAGAGGTGGTGCCCGCCGGCCGCCGCCACCTCCACCCCGGTCCGCGCAGGGAGCTGGCCGAAGACGTCCGCGAGGTCGTGGCCGGTGTCGTACTGTGCCGCGCCGGTGCCGTGCATGCCGGTGGCCGCGCCGGTGCCGGGCATCCGCAGTCCGGCGAGGAGCGGGTCGGGCCGTCCCTGGTGGGCGGGTTCCTCCTCGGGCACCGGCTCGTCGGTGAGCAGGGCGATCAGCTGGCGCAGGCTGCGGACGCCCAGCACGGACACGCCCGGCACCAGTGAGGCCTCGGCGGCGGCGCACTCGGGCACCACGACCTGTTCGTACCCGGCGTCGGCCGCCGCGACGACCGCGGGCAGCGTGCCCCGGACCGGCCGCACCCTGCCGTCCAGCCCCAGTTCGCCGATCATCACGAGGTCGGCGAGCACCCGCGGGTCGATCCGCTCGGCGGCGCCCAGGACGGCGCTGGCGACCGCGAGATCGAAGCCGCTGCCCGCCTTCGGCACCGACGCCGGGCTGAGCCCCACGGTGAGCTTCTTCTGCGGCCATTCCGCACCGGAGTTGACGACCGCTGCCCTGACCCGGTCGCGGCTCTCCGTCAGGCTCTTGTCCGGCAGCCCCACCAGCGTGAACGCCGCCACTCCCGGTTCCAGGTCGGCCTGGACCTCCACGACCACGCCCTCGACGCCGACCAGCGCCACCGAACACGTACGGGCGAATCCCATCTCAGGCCACCCCCCGGACATGCTCGACCCGGGGCGCGCCACGCTCGGGCAGTACGACGCCGACCAGGTCGATGCGGACGCCGCCGGGCGGTGCTCCCCCGTGTTCCTGGAGCCAGCGTTGCGCCAGGTTCCGCAGGCGGTCCGCCTTGGCGGGGGTGACCGCCTCCATGGGGTGCTGGAAGGACGCGGCCCTGCGGGTCTTCACCTCGCAGACGACGAGGGCGTCGCCGTCCCTGGCCACGATGTCGATCTCGCCGGTCCTGCCGCAGCGCCAGTTGCGCTCCAGGACCGTCATTCCGGCCTGCGCCAGCCGCCGCGCGGCCAGTGTCTCCCCGTACCTGCCGAGTGCGCCGCGTGCCTGCTGTCGTGGGTTCATGTCGGCACCACCTCCGGCGCCAACCGTCACGCAGCCGGCCATCCGGAGTGGATCTTGGTGGACAACCCGGCCGTTGTGGAAAACTCCGTCATCCACCGGGGTGCGTCATGTCCCCGCCGGGCCCCTCGGTCACCCGCCCGGGAGCTCCAGGTCGCTCTTGTTGAGCTCCTCGATGTTCACGTCCTTGAATGTCAGGACGCGCACCTGCTTCACGAACCTGGCCGGCCGGTACATGTCCCAGACCCAGGCATCCGCCATGGACACCTCGAAGAACACCTCGCCCTGAACCGAGTGCACCTGCATCTCGTAGTCGTTGGTCAGATAGAAGCGGCGCTCGGTCTCGATCACGTATTTGAACAGACCGACGACGTCGCGGTACTCCCGGTAGAGCTTCAGCTCCATCTCGGTCTCGTACTTCTCGAGGTCCTCGGCGCTCATGGCATGTTCCCCTTCACCCGTGCGATCCCACCATTGTGCGCCCGTCCCGGGGACCGCCGTCCCCGAACCGGGCCGACCCGCCGGACGCCGCCGGACGGCCCCCGGGGCCTGCGGCTAGACGATCTCGGTGTCCAGGGTCACGGGTCCGGCCGGGGGACCCTCGTCGAGCAGGGTGCGCAGCAGCTCGGCGAGTCTCGTCGGGTACACCGTCTCATGGGCCCGAGCCAGTTCCGGGCATGTCCACCAGCGTGCTCCGGTGACGCTGCGCCGCTCCAGCTCGGTCAGTGCCGTGGCTCCCGTGGCCGTCCTGGTGGTGCGGGCGAGGTAGTACCACTCGTCCTGGTCCCAGCGGCGGCCCGCGAACGGGAAGGAGCACGTCCGCCGCCACAGCACGGGCCCCAGCTCCACCTCCGTGATGCCGGTCTCCTCCGCGAGCTCCCGCAGCGCCGCCTGTTCACGGGTCTCGTCGCCCTCCACGCCGCCGCCGGGTGTGAACCACCAGTCGTCGGCGGGGTCGTCCGGCTCATGGCCGTGCAGCAGCAGGATGCGGTCCCTCGGGTCCAGCAGGACGACGCGGGCGACCCTGCGCAGCCCGCCTCCGTCCCCGCTCCCGCCCTCGTCCCGGCCCTCGCAGGAGTCGCCGGTGGGGCGGGGCGTCTCAGCGGGCACCGCCCGCCCTCGCTCCCTCGTCCGCACGACGGGCCCGGGAGGCGGCGGCCCGCTGGGCGAGCGGGCCGTACGCGGCCCCGCCGAGGATGAGCACGGCCCCGCCGAGGACCATGGCGAGGACCGTCGGCAGCGGTCCCGGCGCGGAGAGGTCGCCGAGTTCCTCGAAGCCTGTCGGGGCCTTCAGCATGCCGTCCATCGGCCAGACCACCGCGTCGACCCGGGCCTCGACCGCCTCGCGGGAGACGGTGCCGTTCGCGGTGTCGGTGAGACGGGAGGTCGAGTCCAGGGAGCCGCTTCGCTCGTCGCCGAGCAGGAACAGGCGGCCCTTCGGCACGGTCACCTCCGGGAAGGCGTTGAGCCCGCTCGCCTCGTTCTCGGAGAGATACGGCTCGTCGATCTCCGTGCCGTTGACCTCCAGCCTGCCGTCCTGCCCGGTGGAGACGGTGTCCCCGCCGACGGCGACCACCCGCTTGACGACCGGTACGTCGGCCCAGTTGTCGTCCTCGAAGACCACGACGTCGCCGCGGCGGACGTCGCCGCCGTCGACGCGCTGGGCCAGCACCCGGTCACCGGCACCGATGGTCGGCGCCATCGAGGGGGTGGGCACGGTGTACGGCAGGTACACCATCGCTCCCCAGACGAACCCGCCGAGGAACAGCGCCAGGCCCAGCGCCACGGCCACCGAGGACAGTCGCTGCCCGGTCCGGCTGCCCGCCGGGCCCCGGCCCGCATCGCCGTCCCGCGAAGCCGTACGTGTCGTGCTCCGACCAGTCATGGGCGGCACCCTACCCGGCAGTACTGGACCGGGTCAGCCCCCTCCTTCGGGCAGCCGGCCCGGCCTCCGGCCGCGGTGCTCAGGCCCTGGGCCCGTCCTCGCGCCGGCGGTCCCACCTGCGCCGCCACAGCACCAGCGGCACCGCGCCCACGAGCGCGACCCCCTGGGGCGCCACCGTCAGCGCCGCGGATGCCGATGCCTGCGTGTCCAGCGCCGGCTGGTCGAAGATGTCCGGGACCTCGAGCATGTCCCAGCGGCCGACCGGCCAGGCGATGACGACGGCACGGCCGACGACCTCGCTCACCGGGACCATGCCGTTGTTCTTGTCGGCCCGGTTGTAGCGGGAGTCCCGGGAGTTCTGCCGGTGGTCTCCCATGACCCAGATCTTGCCCTCGGGGACCTCGACCTTGAACTGGCCGCCCTGGTCGTCCTGGCTGCACGGGGTGTTGCCCGGGTAGACGTAGTCCGCCTCGTTCAGGGCGACGCCGTTGACCGTCAGCGGGCCGGTGCCCTTGCACTCGACGACGTCGCCGCCGACCCCGATGACCCGCTTGATCAGGTCCTTCTCCTCCGCCGACGGCATCAGACCGATCCAGCTGAGGAACGTCTGGAACGCGTTGGGGTCGGGCGTGGGCTCGCCCGCCAGCCAGTTGTCCGGGTCGTGGAAGACCACGACCTCGCCGCGCTCGGGCTCGGAGCCGAACCAGGGGGTGAGCTTGTCGACCAGGACACGGTCGCCCTGCTGCAGGGTGTTCTGCATCGAGTCCGACGGGATGGAGAACGCCTGCAGCAGAAACGTCTTGATCAGCAGTGCCAGGACCAGCGCGATACCGACCAGGATGGGCAGCTCCTTCCAGAAGGAGCGTGGTTTCTTCTGCTCGCGGGGCGGTTCGTCCGGCCCCCGGCCGCCGCTCTCCGACCGGTCGTCCGTCACTCTTCCCTCTCCTGCCGCCGGGGAGTCACTCCCGGAGGTCGCGACGCCGTCCTCGACCGGGACGAGGGACTCCGCGGGACGCCCGCGGTGCTCCTCTCCGTCGGCTCCGGACCGTGCGCCAACCGCCACATCCCCCACGCCAGCTCCTCACTCTGTGCCGCCGCCTGCCCCATGCACGGCGCAGGCCCACCACTCCCATAACGAGCGGGAGTTCCGCAGGGCTCGGGAGCTGAATCATTCCGTTCGAATCATCCGGGGCAACCCTATGCGACAGCTGGGCGGCAGCGGTCGACCCTGGCGCCGAGTCCGACACGGAGGCGTAGGCCGTCGGTTCGTCCAGCGTGTTCCAGTGGCCGAACGGCCAGGCGATGACCATGGCCCGGCCCACCACCTCCTCCTCGGAGACGGTGCCGCCGTAGTCGGTGTCCTGGTGGGCACGGGAGTCGGCGGAGTTGGACCGGTGATCGCCCATCACCCACAGGCGCCCCTGGGGCACGGTGACGTCGAACGGCGTGGTGGACGGGGCGTTGCCCGGGAAGAGGTAGTCGCCCTCCTCCAGTGGCACCCCGTTGACGGTGACCCGTCCCTGCTTGTCACAGCACTGGACCTGGTCGCCGCCGACCCCCACGACCCGTTTGATGAGGTCCTTCTCGTTCTCCGAGGGCAACAGGCCGATGAAGGTGAGCCCGGCCTTGACCTGCTTGATGCCGACCGGGTCCTCCTTCTGGGGGATGGGCTGCTCGTCCTGCAGCCAGCCGCCGGGGTCCTTGAACACGACGACGTCCCCGCGCTGCGGCTTGGAGCCGAACCACGGGGTCAGCTTGTCCACCAGGACACGGTCGCCGACCTGGATCGTCTGCTCCATGGAGCCGGAGGGGATGACGAAGGCCTGGACGAGGAACGTCTTCAGCACCAGCGCTATCAGGACGGCGACCCCGATGAGCAGCGGTATCTCCTTGACCGCGCCGCGTCGGCGGCGCCGTTTGACCTTCCGCTGGAGCTTGCGCCGGTCGGCCCGGCTGCGTCCGCTCGACGCGCTCACCGCGCGGCGCGCGCCGGTGGGCAGCAGGTTGTCCGCGGCGCTCGCCGGGACGCCGCGGGGTTTGCCGCGGTTACCCATGGGTCCCCTCCCCCGGGTGCGCCGCGTCCGCCCGGGCGGTCGGCACCGGAGCCGGCACGCGCGCGTAGGCGTCGGGGCGGTGCAGCCGGGTGGCGCGGCCGAAGGGCGAGACGATCCAGTCGGCGCGGCCGATCACCCTGTTCACCGGGACCATGCCGCCGCCGGGCGAACCGAGATGGTCACGGGAGTCGCTGGAGGAGCCGCGGTGGTCGCCGAGGACGAACAGGCGCTGCTCGGGGACGACGACGTCGAAGGGCACCGTGGAGGCGCTCTCGCCGGGGAACAGGAAACCCGACTCGTCGACCGTCCGGCCGTTCACCCGGATCCTCCCGTCCTTGTCGCAGCAGACCACGCGGTCCCCGCCCACACCGACAACGCGCTTGATGTAGTCGGCGTCCCCGAAATACCCGGTGCCGTCGAACACGACCACGTCGCCGCGCTGCGGTCCGGCACCGAAACGGTATGCCAACTTGAGTACGAGAACACGGTCCCCGGCCCTCAACGCGGGCTCCATCGAACCGCTGGGGATCTGGAACGGCCGGGCCACGAAGGTGCTGAGCACCGACAGGAACAGCAGCACGAGGAGCAGGGCCGCGGTGGCCCGTCCCCCGGGGAGCCGTCCCACGAGGCGCCCCGCCAACGCGGAACGCGACCGTCCCTCCGGGCCCGGGGCCCCCGAGGTGTCCTCGGGTCCGGCCGGGTGGGGGGAGCGGTCGCGCTCCGTCGACTGTGCTTCGGTGTCCATCGAGGCCAGATGTTATCCGGCCCCGGGAAGCGCTCACCTCTCGCGCTTCTCCTTGATCTTCGCCGCCTTGCCGCGCAGCTCGCGCAGGTAGTACAGCTTGGCGCGACGGACATCACCCTTGGTGACGAGCTCGATCTTCTCGACGATCGGGGTGTGCACCGGGAAGGTGCGCTCGACGCCGACGGAGAAGGAGACCTTGCGGACCGTGAAGGTCTCGCGCACGCCGGCACCCTGGCGACGGATCACCACGCCCTTGAACTGCTGCACACGGGAGCGGCTGCCCTCGATGACGCGCACGTGGACGTTGACGGTGTCACCGGGACGGAAGTTCGGGAGGTCGCTGCGCAGCGACGCGGAGTCGACGGAGTCGAGCAGGTGAGACATTTCGTCTGCTTTCTTCGCTGATGCCGCAGGTCATCAACGGCAATAGGGGTTCGGATCGGGGTGTGCGGTTCGGGGCGGGCGTCGTGTCCCCCTGCGGCAGGGGCGCACGCCGGACGACGCACAACAGCGGCTCATTCTTCCACGTCGCCGGTCCTGCGCCAAAATCGGCCGTACGCCTCCCCGGCCGGGTCCGGCTCCCAGCCCAGGATGGAGAGCATCTCGCGGTCCTTCTTGTCGAAGGCCTTGGGATCGCAGCCCTCGATGAGGTCGGGCCGGTTGGCCGTGGTGCGCCTCAGCGCCTCGTCGCGCCGCCAGCGGGCGATCTTCCCGTGGTGGCCGCTGAGCAGCACCTCGGGAATGCCCCGGCCGCGCCAGACGGGCGGCTTGGTGTGCACGGGGCCTTCCAGGAGGCCGGCCATGGCGCCCGGGGCGAAGGAGTCGTCCCGGTGGGACTCGGCGTTGCCCAGGACGCCGGGCAGCAGCCGGGCCACGGCCTCGGTGACGACGAGGACGGCCGCCTCGCCGCCGGCCAGGACGTAGTCCCCGATGGACACCTCGTACACCGGCATGCGGGTCGCGTACTCGTCGACGACGCGCCGGTCGATGCCCTCGTAGCGGGCCGGGGTGAAGATCAGCCAGGGGCGCTCGGAGAGGCGGACGGCGAGTTCCTGGGTGAAGGGGCGGCCGCTGGGGGTGGGGACGATCAGGGCGGGCGCGTGCGCACCGGCCTCGTAGCCGTCCGCCAGGATCTCGTCGAGCGCCTCGCCCCACGGTTCGGTCTTCATGACCATGCCGGGGCCGCCGCCGTACGGGGTGTCGTCGACGGTGTTGTGCCGGTCGTGGGTCCAGAAGCGGAGGTCGTGCACCTGGACGTTCAGCTGTCCACGCGCGCGCGCCTTGCCGACGAGGGAGACGTTCAGCGGTTCGAGGTACTCGGGGAAGATGGTGACGACGTCGAGCCGCATCAGACCTCGTCCCGCGAGGCGGCGGTCTCGTCCTCCGGGGGGACGGTCTCGTCCCGCGAGGAGGCGATCTCGGCCCGGTCGTCGATGAGGCCCGGCGGCGGGTCGATGACCGCGCGCTGTTCCTCGAGGTCGATCTCGGTGACGATCTGCTCCACGAACGGTACGAGCACCTCGCCGCCGTCGGGCCGCTCCACCACGAAGAGGTCCTGCGTCGGCAGGTGGGCGATCTCGGTGATCCGGCCCACCGGCTGCCCGTCCCGGGTGACGACGTCGAGGTCGATCAGCTGGTGGTCGTAGTACTCGTCCTCGTCCTCGGGCTGCTCGTCCGGGTCGATCTCGGCGATGAGGAGGGTGTTGCGCAGCGCCTCGGCGCCGGTGCGGTCACGGACGCCCTCGAAGCGCAGCAGGAGGCGGCCGCTGTGCACCCGGCCGGTCTCGATGGTGAGCGGTCCGGTGGAGGCGGGATCGGTGGCCAGGACGGCACCGGGCCCGAGCCTCAGCTCCGGCTCGTCGGTGCGGACCTCCACGGTGACCTCGCCCTTGATGCCGTGGGCACGGCCGATGCGAGCGACTACCAGCTGCACTGTGCTTGATCTCCTGTCGTACGACGACGGGCCGGGGACGGCCCTGAGGCCCTCCCCGGCCCGAGCCGGTTGCGCTGAGCGTCAGCGGACGTGGTCCACGTCGACGAGGTCGACACGGACACCGCGGCCGCCGATGGCGCCCACGACGGTGCGCAGGGCGCGTGCGGTGCGGCCGTTGCGGCCGATCACCTTGCCGAGGTCGTCCGGGTGGACCCGGACCTCGAGCACACGCCCGCGGCGCAGGTCGCGCGAGGCGACCTGCACATCGTCAGGATGGTCGACGATGCCCTTCACGAGGTGCTCGAGAGCCTCCTCGAGCATGCTCAGGCCTCGGTCGACGCGGACTCGGCCGGGGCCTCGTCCTTCTTCTCAGTCTTCTTCTTCTGGGTGATGGCTTCACCCTTGCCCTCGTCCTCGCCACCGAGTGCCTCGAACGACGGGCGGGCGGCCTTCTCGGCCTGCTGGAGCAGCGGAGCCGGGGCGGGCTCGCCCTTGAACTTCTGCCAGTCGCCGGTCTTCTTCAGGATGGCGAGCACGGGCTCGGTCGGCTGGGCGCCGACGCCGAGCCAGTACGCCACACGCTCACCGTCGACCTCCATCACCGACGGGTTGTACGTCGGGTGGTACTTGCCGATCTCCTCGATGGCCCGGCCGTCACGGCGGGTACGGGAGTCGGCGACGACGATGCGGTAGTGAGGCGAACGGATCTTGCCCAGACGCTTCAGCTTGATCTTGACTGCCACGGGAGTGGGTTCTCCTGGATTTTGACGTGGTTGGGCACGGCGAGATGGCCGCGTGGGGTTGCGGTACCCGAGTGCCCGATGGACGCGTCAGCCGGAGGAGAGAGGGTTCCTGTACGGCCGTCGAGTACAGCTGGCTATTCTGCCACATCCCGCGGGGCCCCGGGGACCGCGGGGTGCGGCAGGCCGCAGCGAGGCACGCTTCGCCGGCACGCGGCGCGACGGCGACCGTGCCGCCGCGCCGGGTGCCGGCACGACTGCCACGGATGCGTGGGAGTGGACGGCATCCGCGCGTCTGACGTGCGTCCGGCACCCACGAGGTGCCGATTGCTGTCAGCCCGCGGCCGCGGCCACCCCCTCGCGGATCCGGAACGGCTTGCCGCAGCCGCCGCAGACGATGGGGGCCTGCGCCAGGACCGACGGGACGACCCGTACGTTGCGGCCGCAGTCGCAGACGGCCTTGACGCGCACACCACCGCCGGACGAGCCATGACGCGCCGCCGGACCGCGGAAACTGCGGGCGGTGTCGCCCGCGGTCGCGGCGGAGTGCGCCTTCAGTGCGCGCTGGAGGCGCTCGATCGTGGGACGGTAGCGGCGCTTCGCCTCCGGGGTGAGGGAGACCAGCGAGAAGCCGCTGCTGGGATGCGGCTCGTCGGGATGGTCCAGGCCCAGCTCCTCGGCGATCGCGAGGAATCTGCGGTTGTGGTAGCGGCCTGCGCGGGAAGTGTCGCGTACGCCGCGTGCGGCGGCGATGCCATGGACTGCCTCGTGCAGCAGTCGCTCGAAGGAGAGCTCGTGACCGCACGCGGACGACGACTCCCCGATCAGGGACTCGGGCGCGGCAAGATCGGGCAGCTCGGGGTGGTACCGCTGAATATCGGCCCACGCCTGCGCCAGTTCTGCGGCGAGTACAGGTGGTGTCTGTGTCGTGCTCACGTAATGACAACGAGCCGGGGTGCCTCTGTGTTCCGATTCCGGGGCATCCCAAATAATTTGCCCTTACCCGTCAGTATGCGCTCATGCGTCCCGACGAGGGCGGGTGCGCTGATCTGCGGAGAAGCCTCACAGCTCACCTCAAGGTGGTGCGTAGGCTGACGTACACGGCCCCCCGGTCCGGCGCGTACGCGGTGTCCGCGCGCCGGTTCTCCCGTGACCCGCGGATGCGCAAGAGGCGTTTCGGCCGCACTCCCGACGGAGCGGTTCCGGCCCCGGCTCCGCGGGCGCGTGCCGGGGTCACGACGTTACCCCGTCCGCGGCCGGCACCCGGCACCGGGCCGTCCGCCCCTTCCGCCCTCCCCTCCCGGCGCCCGCTCCGGGCCCGTCCGTGATCACCGGTTTGTGGACCTTGGCCGGAACCATCCGGTCTCCCCCGGATTACCGGAATGTGAATTCTTGCCACTGGCACGAGCAACTCCCAAGCCATCGCCCCGCTCCACTGGACGCCGGGTCGAGGGCGGAGTTTCCTGGCATGACGGGGGTAGTGCGAGCGCGCCGCGCGGGGGCGAGGCGATCGGGCGGCGCGGCAACTCTCGGCTGATTGGGGCGCTCACCTATGACACCTACGCTCGTGCGGCAGCACCTTCCTCGCACAGGCCACGGCCCTCGCGTGGACCGGCGGGCACGCGCGCGTGACTGGTCCGAGATACAGGAGAGGATGCTCGTACCGCTCTACGAGGCCGTCCACGAGCGATTGGACGTGGGGTCCGGGACGCGGCTGCTCGGCCTCGGCTGCGGTTCGGGACTCGCCCTGCTGATGGCCGCCTCCCGGGGCGCCGCGGTCACCGGTGTCGACACCTCGTCGGACCGGCTGGCCGTCGCGCGCGAGCGGCTGCTGCCCACCGGGCGGGACGCACGTGCCCGTGCGGACGCCCGGATCGTGGACGGCTCCCCCGGGGACACGGTCCGCGGGGGCACGGCGGACACGGCGGCTTCCGGTACGGGCGCGGCCGGCGGGAACAGCCCCGTGTACACCGTGGTGACCGCCTTCGAACCCATCGGATGCCTCGCGGGGGACGCGGACGGACTGAGCGAACAGCTCGCCGAGGCGGTTCCGCTCGCCGGTCGCGGAGCGGCCGTGGTGCTCGCCGGCTGGGGTCCGCCGGAGCGCTGCGCCACGGCGTCCGTGCTCCGGGTGGCCACCGGGCCGGCGGAGCCGCTGCACGGCACGGGAACCTGGCGCCCCGCGCACCGCGACGACCTGGAGGACGTCGCCCGGCGGGCGGGCCTCCAGCCGGACGGCTCGGGGCGGGTGGCCTGCCCCTTCGGATACGCCGACGTGGACAGCGCCGTACGGGGTCTGCTGTCGACGGGACTGTTCGATCCGGCGATCGCGGCGACGGACCGGATCCAGGTGGACAAGGAAATCGCCGAGGCGCTGCATCCCTACGAACGGCAGGACGGGACGGTGTGGATGCCGAACGTCTTCCGGTATCTGATCGCCCGGACACCCTGACGCCGTCACGGACACCGCGCACCTACGCCACGGGGCACCCCTTGCCGAAGAGGTGCCCCCGTGACGAGGGAAGGGCCGCCGGCCCCGGAGCGGTCAGCCCATGAACTTCTTGAACTCGTCCGGCAGCTCGAAGTCCTGGCCGCCCTGCTGCGGCAGACCGAAGGCGTTGCCCCCCTCGGCCGCGGCGGCGCGGCGCTGGGCGGCCTCCTCCTCCTGCTGCTTGCGCTTCATGGGGTTGCCGGAGCGCTGCTTGCCCTTGGCCTGCTTCTGCTTCTTCTTCGTCCGGCCGGGACCGCCGCCCATGCCCGGCATCCCGGGCATCCCCGGCATGCCGCCGCCCTGGGCCATGCGGGACATCATCTTGCGGGCCTCGAAGAAGCGCTCGACGAGGTTCTTCACCGCGCTGACCTCGACGCCGGAGCCCTTGGCGATACGGGCGCGGCGGGAGCCGTTGATGATCGACGCGTCCTGGCGCTCGGCCGGGGTCATCGACTTGATGATCGCGGCCGTGCGGTCGACGTCCCGCTCGTCGAGGTTGTTGATCTGGTCCTTGATCTGTCCCATGCCTGGGAGCATGCCGAGCAGCTTCGAGATGCTGCCCATCTTCCTGACCTGCTCCATCTGGGCCAGGAAGTCGTCCAGGGTGAAGTCCTGGCCCTTCTTCGACGCCAGCTTGGAGGCCATCTTCTCGGCCTCGTCCTGGCTGAACGTCTTCTCCGCCTGCTCGATCAGGGTGAGCAGGTCACCCATGTCGAGGATGCGGGAGGCCATCCGGTCGGGGTGGAAGGCGTCGAACTCGTCGAGCTTCTCGCCGTTCGACGCGAACATGATCGGCTTGCCGGTCACCGAGGCGATCGACAGGGCCGCACCACCGCGGGCGTCGCCGTCGAGCTTGGAGAGCACCACGCCGTCGAAGCCGACGCCGTCGCGGAAGGCCTCGGCGGTGTTGACGGCGTCCTGGCCGATCATCGCGTCGACGACGAAGAGGATCTCGTCGGGCGAGACCGCGTCCCTGATGTCCGCGGCCTGCCGCATCAGCTCCTGGTCGATGCCCAGGCGGCCGGCGGTGTCCACGATGACGATGTCGTGGACCTTGGACTTGGCGAACTCGATGGAGTCCTTGGCGACCTTGACCGGGTCGCCCACTCCGTTGCCCGGTTCGGGCGCGTAGACGGCGACGCCGGCGCGCTCGGCGACGACGCTGAGCTGGTTGACGGCGTTGGGGCGCTGGAGGTCACAGGCGACCAGGAGCGGCGAGTGGCCCTGCTCCTTGAGCCAGCGGCCGAGCTTGCCCGCGAGCGTGGTCTTACCGGCACCCTGCAGACCGGCCAGCATGATCACGGTCGGCGGCTGCTTGGCGAACCGCAGGCGACGGGTCTCGCCGCCGAGGATGCCCACCAGCTCGTCGTTGACGATCTTGATGAACTGTTGTGCCGGGTTCAGGGCCTTGGAGACCTCGGCGCCGAGCGCCCGCTCCTTGACGTTCTTGACGAACGCCCGGACGACCGGCAGGGCCACGTCCGCTTCGAGGAGGGCGATACGGATCTCGCGCGCCGTGGCGTCGATGTCCGCTTCGCTCAGCCGGCCTTTTCCGCGGAGGTTTTTGAAGGTCGCGCTGAGGCGGTCGGAGAGAGTATCGAACACGGCGGCGTCGGTCCTCGAGGTCGGGGGCGGAACTGGGCTGCCCTCCAGGGTATCCGGCCCGGCAAGCAAATCGCCCCCGCCCGCTGCAGCCAGTGGACGGGGACGGGTCCCCGCGCCGGCGGGGAGCAACCGAGGATCGTGATGAACTCGTCGTTCACGATCGGACCGTCCCCGCACCGGCGGGGGGCACACCCGGTCGACGCATGGAACGGCCACAAGGTCACGCCCGCAATGTCTCCTCCAATCCTCGGGCCACCGCCGCAGCCTCCTCGCCCGGGAGGGGCGAGCCGTTCGGCCAGGTCACGTAGAAGGCGTCCACGGCGTTCGCGCCCAGTGTGCTCGCGTGGGCGCTGCGTACGCGTACGGCCGCGTCCTCCAGCGCCTGCCCGATCCGGAACAGCAGCCCCGGCGCGTCCTGCGCCCGGACCTCGATCACGGTGGCCAGGCGGGAGGCGGCCGGGGCGACCGTCACCCGGGCCGGGGGCGGGACCACGCCCCGGCGGCGCGGGTAGGCGGCGTCGCGTTCGGCGAGGCGGCCGGCGATGTTCAGGGTGCCGTCCAGGGCGCGGACGAGGTCGGCGCGCAGGCGGGCGGCCTGGGGCAGCGAGCCGTACTCGGCGGCGACCCGCCAGTCGAGCAGCAGGACGGATCCCTCGACGCCCTCCGGCAGTTCGAGGGTGCGCAGCTCGGCGGTGCGGACGGTCAGGCGGTGCAGGGCCAGCACACCGGCGACCGCGGGGAGCACGCCCGCCTGGTCGGGTACGGCGATCAGCAGTTCCACGCCGAGGGGTTCCGGCTCGTCGGCCGAGGCCGGTTCCGGTTCGGCCGGCGGTTCGGTCTGGGCGCGCAGGGACAGCACCGGGCCGCCGGTGGTGATCGCCTCGAGGGCGAGCCGTTCCTGCTGAGTGGTGGGCGCGGCGGCCTCGGGTTCCTCCAGCGGGTCCCCGGCCAGCACCGCCGAGACGCGTTTGACCAGGTCGGCGACGAGTGAGGCGCGCCAGACCGACCAGGCGGCCGGTCCGGTGGCCAGTGCGTCCGCCTCGGTCAGGGCGTGCAGCAGCTCCAGGGTGCCCTGGGTGCCGACGGCGTCGGCGACCGCGCGCACCGTGGCCGGGTCGTCGAGGTCGCGGCGGGTGGCCGTCTCGACGAGCAGCAGGTGGTGGCGTACGAGGGTGGCGAGGACGCCCGCGTCGGCGCGGTCGAAGCCGATCCGCGCGGCCATGTCCCGGACGATGGTCTCGCCCACCACGGAGTGGTCGCCGGGCCAGCCCTTGCCGATGTCGTGCAGCAGCGCGGCGACCAGGAGCAGGTCGGGGCGGTGCACGCGCCGGGTGAAGGCGCTGGCGCGGACCGCCGTCTCGATGAGGTGCCGGTCGACGGTCCAGATGTGCACCGCGTTGCGCTGCGGGCGGCAGCGGACCCGCTCCCAGTCCGGCAGCAGCCGCGTGATCAGGCCTTCCGCCTCCAGTGCTTCCCAGACGTCGACGGTGGGACGGCCGGCGCCCAGCAGGGTCACCAGCTGTTCGCGGGCCTCGGCGGGCCAGGGTGCGGGCAGTGGGCGCACGGTGGCGGCGAGGCGCCGGACGGCGTGGAGCGACAGCGGGAGTCCGGCCTGTGCGGCGGCGGCCGCGGCACGCAGCGGGAGGACGGGGTCGCGTTCGGGGCGGGCGGCACGGGCGAGGACCGCCTCGCCGTCCTGCTCGACGACGCCCTCGGCCAGCGGCGAGCGCTCGGCGTTCTGTTTTCCGCCGCCGATGATGGCGCGCAGCCGCGGCCGCATGGCCCGGGAGCGCAGCACGCGGCCGACTTCGCGCCAGGTGACGTCACCGGCGTACGCGATGCCCCGGGCGGCTTCGTACACCTGGCGCAGCAGGGTGTCGGCGTCGAGCAGGCCGAGTTCGGCGGCGACCTGGTCCTGTTCCTGGAGCGCGAGCCGGTCGGTGGCGCGGCCGGTCGTCAGGTGCAGCGCGTCCCGTACGTCGAGGAGCCGGCGGCGGGCGTCGGCGAGTCCCTCGCGCGGGGCGTCGGCGAGCCAGGAGGCGGCGACGGCGCGCAGCACGGTGGCGTCGCGCAGTCCGCCGCGGGCCTCCTTGAGGTCGGGTTCCAGGAGGTACTGCAGCTCGCCCTGCCGTTCGGCGCGTTCGGCGCAGAGCTCCTGGAGCTGGGGGAGGCGTTTGGGGGCCTGGTTGCGCCAGTCGGCCAGGACGGCGGTGCGCAGGGCGGCGGTGAGTCCGAGGTCCCCGGCGATGTGCCGGGCGTCCAGGAGGCCCAGCTGGACCTTGAGGTCCTCACCGGCGGTGCGGCGGGCCTCCGCCAGGGTGCGTACGGAGTGGTCCAGGGCGATGCCCAGGTCCCACACGGGGTACCAGAGCCGGTCGGCGAGGGCGGCGACGGCCCCGGGAGCGCTGCCGTCGTGCAGCAGGAGCAGGTCGAGGTCGCTGCGCGGGGACAGTTCGCCGCGCCCGTAACCGCCGACCGCGATCAGGGAGGTGCCGCGCAGTTGTCCGGTGCCCGCGGCGAACAGTCCGGTGAGCCAGTCGTCCGTGAGCCGGGCGAGGGCGGCACGGCGCGGCGGCCCGGACCGCGTCCCCTCGGTGAGGAGGTGCAGCCGGGCCGCCGCGTAGCCGCTGGGTCCCGAGTCCTGTGTCTCGTCGTGCGTGTCGGTGCTCGTCACCCGGCGACTCCTGTTCCGTCGGTCTGTCTCAGAGCGCTTCCGGGCCGCGTTCGCCGGTCCGGACCCGTACGGCCGTGTCGACCGGGATCGACCAGACCTTGCCGTCACCGATCTTGCCGGTGCGGGCCGCCTTGACGACGACATCGATCAGCTGCTCGGCGTCGTCGTCCTCGACCAGCACCTCGATGCGGATCTTGGGGACCAGGTCGACGGTGTACTCGGCACCGCGGTAGACCTCGGTGTGGCCGCGCTGGCGGCCGTAGCCGCTGGCCTCGGTGACCGTCAGGCCGTGTACCCCGAAGGCCTGCAGGGCCTCCTTGATCTCGTCGAGCCGGTGCGGCTTGACGACGGCGGTGATGAGCTTCATGCGTCCACCTTCTTGCTCTCGGCCTGGGCTGCGGGCGCCGTGGCGGTGTTGCGGGCACCGCCGCCGGCACCGCTGTAGTCGTAGGCGGTCTCGGCGTGCTCGGCCTGGTCGATGCCGGCCACCTCGTCGTCCTCGGAGACTCGCATACCGATGGTCTTGTCGAGGAGGAAGGCGAGGACCGCGGAGACGACCAGGGAGTAGGCGAGGACACCGAAGACACCGGCGCACTGCTTCCAGAACTGGTCGAGGCCACCGCCGTAGAAGAGGCCCTCGACCTCGGACTGGCCCTTGCCGCTGGCGAAGAAGCCGACGAGGAGGGAGCCGATGATGCCGCCGACGAGGTGGACGCCGACGACGTCCAGGGAGTCGTCGTAGCCGAACCGGTACTTCAGGCCGACGGCCATGGCGCACAGCACACCGGAGACGGCGCCGACGGCGATCGCGCCGAGCGGGGTGACCGCGCCGCCGGCGGGGGTGATGGCGACCAGGCCCGCGACCGCGCCGGAGGCGGCGCCGAGCGTGGTGAACGCGCCGTGGCGGATCTTCTCGTAGGCGAGCCAGCCGAGGACCGCGGCGGCGGCGGCGATCTGGGTGTTGACGAACATCAGCGCGCCGACGCCGTCGTCGTTGCCGAGCCAGGAACCGGCGTTGAAGCCGAACCAGCCGAACCACAGCAGCGCGGCGCCGAGCATGACCAGCGGCAGGCTGTGCGGGCGCATCGGGTCCTTCTTGAAGCCGATCCGCTTGCCGATCACCAGGATGACGCCGAGTGCGGCGGCACCCGCGTTGATGTGGACGGCCGTACCGCCGGCGAAGTCGATGACGCCCAGTTCGAAGGCCCAGCCGCCGGAGCCCCAGACCCAGTGGGCGACCGGGAAGTAGACGACGGTGGCCCACAGCGCGATGAACAGCGCCCACGCGGTGAACTTCACGCGGTCCGCGAGCGCACCGCTGATCAGGGCGGGTGTGAGGACGGCGAACATCAGCTGGAAGACCAGGAAGACGAAGACGGGGATGGTGTAGCCGTCCCACAGTTCGGTCAGGCCGACGTCGCTGAGGCCGACCCAGTCGGAGTTCCAGCCGACGACGCCGCCGGAGTCGGTGCCGAACGCCATGGAGAAGCCGTACAGCACCCACAGAATGGTGACGATTCCCAGGCTGATGAAACTCATCATCAGCATGTTCAGGGTGCTCTTGACCCGGACCATGCCTCCGTAGAAGAAGGCCAGGCCCGGCGTCATGAGCATCACCAGAGCGGTACAGATGAGCATGAACCCTGTGTTGGCGGCAGAGAGCGTGGGCGCTTCTGCGGCAAGGGTGATGGCTGGTGCCATCGGCGTCTCCTCGTCGTTGGTACGGCCCCGTGCGGGCGAAGCCTGAGCGGGTGGTGAGGGGTGGGCCGGTTCTGCGCCATGAGATTCGCGCAGCACCGTTTCGGTGGGAGCCCCTCGCTGTTTCGCCGCCGTGACGAAGGCACACGGTGTGTTACGCGTCGATGAACTGCCGGATGCGGGAAGTGCCGATCGTTATCGTGACGCAATCTTCGCCACAGGGCCCCGCGGCCGTCGGTCGAGGAACCACGACGGCGAGCGCCCGGGTCCGCGAGAGCGGTGCCGGCTCAGGCGCACAAACAGGAAGCCGGCCGCGGCGGGCCTTCCGATGACCTGGCATGGGGGAGCCGAGTCGGGCAGTTCGGGAGGGCCGGCCGCGGCCGGGGTTCTGGGTTTTCCCGGGGTTCCCCGGGATTCCTGAAGATCTCCGAGGTTCTTTTCGGGGTTCTTCCGGAGGACTCCTCGGGGTCCCTCCGGGCGTCAGACCGCTTCGGCGGTCTCCGGCAGTTCGATGGCGAGCCGCTCGGTGAGGTCGACGACCTCGGCCCGGTCGCCGAAGTCGCGGACGGCCGTGTCGACCGTCTTTCGGATACGAGTGTTGACGCGCTCGGAGCGGACCTTCTTGGCCGCCTTGATGGCGTCGGTGGCGAGAACCGCTCCCTGCTCGGGTTCACGCTGGAGCAGATGCACGGTGGCCATGCCGATCAGGTTGAGGGCGTACGACCGCTGGTGCCGCCCCGCCTCCGCGGCGAACAGCTCGACGGCCCGCTGCATCAGCGGCTCGGCGAGCGAGGCGTAGGTGGGGCTGCGGCCCGCCACGTAGGCGAGGTCGCGGAAGGAGTGCGAGTTCTCGCCGTACAGCTCGGCCTCGGAGAAGAAGCGGATCCAGTCGGGGTCCGGCTCGTCCCACTCGTCGGCCTCGGCGAAGGTGTCCTCGGCCATCCTGACCGCGCGCTTGCACCGGCCGGGCTGGCCCATGTTGGCGTAGGCGCGGGCCTCCATCGCATACAGCATCGACTGGGTGCGGGGGCTCGCGCAGTCACGGCTGCCGTACTGCGCGAGATGGATGAGCTCCAGGGCGTCCTCGGGCCGGCCGAGGTGGATCATCTGCCGGCTCAGATTCGACAGGATGTACGAGCCGAGCGGCCGGTCCCCGGCCTCCTTCGCCGCGTGGAGGGCGAGGACGTGGTACTTCTGCGCGGTGGGCTGCAGCCCGACGTCGTACGACATCCAGCCGGCCAGTTCGGCGAGTTCGGCGGCGACCTTGAACAGGCGCCGCCGGATCGGGTCGGGCTGGGGGTCCTGGAGCAGGTCCGTCACCTCGTGCAGCTGCCCGACGACCGCCTTGCGGCGCAGGCCGCCACCGCACTGGGCGTCCCACTGCCGGAACATCACGGTGGTGGTCTCCAGCAGGTCCAGCTCGGGCTGGGACAACCGGCCGCGCGCGCGGCCGACGGTGGCCGGCTCGGGCTCCGGGCGGGACTGCGCCGCGGACGGGGAGGGGACGAGCCAGCGCTGCATCGGCTCGATGAGGGACGGGCCCGCGGAGAGGGCCAGCGAGCTCCCGAGGAAGCCGCGCCGCGCGAGCATCAGGTCGCTGCGCGAGAACTCGCTGAGCAGGGCCACGGTCTGCGGGCCCGTCCAGGGCAGGTCGACGCCGGTCGCGGAGGGCGAGGGCCGGATGGTGCGCAGGCCCAGGTCCTCGACGGAGACGACGACACCGAAGCGCTCGGAGAACAGCTCGGAGAGGATCCGGGGGATGGGCTCGCGCGGATTCTCGCCGTCCAGCCAGCGGCGTACCCGCGAGGTGTCGGTGGAGATGTGGCTGGCCCCCAGCCGGCGGGCCCGGCGGTTGACCTGGCGGGCGAGCTCGCCCTTGGACCAGCCGCTGCGGACGAACCACGAGGCGAGCAGCTCGTTCGGACGCTTTTGCGTACTCGCAGCGTTCGTCCCGCCACCGCCGTTGCCGCTCACTGGAACGCCCCCATTCCCTGAAAACCACTTGCCGCTGAGTGCGCCAAGCCCTATCAGAATGCCGGTTGTCGGTACCGCCGTCCGGCGGTTCCCACTCTTCGAACGGGAAGCCGAGTTGCCTCCGGCATACCCGTGGGTGCATGTGCCCCGAGGAACCGTGCACACAACGTAGTCCCACGATCACCCGTCCAGCCATGGCGAACCCGTAATCGCCACCATTCGCCACCCCATCGGATGAACTCACCGTGGCCGCCCCGCGCTTCACTTGACACGGGACGGCCAAGAGTGGGTGCGACGACGCACACGGGGGCGCGCACCGTTGTGCGCACCACCCATGGTGCTTCGAAGCGCCGACTGAACAGGACCGCACGGGGAAGTCGAAAACAGAGAGTCACGCGTCGCGCCCACTGCGTAACCGCCGGTGCGCCGGACCCGTTGGAGGGGGCATGGGCTTCACGATCGGTATCAGCCGGGGCATCCGTGACATCCGGTCCGGCTCGCGCCGCCGGAGCCGCGGGCCGGGGGGCACCGCCGTGGCGGAGTACACCGGGCTGTGGGGCTGGGACGTGGTGCCGGGTGCCCGCGCCGCCGCCGGCACCTGCTCCTGCGGCCGGGCGGGATGCCGGGCGCCGGGTGCGCATCCGCTGGACTTCGCACCGGAGATCCCCGCCGGGTCCCCGCTGGACGACGTGTCGGAGATCTGGGCCGAGTATCCGGGCGCCGCGATGATGCTCCCGGTCGGACGGGCGTTCGACGTGATCGAGGTGGCCGAGCCCGCCGGGTGCCGCGCGCTGGCCCGGCTCGAGCGCATGGGCCTGCCCGTCGGCCCCGTCGCCGCCACCCCTGACGGCCGTGCCCAGTTCTTCGTCGCCCCCGGGGCCGCCGCCGCACTGCCCGAGCTGCTCTACCGCATGGGCTGGGACGACCCGGCCGCCCTCGACCTGCACGGCCTCGGCCCCGGTACGCACATCACGGCTCCGTCGTCCGACCGGGGCGGTCGCGGCCCGGTGCGCTGGCTCCGCTCCCCCGCCCTCGACTCGGCGCCCCGGCCGCCGGAGGCCCGCCTGGTGCTGGGCACGCTGGCGTATGTGGTGCACCGGTCGCAGACATGAGCGTCGGTACAGGCGTACCGGCCGGTTCCGGCAGCGGTGACCGGGTTCGGGGGCGGTGAACGGCGAAGCGCCCGTTTCCGGGTTCCGGAAGCGGGCGCTTCTTCGCTTTTCCGTGGCGGTCCGGTCCGGCCGGCCGCCCCGGGGTCTCACTCCCCGATGAGCGCGTCCACGAACGCATCCGGCTCGAACGGCGCCAGGTCGTCCGCGCCCTCGCCGAGACCGATCAGCTTGACCGGGACGCCCAGTTCGCGCTGGACGGCGACCACGATGCCGCCCTTGGCCGTGCCGTCGAGCTTGGTGAGCACGATGCCGGTGATGTTGACGACCTCGGCGAAGACCCGGGCCTGGACCAGGCCGTTCTGGCCGGTGGTGGCGTCGAGCACGAGGAGCACCTCGTCCAGCGGGGCGTGCTTCTCCACGACCCGCTTGACCTTGCCGAGCTCGTCCATGAGGCCGGTCTTGGTGTGCAGCCGGCCGGCGGTGTCGATGAGCACGACGTTCGCGGCCATCTCCTTGCCCTCCTTGACCGCGTCGAACGCGACGGAGGCCGGGTCGCCGCCCTCGGGGCCGCGTACGGTGTGGGCGCCGACCCGCTCGCCCCAGGTCTCGAGCTGATCGGCGGCGGCGGCGCGGAAGGTGTCCGCGGCGCCGAGGACGACGGTGTTGCCGTCCGCGACCAGCACCCGGGCGAGCTTGCCGGTGGTGGTGGTCTTGCCGGTGCCGTTGACCCCGACGACCATCACGATGCCCGGACCGCCGGTCCCGTTCTCGGTGCGCACGGTGCGGTCCATGCTGGGGTCGACCAGGGCGATCAGCTCCTCGCGGAGCAGTCCGCGCAGCTCCGCGGGGGTGCGCGTGCCGAGCACCTTCACGCGCTCGCGCAGCCGCTCGACCAGCTCCTGGGTGGGCTGCACACCGATGTCGGAGGTGAGCAGCGTGTCCTCGATCTCCTCCCAGGTGTCCTCGTCGAGGTGCTCGCGGGACAGCAGTGTGAGCAGGCCCTTGCCGAGCACGTTCTGCGAGCGGGAGAGACGGGCGCGCAGCCGGACGAGCCGGCCGGCGGTGGGCTCCGGGATCTCGATCGCGGGCGCCTCGGTGGGCGGCTCCTCGACGACGACCGGGGTGGAGCCGTCCGGAAGATCAACCTCCTCTACGGTGCGCCGCGGTTCCTCCCGCGGCGTCTCGGCCTCGTCGCCGACGTGCGGCTCGGCCGGGGGGGCGGTGATGTCGGGGGCGGCGGGCGGCGGCGGGGGCAGCTGCTTCTTGCGGCGGCTGCCGACGATGAGCCCGCCGAGCGCGCCGACCACGACCACGGCGATGACTACAGCAAGGATGACGATGTCCATAACAGCCCCAGTATCAGCCATGGGCCTCCCGGTCGCGCCGATGGCGGCCCGCACGACACGGTCCGTGCCGCCCGGGGCGCGGTGGAGGGGGGCGAGGCCGTGCCCGTCACGGTCGCACGTTTCGCCCCGGTCGCCCCGGTCGCCCCGGTCGCCCCGGTCGCCCCGGTCGCTCCGGACGCCTCCCCCGCCGAGCTCGTCCCGGCAGGCGGACCGCGCCTGCCGGCTCCGGCCCCAGAAGTGCGGCCGGTGTACGGCACACCGCCGCCCCGGCCCGGACGAGGTCCGGAGCGGGGCGGCGGGGGTACGAGGAGAGGGGCAGCGGGGACTTGAACCCTTCTCCTCGGTTCATGGGACGGGCCGGCCCTGAGGGGGCCCGTCGGCACCGGCCTCGCGGCCGCGGTCAGCCCATTTCCTCCAGGGCCTTGCCCTTCGTCTCCTTGACGAACTTCAGGACGAACGGGATGGAGAGCGCGGCGAAGAACGTGTAGATCACGTAGGTCGTCGACAGGTTCCAGTCGGCCAGCGAGGGGAAGCTCGCGGTGATGGCCCAGTTGGCGATCCACTGCGCGGCGGCGGCCACGCCCAGGGCGGCGGCGCGGATCCGGTTGGGGAACATCTCGCCGAGCATGACCCAGACGACCACACCCCACGACAGGGCGAAGAAGAGGACGAACACGTGGGCGGCGATCAGCGCGACCCAGCCCTGGGTGGCGGGGAGTTTGCCGTCGACGAGGTCGAAGGAGAACGCCCAGGCCTCCAGCGCGAGGCCGATCACCATGCCGACGGAGCCGATGATCGCGAGCGGCCTGCGGCCGATGCGGTCGACGAAGATCATCGCGATGACGGTGCCGACGATGTTGATGATCGACGTGGTGAAGGAGTAGAGGAACGAGTCCGTCGGGTCGACGCCGACCGACTGCCACAGCGTCGAGGAGTAGTAGAACGCGACGTTGATGCCGACGAACTGCTGGAAGACCGACAGGCCGATACCGACCCAGACGATCGGCTTGAAGAAGAAGCTGCCGCCGAGCAGGTCCTTGAAGCGGGACTTCTCCTCGCTGCGCATCGCCGACTCGATCTCGGTGACGCGCGCGTCCAGGTCGATGCCCTGGCCCTCGACCTCACCGAGGATCTTCCGGGCGCGCTCGTGCTTGCCGACGGAGATCAGGTAGCGGGGGGACTCGGGAATGGCGAAGGAGAGCAGCCCGTAGAGCACGGCCGGGACGACCATGACACCGAGCATGAGCTGCCAGGCCTCCAGGCCCAGCAGTTCGCCGCGCTGGTCGCCGCCGGCGGCGTTCAGGATGCCCCAGTTGACCAGCTGCGACACGGCGATGCCGATGACGATCGCGGCCTGCTGGAAGGAGCCGAGCCGGCCGCGGTAGGCGGGCGGGGCGACCTCGGCGATGTAGGCCGGGCCGATGACGGAGGCCATACCGATGGCTATGCCGCCGACGACCCGCCAGAAGGCGAGGTCGTAGAGGGAGAAGGGGAGGGCGGAGCCGATGGCGCTGACGGTGAACAGAACCGCGGCGATCTGCATGCACCGGATGCGGCCGATGCGGTCGGCCACGCGGCCGGCGGTGGCGGCACCGATGGCGCAGCCGATCAGCGCGATCGCGATGACCTGCGCGAGGGCGGCCGAACCGATGTCGTAGCGGTCGCGGATGGCCTCGACGGCGCCGTTGATCACGGAGCTGTCGTAGCCGAAGAGGAAACCGCCCATGGCGGCCGACGCCGCGATGAAGACGACGTGCCCGAGATGCTCGGGGCGAGCCGTACCGGCTCCTGACTTCTGTGCCTGCGCTGCGCTGGTCACGTGTAACTCCTCGGGCCACCGGCATCGTCGCCGGGTGGGGGTCAGCCCTTCCAGGTCCACCTGAAGGTACCTGAAGGTACATACGATGACGTTGAGACTATGTCTTCAAGTTCTGAAGTCAAGAGAGGGGATGGGTCGCGAAATGGTCACAAATTTCGCAGGATGCATGCACAGGTACGGCGAGCTTGAGTTCACAATGTGAAGCCAAAGAGCCCGGGGGACCGGGCGCCCGTCAGGTCGCCCGGCTGAGGCGCTGGCTGATGACCTTGGACACGCCGTCGCCCTGCATGGAGACGCCGTAGAGCGCGTCGGCGACCTCCATGGTGCGCTTCTGGTGCGTGATCACGATCAGCTGCGAGGCCTCCTGCAGCTCCTGCATGATCCGGATGAGCCGCTGGAGGTTGGTGTCGTCGAGAGCGGCCTCGACCTCGTCCATGACGTAGAACGGGCTCGGCCGCGCCTTGAAGATCGACACCAGCAGCGCCACCGCGGTCAGCGACCGCTCACCGCCCGAGAGCAGCGACAGCCGCTTGACCTTCTTCCCCGGCGGACGCGCCTCGACGTCCACGCCCGTGGTGAGCATGTTGTCGGGGTCGGTCAGCACCAGCCGCCCCTCGCCGCCGGGGAACAGCCGGGAGAAGACTCCTTCGAATTCCCTGGCCGTGTCCCAGTAGGCCTCGCTGAAGACCTGCTCGACGCGCTCGTCGACCTCCTTGACGACCTGGAGCAGATCCGCGCGGGTCTTCTTCAGGTCCTCCAGCTGCTCGCCGAGGAACTGGTGGCGTTCCTCCAGCGCGGCGAACTCCTCCAGGGCGAGCGGGTTCACCTTGCCGAGCTGCTGGTACGCGCGCTCGGCCGTCTTCAGGCGCTTCTCCTGCTCGGCCCGCACGAAGGGGCGGGGCCTGTTGCGCGGGTGCTCCGGATCATCCGGCAGCTGCTCGCCCTCGGCGGGGGGCGAGGGCGGCACCAGCTGGTGCGGTCCGTACTCCGCCACCAGTCCCCCCGGTTCGACACCCAGTTCCTCCAGCGCCTTGGTCTCCAACTGCTCCATCCGCAGCCGTTTCTCGGCGCCGAGTACCTCGCCCCGGTGAACTGAATCCGTCAACTTGTCGAGTTCTGCCTTGAGATCGCGTCCCTCGGTCCGCGCGCGGGCGAGTTCCTGCTCGCGGTGGGCCTTCGCCGCCTCGGCGGCGGCGCGCTCCTCGTCGGCACGCGCGAGGGACACCTCGATGTGCGCGAGCAGTTGCCGGGCGCCGGCGGCGACGGCCTCGGCGACGGCCGCCTCGTGCCGCAGCCGGGCCCGCCGCTGCTCGGCACGCGCGCGTGCCTCGCGTTCCGTGCGGGCGGCCCGGTCCAGGGAGTCGGCCCGCCCGGTGAGTCCTTTGACGCGCTCCTCGTGCGTCCGCACCTGGAGGCGGGCCTCCATCTCGGTCTGCCGGGCGTTGGCCCCGTCGGCGGCGAGCCGGTCGCGCACGGAGGTGTCGGGCTCCTCGTCGAACGGCATCTCCTCGGCGACGGCGAGCCGTTCGGCGAGTTCCTCCACATCGTCGAGCGCCTTGTCGAGGGCCTCCTGCGACCGGGCCGCGGCGGCGGCGGACCGCTCGGCCTCCCCGGCGGCCCCGCGGGCCTGCCCGGCGAGCCGGCCGAGCTGCTGGGCGACGGAGGACTTCTCCCGGTCGGCCGTCCGGCGCCGCTCCCCCAGTTCCTCGACGAGGGCGGCGCACCGGCCGCGCTCCTCGGTCGCCGCGTGCTGCGCCCGGGTCAGCTCCTCGCACCGCACGGCAAGCTCCTCCAGCTCGGCGGCGGCCTCGTCCACGGAGGCCTGCACCTCCAGCAGGCTCGGGGCGCCCGCCGAGCCGCCGTGCGCGAAGTGCGCGCCCAGCAGGTCGCCTTCGGCGGTCACGGCGGTCAGTTCGGGCCGCGCGTACAGCAGCTCCTCGGCGTCCTCCAGGGTGCCGACGACGACGGTCCCGCGCAGCAGCCGGCGTACGGCGGGCAGCAACTCGGCGGGGCCGCGCACCAGATCGGCGGCGTACCGGGGGCCGCCGGGCACGCCGGTGAGCGGCTCGTGTCCTCCGGACGGCTCGTGTGCCCCGGCCGAACTGTCGGCCCGCCGCTCGTGCGGACCGTCGTGCGCTCCGGCATGCGGCGTGTCCGGGGCGGCGGCCAGGAGCAGGGCGGCGCGGCCCGCGTCCTGTTTGCGCAGCAGGCGGATCGCCTCGGCGGCGGCGGAGGGACCGGTCACGGCGAGGGCGTCGGCGGCGGCCCCGAAGGCGGCGGCGAGGGCGGTCTCGTGGCCGGGGGTGACGGTGAGCAGTTCGGCGGCGGGGCCGAGCAGTCCGGTGAGCCGGTCCTGGGCCGCGAGCAGCGCGCCGGTGCCGTCCTTGCGGCGCAGGCCCAGGGCGAGGGCCTCGTGGCGGGCCCGGGTCGCCGCGCGCTCGCGTTCGGCGGCGGTGGCCGCCTCGCGGGCGACGGTGAGGGCGGCCTCGGCCCGGGCGAGACGCTGCCTGGCCCCGTCGTGCCGTCCGGCGAGTTCCGCGTCGTCGGCGTCGAGGCCGTCGACCTCGGCCCGCAGGGTCTCGTACTCCTCCTGGGCGGCGGCGGCCCGTTCCCGGGCCTCGTCACGGGCGGCCGCCAGGCGCTCGATCTCGGCCTGGGCCGCCGCGGCGCGCGAGCGGGCGGCGCCGACCTTACCGGTGAGGCGGGCGAGCTCCTCCCGCCGGTCGGCGACGGCACGCGCGGCGTCCTTCAAACGCCGCTCCTCCCGGGTGAGTTCGCGTTCCAGCTCGGCGCGGTGGGCGACCGTGTCCTCCAGGGCGCGTTCGGCGGCCTCGAGGGCGGCCTCCAGCTCGGCCTCCTGCTCGCGGACGCGGGCGGCCTCGCGCTCCAGGTCCTCGGGGTCGCGTCCGCGGCGTTCCTCGGGGGGTGCGGAGGTGGCGCTCTTCACGCGCGCGTCGGCGAGCGAGATGGTGCCGCGGACCCGCTCGGCGAGCTGGGACAGCTCGTACCAGGTCTGCTGGGCGTTCTGCAGGCGCGGGGTGAGGCGGCGGACCTCCTCCTCGAGGACCGCCTCGCGCTGGAGGGCCTTGCGCAGTTCCTGCTCGGCGGTGTCCTTGCGCTCCTTGAGGGCGGCCTCGTCGGCGATCTCCGCCGTGAGGGCCTCGCGCAGGCGCGCGAGGTCGTCGGCGAGCAGGCGCAGGCGGACGTCGCGCAGGTCGGCCTGGATGACGGCGGCCCTCCGGGCGACCGCCGCCTGGCGGCCGAGGGGTTTGAGCTGGCGCCGCAGTTCGTCGGTGAGGTCCTGCACGCGTGCGAGGTTGGCCCGCATCGCGTCCAGCTTGCGCAGCGCCTTCTCCTTGCGCTTGCGGTGCTTGAGGACGCCCGCGGCCTCCTCGATGAAGGCGCGGCGGCCCATCGGGTCGGCGTGCAGGACGGAGTCCAGCTGGCCCTGGCCGACGATGACGTGCATTTCACGGCCGATGCCGGAGTCGGAGAGCAGTTCCTGGATGTCGAGGAGGCGGCAGGTGTCGCCGTTGATCTGGTACTCGCTGCCGCCGTTGCGGAACATGATCCGCGTGATGGTGACCTCGGCGTACTCGATGGGCAGGGCCCCGTCGGCGTTGTCGATGGTCAGGGACACCTCGGCCCGGCCGAGCGGCGGGCGGCCCGTGGTGCCGGCGAAGATGACGTCCTCCATCTTGCCGCCGCGCAGTGACTTGGCGCCCTGCTCGCCCATGACCCAGCTGAGCGCGTCCACGACATTGGACTTGCCCGAGCCGTTCGGACCGACGACGCACGTGATCCCCGGTTCGAACCGGAGCGTGGTCGCCGAGGCGAACGACTTGAAGCCGCGGAGGGTCAGGGCCTTGAGGTGCACGCCGCCGGACTTTACCCGCCCGGGATGTCCCACTCCATGAACCGGCGGTTTCACGGGTGAACGCGCAGGGCACACCAAACGTTAAAGACGGTGAAAGGATGCGCGGGGCAAGGAATTCGGAGGTCCGGGCGGCGCGGGGGGTGCGGAGGCAGGAAAGAAGGGACGCCGGGGCGTCCCTTGCACTTCTGACAACGTGGCGGTGGTGACGGGCGGACCGGCCACTGCTGCGCCGTGGTGGAGCGGTGCAGTGATCAGGTCAGCGCAGGCTCCGCCTGGTGTGCGTCAACGCTCTCCATGATCCTGTCGTGAGAAGCGGCAGCCGCAAGCTCGTCGTTCTCCGCCTGGATCCGTACGAGTTCGGATTCCAGGTCCTGGACGCGCTGCTGGAGCCGTCGCATCTCGGCGAGGAGTCGAGGGTCGGAGCCGCCGACGTAACCGAGAAGCGCCTTTGCCATGATGAATGGTCCTCCACAATGCGTGACCGACCTGTGCGGTGTGGGTCGTGAGGGATGAGCACCCGCGATGCTTGGCAGACCTGGAGTTGTACTGCCGTTCAGCCATGCCAAACAGCTAAGGTGCGCGGGGACTTTCAGCGTCTCACCAAAAAGTTTGACGGTCAACACGATCACACGCCGTATCGGCCGACGACGCGGCGTACACGGCCGCCGGGCGGCTGAGCCGCGATTCCCGCGGGCGCTCTCGGCGTGGCGGCCGTCGGTGCGGGGGAGCCTCCCACGATCTCGCGGGCCTTGGCAATCACCAGGACTTTTCCGCTCCGCGGACCCTGCCGCGACGGCGGCCCGGCACTCCCACCGGCCCTCCGGGACGGCGGGCTCAGCGGATGGCGAAGCCGTCGTATCCGCCTCGGGGTGTGTCCCAGATCTCGGTGACGCCGTCCACGTGTCCGGGCGTGTCGCCGTCCTGGAGCCAGTCGAGCAGCCCGTCGCACTGCTCGCGGGAGCCCTCCGCAACCACCTGGACGCGTCCGTCCGCCAAATTGAGAGCAAAGCCACTCAGGCCGCCGATCTCCAGCGCCTTGGCCCGCGTGAACCAGCGAAAACCCACACCTTGGACGCGTCCTCTCACCCAGGCCACCAGTCGCACATCCTCGCTCATGACTGCAACCTAACCGGACAATGTCACTCGGGGCACTCCCTCCCCTGACGGCATGCGGTACCGTCCCGATCGAATGAATCTCATATGAAACTCACTCGTTGGTGTGAGTTTCGTGTTGAACGCGAGGACGAGTCGACCGACGCAAGGACGAGGAAGGCCAGGACATGGGACGCCACCGACGCTCCGCCGCCGGCCGCGCCGCCACGGGCCGCGCCGCCACGGGGGTCACTCAGCACGACGACCTGTACGACGGAAGCCGCGGCCCGCTGGGGGCCCACGCCGAAGACGCTCCGACGATGGGTATCGCCCCCTACCTGAACCCGGAGGCGTACGCCGAGACGTCCGCGCGGAGCGCGGCCTACCTCTTCGCGACGGAGGAAGCTCCCGGGGGCGGCTACGCGGGGCACTTCACGCAGGGCGGCTTCCCCGGAGGCCCCCACCGCGAGGCCGGCCACCAGGGCGGCGGCTTCGCCGCGGGCCCGGGCCGCTCCAGGTCCGCTGACACGGCCGCCGCCGACACGGCCGTGTTCGCGGGTGACGGCCTCCGGCGCGGGGGCGTCCCGCAGCAGGGCGGCTCCCCGGACGACGGCTTCACACCCGGCGAGAGCGACCGGCACTCGGGCGGACGACGCCGGAAGAAGAAGGCCGCGACCCCGGTCCGCTCCGGCCTGCTCGGGGTGTCCGCCGCGGTGGCCCTCGGCACGGTCGCGGTGGCCACGGGCGCGGTTCCCGGTCTCGAGAACTACAAGCTGGGCGGCGACCGTGCCCCCGGCGACAGCGTCGAGGCCGCGGGCACCCCGACCAACACGCCCGGCGAACTGGGCGGCACCTCGGGCAGCCTCGAGAGCCCGAGCCGCGACGCCGGCAACCCCGCGAGCCGCGACGCCGATCGCGCGGCCTCCCCCAAGCCCTCGCCGTCGGACTCGTCCGACGGGAAGGCGACGAAGACGCCGGAGAAGAAGGCGCCCGCGGAGGCCGGGACGGCGGAGGAGAAGCCGTCGGCGACACCGAGCGAGGAGGTGTCGGAGAAGACGACGGCTCCGGAGCGCAAGACCGCCCCGCCACCGGAGAAGAAGGCGCCCAGCAGTCCGGTGACCGTCTCCGAGGAGGCCGCCGCCGGAGCCCAGGTGCTCCAGCTGGTCAACCAGGAGCGGGCCAAGGTGGGCTGCAGCCCGGTGGCCGCGAACAGCTCGCTGACCGATCTGGCCACGGCGTTCAGCAAGGACATGGCCGGCCGCGGTTTCTTCGACCACACCGACCCCGACGGCGACACGCCGTGGGACCGGGCGTCGGCGGCCGGGATATCCGACCTGGGCGGGGAGAACATCGCCCGCGGCCAGGCCACCGCCGCGGACGTGATGGAGGCCTGGATGAACAGCCCCGGCCACAAGGCGAACATCCTGAACTGCGACTTCAAGACCCTGGGCGTGGGCGTGCACTTCGGCTCCGGCGGCCCGTGGTGGACCCAGAACTTCGGCTACTAGAGGTTCCCGTACCAGAGGTTCGCAGCAGGACGCGCACGGAGACGGACGGCGGCCCGGGATGTCCCGGGCCGCCGTCCGCGCTTGCTCGCATGCCTCCCGCCCGCCTTCCCACCCGGCCTCCCGGGCGCTGTCGTGCGGTGAGCGCTGCCCATGGGTGAGCGCTGGGCCGAAGTACGCTGAAGGCATGACAAGCACGCGGCCGCACCCGGAGGACTCGGCGGAGCAGCGGCTCCCCTACAACGCGTTCGCCCGGGTGTGCCCGTCGCGCGGCACGCTGGAGCACGTGACGGGACGCTGGGGCGCACTGACGCTCGGGGCGCTGTCCGGGGGTTCGCTGCGCTTCAACGAGTTGCGCCGCCGGGTCGACGGCGTGAGCGAGAAGATGCTCTCCCAGACTCTGCACGCGCTGGAGCGCGACGGCCTGGTCCACCGCGAGGCGCAGCCGACCAATCCCCCCCGGGTGGACTACGAACTCACCCCGCTGGGCCACGAGGTGGCGCGGCGCGTGCTGTCCCTCATCCGTTTCCTGGAGGACAGCATGGACGACGTGCTCCGGGCCCGCGAGAACTACGACGAGGCGCGCGGAGCCCTCTGACACTTCGGGCAGAAGTAGCTGGACCGGTTCATCCAGGGCCGTCGGCGCATCGGCGTACCGCAACGGCGACAGGGCAGGCCCTCCCGGCCGTAGGCGTCCAGGGACCGGTCGAAGTAGCCCGATTCGCCGTTGACGTTGACGTACAGGCTGTCGAAGCTGGTGCCGCCCACCGCGAGGGCGGCGTTCATCACGTCCCGGACGTGGTCCAGGAGCAGTTGGGAGCGCGGGCGGGTGAAGGTCTTCGTGGGGCGCTCGTAGTGGATGCGGGCCCGCCACAGCGCCTCGTCCGCGTAGATGTTGCCCACTCCGCTGATCAGCGACTGGTCCAGCAGGGCCCGCTTGATCGTGGTGCGCTTGCGGCGCAGCGCCCGGTGGAAGGCCTCGTCGTCGAAGAGCGGGTCGAGGGGGTCGCGGGCGATGTGCGCGATGACGTCGGGCAGTCCGTCGGGGGTGTTGTCGTGCAGCGAGAGGCCGCCGAAGGTGCGCTGGTCGACGAAGCGGAGTTCGGTGTCCAGGTCGTCGGTGAAGCGGACCCTCACGCGCAGGTGCTTCTCGTCCGCCGCGGTGTGCGGCTGGACCAGCAGCTGACCGCTCATGCCGAGGTGGGCCAGGACCGACTGGTCCGAGTCCTCCAGGGGCAGCCACAGGTACTTGCCGCGGCGGCTGGGGACGCCGACGCGGTGGCCCTTCAGACGGTGCGCGAAGTCGTCGGCGCCGGCGAGGTGGCGGCGGACCGCGCGCGGGTGCAGCACCTCGGCCGCGGCGACGGTCCGGTGGGCGACCCACCGCTCCAGTCCGCGGCGTACGACCTCGACCTCGGGCAGCTCGGGCATGGTTCCCCCTCCGAGGACCTCTCTCGACGACCACGACCCGAGCGCCCGCCCCGGCAGGGGGGCGGGCGCTCGGGTCGCGCTCTGCGTGCAGCGCGACCCCCGAAGACCGCGGGTGCCGCGTGATCCGCTCGATCCGCGTACGGATCGTCAGGCGGAGGCCGCCGACGTGTCGGCGGCAGGCTCGGCGCTCGCCTCGGCGGCCGGGCCGGCCGTTCCGGTCGAAGCGGCCGTTGCTGCCGAGGCAGCCGTTTCGGTCGAAGCAACCGCTTCGGCCGGGACAGCCGCTTCGGCCGAGGCAGCCGCCTTGGCGCGCTCGTCCGCCGCGGCCCGGATGGACCGCCAGGCGGACTCGGCGGCCTGCTGCTCCGCCTCCTTCTTGCTGCGGCCGGTGCCGGTGCCGTACGAGACGCCTCCGACGCGGGCGGCAGCAGTGAAGGTCTTCTCGTGGTCGGGGCCGGTCTCCGTGACCAGGTACTCGGGCACACCGAGTCCTTCGGTCGCGGTGAGCTCCTGGAGACTGGTCTTCCAGTCCAGGCCGGCACCGAGGTTGGAGGACTTCTCGATCAGCGGGTCGAACAGACGGTGCACCAGCTCCGCCGCCGAGTCGAGTCCCTGGTCGAGATAGACCGCGCCGATCACCGCTTCGAGGGTGTCGGCGAGGATGGATGCCTTGTCCCGGCCACCTGTGCCCTCTTCACCGCGGCCGAGCCGGATGAAGGAACCGAGGTCGAGCCCGCGGCCCACCTCCGCCAGCGCACGCGAGTTGACCACCGCGGCCCGCAACTTGGCCAGCTGGCCTTCGGGCAGATCGGGGTGGGTGCGGTACAGCGTGTCCGTGACGACGAGGCCGAGCACGGAGTCCCCGAGGAACTCCAGTCGCTCGTTCGTCGGCAGACCGCCGTTCTCGTACGCGTAGGAACGGTGGGTCAGCGCGCGCACCAGAAGGGCGGACTCGAGCTTGTAGCCGAGCCGCCCTTCCAGAAGCGTGTGGGACGAGGCCTGGTGGTCCGCCGATCCGCTCCCGCTCGCGCGGGGCGACTGCTTCTTGGGCGTGGACACAGTGCCTCTCACCAGCCGCTCAGACCTCGAGGACCTGGCGCTTGTTGTAGGTGCCGCAAGACGGGCACGCGATGTGCTGCTGCTTGGGCTCGTGGCAGCGCTCGCACGCAACCAGGGTGGGGACCGCAGCCTTCCACTGCGACCGGCGGTGGCGCGTGTTGCTGCGCGACATCTTCCGCTTCGGAACAGCCACGGCTACTTCTCCTGCTTCTCGTCGACGCCCGGTTCGGCGCCGCTCATCTCGTCCTTCTCGCCATCTTCGGGTGAACCGGCGAGTCCCTGCAGTGCCGCCCAACGGATGTCGACGGCGTCGTGGTGGTGGTCCGGGTCGTCCGCGAGCCGGGCTCCGCATTCGGAGCACAGGCCGGGGCAGTCGTCCTGGCACACCGGCTGCATCGGCAGTGCGAGCACCACCGCATCGCGCAGCACGGGCTCGAGGTCGAACATGCCGTCCTCGAGAGGGAGCCTGTCCTCGTCGTCCTCGGCGTCGTCGCCCGGTTCCGCCTTCACGCGGCCCCGGTCGTCGGCGTCAGGGTACGAGAACATCTCCTGGTATTCCGCGACGAGCTCCTGCTCGAGCGGCTCCAGACACCTTACGCACTCCCCCTCGGCCGTCGCACGGGCGGTGCCTGTGACGAGCACACCTTCCATGACCGACTCGAGCCGGAGTTCGAGCTCCACCGGGGCGCCTTCCGGCACTCCGATGACTCCCTGGATCCCGAGGTCCCTGGGCGCCTCGATCGAGCGGGTCAGGCGCTGCAGCGCGCCCGGCCTCCGTCCCAGCTCGTGCGTATCGAACACGAGGGGATTGCGGTGGTCGAGGCGGGCGTTCAGAGCCATTCCTGCTTTCGATCTTCGAGCTCGGAGAAACGCTGTCCCGTGGTGTTCCCGGGCAGCATGGATCGCGGACGTCTACGGAGTCGAAGCAGCGCACACACGACCGATGAGCCAGGATACTGGACCTTCGGCTCTCGTCCCAATCCGGGCCCGTGACGGGCTGTGGCCCGGGCGCCGCCCGGGCCGTGGCCGGACGGTCAGCCGTTGCCGCGGCCCTGTTCGTAGGCGCGCAGCTGCTCGGCGCTGATCATGCTGGTGTCGAAGAGGCTGGCCTCGTCGAGGGCCGCCGGGTTCTGCTGCTGCGGGGCGTAGCCCTGCCGGCCCTGTCCGGGGTCGTAGGCCGGCTGCTGCGGCGTCTCGTAGCCCTGGTAGGCGGCGTACGGGTCGGCCTGCTGAGCGGCGGCCTGCTGCGGGTAGCCGTAGGGGTCCTGCCCGCCGCCGTACTGCTGCTGGTAGCCGCCGTACGGATCGGGCTGCTGGTTCTGCTGCGCGTAGCCGTACGCCTGTTCCTGCTGGGCGTAGTCCTGCTGGGCGGCCTGCGGAGCCTGCTGGGGCTGCTCGGGCACGGTCTGCTGCGGCCGGGCGGGCCGCTGGACCGGGGCGTCCGACATGGCCGCGAGGTCGGCGAGGTAGTCGGCGTCGCTGGAGTGCTGGACCGTCGTCATGTCCTCGGCCAGGGCGCCGAGGTCGTCGCTGGCGATCCGGCCGTGCAGGGTCTGGCGGCCCCGGCCGACCGCCTCCAGGGTCTTGGCGAGGACCGCCTCGAAGGCGCCGAGCTTGACGTCGACGTACTCGTCGGCGCTGCGGCGCAGGGTCTCCGGGTCGTGGCTGCGCTCGGGGGCGTCCTCGTCCTCGTAGCCCTGCTCGTCGAGGCCGGGCCCGGTACCGAGCAGCTTCTCGCGGCCGCGGCCGACGGAGCCGAGGGTCTTGGTGAGGACGACCTCGAAGTTGGCGAGCTTGGAGTCGACGTAGTCGTCGGCCTCGGCGCGGACCTCCTCGGCCTCCCTGCGGGCCTCGCCGAGAATCCGGTCGGCCTCGGACTGGGAGCGGCGGGCGACCTCGGTGCCGGAGATCAGGGAGCCGCGCTCGGCGTGCGCGCCCTCGATGATCCGCTCGGCCTCCTGACGCGCCTGCTCGACCATCTGCTCGCGGCCGCCGATGAGTTCCTGGGCCTGGGCGAGGGAGTCGGGCAGCGCCGCGCGCACCTCTTCGAGCATCGAGAGCAGGTCGGCGCGGTTGACCACGCACGAGGCCGACATGGGCATCGAGCGGGCCCCGGAGACCAGGTCGACGATCTCGTCCAGCTTCTTCTGCACGTCCACCGTGTGCTCGCCACTCTCTACAGCTGTGTTGGAGACGGACGCAACGACTGTACGGCCCTGGGGCGGGTGGGGAACACCGCCCGGCGGATTGCCCGGGGGCCGGCGGCTCCGGGCCCGGAGCCGCCGGGCTTCGCCGGGCGCTCAGTGCCTGCGCGGGCGGGGCCCGGACCGTGCGCGGGAGGGCTCTCAGTCCTTGCGGAGGCGCTCGGAGAGGGCGGAGAAGACCTCCGGGGGCACCAGGTGCGAGACGTCGCCGCCCCAGGTGGCGACCTCCTTGACCAGGGAGGACGACAGGAAGCTGTAGGTCGGGTTGGTGGGGATGAAGAGGGTCTCCACGCCCGAGAGGCCGTTGTTCATCTGGGCCATCTGCAGCTCGTAGTCGAAGTCGCTGACCGCGCGCAGGCCCTTGACGATCGCGGGGATGTCGCGCTGCTTGCAGAAGTCGACGAGCAGGCCGTGGAAGGCCTCGATCCGGATGTTCCCGTACTCGGCGGTGACCCGGCGGATCAGGTCGATCCGCTCCTCGATCTCGAACAGGCCCTTCTTGGACTGGTTGATCATCACCGCGACGTAGACCTCGTCGTAGAGGCTCGAGGCGCGGCCGATGATGTCGAGATGTCCATTGGTGATGGGGTCGAACGACCCGGGGCATACGGCGCGGCGCACTTGTGATCCCTCGCTCTCCGGTCCGGTCATCGTGCGTCTTCGCACGTAGAGGCCGCGCGACCGTACCAAAACGTTCCCTCTCCGTAGCGACGGGCCCGGAGCGCCTCGAAGCCGGGCGGCCACGCGAACTCCCCGCCTCTGGTGCTGCGCTCCACGGTGACGAGGGCTTCGCCGGCGAGCCAGCCCCCGGCACGGAGTGTGAGCAGGATCTCGCGAAGATCGTCGTCGGAGACGGCGTACGGGGGGTCGAGGAAGACGAGGTCGTACGGTTCGGCCGGCGGGGGCGTACGGATGATCTGTTCCGCTTTGCCCGGTCTGACCTCCGCGCCGGGAAGCCCCAGGGCCTTGACGTTGTCCCGGACCGTGCGGACGGCTCTGGCGTCGGCCTCGACGAGGAGGGTGTGCCCGGCTCCCCGGGACAGGGCCTCCAGGCCGACGGCGCCGGAACCGGCGTACAGGTCGAGGACGCGCTCGCCCTCCAGCGGGCCGCCGAGGAGGGCCTGCCAGGTGGAGAACAGGCCTTCGCGCGCGCGGTCGGAGGTGGGGCGGGTGCCGTTGCCCGGCGGTACGCCCAGGCGGCGTCCGCCGGCCCGGCCGGCGATCACGCGGGTCATGTCCTCGTCCTTGTCCTTGTCGGTGTACCGGCCGGTGCCCGGAGGCCGGCCGCCCCAGTCTGTCAGCCCTTCTCCAGGTACTGCTCCCTCTCGTCGTCCAGCAGAGCCGCCAGCGCGGTGCGCAGTCCCGGCAGGCGCTCCAGCTCGGGGTCGGCGGCGACGACCGCGGTGGCCTCCTCGCGGGCTTCGGCGATGACCTCCTCGTCGTCGATGACGGCGAGCATGCGCAGGCTGGAGCGGGTGCCGGACTGGGCCTGGCCGAGGACGTCGCCCTCGCGGCGCTGTTCGAGGTCGAGGCGGGAGAGCTCGAAGCCGTCGAGCGTGCCGGCGACCGCGCCGAGCCGCTGCCGGGCCGGGCTCGCCTCGGGCATCTCGGTGACGAGCAGGCACAGGCCGGGGGCCGAGCCGCGGCCGACCCGGCCGCGCAGCTGATGGAGCTGGGAGACGCCGAAGCGGTCCGCGTCCATGATCACCATGGCGGTGGCGTTGGGAACGTTGACACCGACCTCGATGACGGTGGTGGCGACCAGGACGTCGGTCTCGCCGGCCGCGAAGCGGCGCATGACGGCGTCCTTGTCGTCCGGCTGCATCCTGCCGTGCAGGACCTCCACGCGCAGGCCGCTCAGGGGCCCTTCGGCCAGGTGCGCGGCGACGTCGAGGACGGCGAGCGGGGGGCGCTTCTCGGCGTCGTCCGCGGAGGACGCGGGCTTCGCCTTCCCGGTCTTCTTCGGGTCGTCCTCCTCGTCCCCGATGCGCGGGCAGACCACGTACGCCTGGTGGCCGTTCCCGGCCTCCTCGCGGACCCGCTCCCAGGCGCGGGCCAGGAAGTGGGGTTTGTCGGCGGCGGGGACGACATGGCTGGCGATGGGCGAGCGGCCGGCCGGGAGCTGGTCCAGGACGGAGGTCTCCAGGTCGCCGAAGACGGTCATCGCGACCGTGCGCGGGATGGGGGTGGCGGTCATGACGAGCAGGTGCGGGGGCTGTTTGCCCTTGCCGCGCAGGGCGTCGCGCTGTTCGACGCCGAACCGGTGCTGCTCGTCGACGACGACCAGGCCCAGGTCGTGGAACTGCACCTTGTCCTCGATCAGCGCGTGGGTGCCGATCACGAGGCCGGCCTCGCCGGTGGCCAGGTCGAGCAGGGCGTGGCGGCGGGCCGCCGCGCCCATCGAACCGGTGAGCAGCACCACCTTCGTGGCGTTCTCCGCCCCGCCCAGCATGCCGCCCTCGGCCAGCTCGCCCATCATCTCGGTGATCGAACGGTGGTGCTGCTGGGCGAGCACCTCGGTGGGCGCCAGCATGGCCGCCTGTCCCCCGGCGTCGACGACGGCGAGCATGGCGCGCAGGGCGACCATGGTCTTTCCGCTGCCGACCTCGCCCTGGAGCAGCCGGTGCATCGGATGTTCGGTGGCGAGGTCGTCGAAGATCTCCGCGGAGACCTTCTGCTGGCCGTCGGTGAGCGTGAAGGGGAGCCGGTCGTCGAAGGCGGCCAGCAGGCCGTCGGGCTTCGGTCGGCGGGCGACGGCGGGGAGCAGACCGTCGGCGTGCCGGCGGCGGGCGAGGGCGACCTGGAGGACGAAGGCCTCGTCCCATTTCAGGCGGGCGCGGGCTTCCTCGACGTCCGCCCTGGTGTGCGGGCGGTGGATCTTCAGCAGGGCCTCGGGGAGCGGGAGCAGACCGCGCCCCTCGCGCAGCGGGCCGGGGAGGGGGTCCACGGCGTCCCGGGCGTGGGGCAGAACGGTCTGGAGTGCCTTGCCGATCTTCCAGGACTCCAGTTTGGCGGTGGCGGGGTAGAGCGGGATGAGGGCGCCGGCCCAGGTCTCGACGCTCTCCTCCGGATCGCCTCGCAGCAGCTCGTAGGCGGGGTGGGCGAGCTGGAGCCGGCGGTTGAAGACGGAGACCTTGCCGGCGAACATCGCGCGGGTGCCCGGCAGGAGTTCCTTGTGCGGCTTGTGGACTCCGCTGCCGAAGAAGACGAGCTGGAGCCGGCCGCTGCCGTCCGTGATGGTGACCTCCAGGCGCTGGCCCTTGCCGCGCGGGGCCTTGGCGGAGGCGAAGGTGTGCAGGCGGGCGTCGGCGACCTGGGCGACCACGGTGACGTGCTCGTCCATGGGGAGGTCGGCGAGATGGGTGAGCTGGCCGCGCTCCTCGTATCTGCGGGGGTAGTGGTGGAGGAGGTCGCCGACCGTGTGCAGGCCGAGGTGCTCGGCCATCACCTTCGCGGTGGGAGGGCCGAGCACCGACTTCAGCGGCTGTTGCAGTGGTTCTTGCGACGGTTTTTGCGATGCGGGCACGGGATCCATTGCACACCACGGCACTGACAAAGCGGGAACGCCCGTGCCGCCGCGCCCTGTCGTCCGGCTCGCGTCGTCCGCCCGGAGGGCGGGCAGCGCGGCGTGAGGTACGTGCTCCCGGTGCGTCGGGCCCTGAGCCTCGTACGGGAGGTACCCGGGTCCGGGCCCGGTGCGGCCAGTGGGGGTCCCCCGCTCGAAAAGCTTGGGGAAGGTCGGGAATTCCCTGGTCAGAGGAGTCTCCCGCGCTCTAGGATGACGCGCCAATGCTCCGGCCATCCCTGCGGTCACCGCCTCACCGGGACCGCCCGACCCCGCGCCGTCAAGAGTCCCCCACCGGCGCTGTGACGATGGACTCCCAGATCTCTCAGGCACCCCAGGCATCCGGCTCACCCCAGTCGCCCCATACGTTCCAGGTCGATCTTCGCGGCCTGGTGGACCTGCTCTCCCATCACCTCTACTCCAGTCCCAAGGTCTATCTGCGCGAGCTGCTGCAGAACGCGGTGGACGCCATCACCGCCCGCCGCGCCGAGGATCCGGACGCCCCCGCCCGCGTGCGGCTGTCCGTGGAGGCGGGCGCGCTGCGGGTGGAGGACACCGGCGTCGGCCTCACCGAGGCGGACGTGCACAGCCTGCTCGCCACCATCGGGCGCAGTTCCAAGCGCGCCGAGGGTCTGCAGGAGGCCCGCTCGGACTTCCTCGGACAGTTCGGCATCGGGCTGCTCGCCTGCTTCGTGGTGGCCGAGCGGATCCGCGTGGTCAGCCGCAGCGCGCGGACCCCGGACGCGCCGCCCGTGGAGTGGACGGCACGCGACGACGGTTCGTACACGGTGCGGACGCTGCCGCACGAGGCGCTGCCCGAACCGGGCACCGCCGTGCACCTGGTGGCGCGGACCGGGTCAGCCGAGTGGCTGGCCGAGGAGCGGGTCCTGTCGCTGGCCCGGGACTTCGGCTCGCTGCTGCCGTACGACGTGCGGGTGGGCGAGGAGGCGGTCACCGAGCTGCCCGCGCCCTGGGACCGTGCGCATCCGAGCCCCGCGGCCCGCAGGGCCGCACTCGCCCGGCACTGTCACGACCTGTTCGGCTTCACCCCGCTGGACTCCATCGACCTGGACGTGCCACTGGCCGGGGTGCGCGGAGTGGCGTACGTGCTGCCCTCGGCGGTCAGCCCGGCCCAGCGCGCGGGGCACCGCGTGCACCTGAAGGGCATGCTGCTGACCGAACGGGCCGAACAGCTGCTGCCCGACTGGGCCTTCTTCGTGCGCTGCGTCCTGGACACGGACAGTCTGCGGCCCACGGCCTCACGCGAGTCGCTGTACGAGGACGAGACGCTGGCCGGGATCCGCGAGGCGCTGGGCGAGCGGGTCCGCGGCTGGCTGACCGGGCTGGCCGCCGGTGACCCGGAGCGGCTCGCGGCGTTCCTGTCGGTGCACCACCTGGGCGTGAAGGCGCTCGCGCGGCACGACCGGGAGATGCTGCGCACCATGCTGCCCTGGCTGCCGTTCGAGACGACGGACGGGCGGCTGTCCCTGGAGGAGTTCGCGCAGCGGCACCCGATGGTGCACTTCACGCGGACCGTCGAGGAGTACCGGCAGGTCGCGCCGATCGCGTCCGCGCAGGGCATCGGCGTGGTCAACGGCGGTTACACGTACGACAGCGAGCTGGTCGAGGCGCTGCCGGCGGTGCGGCCGGGCACCGTGGTCGCCGAGCTGGACGCGGACACGGTCACCGCCCATCTGGACGCGGTGGACCCGGCCGAGGAGCTGGCCCTGTCGGGCTTCCTGGCCGCCGCGCGGGCCAGACTGGATCCGCTGGGCTGCGACGTCGTCCTGCGCGCGTTCCACCCGCTGTCCGTGCCCGCGCTGCACCTGGACGACCGGGAGTCCCGGCACGAACAGGCGCGCGCCGAGGCGGAGTCGGGTGCCGACGACCTGTGGGCCGGCATTCTCGGCTCGCTGCGCGGCAGCGCCCCGCGGGCACGTCTGGTGCTCAATCACCTCAATCCGCTGGTGCGGCGGATCGGTTCGCTGGGCGACTCCGAACTCATCGGTACCGCGACCGAGTCGCTGTACGGGCAGGCGCTGCTCATGGCGCAGCGGCAGCTGCGGCCGGCCGACTCGGCGCTGCTCAACCGGGCGTTCCTCGGCCTGCTGGAGTGGGC
This sequence comes from Streptomyces sp. NPDC085927, assembly GCF_044540975.1. NCBI lineage: Bacteria > Bacillati > Actinomycetota > Actinomycetes > Kitasatosporales > Streptomycetaceae > Streptomyces > Streptomyces sp. NPDC085927. The sequence goes on from NZ_JBITSN010000017.1 coordinate 116,963, forward strand.
CACCCACGACGACGAGTCCACGGGGGGCTCCCACCGATGAGTTCGATCACCGATTTCGATTCCCTGCGCCGCGCGATGGGCGAGAACTCCGAGCAGCCGGAGGGACCGGCCCGCAACGCGCGCGCGGAGCACCTGCTGCTCGAGGCCGAGAAGCTGAACATCCCGCTCGCCGTCATCGAGGCGCTCGGACACCAGCTGAAGGTCTACAACTACAGCTCGGAGAAGGGGAAGATGTTCGTCCCCTTCGCGCGGCTGCTGCGCATGTGGGACGAACGCCCCGAGGACTTCGACGAGTACGAGACGCATTCCCTGCACTGGGTCTTCAAGTGGATGTCGGCCGGCATGCTCGACCAGCCGCACATCCCGCTCGCGTCGATCGAGAAGTGGCTCGGCGAGATGGAGCACCGCTACCGGCTGGCCGGCCATTCCGAACGGGCGGTGCGCAGCGCCGGGTTCAGTGTGGCCGCGCATGTCGGGGACATGCCGCGGGCCGAGCGGGCGTACGCCGCGTGGCTGGCCGCCGACCGGGACACCATGGCCGACTGCCACGCGTGCGAACTGCACGGGCAGGGCTGGTGGCAGGCACACAACGGGCGGGACGCGGAGGCGCTCGAGCTGTGGCGGCCGGTCCTGGAGGGCGAGTTCACCTGCGCCCACGAACCGCACACGGTCCTCGCGTCCTCCCTGCTGCCGCTGCTGCGGCTGGGCCGCGCGGACGAGGCGCGCGCCCACCATCTGCGCGGTTTCCGGCTGGTCCGGCCCATGGAGAGCATGCGCGGCGCCTACGCGGACCATGTGGAGTTCTGCGCGCTGAGCGGCAACGAGGCGCGCGCCCTCGAACTGCTCGCGGAGCGGCCCGCCTACTTCACCGACGAGGGTCATCCGCGCAGCAAGCTGGACTTCCTGAGCGTGGTGACGCTGCTCATGGACCGGCTGACCGAGCTCGGCCTGGGCGCCGGCCGGGCCCCCGGGCCGGCCGGGCGGGCCTGGACCGCCGCGGAACTCGCCCCGTACGCGCGGGCCGGGGCGCTCGCTCTGGCGGCCCGTTTCGACGAGCGCAACGGCACGGAGTACGTCAGCGCGCAGGCCCGCGCGCGGATGGCGCGCCGCCCGCTGGTGGACCGGCTGCCGCTCGGCGTACGGCCGTCGGGCACGTCCCCGATACGCGCGCCCGAGCGGCCGGTGGCGCCGGGTGCCGGGACGTCGGCGGCGTCCGGCACGGAGTCCTCCGGCGATTCCGCGCCGCCCGCACTGCCCGCCCTGCTCGTCGAGGCGCGGCGGCTGTCGGACACCCTGCGGCCGCACGCCGTGGAGGCGTGGGCGGCGGTGGCGCGCGCCGCGGAGGAGGCGAAGGCGGCGGGGGACGACACCGTCCTGGAGCCCCGCGACCGCGCGGAGATCGCCGACCACGAGGCGATGGCCCTCGGCCCCGGGGCCCCCGGCCTCTTCGAACGGGCCGCCGAGCTGTACGCGCAGGCGGGCGACCCCGGGGAGGCCCTGGCGGCACGCGCGCGTGCCGCGTACGTCCATGCGCTGGCGGACCGGGTGGACGAGGCGCTCGCGGCGGTGGCCGGGCCGCACGAGGAGATCCTCGCGCTGTACGCCGCCGGCGGTACGGGCCTGCGGCAGACGGCGTCGGTGCTGATGGCACGGGCACGGATCCTGACCCGGCGCGTGCACGCCGCCGGGGAGGACCTCGAGGACGCCGTCCTGGAGGAGGCCGTGACCGCCGTACGCGCGGTGCTCGCGCTCGTGGAGGGGCACACCGGCGAGGACGTTCGGCTCGCCGCGCGGGCCGCCGAGGCGCAGGCGATGCTCGGCGAGCTGGCGGGGCACGCCGGGGACGTGGACACCGCCGCGGAACTGTCCGCACGGGCCGCCGGGGCGTTCGTCGCGGCGGGGCTGCCGTGGTTCGCGGTGGAGTACGAGGCCCGGCTGGCGCAGCTCGCCCACCATCTCGGCGACGTCGACGGCACCGAGCGGGCGCTGCGGGCGGCCCTGGAGCACGGCGGACCGTACCTGGAGCCGGTCGGGCGGGCGCAGCTGCACCTGCAGCTCGCCGAGCTCACCGGCGGGCTCGGGCGGGTGGCGGAGGCCGCGGACCACGCCCTGGAGGCGGCGCACTGGGCCGACGAGGCGGGCGAGGGACCGACGCTGGGCGCCTGGGCGCGGCATCAGCTCGGCGGGTTCCTGCTGCGGCGCGGGCGATGGGCCGAGGCGGCCGAGGTGCTGGAGTCCGTACTGCCCGACGTGACCGCCGGGACGCACGGCGAGGGGGCGGTCGTGCAGACGCTCTGGTGGCTGGGGGACTGTCTCGGTGAGCTGGGCGAGCACCGGGCCGCCGCCGAACGGCGGTTGCAGGCCGCCGAGATCGCCCGGCACTGGCCGGAGCAGCAGGACCACGCGACGCTGGCCCATCTGGCCGCGTCCAGCCTGGAGCAGGCGGGCCTGGCCGGCGAGGCGGAGCGGGCCTACGCGCGCGCGGGCGAGCTGTGGCGCGCGATCGGCGACACGGCCGGTCTGGTGCGCTCGCTGCGCGCCCGCGCGTGGCTCACGCTGCGCGGGGAGGCGGGCCCGGACGGGGCACGCGCGCTGATGGCGGACGCGGTCGAGGAGTGCGGGGCGGCGGTGGACGCGGCCCCGGACGACGAGACCCGCGCGCGTCTCACCGCCGAGCTCGGCCACACGCACCGGCAGTTCGCGGACCTGCTGGTACGGGTGGAGGACGCGGGGGCCACGGACGACGACGGGGAGACCCTGTTCCAGGAGGCGGTGACCGCGCTGGACCGGGCGATCGCCGCGTTCGCGCCCCTCGGCCCGGACACCCTCGAGGACCGCTCCCGGGCCGAACTGGCCGCTGCCCGGCTGGAGGCCGACCTGGGCCGTCCCGCGGACGCGGCGGCACGCGCGCGGGCCGTCCTGACCGCCCACGGGAACGCCCCGGAGGAGGACGAGACGGCCCGGTCCCTGCGCGGCGAGGCGGAGCGCCTCCTGAACACCGTCACAAAGGAGAAGCGGGAGCCGGTGGAGAACTGAGCCCGTCGGACGACGGCCGCGCGGGCCGGGCTCTCCCTCGACGCCCTCGCGCGCGGCCCGCCCGTCGCCCGGCCGCCGGGCCGGGCCCGGAAGTCCGCCGGTGCTCGCCGGGTACCGGCCCCGGCACCCGGGCCGCCTGGCGTGGTCGGTCCCCGCCTGTCGGGGGCAGCGCCGCCTGCTTCCTCACTCCACCCCGATGAGGAGCAGGGCGCCCTGTCTGCCGCCCTGGTAGAGGACGGTGTCGACGGCCAGGTAGCCCTCGCGGACGTGGGTTTCCAGGTGGGTGGCGAGGGTGTGGGGGGTTTCGTCGCCGAGGACCAGGGTGACCATCTCGCCGCCGGCGGAGAGCATGCGGTCCAGGACGGCGGTGGCGGTGGCGGTGACGTCGTCGCCGATCACGGCCACGTCGCCGTCGATGAGGCCGAGGACGTCACCGGCCTGGCAGATGCCCGCCATGGTCCAGGACTGCCGTTCGGCGACGGCGATCTCGGCGTACCGGGTCGCGCCCGCCGCCGAGGTCATCGCCACCACGTCCTCGTCGAAACGGCGCTCCGGCTCGTGCACCGCGAGCGCCGCTATGCCCTGGACCGCGGAACGGGTCGGGATGAGGGCCACCCTGAGCCCTTCGGCGCGGGCTTGTTCGGCCGCCGCCGCGGCGGTGTGGCGCAGCTCGGCGTCGTTGGGCAGCAGCACGACCTCGTGCGCGTGGGCCCGCCGCACGGCCTCGACCAGTTCGCCGCTCGCGGGCGGCTCGCCGGGGCGGGCCAGCACCGTGGTCGCGCCGGCCCCGGTGTACAGGACGGCCAGCCCTTCGCCGGGCACCACGGCCACCACGGCCCGCGCGGCGCGTTCCACGGGCGGACGGCCGGCCCTGGGGCCATGGGCGTCACCGGCACCGAAGTGCGCGATCCGGATACGGTGCGGGCGCCCTGCCTCGACCCCCGCCTCCACGGCGGCTCCGGCGTCGTCGACATGGACGTGGACGTTCCACAGTCCGTCCCCGCCGACCACGACGAGCGAGTCCCCGAGACCGTCGAGCCGCTTCCGCAACCGCTCCACGGCCGCGTCCTCGGCCTCCAGGAGGTAGATGACCTCGTAGGCGGGCCCGGCGACCGTGGCCTCCGTCACTCCCCCGCCGTCGGCGCATCCGGCGGGTTCCCCGTGCCCCACGCGCGCGTGGGGCACGGGGCGCACCCGCGCGTGCGCCCCGGCGGTGTTCCTGTACGCGCCGGACGCGGGCCCTCCCGGCGTCTCCCCCGTGAACGTCTCCACCAGAGCCGCGAGCACCGCCACCAGCCCCCGGCCGCCCGCGTCCACCACGCCCGCCCGCCGGAGCACGGCCAGCTGGCCCGGCGTCGCGGCGAGGGCCGTGCGGGCGCCGTCGTAGGCCGCCCGCGCCACCTCCCCGCAGTCGCCCTCCGCAGCACCGGCCGCGTCGGCGGCGGCCGAGGCGACGGTGAGCACGGTGCCCTCCACGGGGTGGGCCACGGCCTGGCGCGCGGAGTCGGCCGCGGTCCGCAGGGCGCGCCGCAGCCCCTGTCCGTCGGCGTGGGCCGCCTCGTCCCCGGCCAGCACCTGGGCCATCCCCCGCAGCAGCTGCGCCAGGATCGTCCCGGAGTTGCCGCGGGCGCCGATCAGCGCGCCGTGGGCCATCGCCCGCGCCGCGTCGGCCAGCGTGGGCCCCTCGGACCCCTCTGCCGCGTAGCCCGCGAACACCGCCTCGACCGCCGTGGCCGCGGACTCGACCGTCAGGTAGAGATTCGTACCGGTGTCCCCGTCCGCCACGGGGTAGACGTTGATCGCGTCGATCTCCTCGCGCGCGCGCCCCAGGGCGTCGAGCGCGAGTCCGCACCAGGCGCGCACCGCGAGAGCATCGAAGAATGTCTGCGGCACCTGCGCCACCTGCGCCTCCCTGAGCTGCTGGACGTGTCACGCAGCGTAGACCTCGGGGGGCCGGACACCGGAAGCGGGCCGGGCGGGCCGCTGAGCTGCCATGCTGGTTTCGTTCTACTGGTTCAGGCGTTGTATGCTGCTCCGGTTGCCCGATCCGAATCGGGCCTCTCCCTGGCAGAGCCACTCAGATTCCCAAGAACTCCCCGAGTTCCGGCGTTCTGATCCCGGCATGCCGGGATCAACCGTAAGTGCATCTGAAGTCTTTGGAGTGACCCGTGGCTGCCAACTGCGACGTCTGTGGCAAGGGGCCGGGCTTCGGCAACAACATCTCGCACTCGCACCGCCGTACGCCCCGTCGCTGGAACCCGAACATCCAGCGTGTGCGTACCGTGGTGAGCGGGACGCCGAAGCGCGTGAACGCTTGCACCTCGTGCATCAAGGCCGGCAAGGTCTCGCGCTGACGCTCTCGCTGAGCGCGCGGCCACAGCTGGTTCACCGCACTGAGCCGGTCCACCTCGGGTGGACCGGCTTTTTGCCATGCCCGCGCGCGGCACGGCCGGCGGGGGTCCTGGTGCCCACGCCGGCGTTCCCGGCCCGGCGGGTTGTCGCCTCAGTCCTCGTCGGACGCGGTCCCGGTCCCGGTCGTCCCCGGGCCGTTCCCCCGCCCGAGCGCCCAGCCGTGATCCACCGGCCCGATACCGGCGCCCAGCGAGAACCCGGCCGCGATCGCCCCCGTGACGTACTCCTTGGCCGCCGTCACCGCCCGAGGCACCGGCTGTCCCTTCGCCAGCTGTGCGGCGATCGCCGAGGCGAGGGTGCAGCCCGTGCCGTGGGTGTGCCGGTTGTCGTACCGCGGGGCGCGCAGCCAGTGCTCCTGTGAACCGTCGGTGAGCAGGTCGACGGCCTCTTCCGAGTCCCCGGCGAGATGGCCGCCCTTGATCACGACCCACTGCGGCCCGAACGCCAGCACCGCTTCCGCGGCCCGGCGGAAGTCCCGTTCCGACTGTGCCCGCACACCGGTGAGCTGGGCCACCTCGTCCAGGTTCGGCGTGGCCACGGTCGCGACCGGCAGCAGCTTCGTCCGTACGGAGTCGAGCGCGGAGGCCGCCAGCAGCGCGTCCCCGTGCTTGGAGACCCCCACCGGGTCGACGACCACCGGCGCCCGGCTGCCGGCGAGCAGGCCGGCCACCGCCTCGACGAGTTCGGCGGAGGCGAGCATGCCGGTCTTGACCGCCTGGACCCCGATGTCGTCGACGACGCTGCGGTACTGGGCCCGTACCGCCTCCACCGGCAGCGGCCAGGCGCCCTGCACGCCGAGGGAGTTCTGCGCGGTGACCGCGGTGATCACGCTCATGCCGTGGGTGCCCAGCGCGAGCATCGTCTTCAGGTCGGCCTGGATCCCCGCGCCCCCGCCGGAGTCCGAGCCGGCGACTGTCAGCACCCTCGGCGGCACGGCCCCGGCACCCGCCGCGCCCCCGGCACCTCCGGTGCCCTCCGTGCCCGCGCCGCTCCCGGTGCCCCCGCCGCTCATGACTCGATGTCCGCGAAGTGGTCCCAGCCGCCCTGAGCGGTCCAGGGCGCCCCGTCGACCGTCACCTGGGGCAGCGCCGAGGGATTGAGCACCTCGCCTATCACCTTCCAGCGGGCGGGCAGCTTCACGTCCGGTGGGAAGGTGGCCACGATCGCGTGGTCCTCTCCCCCGGTCAGCACCCACTGCATGGGGTCGACGCCGACGGCCTGCCCGATGTCGTTCATCTGGGAGGGGATGTCGATCGCCCCGGAGCGGATGTCGATGCGCACCTTGCTGGCCTCGGCGATGTGCCCGAGGTCGGCGATCAGTCCGTCGCTCACGTCGCACATCGCGGTCGCCCCCAGCCCGGCCGCGGCGGGACCGGCGTGGTACGGCGGTTCGGGCCGGCGGTGCGCCTCGACGAAGGCGCGCGGCGAGCGGAAGCCGCGTGAGAGCACCGCGAACCCGGCCGCGGACCAGCCGAGCCAGCCGGTCACCGCGACGAGGTCGCCGGGCTGTGCGCCGCCCCGGGTCACCGGCTCCTGGTTGCGCAGGTCACCGAGCGCGGTGATCGAAACCATGATCGTGTCGCCGCGTACGACGTCTCCGCCGACCACCGCGGCCCCCGCCACCTGGCACTCGTCGCGCAGTCCGTCCATCAGCTCGGAGGGCCAGGTCACCGGCAGTTCGCCCGGGACGACCAGCGCGAGCAGCAGCGCGGTCGGCACGGCGCCCATGGCGGCGATGTCCGCGAGGTTCTGCGCGGCGGCCTTGCGGCCGACGTCGTAGGCGGTGGACCAGTCCCGGCGGAAGTGCCTGCCCTCGAGCAGGACGTCGGTGCTGGCCACGACCCTGCGGTCGGGTGCGGCGACCACGGCGGCGTCGTCGCCGGGGCCGATCCGGACCGCCGGGGTGGTGGTGAGGCGGGAGGTGAGCTCCCTGATGAGCCCGAACTCCCCGAGCTCACCAACCGTGCCCTTCATGTCCCCAGCTCCCCTTCTGTCCCGGGGCGTTCCCGGTTCCGTTCCCGGTCGCGAGTCGTCCCTGCCCTCGCTACGGTCGAAGTGACCGTCAACTTGTGTCCAGTCCGTACCCCGGCGCGCGGGGCCCGGTTCCCGCAGGTCTCCCCGCGGCGAGCGGCGACGCGATACCGTGGCGTTCCTTTTCCCCACATGATCCTCGTGGCCGCTCTGGAGGTTCCGTGGTACAGGCGTACATCCTGATCCAGACGGAGGTCGGCAAGGCGTCGACCGTCGCCGATCTGATCGGCAAGATCCCTGGAGTCGTCCAGGCCGAAGACGTGACCGGACCCTATGACGTCATCGTGCGCGCCCAAGCCGACACCGTCGACGACCTGGGTCGCATGGTGGTCGCGAAGGTCCAGCAAGTGGACGGCATCACCCGTACCCTGACCTGCCCGGTCGTCCATCTGTAGCCCCCGTCTACCCTGTGGCGGTGAGTTCCTTCCGTCACCGACACGCCGTCCTGCCCGCCCTCGCCCTGCTGATCACCACCGCGGGTTGCTCCTCGGCAGACGACAGCGCGTCGGCGGCGGTTCCCAGCCCGGACGCGAAGGTCACCACGTTGTGCCGGAACCTGGACGAGGTCCTGCCGGCGAAGGTGGACGGCGAGAATCGCGACGATCCCGAACCCGCGTCCGCACTGACCGCGGGCTGGGGCGGCGAGGCGATCATACTGCGGTGCGGTGTCGGGCAACCGCCGAAGATGGCGGATCCCAAGGTGGCCAACGGCAACGACCCGAAGGCGATGGCGGGCGGTGTCGACGGCGTCGACTGGCTGATGGAGCAGCAGGACGACGGGACGCACCGCTTCACGACCGCGAGCCGTGAGGCCTATGTCGAGGTGCGGGTGACCGACGGACGGGACAGCACGGGCGTACTGGTCGATCTCGCCCCCGCCGTCAAGGAGGCGATCCCCGAGGGGATCGCCTCCTAGGGCCTGTCCGGCGCCTCAGCGCAGGCCGGTCCGCCGTCGCAGCGCCGCCTGCACCAGCCGGTCCACCAGCTCGGGGTACTCGATGCCGGTGGCCTGCCACATCTTCGGGTACATGGAGATGGGCGTGAAGCCGGGCATCGTGTTGATCTCGTTGATGACGAACTCCCCGTCCTCGGTGAGGAAGAAGTCCGCGCGCACCAGCCCTTCGCAGCCGGCCGCCTCGAACGCCTCCACCGCCAGCCGGCGCACCTCGGCCGTCTCCTCGCCGGTCAGCGGTGCGGGCACCACGCCGGGCGTGGAGTCGATGTACTTGGCCTCGAAGTCGTAGTACGCGTGGGCGTCGGGCGGCGGGATCTCGGCGGGCACCGAGGCGCGCGGGCCGTCCTCGAACTCCAGCACCCCGCATTCGATCTCGCGGCCGCGCAGGGTGGCCTCGACGAGGATCTTCGGGTCGTGCCGCTGGGCCTCGGTGATCGCCTCGTCCAGACCGGAGAGGTCGTCGACCTTGGTGATCCCGATCGAGGAGCCCGCCCGCGCGGGCTTCACGAACAGCGGCCAGCCGTGCTCACCGGCGAAGTCGATGATCTTCTTGCGGGCGGCGGGCTCGTCGTTCTCCCACTCGCGGGGCCGGATCACCACATACGGGCCGACCTTGAGCCCGAAGGAGGTGAACACCTTCTTCATGTACTCCTTGTCCTGCCCGACGGCGGAGGCGAGCACCCCGGAGCCCACGTAGGGGACACCGGAGAGCTCCAGGAGTCCTTGCAGGGTGCCGTCCTCGCCGTAGGGGCCGTGCAGCACGGGGAAGACGACGTCGACCTCGCCGAGCGCCTTCGGCACCGAACCGGGCTCGCTGTAGACGACTTCGCGGTTCGCGGGCTCGAGGGGGAGCACCACTGTGCCCTCGGCCGCGTCGGTGAGCTGGTCCACGCTGGGCTGCCGCCGGTCGACGATCGCCATGCGGTCCGGTTCGTCGGCGGTGAGTGCCCAGCGGCCGTCCCGGGTGATACCGATCGGCAGGACGTCGTACTTCGTCCGGTCGATGGCCTTGAGGACGGCGCCGGCGGTGACGACGGAGATCCCGTGCTCGGAGCTGCGCCCGCCGAACACAACGGCCACACGCGGCTTGCGAGGCGGCTGCTCGGGGCTCTGGGGGAGGTTCTGGGTGCTCATATCGCGATGAGAGTACCCGGTGGCCGCCCCCCTGATACAGCGCCCGCGGTGCGGCAAACGGAGGGCTCCCGCGGGGGCGGGCACCCGCCGTCGCTCAGTGTCGTTCCGGCTTCGCGCTGCGCGACATCAGCTCCTTGAGGGCGACCACCGGGGGCTTGCCCTCGTGCACGATGCCGACGACCGTCTCGGTGATCGGCATGTCGACGCCGTGCCGGCGGGCCAGATCCAGCACCGACTCGCAGGACTTGACGCCCTCGGCGGTCTGTTTGGTGACCGCGACGGTCTCCTCCAGCGTCATGCCCTTGCCGAGGTTGGTGCCGAAGGTGTGGTTGCGCGACAGCGGTGAGGAGCAGGTGGCCACCAGGTCGCCCAGGCCCGCGAGTCCGGCGAAGGTCAGCGGGTCCGCGCCGAGCGCGGCACCGAGCCGGGTGGTCTCGGCGAGCCCGCGGGTGATGAGCGAGCCCTTGGCGTTGTCGCCGAGCCCCATGCCGTCCGCGATGCCGACGGCCAGCCCGATCACGTTCTTCACGGCGCCGCCCAGCTCGCAGCCGGCGACGTCGGTGTTGGTGTACGGGCGGAAGTACGGCGTGTGGCAGGAGGCCTGGAGCCGCTGGGCGACGGCCTCGTCGGCGCAGGCGACCACGGCGGCGGCCGGCATCCTGGCGGCGATCTCCCGGGCGAGGTTGGGGCCGGTGACCACGGCGATCCGGTCGGCGCCGACCCCGGCGACGTCCTCGATCACCTCGCTCATGCGCATGGCGGAGCCGAGTTCGACACCCTTCATCAGCGACACCAGGACGGTGTCCGGGGCGAGCAGCGGCTTCCACTCGGCGAGGTTGCCGCGCAGCGTCTGGGAGGGGATCGCGAGGACGGTGAAGTCGGCGTCGCGCGCGGCCTCGGCGGCGTCCGCGGTGGCCCGCAGGTTCGCCGGGAGTTCGACTCCGGGCAGGTAGTCGGGGTTGGTGCGGGTGGAGTTGACCGCTTCGACGAGTCCGGGGCGCCGCGCCCACAGCACCACGTCGCATCCGGCGTCGGCGAGCACCATGCCGAAGGCCGTACCCCACGATCCGGTGCCGAAGACGGCCGCCTTGACCGGCTTGCTCACGTGTTCAGCCCCTCTTCCCGCGCGGTGGCCCGTTTCCCGGCCCTCCGCTGTTCGTTCAGCCGTTCCTGGTGCCGGTCGTCCTGGTGCCGCGGACCGCCCTGCGCCCCGTCCGCCGGCGAACCGTGCGCGGAGGACCGGCGCCCGGACGGACCGCCGTGTCCCCTGCGCCAGGTCTGGGCCCTGGTCTCGTGGCGCTGCTCCACGCGTTCGCGCTGCGGATCGTAGGGCACCTCGGGGGCCTTTTCCCCGCGGATCTCCTCCAGGTGGCGGGTCACCGCGGCCATGATGGCCTCGGTCGCCTCCTTGAGCAGCTCCGGGGTCATCTCCCGGCCGTAGAAACGGTCCAGGTCGACCGGCGGTCCGGCCAGCACACGGTGTGTCTTGCGCGGGAAGAGGCGGAGCCGGCCGGCGTACGGCGGCAGCACCTCGTTGGCGCCCCACTGCGCGACCGGGACCACGGGGCACCTGGTCCGCAGGGCGACCCGCGCGGCACCGGTCTTGCCGGTCATGGGCCAGCCGTCCGGGTCGCGGGTGAGGGTGCCCTCGGGATAGAAGGCGACGCATTCGCCGCGCTCCACGGCGTCGATCGCGGCCCGGAAGGCGCTGAGCGCGTCCGTGCTTTCGCGATAGACGGGGATCTGCCCGGTGCCGCGCATCATGGCGCCGACGAATCCCTTGTTGAAAAGACCGCTCTTCGCCAGGAATCGCGGAACGCGACCGGTGTTGTACTGAAAATGCCCGTAGGCGAAGGGGTCGATGTGCGAATTGTGATTCACCGCGGTGATAAATCCGCCTTCGGCCGGAATGTTCTCCATTCCGCGCCAGTCCCGCTTGAGCAGAACCACCAGCGGAGGTTTGCAGATCACCGCGGCGAAGCGGTACGCGAAGCCGATTCTGCGGCGCGGCACAGGGACACCTTCCTCTAAGTCCTGGACCCGGGGGTCAGGCGGGCCGCACAAGTGTCGCCCCGGGCCGCCGGTCTGTCGAGAACACCGTACGCCCCGCTCTCCCGGCCACCGGGTGCCGCGGGGGACAATGACGACGACAAGAGAGGGACGTAACACGCGTGCAGTGGACCTTGGTGGTACCCCTGAAACCGCTGGCCGAGGCCAAGAGCAGGCTCTCCGACACCGCGGACGACGCCTTGCGTCCGGGGCTCGCGCTCGCCTTCGCACAGGACACGGTCGCGGCCGCCCTGGCGTGCCGCACGGTGCGGGACGTGGTGGTCGTCACGGACGACGCCCTGGCCGGCCGCGAGCTGGCCGCGCTGGGCGCGGGAATCGTCGCCGACGAACCGGGCAGCGGCCTGAACGCCGCACTCGCCCACGCGGCCGCCGCCGTGCGGACCTTGTGGCACGCGGGTCCCGTGGCGGCCCTCAACGCCGATCTCCCGGCGCTGCGCACGGCCGAACTGACGCGTGTACTGGAGAGCGCGGCCGCGTTCCCGCGCGCGTTCCTGCCCGATGCGGCGGGCGTCGGCACCACGCTGCTCACGGCGGCGGCGACGGAGGAACTGCGGCCGTCCTTCGGTCCCGGTTCCCGGGCCCGGCACCGCGCGTGGGGAGCCGTCGAACTGCGTCTCGACGCGGTGGATTCCGTACGGCAGGACGTGGACACGGGGGACGATCTCCGGGCGGCGCTGGCGCTGGGAGTGGGGCCCCGCACCGCGGCCGCCGCCGCGCGGCTGCTGATCGCGGAGCAGTAGGCTGCGGCCATGCAGGCGACCGCGTACACCTACGACCCCGAGAGCCGCAGCGGCCAGGTGCTGCTGGACGACGGCACTCCGGTCCCCTTCGACGCGCCGGCGTTCGACGCGGGAGGCCTGAGGCTGCTGCGCCCCGGACAGCGCGTGCGCATCGAGACCCGGGGTGAGGGCGAGGCCCGGCGGATCACCCTGGTGACGCTCCAGACGTTCTGACCGGCACGTTCCGGCCCGCACGTGCCGACCGGCACACCGCGGGCCGGACTCCGTGACGGAGTCCGGCCCGGCGCGTGAGTACCGCTTCGCTGCCGCTACTTCTTGCGGGCGCTGGTCTTCTTGGCGGTGGTCTTGCGTGCGGTCGACTTCTTGGCGGGCGCCTTCGTGGCCGTCGCCTTCTTCGCCGGGGCCTTCTTGGCGGTCGCCTTCTTCCCGGCGGTGGTCTTGGTGGCGGCCGGGGCCGTCTTGCCGGTGGCCTTCTTGGCGGTCGTCTTCTTCGCGGTCGTCTTCTTGGCCGCGGTCGCCTTCCCCGCGGCCCGCTTCGCCGTCGCCTTCTTGGCGGTGGCCTTCTTGGCGGCGGCCTTCTTCACCGTCGCGGAAGCCCCGCCGGACAGACTGCCCTTGGGTGCCTTCTTGACGGCGACCTCGCCACCGCGCGGCAGCTTCTTCGAGCCGCTGACCAGGTCCTTGAAGCCCTGGCCCGCACGGAAGCGCGGCACCGACGTCTTCTTGACCCGAACCCGCTCGCCGGTCTGGGGGTTGCGGGCGTAGCGGGCGGGGCGGTCGACCTTCTCGAACGAACCGAAGCCGGTGACCGAGACCCGGTCACCCGCGACCACAGCGCGGACGATGGCATCCAGGACCGCGTCGACGGCATCGGCGGCCTGCTGGCGACCGCCCATCTTGTCGGCAATCGCTTCTACGAGCTGCGCCTTGTTCACGTCTTCCCCTTCGGAGACATCGCCCGAACGAATCCGTTCAAGCGTTTTCGCACGTTAGGCAGATATATACCGCAAATCAAACACGAAACGGGCTTATCACCCTTGTGCCGCAACGAACTCGGCCGCCTCGATCGGTTCAGCGTTCCTCTTCGGGAAATCGGCCCTCGTCGAGGTCCGCGATGAACCGCTCCAGCCGCTTTGCCGCACCGGCGAGATCGTGCTTGGCCGCGGCCGTAATGACCAGCAGCTTCCGGGTCAGCGCCATCCGTACGCCCTCCGGTACTTGCAGTGCGCGCACGCTTGCATGCGCTTCTTTGAGCCGGACCGCGACTTCCGTGTAGAGCTCGAGTTGGCCGTCGCGTTCCATGCACAGATTGTGCCATCTGGGGCGAGTTGTCGCCTGCGCAGGGGGCAACTGCAGCCTCGGACGGCGGTCCGAGCACATTCCGAGGTCACGCGCACGTGACACGTGTACCCCGGCAACCACCTTCATAACGTGGGAAGTTGCAAGGCCTCAAGGGGACGCGCGGGTCCGAACGGGTGCAGACACGGCCGTACCCCCGATCGGACCGATCGGGGGTACGGGAGGGGGTGGGGGTGGCCGAAAGTCGACCTGCCGACTGGACTTCGGCTCAGGCGTTCTGCGCCGAGAGCGTCCGCGGTTTGTGCGACGGGCGCCTCGCCTCGTACGTGGCGATGTCCGCCTCGTTCTGCAGGGTGATGGAGATGTCGTCGAGCCCGTTCAGCAGCCGCCAGCGGGAGTTCTCGTCGAGTTCGAAGGCGGCGGTGATGCCCTCGGCGCGCACCTCGCGGGTCTCGAGGTCGACGGTGATCTCGGCCTGCGGGTCCCGCTCGGTGAGCTCCCACAGCGCGTCCACGATCTTCTGCTCGATGACGACGGTGAGCAGGCCGTTCTTCAGCGAGTTGCCGCGGAAGATGTCGGCGAAGCGGGAGGAGATCACGGTCTTGAAGCCGTAGTTCTGCAGCGCCCAGACGGCGTGCTCACGGGAGGAGCCGGTGCCGAAGTCGGGGCCGGCGACCAGGACCGTGGCGCCCTCGCGCTCGGGACGGTTGAGCACGAACTCCGGATCCTTGCGCCAGGCCTCGAACAGCCCGTCCTCGAACCCGTCCCGCGTCACCTTCTTGAGCCAGTGGGCGGGGATGATCTGGTCGGTGTCGACGTTGCTGCGGCGCAGCGGGACGGCCCGGCCGGTGTGTGTGGTGAATGCTTCCATGGTTATCGGACTCCAGCGGGCGTACGGGTGTCGGCGGCGAGGTCGGCCGGGGAGGCCAGGTGGCCGAGGACCGCGGTGGCGGCGGCGACCTGCGGGGACACCAGGTGGGTACGGCCGCCCTTGCCCTGCCGGCCCTCGAAGTTGCGGTTGGAGGTGGACGCGGAGCGTTCACCGGGGGCGAGCTGGTCGGGGTTCATGCCCAGGCACATGGAACAGCCCGCGTGCCGCCATTCGGCGCCGGCCTCCTTGAAGACCACGTCCAGGCCCTCGGAGACGGCCTGCAGGCCCACCCGCGCGGAGCCCGGGACGACCAGCATCCGTACGCCGTCGGCGACTTTGCGGCCCTTGACGATGTCCGCGGCGGCGCGCAGGTCCTCGATCCGCCCGTTGGTGCAGGAGCCTACGAAGACGGTGTCCACGCCGATGGAGCGCAGCGGCTGGCCGGCCTCCAACCCCATGTACTCCAGGGCCTTTTCGGCGGCGAGGCGCTCCGAGGCGTCTTCGTACGAAGCGGGGTCGGGGACCTCTGCCGACAGGGGCGCGCCCTGGCCCGGGTTGGTGCCCCAGGTGACGAACGGGGACAGCCGGGAGGCGTCGATGACGACCTCGGCGTCGAACTCGGCGTCGTCGTCGGTGCGCAGCGTCCTCCAGTAGGCGACGGCCGCGTCCCAGTCCTCGCCCTGCGGGGCGTGCGGACGCCCCTTGAGGTACGCGAAGGTGGTCTCGTCGGGGGCGATCATGCCCGCGCGGGCGCCGGCCTCGATCGACATGTTGCAGATGGTCATGCGGGCCTCCATCGAGAGCTTCTCGATGGCCTCGCCGCGGTACTCCAGGATGTAGCCCTGGCCACCGCCGGTGCCGATGCGCGCGATGACCGCCAGGATCAGGTCCTTGGCCGTGACCCCGTCGGGCAGTTCGCCGTCGACGGTGATCGCCATGGTCTTCGGGCGGGCCAGCGGCAGCGTCTGCGTGGCGAGCACGTGCTCGACCTGGGAGGTGCCGATGCCGAAGGCCAGGCCGCCGAACGCACCGTGCGTCGAGGTGTGCGAGTCCCCGCAGACCACGGTCATGCCGGGCTGGGTCAGACCCAGCTGGGGTCCGACGACGTGCACGACGCCCTGCTCGACGTCGCCCAGCGAGTGCAGCCGGACGCCGAACTCGGCGCAGTTCGCCCGCAGCGTCTCCAGCTGGATGCGGGAGACCGGGTCGGCGATGGGCTTGTCGATGTCGAGGGTCGGGGTGTTGTGGTCCTCGGTCGCGATGGTGAGGTCGAGGCGCCGTACGGTGCGGCCGCCCTTGCGGAGGCCGTCGAAGGCCTGGGGGCTGGTCACCTCGTGCAGCAGGTGCAGATCGATGAAGAGGAGGTCGGGCTCGCCCTCGGCGCGCCGGACGACATGGTCGTCCCAGACCTTCTCCGCGAGTGTCCTACCCATCGCTTTCCCTCCGGCCGGCAAAGGTGCGCCGGCCCAACTAGAGATCCTTGAGGAGACGGCGCCCCCACCCCTGATTCCGGGTCGTCGCCGCCGGGCCCGGTGATTCACGGGCCATTGTGTTGATGACTGTGTACGTCAAGAGTGGCGCGTTCTACGGAAAATTGAACTTGCGTTTCACAGAGTGAGACGCGAGTATCGTTGCATGGACAACAGTAGCGGCGTCGGCGTTCTGGACAAGGCAGCCCTCGTCCTGAGCGCTCTGGAGTCCGGTCCGGCCACCCTCGCGGGGTTGGTCGGTGCCACCGGACTGGCACGACCCACGGCCCACCGCCTGGCCGTGGCCCTGGAGCACCACCGGCTGGTGGCGCGCGACATGCAGGGCAGGTTCATCCTCGGCCCGCGCATGGCCGAGCTGGCCGCGGCGGCCGGCGAGGACCGGCTGCTCGCCACGGCGGGCCCGGTGCTCACGCACCTGCGCGATGTCACCGGCGAGAGCGCCCAGCTCTACCGCCGTCAGGGCGACATGCGTATATGCGTGGCCGCGGCGGAGCGGCTGTCCGGCCTGCGGGACACCGTTCCGGTCGGCTCCACGCTCACGATGAAGGCCGGTTCCTCCGCGCAGATCCTGATGGCCTGGGAGGAGCCGGAGCGGCTGCACCGCGGCCTGCAGGGCGCCCGCTTCACGGCGACGGCCCTGTCGGGTGTCCGGCGCCGCGGCTGGGCGCAGTCGATCGGCGAGCGCGAGCCCGGCGTCGCCTCGGTCTCCGCGCCGGTGCGCGGCCCGTCGAACCGGGTGGTGGCCGCCGTCTCGGTGTCGGGGCCCATCGAGCGTCTGACCCGCCACCCGGGCCGGATGCACGCCCAGGCCGTCATCGACTCCGCGACCCGTCTCTCCGAGGCGCTGCGCCGCTCCTGACCCTCACCGTCCGACCGTCCGTCCCGTCCGGGGGGCCGGGCCCGCCCCAACGCCGCGGCAGGCCCTCCCCCGCCCTCACACGCTGCCGGACGCCGTCTGCGACATCGCCTTCCCCGCCGCCCCTCGCGCAGGGTCCCGAGCCGGACGAGGACGACCCGGGTGTGGTCGTCACGCGTACGGAGGGGCCGGCTGCTGGTGCCGCTGGGCCGGGAGACGGCCCACCGGCTCGCCCCTCCCTCTCCCCCTGTACCGCTCGCCGGTGGCGGCGCCGCACCGGCCGGGCTGCTCCTGGGACGCCGAACCGATGACGCCGTACGGGGAGTTGAAGCACCAGGTGGCGCGCAGGCAGCTCGACTTCATGGAGACGCGCGCCTCCGGGAGGGAGCAGGCGGGGCAGGCGGGGCAGGCGGAGCCGGCGGTGGCCTCCGCGGTGCTCTTCGAACCTCCCGGAACGACGAGAGCCCCCCACCGAAGTGGAGGGCTCTCGCCATCTGTACCCCCGACCGGATTCGAACCGGCGCTACCGCCTTGAGAGGGCGGCGTGCTAGGCCGCTACACAACGGGGGCCTGGACACTGCGTTACCGCAGGCCCGAGCTGGTCTACCTGGACTCGAACCAAGACTAACTGAACCAGAATCAGTCGTGCTGCCAATTACACCATAGACCAATGATGGTTTAGACCAGTCAGTACCCCCGACCGGATTCGAACCGGCGCTACCGCCTTGAGAGGGCGGCGTGCTAGGCCGCTACACAACGGGGGCCCTAGCGATCCTCACCCGGCCGGAGCCGGGTGATGTCACCGTGAGGGCGTGGGAGCTACCCGGTCGCCCTCGCGGGATGGATCTGTACCCCCGACCGGATTCGAACCGGCGCTACTGCCTTGAGAGGGCAGCGTGCTAGGCCGCTACACAACGGGGGCTCGCGGATGAGATCCGCGCTTTGCAGATGAGCTCTGCGAGCTGGCCTACCTGGACTCGAACCAAGACTAACTGAACCAGAATCAGTCGTGCTGCCAATTACACCATAGGCCACTGGAACGCAAGCCCCTAAGGGTTCTTGTTCTAGCTGTGCGCTTGAGGGCTTTGACCTTCCGGCCCGGACCCCCGCGGCGCAGGAAGAACATTACCCGATGCCGGACCGGGCTCCAAAACGGGTATCCGCGCCGAGGAGTGCGGGGAGTTCGCCGAGGGAGACGATCCTGCGCGGCCCGACGGGCGGCTCGGCGGTCGCGTACGCCCCGCCGCGGTCGATCCACACCGACAGCAGCCCGGCCTCCGCGGCGCCCCGGCCGTCGATCTCCGGATGGTCACCCACGTACGCGACCTGGTCGGGCGGCAGCGCCAGGGCCTCGCAGGCCGCCAGGAAAGCGCCGGCCTCGGGCTTGGACACCCCCAGCTCGGCGGCGCACAGGATGACCTCGAAACGGTCGTGGACGCCGAGGGCGCGCAGCTTGGGGTCCTGGACGTGGAGGCTGGAGTTGGACAGCACCGCGTGCCGGTGGCTGGTGGCGAGCGCGTCGAGGACCGGCAGGACGTCCGGGAACAGGGACCAGGCGGCCTCGTAGTGCACCAGATAGCGCCCGAACCAGTCGTCGGCCTCGGTGTCGGTCAGCTCACGCTCCAGGAAGACCCGGATGCGGTCGCGGCGCTGGGTCTCGAAGTCGACCTCACCGGCGGCGAACCGGGCCCACTGCACGTCGGTCACCTCCCGCCAGTGCGCCAGCGCCTCCTCCACGGAGGCGTACCGGGCGAGCAGTTCCTCGGCGAGGAGATACGCCCGCATCCCTTCGCGGTCGGCGGAGGTGTAGTCGAAGAGGGTGTCGTCCACGTCCCAGACAACTGCTCGGATCGCCATGGGACCGACGGTACCGACAACGGCCGAGGGGCGGCACCCCGTCCTTCCGGGTGCCGCCCCTCGCCGTGGCGCCGCACGGGCGCGGTACGGCCGCTCCGTGCGGCCGCTCCGTGCGGCCGCTCCGTGGGACTACGCGGCGAGCTTCGCCAGGGCCGCGTCGATGCGGGCCAGTGTCGTCTCCTTGCCCAGGACCTCGAGGGACTCGAAGAGGGGCAGGCCGACCGTGCGGCCGGTGACGGCGACGCGGACCGGGGCCTGTGCCTTGCCGAGCTTGAGGCCGTGGGCCTCGCCGGCGGCCAGGACGGCCTCCTTCAGGGACTCGGGAGACGTCCAGTCGGCCGTGTCCAGCTTCTCGCGGGCGGTGCGCAGCAGGGCGTCGGAGCCCTCCTTCATCGCCTTGGCCCAGGAGGCCTCGTCGAAGACCGGCTCCGGCAGGAACAGGAAGTCGACGTTGTCCGTGATCTCCGACAGCACCTTCAGACGGGTCTGGGCGTGCGGGGCGATGGCCTGCCACTTGGCCTCGTCGAAGGCCTCCGGGGCCCAGGGGGCGTGGGGGGCCTGCAGCCAGGGCGCGCAGCGCTCGGTGAAGTCCTTCACGTCGAGCAGGCGGATGTGGTCGGCGTTGATCGCCTCGCACTTCTTGAGGTCGAAGCGGGCCGGGTTGGGGTTGACGTCGCTGACGTCGAAGGCCGCGACCATCTCCTCGATCGTGAAGATGTCCTGGTCGGCGGAGAGCGACCAGCCGAGCAGGGAGAGGTAGTTGAGCAGGCCCTCGGGGAGGAAGCCGCGCTCGCGGTAGAGGTTGAGCGAGGCCTGGGGGTCGCGCTTGGAGAGCTTCTTGTTGCCCTCGCCCATCACGTACGGCAGGTGGCCGAAGGCCGGGGTCCGCTTCGCGATGCCGAGCTCGGTCAGCGCCTTGTACAGCGCGACCTGGCGCGGGGTGGAGGAGAGCAGGTCCTCGCCGCGCAGGACGTGGGTGATCTCCATCAGGGCGTCGTCGACCGGGTTGACCAGGGTGTACAGCGGGGCGCCGTTGGCGCGCACGATGCCGTAGTCCGGGACGTTCTCCGGGGTGAAGGTCAGCTCGCCGCGGACCAGGTCGGTGAAGGTGATCGTCTCGTCGGGCATCCGGAAGCGGACGATCGGCTCGCGGCCCTGGGCCTTGTACTCCTCGACCTGGGCGTCGGTCAGCTCGCGGCAGTGGCCGTCGTACCCGGAGGGCTTGCCGGCGGCGCGGGCGGCCTCGCGGCGGGTGTCCAGCTCCTCCTGGGAGCAGTAGCAGCGGTAGGCGTGGCCGGCGTCCAGGAGCTTGCCGGCGACGTCGGCGTAGATGTCCATGCGCTGGGACTGGCGGTACGGCGCGTGCGGGCCGCCGACCTCGGGGCCCTCGTCCCAGTCGAAGCCGAGCCAGCGCATGGCGTCGAGGAGCTGCTGGTACGACTCCTCGGAGTCGCGGGCCGCATCGGTGTCCTCGATGCGGAAGACCAGGGTGCCGCCGTGGTGCTTGGCGAACGCCCAGTTGAACAGGGCCGTGCGGACCAGGCCCACGTGGGGGTTGCCGGTGGGCGACGGGCAGAAACGGACGCGTGGGGGCACCCCCTGTCCGAGCGTGGTCGAGGCCTTGGGGGAGGGGGCGGGGGAACCTGCTGCGCTAGCCACGCTTGACAACCTTGTTGGTGAGAGTGCCGATGCCTTCGATGGTGACGGCGACCTCGTCGCCGACGTTGAGGGGGCCGACGCCGGCCGGGGTGCCCGTGAGGATCACGTCGCCGGGCAGCAGCGTCATCGCCTCGGAGATGTTGACGATCAGGTCCTCGATGGAGTGGACCATTTCGCTGGTGCGGGCGAGCTGGCGCTGTTCGCCGTTGACCGTGAGCTGGAGGGTGAGGTCCGAGGCGGCGGCCAGGTCCAGGTCCGTCTCCACCCAGGGGCCGAGGGGGCAGGAGGTGTCGAAGCCCTTGGCGCGCGCCCACTGCCTCTCGCGCCGCTGGACGTCGCGGGCGGTGACGTCGTTGGCGCAGGTGTAGCCGAAGATCACGTCCTTGACGCGCTCGCGCGGGACCTCGCGGCAGAGCCGGCCGATCACCACGGCCAGTTCGGCCTCGTGGTGCACCTCCTGGGAGAAGGAGGGGTACTGGATCTCGTCACCGGGGCCGATCACCGAGGTGGCGGGCTTGAAGAAGGCGAACGGGGCGTCGGGCACCTCGTTGCCCATCTCCTTGGCGTGCTCCGCGTAGTTGCGGCCGAAGGCGACCACCTTGTTGGGGAGCACCGGGGGCAGCATCCTGACCTTGCTCACCGGGACCTTGGTGCCGGAGAGTTCGAAGTCCGTGAACGGGATGCCCTTGATGATGTCCAGGACGAGCTCGTCCTGCTGGTCACCCTCGACCGCGCCGAAGGCGACGTTCCCGTCGATGGAGAATCTGGCGATGCGCACGGGATGCTTGGCCCCTTGACTGAGCTGGCTGGAGTCTGACGCTCCAGGCTAACGCGGCAGGGGGTGCGTGCCTCGCGCATCGACCCGCGTACCGCCCCCTGGCGCTCGACGCACTCGACGTGCTCGCCGTGCATCGGCCGGGCGCGGCGAGCGGGTGCAGCAAAGAGCGGCGCCCCCTGGGGAGGGGACGCCGCGGGGCCAGTCCGGCCGCTCCGGGCCGCTGTGGACGTCTCCGGAGCCCTTGAGCATTTCGGGGCCGGTGCCCGTACCAGTCGGTGCCGGTACCGAAAGGGTGCCGGCGACAGGCCTACTGATGCGCGGCGACGGCCGCGACCGGGATCTCCATGAGGATGGTGCGCCTGGGATTGGCAGTCTGGGCCGGGAGTTCGACGGTGTGCTCCTGGTGGACCGGCGTCTGCAGTTCGGCGGCGCCGTCGAGGTGCGCCAGCGTCGTGCGTCGCGGGTTGGCGATCTTGTGGAACATCGTCGTCGTCTTCACTGTTTACTCGACCCTGTCCTGTTCACGGGCGCCCGGCGGGGTCCGGGGACCACTCGTCGGGCGCGGGTTGTCTGTTTTGCCATCGCTGTAAAGCGTCAGGCTAAACATGCGATTCCCCGCCGACCGCCGCCGGAGGCCGGGATGCGCGTGTGAGTTTGCTCACGAATCGACGGCCAAAGCACATCAATCCGGACTGGTGATCCACTCCCTCGAAACGGACATTGGCCTCCTGAACCCATCATTCCGCTCCTGATCATCGCGACTGGGACACCGGATCGACCCGATGGAATCACCCTCGTTCGCCCCCTTTGTTCGAGATCCATTTCTACGCCGGGTGACCCGCCCCTCACGCGGTGTCATGTAAGTCACGGCATAGCCCATGGCCCTTGTTGGGAGATCCCGCACTGTGCTGGAATTCCAGCGACCGCCGCAGATTCCGATCCGGCGCACAGGGGGCGCACGAAAGCGCCGTCGTGGCGGTGGTCAAGGGGGAACCCGCGCCGGTCACTCACGACCACCACGGGGGCGTATTCAGGGCGCCCCTATGACGCCGACACCGTGTCCCGCCGTTTGCGCGGAGGGGCGCCTGGTCCAGAGGTTGCGACGCTAGTGCAGGGACGTTTCAAGAGGGATGGCAGCGCTTCGGCGGAGCCGGAGCACGGCGGGAATGGCCCCATGGCCGTCGGCTCCTCGCCCCAGCACGCCCAGAACCAGAACCAGGGTCCGTCGGCCAACGGTGAGGGCGGAGACCGGCCCGGCCGCCCCGGGTCCACGTCCGCGGGACCGGAGGGCGCTCCCGCCGGCGCGCCGAAGCCCCCGAAGAGCCCTCCCGGCCCGGGGTCGCGCATGGCCCTGCGCAACTGGCGGATCTCCACCCGACTGGTGTCGCTGCTCGCGCTCCCGGTGGTCGCGGCCACCTCGCTGGGCGGTCTGCGTATCAACCAGTCGATGGACGACATCCAGCAGCTCGACAACATGAAGCTGCTGACGGACATGACCCAGGAGGCCACCGAGCTCGCCGCCGCGCTCCAGGAGGAGCGCGACCAGTCGGCCGGCCCGCTGGCGCACGGCGGCAAGGCCACCGACTTCGGGGTCAAGGGCCACCGCGAGAAGACCGACCGCGCCCGGAAGAACTTCCTCGACAGCTCCGAGGAGATCAACAACGCCAGCCGGGACGGCAATCTCACCGGTGTCCGCGACAACCTGGTCCAGCTCGCCGGCGACCTGGGCGACCTCGAGAAGATCCGCAACAGGGCCTATGTGGCGGAGGGCAACTCCACCCAGACCGTCGAGGCGTACCACCGTCTGATCGAGAACCTGATCGACCTCTCCCAGGACATGGCCGAGGCGACCAGCAACTCCGAGATGATCCAGCGCACCCGCGCCCTGGGGGCCTTCTCCGCCGCCAAGGAGTACGCGTCGATCCAGCGCGCGGTCCTCGCGGCGGCACTGCCCGCCAACAACACCAGCTTCGGCGAGCTCGCCGAGAACGACCGGCTCTACGCCGAGTCGGCGCTGGAGAGCCAGAAGTCCGAGGTGCGCAGCTTCAAGAGCATCTACGGCGACGACCCGGCCACCGAGCTGCTGGCGCCCGTCGAGGACGGCAACGACACGATCCAGGCCACCGACAAGTTCGCGGGCCGTGCCCTGGTGTCGGCCGACGGCCTGGAGTCGATGGGCAAGCGGTCCTACCGCGACTGGCTGGACGACAGCTCCACCAAGATCCAGCAGATGAAGAACATCGAGCTCCAGCTGCTCGAGGAGATGGAACAGAAGGCCCGCGAGCTGCGCAGCGCCACCGAGCGCGACGCGATCGTCTCCGGTGTGGTCATCCTGATCGTGCTCGGTGTCTCGCTGGTCGGCGCCTTCGTCGTGGCCCGCTCCATGATCCGCTCGCTGCGCCGCCTCGAGGACACCGCGACCAAGGTCGCCCAGGAACGTCTGCCCGAGCTGGTCAAGCAGCTGTCCGAGTCCGACCCGCAGGACGTCGACACGTCCGTGGAGTCGGTGGGTGTGCACTCCCGGGACGAGATCGGCCGTGTGGCCGCGGCCTTCGACGACGTGCACCGCGAGGCGGTCCGCCTCGCCGCCGAGCAGGCCCTGCTGCGGGGCAACGTCAACGCGATGTTCACCAACCTCTCGCGCCGCTCCCAGGGCCTGATCCAGCGCCAGCTGTCGCTGATCTCCGAACTGGAGTCCCGCGAGGCCGACCCGGACCAGCTGTCCTCGCTGTTCAAGCTGGACCACCTCGCCACCCGTATGCGCCGGAACGGTGAGAACCTGCTGGTTCTCGCGGGTGAGGAGCCCGGACGACGGTGGACCCGCCCGGTCCCGCTGGTCGACGTGCTCCGTGCCGCCGCGTCCGAGGTGGAGCAGTACGAGCGCATCGAACTGTCCGCCGTGCCGACCACCGAAGTGGCCGGCCGGGTCGTCAACGACCTCGTCCACCTGCTCGCCGAGCTGCTGGAGAACGCGACCTCGTTCTCCTCCCCGCAGACCAAGGTCAAGGTCACCGGTCACGCGCTGCCCGACGGCCGGGTGCTGATCGAGATCCACGACACCGGTATCGGTCTGTCCCCGGAGGACCTGGCGGCGATCAACGAGCGGCTCGCCTCGCCGCCCACCGTGGACGTCTCCGTCTCCCGCCGCATGGGTCTGTTCGTGGTCGGCCGGCTGTCGCAGCGGCACGGCATCCGGATCCAGCTCCGCCCGTCCGACTCCGGCGGTACGACCGCGCTGGTCATGCTGCCCGTCGATGTCGCCCAGGGCGGCAAGAAGCCCCAGGGCAAGCCCGGTCAGCCGGGTCTCGGCGGCGGTCCCGCCGCCGCGCAGGCCGCGGCCGGTGCCGCGGCGGCCCGCCGGTCCGCCGGTGGCGGTCAGTCCGGTGGCGGTGCTCTCGGCGCCGGTGCGCCCGGCGGTGGCCGGCTCGCCGCCGGCCAGGGTCCGCGGGCCGCACTGCCCGGCCGGGACGGCCAGGGCCGGCCGGGTGCCCCGGGCGGGGCGCGCGGTCCGCAGGGCCAGCCGGGCAGGTCGTCCGCTCCGTCGCTGTTCGAGCAGGGCGGCGCCCCCTCCGCTCCGCCGCAGGGCCGTCAGGCCCCGGCCGGCGCGGGTGCCGGCTACGGCGGTCAGGCCCCGGGTGCCCCGCAGGGGATGCAGTCCGCGGGTCAGGGCGGTGCGCAGGGCCAGGACCTGTTCGGCGGTGGCCGGGGTGACGTGCCCCAGCAGCGGGACAAGGGCAACGCCGAGCGCGGCCGTCGTCCGCAGCTGCCCCCGCGCGGCAACGGTCCGCGCGCGGAGCTGCCCGGCGGCGACCAGCAGCAGCGGGTGCCCAGCTGGAGCGACGAGAACGCCCAGCCGCCGGTACCCCGGGCTCCGCTGGACGCCCCGCGCGGCCACGACGAGCCGGACGCCGCCCGGACGAACGCCATGCCGCGGTTCGACGACCAGTACGGTGCCGGCGCCACGTCCGAGATGCCCCGGTTCGACGACCGGCAGGGCCACGGCGCTCCCGGTGCCGGCGCCCCGCAGCACACCGGCCAGTACGGCGGCCCGGGCGCGAACGGCCCCCAGGACACCGG
The DNA here is from genome assembly GCF_044540975.1 of Streptomyces sp. NPDC085927. Taxonomy (NCBI): domain Bacteria; kingdom Bacillati; phylum Actinomycetota; class Actinomycetes; order Kitasatosporales; family Streptomycetaceae; genus Streptomyces; species Streptomyces sp. NPDC085927. The sequence continues at coordinate 142,228 of NZ_JBITSN010000017.1, forward strand.
CCAGTTCGTCCGCGGCGACCTCTACGGCGCCCCGGCGGACCGTTACAACGGCCAGGGCAACAACGGTCAGGGCACCGGGCAGAACCCGTCCCACACCGGCCAGTTCCCGGCCCCGCAGGGCTACGACACCGGGTCCTACGGCAACGGCTCGTACGGCAACGGTCCCACCGGTCAGTACCCGGGCCAGGGCGACGGCGCTCCCGCGCGGTACCCCGCCCCGGAGCGGCCCCACCACGCGGACCCGGCCTCCACCGGCCAGTTCGAGCGTCCGCAGACGAACGGGGCGCAGGAACCCGGCCTCGGCAACCGGCGTCCTCCGGCCCCGCAGCAGCGGCCGGACCGTACCCAGCCGGGCCAGGCGCCCGCCCCGCAGCGGCCCGACAACGGCCGCGGGCAGAGCGACGCCTGGGCACTGCCGCCGGCGTCCGGTCCCGGCGACGGGCGCACCCCGCTGTACGACACCCTGGAAACCAACTGGTTCCATGGTGCGCAGGAGGAGCAGGGCAATCCCCCGGCTCCGGCACAGCAGCCGCAGCAACAGTCACCGCAGCAGCCGCAGGGGCCGACCGGCCCGCAGCGGGCCGCTGCCACCTGGCGCAGTTCGCCCAACGACGAGCTGGTCCGGCAGGCCGAACGCGTCCGGCAGCCGGCCGCGGGCGGCGTCACCACATCCGGCCTGCCACGCCGGGTGCCCAAGGCGAATCTCGTCCCGGGCACGGCTCAGCAGCAGTCCCACCAGAGTGGTCCGCAGGTCTCCCGTGCACCCGATGACGTGCGCGGCCGGCTGACCAATCTCCGTCGAGGTATCGCACAGGGTCGTCAGGCCGGTTCGTCGTCCCAGACCGGCAGCTTCCCCCGACCCACTCACCAGCAGGAGCGTTAGTTGAGCCCGATGAGCCAGGCGGCACAGAACCTCAACTGGTTGATCACCAACTTCGTGGACAACACCCCCGGGGTGTCCCACACCGTCGTCGTGTCCGCCGACGGACTCCTCCTGGCGATGTCGGAGGGCTTTCCGCGCGACCGCGCGGACCAGCTCGCAGCCGTGGCGTCGGGACTGACCTCCCTGACCGCCGGCGCCTCCCGCATCTTCGAAGGCGGCGACGTCGCACAGACGGTCGTCGAGATGGAGCGGGGTTTCCTCTTCCTCATGTCCGTCTCGGACGGCTCGTCCCTGGCCGTCCTGGCCCACCCCGAGTGCGACATCGGTCTCGTCGGCTATGAGATGGCGCTCCTGGTCGACCGCGCGGGGGCGGTCCTCACTCCGGACCTGCGCGCCGAGCTACAGGGAAGTCTGCTCCACTGACCGGCCCCGGCACCACCCGTCTCACCAAATCACCGTCCGGCCGCCACAATCCCCCCACCGGCCCCGTCAGACGGCTTGACCGACCGACTTGCTGTCCCGCCCGGAGGACCCATGACCCCGCCCACCGCTTCTCATGATCCGTACGCGGAACCGTACGAGGACGAGGGCGATCAGCCACTGGTACGTCCCTATGCGATGACCGGTGGCCGGACCAGGCCGCGCTATCAGCTGGCCATCGAGGCGCTGATCAGCACGACGGCCGATCCGGCAGCGCTCATGGGGCTCCTCCCGGAGCACCAGCGCATCTGCTACCTGACCCGTGAGGTGAAGTCGGTCGCCGAGGTCTCGGCGCTCCTGAACATGCCGCTGGGCGTGGCCCGGATCCTGGTGGCGGACCTCGCGGAAGCGGGTCTCGTGGCCATCCATCAGCCGGGTGGCGACGAGTCCACCGGCGCACCGGACGTGACACTGCTCGAAAGGGTGCTCAGTGGACTTCGCAAGCTCTAGCGGCGGGACGGTTTCCGAGAACCGCTCCACCACCTCCGCGAAGATCGTGGTGGCGGGAGGCTTCGGCGTGGGCAAGACCACGTTCGTCGGTGCTGTCTCGGAGATCAACCCGCTGCGTACCGAGGCCGTCATGACATCCGCTTCAGCGGGCATCGACGACCTCACCCACACCGGGGACAAGACCACCACGACGGTGGCCATGGACTTCGGCCGTATCACCCTGGACCAGGACCTGATCCTGTACCTCTTCGGTACACCCGGCCAGGACCGCTTCTGGTTCATGTGGGACGACCTGGTACGCGGCGCCATCGGCGCGGTCGTGCTGGTGGACACCCGCCGGCTGGCGGACTGCTTCCCGGCCGTCGACTACTTCGAGAACAGCGGACTGCCGTTCGTCGTCGCCCTCAACGGCTTCGACGGACAGCAGCCGTACCAGCCCGAAGAGGTGCGTGAGGCACTGCAGATCGGGCCCGACGCCCCGATCATCACCACCGACGCCCGCCACCGCTCCGACGCCAAGAGCGCGCTGATCACTCTGGTCGAACACGCCCTCATGGCACGCCTCCGGTAGCCGAAGGCAACCACGGCATACAGCAGTTGTCGTAGACGAACCGGAGCCGGTTGTGTCCTTGGACACGGCCGGCCCCGGTGTTCATAACGTTTCGGCAGAGGAATCAGCCAGGGCCGACACGCGACGCGTTCGAGCGGTGCCACTGTGCGCACGACCGCCCCGTCTTTTGACGGGGCTCATTCTTTTTGACCGTTTTATCTGCGGCTTACATCACGCCGGAACCTTCCCTTCCGCTGTTTGGAAGTGGACTGGTGGACATGCTGGAATGCCTGGACTGCCCATTGGTCAAAGACGCACTCAGCAGTCGTTGGCACGCCGGGCTCTGAGACACTGCGGCACAATGTTGGTGCCGACCGCTGAGAGGTTGTTGGTCGAGTGAGGCGAAGCACGAACAGTCCCGAGCCGTCGGCCCGGGGCAACTTCACCCCGCCGCCGCGCGCAGCGGCTCCCACCCCCGTGCACGACGTGGAACCGACGGCCGCGTCCGCCCCGAGCGGCGGCCGTTTCTCCCCCCGCAACTGGCGGGTGGCCACCAGGCTGAACGCGATCCTGCTCATACCCGTGCTGGTCGGTCTGGTCATGGGCGGCTTCCAGGTGAAGGGTTCGATCGACACCTGGCAGGAGGCCGAGGACGCGGAGAACACCGCGCGTCTGGTGCGGGCCTCCCTCGTCTACGCCGACGCCCTCTACCTCGAGCGGGACCTCACCGCGGCCCCGCTGCTGCAGGGCAAGGGCCAGGACGACCCGACCGTCGTCAAGGCACGTGCCGCGACGGACAAGGCCGCCGACGACTTCGACGTGGCGGCCCAGTCCATGCCCGCCAAGGGTGGCCTGGAGCGCCGGCTGGAACTGCTGCGTGCGGCGGAGCCCAAGCTCACACCGCTGCGCCAGGCCGCGTACACCTCCAAGCTCAAGGGTGTGGAGACCGAAGAGGGCTACGTCCAGATAGCCAACCCGCTGATGCAGTTCGCCAACGAACTCGGCCTGGGCACCGGCAACGTCACCAGCTACGGCCGTACGGTCTACGCGATCTCGTTGAGCAAAGCGGCCCTGTCGCTCCAGCGGTCCATCGGTACGCACCTGCTGGTGAAGCCCGGCCCCACCGACAGCCAGCTCGCCAGCCAGCGGGTCGCGCTCTCGTCCTACGCCTACCTCGAGAACATCGCCGTCCAGGAGTACCTCGGCGGCGGCACCGAGGCCGACACCGCCAGGCTGAAGCAGCTCGAGCAGGAGATAAAGGCCGACGGCGCGGAACTGGCCAAGGAGAAGGCCGCCTCGGACCCGGACTACGTGCCGCCGCCCGAGAACCCGGTCACGTTGATCTCGGAGGTCGCGCGGCTCGGCACCACGGATCCGGCCGCCCGCACCGAGATGGCCGGCCGCGGCATCACCGTCGAGAACTACTGGGCGGTCAACACCCTCAAGTTCGACGGCTACCGCGAGATCGAGTCGGACCTCGCCGACTCCGCAGTGGACGAGGCCTCCGCCATCGCCGGTGACGCTCAGCGCGACGCCTTCATCACCGGTGGCGCCGTCGTGATCGCCCTGCTCGCCGCGTTCGTCCTGGCCGGCATGGTGGCCCGCCAGATGAGCCGCTCCATGCGCCAGCTGCGCAACGCCGCCTTCGGCATCGCCGAGCAGCGCCTGCCGATGCTGGTCGACCAGCTCTCCCGTACCGACCCCGGCCGGGTCGACACCCGGGTCGCCCCGATCCCGATCAACTCCACGGACGAGATCGGCGAGGTCGCCCGCGCCTTCGACCAGGTCCACCGCGAGGCCGTGCGGCTCGCCTCCGAGCAGGCTCTGCTGCGGGGCAACATCAACGCGATCTTCACCAACCTCTCGCGCCGCAACCAGTCGCTGATCGAGGGCCAGCTGACCCTGCTCACCGGCCTGGAGAACAACGAGGCCGACCCGGACCAGCTGGAGCACCTCTTCAAGCTGGACCACCTGGCCACCCGTATGCGCCGCAACGGCGAGAACCTCCTCGTCCTCGCCGGCGAGGAGCCGGGCCGCCGCTGGGACCAGCCGGTCCCGCTGGTCGACGTGATCCGCGCCGCCTCCTCCGAGGTGGAGCAGTACGAGCGCATCGAGCTGTCCGGCGTCCCCGAGGCCGAGATCCACGGCCGCGCGGTGACCGACCTCGTGCACCTGCTGGCCGAGCTCCTTGAGAACGCGACCACGTTCTCCTCCCCGCAGACCAAGGTCCGTGTCACCGCGACCCGTCTTCCCGACGGCCGCGTGATGATCGAGATCCACGACAAGGGCATCGGCCTGACCGCCGAGGACTTCGCGGACATCAACCACAAGCTGGCCAACCCGCCGACCGTGGACGCCGCGATCTCGCAGCGCATGGGCCTGTTCGTGGTCGGCCGGCTGTCCGACCGGCACGGCATCCGGGTCCAGCTGCGCCCCTCGGGCGAGCAGGCCGGTACGACCTCGCTGGTCATGCTGCCGGACGCGATCACCCATGGTGGCGGTGGCGAGACGCAGCCCGACCGCGACGAGTTCACGGTCTCCCAGATCATCCCGGAGCAGAACACCTACCCGGGCGAGGACTTCAGCCAGCAGCAGCAGCAGCCGCTGCGCACGGCGGCGGAACTCGGCTTCGACGACAGCCGCTACGAGGTCCCGGACGACGTCCGCGACCTGGACCCGGTCGGCCGTTCGCTGATGCGCGGGGAGCGACGGGCGGCCCTGGACCCGCAGAGCCAGCCGCCCGCGCTGTCCGACCCGCAGGCGTCCGGTGACCGCAACGGCTCCGAGCAGGCCGCCTACCCCGACGGGTTCGCCGCCGCCCCGCAGGGTTACGGCGACGGCCAGGGTGCCGGTGACGCCCGGAACTTCGAGGGCGCACCGACCGGCTACCCGCAGCAGGAGCAGGCCGGTTTCGACCAGCAGGCGTACGGCAACGGGCAGCAGCCGCAGTACGAAGGACAGCAGCAACCGTCGTACGACGACTCGTACTACGCACCCGGCACCCACCTGCCGCAGAACGACTCCTTCTCGTCGAACGGCGGTTACCCGGGCGGCTCCTACGCGGAGCCGGCCCAGGACGATCGGACGACGGGCGGCCCGGCCGGCCCCGGGGCGTTCCCGGGCTTCGGCGAGCAGCGTCCGCAGGACGACTGGCCGCAGCAGGACGGCTACCAGAACGGTTACCCGGCGCAGTACCCCGCGGCGTCCCCGGAGGCGGAGCCCGCACCGGCCGCTGACGCAACGGCGCAGGACAGCGTAGGCTTCAGCCGTCCGGGTCCGGCCCACTCCGCCCCCCACGAGCTGACCGACGCCGGGCTTCCGCGCCGTGGAGCCTCCACGGGCGGCGCCGGTGAGAAGCGGCGCGCGGACCAGGAGTCCACGGCTCCCGCGGCCGCCTCGGTTCCGGCCCAGCAGGGCGACGGCGACAGCTCCTGGCGTTCGGCGAACGACGAGCGCTGGCAGCAGGCGTCCTCGCTGCGGAGGCCCAAGGCGGGCGGGGTGACCTCATCCGGGCTGCCGCGACGTGTTCCCAAGGCCAACCTGGTCGAGGGCGCCGCCGAAACCACCCCTCAGGGAGGCCCCCAGGTCTCCCGCGCCCCGGAAGACATCCGAGGCAGGCTGAGCAACCTGCGGCGCGGCGTCCAACAGGGCCGCAACGCAGGCAGTGAAACGAACGGCCAGGCCACTGGGAATCACCGCAGTGGGCCTGACAGCACCTACAACCAGGAGCGTTAGTGTGAGCCCGATGAGCCAGGCGGCACAGAACCTGAACTGGTTGATCACCAACTTCGTGGACAACACCCCGGGGGTGTCCCACACGGTGGTGGTCTCCGCCGACGGACTCCTTCTGGCGATGTCCGAAGGATTTCCCCGCGACCGCGCGGACCAGCTCGCGGCCGTGGCCTCCGGGCTGACGTCGCTGACCGCAGGCGCCTCCCGGATCTTCGAGGGCGGCAGCGTGAACCAGACCGTTGTGGAGATGGAGCGGGGATTCCTGTTCCTCATGTCCATTTCCGACGGTTCCTCACTCGCCGTTCTCGCACATCCCGATGCGGACATCGGTCTCATTGGGTACGAAATGGCCCTCCTGGTCGACCGCGCCGGTACGGTCCTGACCCCGGACCTTCGCGCGGAGCTTCAGGGGAGCCTGCTCAACTGACAAACGGACGGTGCGGTTTCGCGTCCCGGGGCCGTAAGGTTTCGGGACGCGGCTTCCACATGATGGGTGCCAGGCACAGCCGGAGGAGGAGAAAGTGGCTACACCACCAGGCGGATCGTCTACGGGCAACTGGTCGTACGACCCCGCACAGGGTCAGAACGACGGTTCCCAGAACCGGTACGGCTACCCCTCTCCGCCGAACCACGGCCGGCCGTACGCGCCTCAGGGCCCCGGCCCCTCGCCGTACGAGCAGCCGCATGCGCCGCACATCCAGCCCGTGCAGCCGCAGCGCCGCGCCCCGGAGCCGTCGCCCGCCGGGGCGTCGAACAATCCCCTGGTGCGCCCGTACGCGATGACGGGCGGCCGTACCAGGCCGCGGTACCAGCTCGCCATCGAGGCACTGGTGCACACCACCGCGCAGCCGCACCAGATGCAGGGCCAGTTGCCCGAGCATCAGCGGATCTGCCACCTCTGCCGGGAGATCAAGTCGGTGGCCGAGATCTCGGCCCTGCTGACCATCCCTCTCGGCGTGGCCAGGATTCTCGTCGCCGACTTGGCGGAGGCAGGACTGGTCGCCATCCATCAGCCCGGCGGCGACGAGAGCGCCGGCGGCCAGCCAGACGTGACACTGCTCGAAAGGGTGCTCAGTGGACTTCGCAAGCTCTAGCGGCGGTCCTTCCCGCTCCACCACCTCCGCGAAGATCGTGGTGGCGGGCGGCTTCGGCGTGGGCAAGACCACGTTCGTCGGTGCTGTCTCGGAGATCAACCCGCTGCGTACCGAGGCCGTCATGACGTCCGCTTCAGCGGGCATCGACGACCTCACCCACACCGGGGACAAGACCACCACGACGGTGGCCATGGACTTCGGCCGTATCACCCTGGACCAGGACCTGATCCTGTACCTCTTCGGTACACCCGGCCAGGACCGCTTCTGGTTCATGTGGGACGACCTGGTACGCGGCGCCATCGGCGCGATCGTCCTGGTGGACACCCGCCGGCTGGCGGACTGCTTCCCGGCCGTCGACTACTTCGAGAACAGCGGACTGCCGTTCGTCGTCGCCCTCAACGGCTTCGACGGACAGCAGCCGTACCAGCCCGAAGAGGTGCGTGAGGCACTGCAGATCGGGCCCGACGCCCCGATCATCACCACCGACGCCCGCCACCGCTCCGACGCCAAGAGCGCGCTGATCACCCTGGTCGAACACGCCCTCATGGCACGCCTCCGGTAGCCGAGGCGGCCGGACCGTACGGTCGAACGAACAGGGGAACGCCCCCTCCGGTCCGGAGGGGGCGTTCCCCTGTTCGTGGTACTGCCCCGTCTGTTCGTGGTGCTGCCCCGTCGGCGGGCGGACGCGTGAAGGGGCCCGCCCTGGTGGGTGGGCCCCTTCAGGGCGTGCTGCGGGCTCAGTGCCAGCTGTGCGGGGCGCGGAAGCCGGGCTCGCGCTCGAGGCGGCGCCAGCCGGCCCTGGCGCGGCCGGAGCGGGCCGGGGCGTCGTGGGCGGGGCGGGCGGCGGCGCGGGCGAGGAGGATCGCGGTGATGGCGGCGACTTCCTCGGGCCCGGCGTGGCCCTTCTCGACGCGGATGTCAGGTGTGCTCATGGGTGTCAGTCTCCCTGGGAGAGAGGTCCGCGGGATTGCCGCGAGGGGTCCGCCGGGTTGCCGGGGCGGACTGCTTCGATCGGTCGGCTACTGCGGCGGGTTGCCGTGCTTGCGGGAGGGCAGATCGGCGTGCTTGGTCTGCAGCATCGTCAGGGAGCGGATCAGCACCTCGCGGGTCTCGGCGGGGTCGATGACGTCGTCGACCAGACCGCGTTCGGCCGCGTAGTAGGGGTGCATCAGCTCGGACTTGTACTCCTTGACCATGCGCGCCCGCATGGCGTCCGGGTCCTCGGCGTCGGCGATCTGGCGGCGGAAGATGACGTTGGCCGCGCCCTCCGCGCCCATCACGGCGATCTCGTTGGTCGGCCAGGCGTAGGTGAGGTCGGCGCCGATGGACTGGCTGTCCATGACGATGTACGCGCCGCCGTACGCCTTGCGCAGGATCAGCGAGATCCTGGGCACGGTCGCGTTGCAGTAGGCGTAGAGGAGCTTGGCGCCGTGGCGGATGATGCCGCCGTGCTCCTGGTCGACGCCCGGGAGGAATCCGGGGACGTCCAGGAAGGTGAGGATCGGGATGTTGAAGGCGTCGCACATCTGGACGAAGCGGGCGGCCTTCTCGGACGCCTCGATGTCCAGCACGCCGGCCAGCGCCTGGGGCTGGTTGGCGACGATGCCGACGACCTGGCCGTCCATCCGGGCCAGTGCGCAGATGATGTTCCGCGCCCAGCGCTCGTGGACCTCGAGGTACTCGCCGTCGTCGACGATCTCCTCGATGACCTTGGTCATGTCGTACGGGCGGTTGCCGTCGGCCGGAACCAGGTCGAGCAGGACGTCGCTGCGACGCTCGGCCGCATCGGTGCTCTCGGCCCTCGGGGGGTTCTCGCGGTTGTTCTGCGGGAGCAGCGAGAGGAGGTAGCGCACCTCGGCGATGCACGTCTCCTCGTCGTCGTAGGCGAAGTGGCAGACGCCGCTGGTCTCGGCGTGCACGTCCGCGCCGCCCAGGCCGTTCTGGCTGATCTCCTCACCGGTGACCGCCTTGACGACGTCCGGTCCGGTGATGAACATCTGCGACGTCTCGCGGACCATGAACACGAAGTCGGTGAGGGCGGGGCTGTAGGCCGCGCCACCCGCGCACGGGCCGAGCATCACGCTGATCTGCGGGATGACACCGGAGGCGCGGGTGTTGCGCTGGAAGATGCCGCCGTAGCCGGCGAGCGCCGAGACGCCCTCCTGGATCCGGGCGCCCGCACCGTCGTTGAGGGAGACCAGCGGCGCACCCGCCGCGATGGCCATGTCCATGATCTTGTGGATCTTGGTGGCGTGGGCCTCGCCCAGCGCGCCGCCGAAGATCCGGAAGTCGTGGGCGTAGACGAAGACCGTGCGGCCGTCCACGGTGCCCCAGCCGGTGATCACACCGTCGGTGTACGGCTTCTTGGTCTCCAGACCGAAGCCGGTCGCGCGGTGCCGGCGCAACTGCTCGACCTCGCGGAAGGACCCCGGGTCCAGCAGCAGTTCGATGCGCTCCCGGGCGGTCAGCTTGCCCTTGGCGTGCTGCGCCCGGGTCGCCTTCTCGCTCGGGCCGGCCAGTGCCTGCGCACGGATCTCGTGCAGTTCGGCAACACGTCCGCGCGCGTCGGCCGGCTCACCCGGTGCGTCATCCAAAACGGTCATGATGCGACCTTACGAAGTTCACCCGGGAATGCGAGCCGTCGACTCCTCACAGTCTCGGGGCCGTTTTCCTGGTACGACCGAACAGAACCGTGGCGGCGTGCAGGCGTTCCGACTGCCCAGAGGGCGTGCGCGTTGTAGGAGTCCGACAAACTCCGGGACTGAGACGCCCCTCACAGTCATGCGCCGCGCGGACTCCCCGCGGGTGCCGCACCCGGCGGATCCGGCGCCCGGCGTCCGGCGATTTCACCGGGCCGACAGCCTCTCCCGCACCCTCGCACCCGGTCGATCCCAGATGCTCTCCCGGGGTTCACCCGTTCGGGTCGGCCCGCACCGCAGAGGGTAGCGGTACGGCTCGCGGGTTCCACGGGCCCCTCAGGGTCGATCGGAGGCGGTCGAGGTCGGTCGGGGTCGGTCGGGCCGCGACGGAAACGAGTCGGTGCGGGGCGTGGAAGTGGGCGACCCGGGGGAACCGTCTTCGGTACGGTCGACCGAGCGGACCCTCCCGCCGACACCTCCCGCCGACGGGACCCGTCCCGCCCAACCCGTTCGACCGCCCCACCCGTTCGACCGGTCCACGCGCACCACTCCACCAAAGATGTTGAACTTTAAAGGGAATGCCTCTACAGTGAGTCTCGTTGAAGTGATTGAACATTCAACGGGATCATCCGATCTCCCCCGTCCCCAGGAGGAACACATCATGGGCATCTTCAGCCGCAAGAACGACGCGACCGCCACCACGACCGCCCCGGCCCCCGTGAACCCGGACCTGGCCGCCCTGTCCGGCGACTACACGATCGACCCCTCGCACACCACCCTCGGTTTCGTGGCCCGGCACGCGATGGTCACCAACGTCAAGGGCAGCTTCCAGGAGTTCACCGGCACTCTGCACCTGGACGGCTCCGACCCGTCCAACTCCACCGCCACCCTCGACGTGGAGATGGCCAGCATCGAGACCGGCAGCGCCGACCGTGACGGTCACCTGAAGAGCGCGGACTTCTTCAAGATCGAGGAGTTCCCGAAGATGACCTTCCGCTCCACCAAGACGGAGGCTCTGGGCGGCGACGACTACCGCATCACCGGTGACCTGACGATCCTCGGCACCACCAAGCCCCTCACCATCGACCTGGAGTTCAACGGCGCCGCCAAGGACCCCTTCGGCAACGAGCGCGTGGGCTTCGAGGGCAAGGCCGAGATCCTGCGCTCCGAGTGGGGCCTGACCTGGAACGCGGCGCTGGAGACGGGTGGCGTCCTGGTCTCCGACAAGATCAAGCTGAACTTCGACATCTCGGCGATCAAGAACGCCTGAGCCGACGGTCCCGCCCGTCCGGCACCGCTGAACGCGCGCCCGCCGCCTCCGTACGGAGGGGGGCGGGCGCTCGGCGTCCCAGCGCCGCGGGCGCACTCCCCCGGCATCGGCCGGGCCTACCGGGGCCCTCACCGGCGCGCAACGGGCCGGACGGCAGCGCGTCAGAACCCGCCGCCGAAGTCCCCTCCGCCGCCGAAGCCGCCGCCGCCACCGAAGTCGCCCCCGAAACCACCGCCGAAATCACCGGAGTCGAAGTCGGCGCCGGAGACGTCGCCGCCGCCGAAGTCGCCGTAGCCGGCGCCGTAGTCGGCCCCATAGGCGGGACTCGCCATCATGCTGCCCAGCAGGGTGCCGACCAGCAGGCCGGGCAGCACGCCACCGCCGAAGTAGCCGCCTGCCCAGGGACCGTAGGCCGGGCCCGCCTCCCAGTAGGGGCGTCGCCCGGAGTCGGTGTCGACCTCGCGGACGGCCGGGTCCCGGCCGTCGGCGAGGCGGGCTCGGTCCGCCGCGCAGACCGGGACCTCGCGCACGGCACCGCCCGGGGGCGTCCAGCGGGCGTCCGCGACCGAGGGGCCGTGGCGCGGGTCGAAGAAGCAGGGCGGGCGGCGCTCCGGCAGCGCCCGGCCCTCGCGGCGGGCGGCGAGCACGGCCAGCGCGAAGCGGCCGTCCTCCACGGCCTGGGTGACCGGCCGGACGTCCTCCGGCCGGTCAGCCCTGTCCATCAGCTGCTTGGACCGTTCGTAGGAGTCCAGCGCGCGCTCGTAGTCCGTGCGCATCGCGTCGTCGGCGCCGGGCTCACCGGGGTGGAAGTCGAGCCGGTCGAGCTCCTCGCCGAACGCGGTGATGTCCTCGTCGACCACGACCCGCAGCTTCTCCAGCGCGGCCCGCTGCTCCTCCTCGTGGCGCTTGCGGTTGCGGCGGACCACGGCGTAGGCGCCCGCGCCGCCCACCGCCACCACCGCGCCGACGGTGATCAGGCCGCCGAGCGGTACCTCGCCGCCGCCCTCGTTCCAGGAGGCCGGCGCCGATCCGCCGATGTTGCGCAGGGCGTCGTCGACGAAGTCGTTCAGCTGGGCCTTGGCATCGCCCGCGCCCCGCGCGGCGGTGACCAGGTTCCCCACACCCTGGCGGCTCAGCACGCTGTTGTCGGCGCGCGCGTCGAACTCGTCGCCGAGACGGATGCCGTACAGGCCGGTGATCCCGGTCTCGGTGCGCAGGTTCCGGAAGAGGTCCTCCGTGGGATATCCGGCGGGGAGAACCGCGACGAAGACGGGTTTGTCCGCCTCCTCGATCTTGTCCGCGAGAGCCTTGGCGTCCGACTCGGACAGGATGCCGGTCGCCTCGGGGTCGACGTAGACGGGGCTCTCACGCAGCGCCTGGGCCACGGTCGAGAGATCGGTGGCCGCGTGCGCGCCCGGCGCCCCGGCCATCAGGACCGCCAGAGCGGCGGCCACCGGCACGATCAGCAGGCGTACGAGGGTACGCGTCAGCGCGTCCTTCATATGTTCGAAGCTACCCGAACCGGGGCGGAAACGGGCATCCGGCCCGGCAGGGATTTCCCGTACGGCACACGCGACTCACGCATCACCACGGGTCGTCCCTGCCGGACCGGCCCGGCCGGGTCAGGCCGCCGGTTCGACCCCGGCCCGCAGCAGACCGTACGTGTACGCGTCCTCCAGGGCCTGCCAGGAGGCGGCGATGACGTTGTCCGCGACGCCCACCGTCGACCACTCCCCCGTACCGTCGGACGTGGAGATCAGGACCCGGGTGGTGGACTGCGTGCCGTGCTTTCCCTCGAGGATACGGACCTTGTAGTCGACGAGCTCCAGCTTGGCGAGCTGCGGGTAGATCCGTTCCAGGGCGACGCGCAGGGACCGGTCCAGGGCGTTGACCGGACCGTTGCCCTCGGCCGTGGCGACGATCCGCTCACCCTTGGCCCAGAGCTTGACCGTGGCCTCGTTGGCGTGGGTGCCGTCGGGGCGGTCCTCGACGATCGCGCGCCAGGACTCGACGTCGAAGTACTTCAGGGGCCCGCCCTCGGCCTCCGCGCGCAGCAGGAGCTCGAAGCTCGCGTCGGCGGCTTCGTACGTGTAGCCCTTGAGCTCGCGTTCCTTGACCCGCTCCACGACCCGGCCGACCAGTTCGCGGTCGTCGCCGAGGTCGATGCCGAGTTCCTTGCCCTTGAGCTCGATGGAGGCGCGGCCCGCCATGTCGGACACCAGCATCCGCATGGTGTTGCCGACCTGCTCGGGGTCGATGTGCTGGTACAGGTCCGGGTCGACCTTGATCGCGGAGGCGTGCAGGCCGGCCTTGTGGGCGAAGGCGGAGACGCCGACGTAGGGCTGGTGGGTGGAGGGGGTCAGGTTGACCACTTCGGCGATGGCGTGCGAGACGCGCGTCATGTCCCGCAGCCGGCCCTCGGGCAGGACCTGCTTGGCGTACTTGAGCTCGAGGGCGGCCACCACCGGGAACAGGTTGGCGTTGCCGACCCGCTCGCCGTAGCCGTTGGCCGTGCACTGCACGTGGGTCGCGCCCGCGTCGACGGCGGCGAGGGTGTTGGCCACCGCGCATCCGGTGTCGTCCTGGGCGTGGATGCCGAGCCGGGCACCGGTGTCGGCGAGCACGGTGGAGACGACGGCCTGGATCTGGGCGGGGAGCATGCCGCCGTTGGTGTCGCACAGGACGACGACGTCGGCGCCGGCTTCGGAGGCGGCGCGGACGACGGACTTGGCGTACTCGGGGTTGGCGCGGTAGCCGTCGAAGAAGTGCTCGCAGTCGACGAACACCCGGCGGCCCTCGGCCCTGAGGAAGGCCACGGTGTCGCGGACCATCGCCAGGTTCTCGTCCAGGGTGGTGCGCAGGGCGAGCTCGACATGGCGGTCGTGGGACTTGGCGACCAGGGTGATGACCTGTGCGCCGGATGCGAGGAGAGCCCTGACCTGCGGGTCCTTCTCGGCGGTCGTGCCCGCGCGGCGGGTGGCGCCGAAGGCGACCAGCTGGGCGTGGCGGAAGTCGATCTCCTGCTGGGCGCGGGCGAAGAACTCGGTGTCCCGCGGGTTCGCGCCGGGCCAGCCGCCTTCGATGAAGCCCACCCCGAAGTCGTCCAGGTGCCGTGCGATGGCCAGCTTGTCGGCGACGGTGAGGTTGATGCCCTCACGCTGGGCGCCGTCGCGCAGGGTGGTGTCGAAGACGTGGAACGAGTCGTCGGGCTCGCTGGTTGCGGTCATGGTCTGAAGGCTCCTGGTGTTGGATCTCGGTCTACCGGAATGACCGGTTCCACCGTCCCCCCATGGTCCCTCGCGCCCGGTCCCCGGCTTGAGGTGGGCCAGGAAACAGAAAAACCCCTCGCGGGTGCGAGAGGTCTGCGCGCGGGTCGAGGACGACGGTGTCCGCCCGTACGTTGTCGTACGTGCGGTCACTGCGGACCGGCGCGCCTGCTGCCAATAATCGTGGCGAACGAGAGCACGGGGGAAGTGTGGCACAAAGCGGTCCCGCGATCACCGTCCGTCTCAGGATGCGGGCGTCGGGTGTCCGGCCTGCGAGGACCGCAGAGCCGGGCCCGCGAGGGCCGGGGTCCGGACCGCGGCGGCCGGGCGGGGTCCGGACCGCGGTGGCCGGGCGGGGGTACGCGAAGGCGCAGCCCCCCGCGGGCGTCCGCGAGGGGCTGCGCACGTCGTCGTCGGGGCCGGGCTCAGCCCAGCGGGTGCATCCAGCCGTGCTTGTCCTCGGCCGTGCCGCGCTGGATGTCGAGCAGGGCCCGGCGCAGGCGCTGGGTGACCTCGCCGGGCTCGCCACCGCTCTGCTGCCACTCGCCGCCGGCCCGCTTGACGGTGCCGACGGGCGTGATGACGGCCGCGGTGCCGCAGGCGAAGACCTCGGTGAGGGTGCCGTTCTCGGTGTCGCGCTGCCACTGCTCGACCGAGACCCGCTCCTCGACGGCCTCGTAGCCGAGGTCGCGGGCGACGCTCAGCAGGGAGTCACGGGTGACGCCCTCCAGGATGGAGCCGGTGAGGGCCGGGGTGACGATCCTGTCTCCGTAGACGAAGTACAGGTTCATGCCGCCGAGCTCCTCGACCCAGGTGTGCTCCACGGCGTCGAGGTAGCAGACCTGGTCGCAGCCCTTGGCGGCGGCCTCGGCCTGGGCGAGCAGGGAGGCCGCGTAGTTGCCGCCCGTCTTGGCGTCGCCCATGCCGCCGGGGACGGCGCGGACGCGGTCCTCGGAGACCCAGATGGAGACCGGCTTCACACCACCGGGGAAGTAGGCACCGGCCGGGGAGGCGATCACCAGGAACAGGTACTCGTTGGCGGGCTTCACGCCCAGGCCGACCTCGGTCGCGATCATGAACGGGCGCAGGTAGAGGGATTCCTCTCCGCCGTGCGCCGGAACCCAGGCCTTGTCCTGCCCGACCAGGGCGTCGCACGCCGCGATGAACGTCTCCACCGGCAGCTCGGGCATCGCGAGGCGGCGGGCGGAGCGCTGGAACCGCTCGGCGTTCTTCTCCGGGCGGAAGGTGGCGACGGACCCGTCGGGCCGGCGGTAGGCCTTCAGCCCCTCGAAGATCTCCTGCGCGTAGTGCAGGACGTGGGTCGCCGGGTCGAGGGGGATCGGTGCGTACGGGACGAGCTGACCATCGTGCCAGCCCCGGCCCTCGGTCCACTTGATCGTCACCATGTGATCGGTGAAGTGGCGGCCGAACCCCGGGGCGGACAGGATCGCCTCCCGCTCGGCGGCGGAGAGCGGGTGGGCGGAGGGCTTGAGCTCGATCGTGGGCGTGGTCATGAATGGTTGTCCTTCACCGGTTGTAGTGACGGGCCGCGCTCACGCCCGTACGGCCGGTGGCCAGTGCTGGGACGTCCGAGCATTCCCTCATTCCGCGGCTCCGCGTTCGATTATCGCCCGGAGGCGGCGGAGGAGGGAATACGGGGTGAATGCGGCCCGGTGGTCGATGGTGGCACCCGGCGGGACATGGCGAAGCCGCCGGGCGGTTGCGACCGGCGGCTTCGAGTGGTGTCGAGTGTGCGCGCCCGGTCAGCCGGCTACGCGTACGGCGAGCGCGTCGCCGATCTCGGAGGTGCTGCGCGCGGGCAGGCCGGTGGGGGTACCTCCCGTGCCCTTGAGGCTACGGGGGAGCTCCGCGAGGTCGGCGGAGACGGCGTCCTCGATGCGGGCGGCCTCGTCGTCGTGGCCGAGGTGGCGCAGGAGGAGGGCGACGGACAGGACCGTGGCGCTGGGGTCGGCCTTGCCCTGGCCCGCGATGTCCGGTGCCGAGCCGTGCACGGGCTCGAACATGGACGGGAACGCGCCGGACGGGTTGATGTTCCCGCTGGCGGCGACGCCGATGCCGCCGGAGACGGCCGCGGCGAGGTCGGTGATGATGTCGCCGAAGAGGTTGTCGGTGACGATCACGTCGAAGCGCTCGGGCTGGGTGACGAGGTAGATCGTCGCGGCGTCGACGTGGATGTAGTCGGTGGTGACCTCGGGGTACTCCTCGGCCACCTTGTTGAAGACGTTCGTCCACAGGTGGCCGGCGAAGGTCAGCACGTTGTTCTTGTGGACCAGCGTGAGCTTCTTGCGGGGGCGGGCCTGGGCGCGGGCGAAGGCGTCACGGACGACGCGCTCGACGCCGAACGCCGTGTTCACCGAGACCTCGGTGGCGACCTCGTGCTCGGTGCCCTTGCGGATGGTGCCGCCGTTGCCGGTGTAGGGGCCCTCGGTGCCCTCGCGGACGACGACGAAGTCGATCTCCGGCTGCCCCGCGAGCGGCGTGGCCACGCCCGGCAGGAGCCTCGACGGCCGCAGGTTCACATGGTGGTCGAAGGCGAAGCGGAGCTTCAGCAGGAAGCCCCGCTCCAGGACGCCGGAGGGGACGCTCGGGTCGCCGATGGCGCCGAGCAGGATGGCGTCGTGCCGCTTCAGCGCGTCGAGGTCGGCGTCGGTGAGGGTCTCACCGGTGGCGTGATAGCGCTGGGCGCCGAAGTCGTACTCCTTGGTCTCCAGCTTCACATCCTGCGGGAGGACGGCGGAGAGCACCTTCAGGCCTTCGGCCACGACTTCCCGGCCGATACCGTCACCGGGAATCACTGCGAGATCGATACTGCGAGACATGCGGGCACCCTACTCCTCGTCCCATGCTCTGACATGAACCGTCCGGGATACGGACATCCGCACGGGAGGGGAGGTCGCGGTCCGGTGCGCGCGGCGCGGCTCAGTGGCCGGTCGAGCCGCCGTTGTCGCGGCGGTCGAGGGCGCGCTGGAGGGCGGCGGCGGCGTTCTTGCGGTCGGACTCGCTCGTGCGGGAGGCGTGACGGACGCGGCGGCGGGCGGTGGTCTCGGCCATGGGGAATCGACTCCTTCGACAAGCCGGGAATGCGGAGGGGGAAACGCGTCACCGGAAGGGGCGGGGAGCGGAGGCCGCAGGGGTTGCCTGCACGGGGCCCGGCTCGCTACCGCCGTTCGCTTGGTCGAGCGAGACGTTCGGCTCCTACAAAAATAAGGGGGCCCGGCGCATCTGTCTGCACAATTACTCGGACTTCCTACTATCTGAGACGGTGAACCCGGCCCCGCCGCCGCGACCTGCGAAAACGCCGGACGGGCCAGGTCGTGACGACCTGGCCCGTCCAACGGGGCTGCGGCAGCGGTACGGGGGGTCCGGTGCCGGGAGGGATCAGCCCATGTGCGGGTACGCGTAGTCGGTCGGCGGGACCAGGGTCTCCTTGATGGCGCGGGTCAGGGTCCAGCGCATCAGGTTCTGCGGGGCGCCGGCCTTGTCGTTGGTGCCGGAGGCGCGGCCGCCGCCGAAGGGCTGCTGGCCGACGACGGCGCCGGTCGACTTGTCGTTGATGTAGAAGTTGCCCGCCGCGTAGCGCAGCTTCTCCATCGTGTACGCGGCCGCCGCGCGGTCGTTGGAGACGACCGCGCCGGTCAGCGCGTAGTCGGACACCGACTCCATCTGGGTCAGCATCTCGTCGTACGCGTCGGCCGCGCTGTCGTCGTACACGTGCACGGCGAGGAACGGGCCGAAGTACTCGGTGCGGAAGACCTCGTTCTCCGGGTCGGAGCACTCGACGACGGTCGGGCGGACGAAGTAGCCGACCGAGTCGTCGTAGGAGCCGCCCGCGACGATCGTGCAGGACGGGTCCTCCTTGGCCCGGTCGACGGCGGCCTTGTTCTTGGCGAAGGACCGCTCGTCGATGACGGCGCCCATGAAGTTCGACAGGTCGGTGACGTCACCCATGGTGAGGCAATCGACCTCGGCGGCGAACTCCTCCTTGAAGCCGTCGTTCCAGATGGACGCCGGGATGTAGGCGCGCGAGGTGGCGGAGCACTTCTGGCCCTGGTACTCGAAGGCCCCGCGGGTCAGGGCGGTCTTGAGCACGGCGCGGTCGGCGCTCGGGTGGGCGACCAGGAAGTCCTTGCCGCCGGTCTCGCCGACCAGACGCGGGTAGGTGCGGTACTTCTCGATGTTGTTGCCGACCGTCTTCCACAGGTGCTGGAAGGTCTTGGTGGAGCCGGTGAAGTGGATGCCCGCGAGGTCGCGGTGCTCGAGGGCGACCTTGGAGACCTCGATGCCGTCGCCGGTGACGAGGTTGATGACGCCCTTGGGCAGACCGGCCTCCTCCAGCAGCCGCATCAGCAGCACCGCGGCGTGGGTCTGGGTCGGGGACGGCTTCCAGACGACCACGTTGCCCATCAGGGCCGGCGCGGTGGGCAGGTTGGCCGCGATGGCGCTGAAGTTGAAGGGCGTGATCGCGTAGACGAAGCCCTCCAGCGGACGGTGGTCCATGCGGTTCCACACGCCGGGCGAGTTGGCCGGGGGCTGCTCGGCGAGGATGCCGCGCGCGTAGTGGACGTTGAACCGCCAGAAGTCGATCAGCTCGCAGGGGCTGTCGATCTCGGCCTGCTGCGCGGTCTTGGACTGGCCGAGCATGGTGGAGGCGGCGATGGTCTCGCGCCAGGGGCCGGACAGCAGTTCGGCGGCGCGCAGGATGATCGCCGCGCGGTCGTCGAAGGACATCGCGCGCCAGGCCGGGGCCGCGGCCAGGGCGGCGTCGATCGCGTCCTGGGCGTCCTGCTGGGTGGCGTTGGCGTAGGTGCCCAGGCGCGCCTTGTGGTTGTGCGGCTGCACGACGTCGAACCGCTCGCCGCCGCCCATCCGCTTCTCGCCGCCGATGGTGCAGGGCAGGTCGACCGGGTTGTCGGCCAGCTCCTTGAGCTTGGTCTCCAGCCGGGTGCGCTCGGGTGAGCCGGGGGCGTAGCCGTGCACCGGCTCGTTGACGGGCGTGGGGACCTGGGTCACAGCGTCCATGGTTTCCGTACTCCTTGAGTTGAGGTGCGGGTGCTTGAGCGGAGGTGCCCGGGCCGCTGGGTGCCCGGGCGGTGGGTGCTCGGGCGGTGGGTGCTCGGGCTCAGCCCTTGCTGACCATCGAGCGCAGGAAGAAGCGCAGGTTCGCCGGCTTCTCCGCCAGACGGCGCATGAAGTAGCCGTACCAGTCGGTGCCGTAGGCCGTGTAGACACGCATGCGGTGGCCTTCGGCGGCCAGGCGCAGGTGCTCGTCGCCGCGGATGCCGTAGAGCATCTGGAACTCGTACTCGTCGAGTTTGCGGCCGGCGGTGCGGGCCAGTTCCTGGGTGATGGAGATCAGACGCGGATCGTGGGACCCGATCATCGGGTACCCCTCGCCCTCCATCAGCGTCCGCAGGATGCGCACGTACGCCTTGTCGATCTCGTGCTTCTGCTGGTGGGCGACCTCGGCGGGCTCCTTGTAGGCGCCCTTCACCAACCGTACGCGACTGCCGTTCGCGGCGAGGCGGCGCGCGTCCTCCTCCGTGCGGAAGAGGTAGGCCTGGATGACGCAGCCGGTCTGCGGGAAGTCCTTCCGCAGTTCGTCGTGGATGGCGAACATCGAGTCGAGGGTGGTGTGGTCCTCGGCGTCGAGGGTGACCGTGGTGCCGATGGCGGCGGCGGCCTCGACGACCGGGCGGACGTTGGCGAGCGCCAGGTCGTGTCCGCCGGGGAGCGCCTGGCCGAACATCGACAGCTTCACCGACATCTCGGCGCGGGTGCCGAGCTCCAGCGGGCCGAGCCGGCCGATCAGTTCCAGGTAGGCGTCGCGCGCGGCGGTGGCCTGCTCGGGGGTGGTGATGTCCTCGCCGACGACGTCCATCGTCAGTTCCAGGCCGTTGCCGGTGAGCTCGTCGATCACGGGCAGGATCTCGTCCACGGTCTCACCGGGGATGAAACGGTCGACGACCTGCTTGGTCACCGGGGCCGCCGAGACGAGGCGACGCATCCGGTCACTGCGTGAGGCGGCGAGAATCACGGGACCCAGCACGGGGCACCTCCACAAGCTGCTGAACGGCCGTGACCCGACGCTTCGGGCAGGGCACGGAGAACCACCGTGAAACCTAGGGATTCATCCGATCGTGGGCCATCGACAGCTGTCACGCATCCGTGCCACCGATCTCAGACAGATGTATGAAGGCAGTGCGGTTCTGCGGGAGAATGCCGGGGTGACATCGGACCGCAGGGGTGACTACCAGGAGCTGGTGGACGAGATCTCGGAGCTGCTCGGCGCTCCGGCGACCCTGGAGAACCGCGACTTCGAGCTGCTCGCGTTCGGCACGTACGACAGCGAGGGCGAGCTCGATCCGTCCGTCCTCGACCCGGTGCGCACCCGTTCGATCCTCACCCGCCGCTCGACGGCCGCCGTCCGGTCCTGGTTCGAGGGGTTCGGCATCACCCGCGCGACGGGCCCGGTCCGTATCCCGCGCGCCCCGGAGGCGGGTGTGCACCGGGGCCGTGTCTGCCTGCCGGTACGGCATCGGGGCGTCGTCCTCGGCTACGTCTGGCTGCTCGACTACGACCCGGGCCCCTCCGAGGAGCAGTTGGCCGCGGCGATGGGGGTGACCACCCGGATCGGGGCGCTGCTCGCCGACGAGGCGCAGCACGGTGCCGATCTGACCCGTGAGCTGCGGGCGGTGCTCGGCGCGGAGCGCGACGGGCAGCGCGATCTGGCGGTCGCCGAGCTCCGCACCGCCCTCGGCAGCCGCGCCGACGGCCCGTACACGCTGGTGTGCGTGGCCCCGTGGCCCTCCGCCGACCCCGAGGACGCCCCGTCGGTGCGTACGGTGCCGGGCGCCACGGCCCTGTGCACCCTGCCGTGGGGGGCCGCGGACGTGTCACTGGCCCTGCTCATGCGGCTGCGCGCCTCGGACGTGCTGACCCCGGCGACGACGGCCGCCGGCCGGCTCCTGGAGCGGGCCCGCACGAGCGGCGCCGGGCACCGGCCCGCCGCCACCGGCCCGGCCGCGGCTCCACCGGCCGCCGCCGGGATCGCCACGCCCCGCTCCCGTCTCGCCGGTCTGGGCGCCGCCTGGGGCGAGGCGTCGGCGGCGGCCCGCGCGGCCCTGGCCGAGCCCCGCCTGGGCCCGGTCGCCCGCTGGTCGTCGATCGGCCCCTACCGGCTCCTGACCGCGCTGCCCCGCCGGGCCGCCCCCGACCCCGCCGTCGGTCCGCTGCTCCTTCCGGTGCACCGGGAACTCGCCCGTACCGCCGAGGCCTACCTCGACCACGCGGGCCAGGCCGGCCGCACGGCCGCCGAGCTGGGCATCCACCGTCAGACCCTGTACTACCGCCTGTCCCGGATCGAGCAGATCACGGGCCTCGACCTGGACGACGGCGAGGACCGGCTGCTGCTGCACATGGCCCTGAAGGCGCACCGGCTGTGACCGGCCGAAGGGCCGTCAACTCCGGTCGGCGGCCTCGATCACCTGGCGGAGCCCCGCGGTGAGCCGGTCGGCGGCGGGCGCGTGCTGCCGGTCGAACGACCACTGGACCATCAGTCCCATCAGCAGCGTGACGTAGAAGCCGCCGAGCGTGTCCACGGTCTCCTCCGGGACGTCCTCCTCACGGCCGCCCATGAAGAGCGTGACCAGGCCGCGCGCGCCCTCCCGCTGGGCCCGTGCCAGGTGGTCCCGCACCTCGGGCATGTCGTCGCCCATGGCCACGATCTCCATGCTGAGCCGCCACAGCGAGCCGGGTTCCCCCATCGTGCCGATGATGTTCGACCACACGTCGGTGAACCGCTCCAGCGAGCCGGGCTCACCCCCGAGCTCACCGGCGGGCTCACCGGCGGGCCCGCCCTCCGTGCCGCCGTCGAAGGCGACGGACATGTCCTCCACCAGTTCGACGTAGGCCTGCGCGAGCAGCGCGTCCTTCGAGCCGTAGTGGTAGCCGATGGACGCCAGGTTGGTGCCCGACTCCTTGACGATGTCGCGCGCCGTGGTGCGCATGAACCCCTTCTGCAGCAGGCAGCGCTTGGCGCCTTCGAGCAGATCTTCGCGGTGTCCCATGACGACACCCTACTCCCGGCCCATACAGCCGTCCCAGACGCACGTTTTATACATGCGTCATAGACGAGCGTATAAAACGTGCGTACAGTCACCGGCATGACGACCGATCCGCCGAACGTCCCCCCGCCCGCCCGAGCCGGCCGCCGTGAGTGGACCGCGCTCACCGTGCTGATGCTTCCGCTGATGCTGGTCTCGATGGACGTCTCCGTCCTCTACTTCGCGATCCCGGAGATCACCGCGGACCTGGCGCCGAGCGGTACCCAGCAGCTGTGGATCTTCGACATCTACGGCTTCGTCCTGGCCGGCCTGCTGATGACGATGGGCTCCGTGGGCGACCGGGTCGGCCGCCGCAGACTCCTGCTGATCGGCGCGGTGGCGTTCGGCGCCGCCTCCCTGGCGGCGGCGTACGCGAACAGCGCCGAGACCCTGATCGCCGCCCGCGCGGTCCTGGGCATCGGCGGCGCCACCCTGATGCCGTCGACGCTGGCGCTGGTGCGCTCGCTCTTCACCGACGCGGGCCAGCGGACGCAGGCCATCGCGATCTGGTCCGCCGTGATGACGGCCGGTGTGGCGCTCGGCTCGGTGCTGAGCGGCGTGCTGGTGGAGTTCTTCTGGTGGGGTTCGGTCTTCCTGGTCAACCTGCCGGCGATGGCCCTGCTGCTCGTCCTCGGACCGATCCTGCTGCCCGAGTCGAAGGATCCCGCACCCGGCCGCTTCGACTGGCTGAGCGTTCCGCTGTCGATGGCCGCCGTGCTCCCCGTCGTCTACGGCCTCAAGGAGATCCCGTCCAAGGGCTGGAACGTCCAGTACGTCGTGGCGGTCACCGTGGGGCTGCTCTTCGCGGCCCTCTTCGTCCACCGGCAGCGGACGGCCCTCTCGCCGATGATCTCCCCTGCCCTGTTCCGCAGCCGCGGCTTCGCCCCGGCCGTCGCCCTCAACGTCATCACGTTGTTCGGGATGATGGGTTCGGCGTTCTTCACCACGCAGTACCTGCAGTCGGTGCTCGGCATGAGTGCGATGGAGGCGGCCCTGTGGGCGCTGGTGCCCTCGGTGCCCGTC
This sequence comes from Streptomyces sp. NPDC085927, assembly GCF_044540975.1. Taxonomy (NCBI): domain Bacteria; kingdom Bacillati; phylum Actinomycetota; class Actinomycetes; order Kitasatosporales; family Streptomycetaceae; genus Streptomyces; species Streptomyces sp. NPDC085927. The sequence goes on from NZ_JBITSN010000017.1 coordinate 165,738, forward strand.
GGCTTCGCGGCCCCGTTCGCGGCCCGGCTGGTGCGACGGGGCGTCGAACGCGCCCATGTGGTGACGGCGGGCTTCGTCACCGCCGCGTGCGGCTTCGTACCACTGATGTCCGTGGACACGGACGCACTGGTGCTGGTGCTGGTCGGCTGTGGGGTCCTCGCCTCGGGGGTCACCATGGTGGTGTCCCAGATCACGGATCTCGCGCTGGGCACCGCCCCGGTGGAGCGTGCGGGTTCGGCCTCCTCCCTGATGGAGACGGGCGCGGAGTTCGGCGGCGCACTGGGCATGGCGGTCCTCGGCTCCATCGGTACCGCCGTCTACCGCCACGGCGTCCCGGACACGGCCCCGGCTGCGGCCCGCGAGACGCTGGGCGGCGCGCTGGCCGCGGCCGACCGGCTGCCGGGGCGCGCGGGGGACGCCCTGGCGGCGGCGGCCCGGGAGGCGTTCGCCCAGGGCATGCAGACCGCGGCGATCGCGGCGGCGGGCGTCCTCGCGGCGGGGGCGGTGCTGGCGGCCGTGACACTGCGGGGAGTCCCCGTGCGGGAGGAGGCCACCGCGGCAAAGGCCGAGGAAGCGGCCGTCTGACCGGGGCAACGCGAAAGGCGCCGGGGGGCCCCCCCCCCGGGGGGGGCCCCCCCCCCGGGGGGGGGGCGGGGGCCCCGGGGGGGGGGGCCCCGGGCGCCGGGGGGCTCCCCCAGCCCCCCCCCCGGGCGCCCGGGGGGCCGGGGGGGGCGCCCCCCCGGGGGGGGCCGGCCGGGCCGGGGGCGGGCCCCCGGCCCCCCCCCCCCCCCCGCGGGCCCCCCCCCGGGGGGGGGCCCCCCCGGCGCCTTTCGGGCCGAACGGGACCCGGGGGCGGAGCTCCCGGGACGGCGGTCTCAGACCAGTTCCACCGAGCGGGCCGACGTGGCGCCGATCTCCGTCGCGACCTCGGCCAGCACCGCGGGGGGCACCGTGTCGTCGACCGTCAGGACGGCGAGGGCCTCGCCGCCGGCCGCGGCACGCGCGACCTGCATGCCGGCGATGTTGATGCCGGCCTCGCCGAAGACCCGGCCCACGGTGCCGACGACACCCGGCCGGTCCTCGTAGCGCAGGACGGCCATGTGGTCCGCGAGCGCGAGGTCCACGTCGTAGTCGCCGACCGCGACGATCTTCTGGACGTTCTTGTGACCGGCCAGCGTGCCGGAGACCGCGATCTCCTCGCCGTCGGCCAGGGTGCCGCGCACCGTGACGACGTTGCGGTGGTCGGCGGACTCGGAGCTGGTGGTCAGCCGGACCTCGACGCCCCGCTCCTGCGCGAACAGCGGCGCGTTCACGTAGGACACCGTCTCGTCGACGACGTCCTCGAAGACGCCCTTGAGCGCGGAGAGCTCCAGCACCTTCACGTCGTGCTGGGTGATCTCGCCGTACACCTCGACGTCGAGGCGGACCGCCACCTCGCCGGCCAGCGCGGTGAAGATCCGGCCGAGGCGCTCGGCGAGCGGCAGACCCGGCTTGACGTCCTCGGCGATGACCCCGCCCTGCACGTTCACCGCGTCCGGGACCAGCTCGCCGGCGAGCGCGAGGCGCACCGAGCGGGCGACGGCGATGCCGGCCTTCTCCTGCGCCTCGTCGGTGGACGCGCCGAGGTGCGGGGTGCAGACGACCTGGTCGAACTCGAAGAGCGGGGAGTCCGTGCAGGGCTCCTTCGCGTACACGTCCAGGCCGGCGCCGGCGACCCGGCCCTCCTTGAGCGCCGCGTACAGCGCCTGCTCGTCGACGATGCCGCCGCGCGCGGCGTTGATGACGCGCACGCTCGGCTTGACCTTGCGCAGCGCCTCGTCGCCGATCAGGCCGAGCGTCTCGGGGGTCTTGGGCAGGTGGACGGTGATGAAGTCGGAGACCTCGAGCAGCTCGTCCAGCGACAGCACCTTGACGCCCATCTGCGCGGCCCGCGCGGGCTGCACGTAGGGGTCGTAGGCGACGATCTTCATGCCGAAGGCGGACATGCGCTGTGCGACGAGGGCGCCGATCCGTCCCAGACCCACGACTCCGAGGGTCTTCTCGGCGAGTTCGACGCCCGTGTACTTGCTGCGCTTCCACTCGTGGTTCTTCAGCGCGGCGTTGGCCTGCGGAATGTTGCGCGCGGTGGCGATGATCAGCCCGCACGCGAGTTCCGCGGCGGTCACGATGTTCGAGGTGGGCGCGTTGACCACCATCACGCCGGCCTTGGTGGCGGCGGAGACGTCGACGTTGTCCAGGCCGACACCGGCCCGCGCGACGACCTTGAGCTTCTTCGCGGTGGCGATGGCCTCGGCGTCGACCTTGGTGGCCGAGCGGATCAGGATCGCGTCCACTTCGGCGATGGCGGGCAGCAGCTCCGCCCGGTCCGCGCCGTTGCAGTGGCGGATCTCGAAGTCCGGGCCGAGCGCGTCCACGGTCGCGGGCGACAGCTCTTCGGCGATGAGTACGACAGGTTTCGAGCTCACGTGGGTCCTCACATGTCCAATGCGGACGGCCGTCCCGACGGCCGCATGCGGTGGAGGGGAGCGGCGCCGGGATGTGCCTGCAATTCCTCGGTGTCGCTTAGCCGCGTGGAAGACGCACGACGCTGTGGGCCTGACGCGTATGGTGCAGCAGTGTAGTGGCGCCGGGGTGTCGTCCTGCGTCGCTGCGGAAGGATCATCCGTAAGTGGCCGGACCGGCCTGCCAACGAAAGACCCACCCCCTGTGGCGATGGTGGAGCGGGGTCGGGGGGCGGGCCCCGGCGGGGCCCTCCCGAAGGGCTCCGCGACGGTGCCGGCCTCAGCGCCCGGCACCGCCCCGGAGCGCTCGGCTCACGCCTCTTCGTCGACCCAGCTCATGAGCTTGCGCAGCTCCTTGCCGGTGGTCTCCAGCAGGTGCTCGCTGTCCTGCTTCTTGTACTCGTTGTACTTCTTCAGACCGCCGTGGTACTCGTCCATCCACTGCTGGGCGAAGGTGCCGTCCTGGATCTCGGCGAGGACCTTCTTCATCTCGGCCTTAGTGGCGTCGGTGATGATCCGCGGGCCGGTGACGTAGTCGCCCCACTCGGCGGTCTCGGAGATCGACCAGCGCATCTTCTCCAGGCCGCCCTCGTACATGAGGTCGACGATCAGCTTCAGCTCGTGCAGGCACTCGAAGTAGGCGATCTCGGGCTGGTAGCCCGCCTCGGTCAGCGTCTCGAAGCCCGCCTTGACCAGTGCCGCGGTGCCACCGCAGAGGACGGCCTGCTCACCGAACAGGTCGGTCTCGGTCTCCTCGGTGAAGGTCGTCTTGATGACGCCGGCGCGGGTGCCGCCGATGCCCTTGGAGTACGACAGGGCGAGCTCGAAGGCGTTGCCGGAGGCGTCCTGCTCGACGGCGGCGATACAGGGAACACCGCGGCCCTCCTCGTACTGACGGCGCACCAGGTGGCCCGGGCCCTTCGGGGCGACCATGCAGACGTCGACGCCGGCCGGGGGCTTGATGAAGCCGTAGCGGATGTTCAGGCCGTGACCGAAGAACAGGGCGTCGCCGTCCTTCAGGTTGTCCTTGATGTGCTCCTCGTAGACCTGGGCCTGGATCGGGTCCGGGACCAGGATCATGATGACGTCGGCCTCGGCGGCGGCCTCGGACGGGTTCACCACGCGCAGGCCCTGCTCCTCGGCCTTGGCCTTGGACTTCGAGCCCTCGTGCAGACCGACGCGCACGTCGACGCCGGAGTCGCGCAGCGACAGGGCGTGGGCGTGGCCCTGGCTGCCGTAACCGATGACCGCGACCTTGCGGCCCTGGATGATGGACAGGTCGGCGTCGGCGTCGTAGAACAGCTCGGCCACTTTGGGTTCTCTCCTTGTGTGCAGGTGTCGCGTCCCACCGTATGACGGCGGGGGGAGGGGAGGTTTCGGAGTCTCGGAATACGGGCGGCCGGTGTGTCGCGGCCGCCCGTCGCTTGTCCTACGCCGACCGGTCGAGCGCGCGCAGCGATCGGTCGGTGATCGAACGGGCGCCACGTCCGATCGCGATCGTGCCGGACTGGACCAGTTCCTTGATGCCGAAGGGTTCCAGCATCTTCAGCATGGCGGACAGCTTGTCGCTGCTGCCGGTGGCCTCGATGGTCACGGCCTCCGGGGAGACGTCCACGGTCTTGGCGCGGAACAGCTGGACGATCTCGACGATCTGGGAACGCGTCTCGTTGTCGGCCCGCACCTTCACCAGAACGAGTTCGCGCTGGACGGCCTGCCCGGGTTCGAGCTCGACGATCTTCAGCACGTTGACGAGCTTGTTGAGCTGCTTGGTCACCTGCTCCAGCGGGAACTCCTCGACACTCACCACGATGGTGATGCGGGAGATGTCGGGGTGCTCGGTGACGCCCACGGCGAGCGAGTCGATGTTGAAGCCGCGGCGGGAGAACAGCGCGGCGATCCGGGCCAGGATGCCGGGGGTGTTCTCCACCAGGACGGAGAGCGTGTGCTTGGACATGTCGTGTTTCCTCTTCGCTCTTCCTGGCTCAGTCGTCTTCGTTGTCGCCGAAGTCGGGGCGGACGTCGCGGGCGGCCATGATCTCGTCGTTGGAGGTGCCGGCGGCGACCATCGGCCACACCATGGCGTCCTGGTGGACGACGAAGTCCACGACGACCGGGCGGTCGTTGACGGAGTTCGCCTCCTCGATGACCTTGTCGAGGTCCGCCGGGTCCTCGCAGCGGATCGCGTAGCAGCCCATGGCCTCCGACAGCTTGACGAAGTCGGGGACGCGGGTGCCGGCGCTGCGCTGCGTGCCGGGGCCCACCGCCGAGCCGCTGCCCAGGTCGGTGGGGGCGCTGCCCGCCTCGATGGGGCCGGCTCCCAGCACGGTGTTGGAGTAGCGCTGGTTGTAGAACAGGGTCTGCCACTGGCGGACCATCCCGAGGGCGCCGTTGTTGATGATGGCGACCTTGATCGGGATGTTGTTCAGGGCGCAGGTGGTGAGTTCCTGGTTGGTCATCTGGAAGCAGCCGTCGCCGTCGATCGCCCAGACGGTCCGGCCGGGCTGTCCGGCCTTGGCGCCCATGGCTGCCGGGACGGCGTAGCCCATGGTTCCGGCGCCGCCGGAGTTCAGCCAGGTGGCGGGCTTCTCGTACTGGACGAAGTGCGCGGCCCACATCTGGTGCTGGCCGACACCGGCGGCGAAGATCGTGTCCTCGGGCGCCAGCTGTCCGATGCGCTCGATGACCTGCTGCGGGGAGAGCGATCCGTCCTCGGGCTGGTCGTAGCCCAGGGGGTAGGTGTCGCGCCAGCGGCTCAGGTCCTTCCACCAGGCGGTGTAGTCGCCCCGGTGGCCCTCGGCGTGCTCCTTCTGGACGGCCAGGACGAGGTCGGCGAGGACCTCGCGGGCGTCGCCGACGATCGGCACGTCGGCGGTCCGGTTCTTGCCGATCTCGGCCGGGTCGATGTCGGCGTGGACGATCTTCGCGTAGGGGGCGAAGCTGTCCAGCTTGCCGGTGACGCGGTCGTCGAAACGGGCTCCGAGGGCGACGATCAGGTCGGCCTTCTGCAGCGCGGTGACGGCGGTGACCGCACCGTGCATGCCCGGCATTCCCACGTGCAGCGGGTGGCTGTCGGGGAATGCGCCGAGTCCCATCAGGGTGGTGGTGACGGGAGCCTCGGTGAGTTCTGCCAGGACCCTCAGCTCCGCGGTGGCGCGGGCCTTGATGACGCCGCCGCCGACGTAGAGGACCGGCCGCTTCGCGGAGGTGATGAGCTTGGCGGCCTCACGGATCTGCTTGGCGTGCGGCTTGGTGACGGGCCGGTAGCCGGGCAGGTCCATGGTGGGCGGCCAGGAGAAGGTGGTCCTCGCCTGGAGGGCGTCCTTGGCGATGTCCACGAGCACCGGGCCGGGGCGGCCGGTGGCGGCGATGTGGAAGGCCTGCGCGATCACCCGCGGGATGTCCTCGGCCTTGGTGACCAGGAAGTTGTGCTTGGTGATCGGCATCGTGATGCCGACGATGTCCGCTTCCTGGAAGGCGTCCGTGCCGATCGCCTTGGAGGCGACCTGTCCGGTGATCGCGACCAGCGGCACGGAGTCCATGTGCGCGTCGGCGATCGGGGTGACCAGGTTGGTGGCGCCGGGGCCCGAGGTCGCCATGCAGACGCCGACCTTGCCGGTGGCCTGCGCGTACCCGGTGGCCGCGTGGCCCGCGCCCTGCTCGTGCCGCACCAGGACGTGGCGCACCCGGGTGGAGTCCATCAGCGGGTCGTAGGCGGGAAGGATCGCACCGCCGGGAATGCCGAATACCGTGTCGGCGCCGACCTCCTCGAGCGAGCGGATGAGGGACTGCGCGCCCGTGACGCTCTCGGGGGCGGACTGCTGCCCTCCGGATCGGGGCCGCGGCTGCGGGTGGGCCCCGGTGGCCTGCTCGGTCATCGGCTTCTCTTCTCGATGCTGAGGGTTTTTGCGAGATTCGCGTGGTGTGCGTGGGCGGTGCGACAGGTGCTGGTGCAACAAAAAACCCCTCGTGCCATGAGGCAAGCGAGGGGAGCGCGTCGGGCGGGGGCGTTGAGCAGACAATGCTCAGCGTCAGCCGACGCGCTGTCCAAGTACGAGAATTCGGGTGCGCATGGCATTGACCCTCCCCCCGGCGCGCACCGACTGTCAAGTGGGTGGGACGGGCGTCTCATCATGTGAGCGCAGGACCGCACCGCTCCGGAGCATCGAGGCCACTCCCGACGCGTACCCGCCGGCGCCGCCGGAGCCCCCTGGACCGCCGCCCGCGTACACGGGTTCGGCCGGTCCGTTCGGCACCGGATAGCGGCCGGTGCAGAGCGCCCTGCGCAGCCGGTACTCGTCCAGCGGCCCGGAGAAGGCCATGCCCTGCCCGTGCGTGCACCCCATCGCGCGCAGGGCGACGACCTGCTCGGGCAGGTCCACCCCCTCGGCCACGGACTGCATGCCCAGGTCGCCGGCGATCCGCAGCAACCCACCGGTGATCTTGTGCAGCCGCGCGGACTCGACCACGCCCTCGACCAGGCCGCGGTCGAGTTTCAGTACGTCGACGGGGAGCCGTCGCAGGGCGGTGATCGCCGCGTAGCCGCTGCCGAAGCCGTCCAGTGCGATCCGGACGCCGACCCGCTTGAGCGCGGTCAGCCGGCGCTCCAGCTCGTCCAGGCAGACCCGGGGGTCGGTCTCGGCCACCTCGACGACCAGCGAGCCGGAGGGCAGTCCGTGCCGGGTGAGCAGGGCCTCGATCGAGCCGAGCGGCAGCGACCGGTCCAGCAGCCGGCGCGCGGCGATCCGGACCGCCACGGGCACCGACACTCCCGTCGCCTGCCGTTCGGCGGCCTGCTCGACGGCCTCCTCGAGGAGCCAGCGGCCCAGTTCGGCCGTCTTCTCACTGTCCTCGGCGACGCGCAGGAACTCCGCGGGGGTGAAGAGCACGCCCTGTGAGGAACGCCAGCGCGCCTGGGCGCAGACCGAGGTGATCCTGCCGTCCTGGAGGGACACCACCGGCTGGTGCAGCAGCGCGAACTCGCCGTCGTGCAGCGCGGCGCGCAGCCGGGTGGCCAGCTCCGCCCTGCGGACGACGTCCTGCTGCATCTGCGGCCGGTACAGCTCCACCCGGCCCTTGCCGGCGGCCTTGGCCCGGTACATGGCGAGGTCCGCGTTGCGCAGCAGTTCGCCGGCTCCGAGGGCCGGTTCGGCGAAGGCGACACCGATGGAGGCGTTGACCCGGACATCGTTGCCGTCGATGAGGTAGGGCTGGGAGAGGGTCACTCTGAGGCGGTCGGCGAGCTCCAGGATGTGCCGCTCGCGGGCCTCCCGGTCGCGGGTGCCGTCGCCCACGATCAGGGCGGCGAACTCGTCGCCGCCCAGCCGGGAGGCGGTGTCGCCCTTGCGGACCGCGTCCCGCAGTCTGCGGGCGGCGTGGATCAGCAGTTCGTCGCCGGCCTGGTGGCCGATGGTGTCGTTGACGGCCTTGAAGCCGTCGAGGTCGATGAAGAGCACGGCCGTGCCCCTGAGGGCGGCGCCCCGGTCGGAGGCCCGGCGGCCGGACAGGGCCTGCTGGACGCGCCGGGTGAACAGGGCCCGGTTGGGCAGGTCGGTGAGCGGGTCGTGCTCGGCGTTGTGCTGGAGCTGCGCCTGGAGCCGCACGCGCTCGGTGACGTCCCGGCTGTTGAAGATGAGGCCGCCGTGGTGCCGGTTGACGGTTGATTCCACGTTCAGCCAGCCTCCCCCACTCTCGGCTTCGCTCGAGCGGGAGGTGCCCCCACCGCCGAAGCGGAACCGGCACTCGATGCGCGTGGTGGGCTCCTCGGCCGGGCCGGCCGCGAGGAACCGGCGCACCTCGTGCACGACGCAGTCCAGGTCCTCGGGGTGGATGAGCTGCGCCAGTTCCGTCCCCACCAGGTCCTCCGCGGGGCGGCCGTACACTCCGGCGGCGGCCGGGGAGACGTAGCGGAGGATGCCGCTCGGCGCGGCGATCATGATGACGTCGCTCGAGCCCTGCACCAGGGAGCGGAAGTGGTTCTCCTTGTGGGCCAGTTCCTGAGTGAGGGTGATGTTGTCGAGCAGCATGATGCCCTGGCGCACGACGAGCGCGAGCACCACGGTGCCCCCGGTGAGCAGGACCACGCGGTCGACGCTGCGGCCGTTGAGGACGGTGTAGAGGATCCCCAGGGTGCACACGGCCGCGGCGAGGTACGGCGCGAGCGCGCCGAGGGAGCCGGCGATGGGCCGGGAGACCGGGTACCGGCCGCGCTCGGCGCCGGGCGCGGCCGGGGGCTGGAGGTACGGGGGATGGTGGAGGTACGAGGGGTGGGGGTACGGGAGGTGGGCCGGGCCGTGGGCCGCGTGGTGGGCCGGGTCGTTCCCGAGGTGGGCCGGGTGGCCGCTCGTCCAGGGGTTCGGTCCGCCGTACTGGCCGGGCAGGTGCTCGCGCACCACGCGCGTGTGCCCCTCGTCCCCGGACCGGCCGCCCCGGGGACGGGTCCAGGGCGCGTACGCCAGGAGCAGCGAGCCGGCGAACCAGCCCGCGTCGAGCAGTTGTCCCGACCGGTAGGTGTTGTGCAGCAGCGGGGAGGTGAACAGGGCGTCGCACAGCACGGTGAGCGCGAGCGCGCCGATCGCGGTGTTGACCGCTGAGCGGGTGAGCGCCGACCGCCGGAAGTGCAGGGCGAGCACCATGCTGACCAGGGCGATGTCGAGCAGCGGGTACGCCAGGGACAGCGCGGTGTGCGCCACGTCCTCGCCCCCGGCCTGCGCGGTCTGGGCGAGCGCGAGGCTCCACGCGAGCGTGAGCAGGGAGCCGCCGATCAGCCAGGCGTCCAGGCCCAGGCAGACCCAGCCGGCCTTGGTCACGGGCCGTTTGGCGAGCACCAGCAGCCCCACGATGGCGGGCGGCGCGAAGCACAGGAAGAACAGGTCGGCGTAGCTGGGGCTGGGCACGGGGAGCCCGAGGACGACCTCGTACCACCCCCAGACCAGATTGCCCAGGGACGCCATGGTGGAGGAGATGCCGAACAGCAGCCAGGCGGGCCGGAAACGGACACGAGGGCCGCGCGCGTACAGGAAGCAGGACACGGCGGCCGCGGCCGCCGCGGCGCTCAGTCCGAAGTCACCCATGATCAGCGCGAGTCGGTCCGACCCCCAGCCGAAGGCGGCGCCGATCGCGTAGGCCGCGCAGACGACGGCGAGGACGAGCTGCGGTACCACTCCCTGCCGGCGCTCCACGGCCGGCGGGCGGGAGGGCAGCGCTTCCGGGGCGGGGTGCGCCCGCACCGCTCCGTCGAGCGTGGTCGTGGGGGCCGGCGCGCTCACCGGTCCCTCCCGGTACGCACCGTTCCGGCCGGGTGGGCCGGCTGGGCCGGCCTCCCGCGGCTGCCGTACCCGTGGTGGTGGGGACAGAGGTCGCCGGGGCGGCCGCTGCTCCGGGGGTGCTGCCCGAGGGGGTGGTGACCACGGGTGTGGTGACCGCTGTGGTGACCCCGGCTGCGCGCGGTCGTGCGCCAGGGTCGCCGACGGCGGCTCAATCGCGTCGGATCGCTCGTCCATAGGCCGTGCATCGCCCGTCGCCCCCCTCACAGTCTGCAATGTCAATCCCCCGCGCCGACGGTCAGCGGCGCAGCCCCTGTCGGACGATACACCAGTCCCGTCACTCAGGGACATAGCTTCTCTACGCTCCGTGACGATCACTTGATGTATGAGTACCCATCGCATCCGGAAAAACGCGGACGGTACTCGAAACGGACTACCTGCTTACCGCCTCCGTCACCAGGATCACGTTCCGGAGCTCTTCCCGGTTCACGAATCGGTTCAACTGGTCCGCCAGCAGCCGCTCGGCACGTGGCCGGAAAGCGGAGGTGGGCCCGCCGGCGTGCGGGCTGATGAGCACGCCCGGGGCCCGCCACAGGGGATGGTCCGGGGGGAGCGGTTCGGGATCGGTCACGTCGAGGGCCGCGGTGATGCGGCCGCTCTCCACCTCGGTGAGCAGGGCCGGGGTGTCGACGACGGGCCCCCGGGCCACGTTGACGAGCAGCGCGCCGTCCTTCATCCGGGCCAGGAAGCCGGCGTCCACGAGGTGGCGGGTGGCCTCGGTGAGCGGGGTGGAGAGGATGACGACATCCGCCTCCGGCAGCAGCGCGGGCAGTTCGGTGAACGGATGCACCGGCCCGCGCGCCGCTGCGCGTGCGGAGCGCGCGACGCGCGCCACCCGCGCGAGCTCGAACGGAACGAGCCGGTCCTCGATGGCCGTGCCGATCGCCCCGTACCCCACGATGAGCACGTTCCGGTCGGCGAGCGCGGACCTGAATCCGCCGAGCCACTCCCCCTTGTCCTGCGCCCGCACGAAGTCGGGCAGACCGCGCAGCGAGGCCAGGACGAGGGTGAGCGCCAGCTCGGCCGTGCTCGCCTCGTGCACTCCGCGCGCGTTGCAGAGCCGTACGCCGGGGCCCAGGTGGCGCAGGCCGGGCTGCACGTGGTCGACGCCGGCGGACAGGGTCTGCACGACCTCGACCGAGCTCATCAGCGGCAGCGGGCGCACCCCGACGTCACCGGGCCTCATGTACGGCACGACGAAGAACACGCAGTCGGCCGGGTCGGCCGGGTACTCCTGCGCGCCGTCCCAGAAGTGGTACCGCGGGCCCTTCGGAAGACCCTCGATCTCGTCCGGCGGGAGGGGAAGCCATACGTCAGCAGTCATGGTCCGGAGGCTATGTCAGGGGTCCGCGACGCCAGAGGTTAGGTTGGGGTCCGGGAAAGGGAGGGTCACGACCAGGTGGAGCGCAGGACGATCGGCGCGGCGGCGCTCGCGGTGGGGGCCGTCGGACTCGGGTGCATGCCGATGAGCTGGGCCTACAGCACCTCGCGGCAGCGCGGCGAGGATTCGCTCAGAGCGGTGCACCGGGCGCTCGACCTGGGGTCGACGCTGCTGGACACGGCCGACATGTACGGCCCGTTCACCAACGAGCTGTTGCTGGGGCGGGTGTTGAAGCAGCGGCGCGGCGACGCCTTCGTGTCGACGAAGGTCGGTCTGCTGGTGGGCGATCAGCACATCGTGGCCAACGGCCGCCCCGGGTACGTGAGAAGGGCCTGCGACGCCTCGCTGCGCCGGCTGCAGACCGACGTCATCGACCTGTACCAGCTGCACCGTGCGGACCCGGAGATCCCCGTCGAGGAGACCTGGGGCGCGATGGCGGAGCTCGTACGGGCCGGAAAGGTACGGGCGTTGGGGCTCTGCGCGGTCGGTGCGCGATCCGCGCGACGGCCCGGGGCGCGGCTGCACGACGCGACGGTCCGGCAACTGGAGCGGGTGCAGCAGGTCTTCCCGGTGAGCGCGGTGGAGGCGGAGCTGTCGGTGTGGTCGCCGGAGGCGCGGGAGGCGCTGCTGCCGTGGTGTGCCGCGCGCGGTGTGGGGTTCCTGGCCGCGATGCCGCTGGGCAACGGCTTCCTGACCGGCACGCTGACGCCGGGTGAGGGTTTCGAGGCGGACGATCTGCGGGCCCGGCACCCCCGTTTCACCGCCGAGATGATGGCTGCGAACCAGCCGATCGTGGCCGGTCTGCGCCGTGTCGCCCGCCGGCACGGCGAGGACGTCACCCCGGCGCAGGTGGCCCTGGCCTGGGTGCTGGCGCAGGGCGGGCAGGTGATCCCGGTGCCGGGGACCAAGCAGGAGCGGTGGGTCGCCGAGAACGCGGGGGCGGCGGACTTGTGCCTGACGGAGGCCGACTTGGCGGAGATCGCGGAACTGCCCGCGGCCCAGGGGTCGTGGGACTGAGGGACGCAAGACCGCGGGAGGGAGACCGGGCACCGCGGGCCGCCGGGCCGAGACCGCGGGAGGGAGCCCGGGCCGGACGGTGGCCGACGGTTCGGGCTCGCCCGATCGGGAACTTGTGGGGCGCGGGCGGTGTATGACAGGGAGAACCCGCCGCGTCGAAGGGACGACATCGTGCACCATCGAGCCGTTACGGCCGTACTGGCCACCGCCGCGCTCCTGCTGACGGCCGGCTGTTCCTCCGACGACGGAGGAACGCCGGACAAGGACGCCGGCTCCTCCCCGACCGGTCCGGCGGGGCGGTCCTCGTCCCCGGAGGGCGGCGCCGAGGAGACGCCGCCCGCGAAGGGCTCGGTGAAGGTGCTCCGTACGGTCGCTACGGACCTGCGCTCCCCATGGGGGCTCGCACCCCTGGCCGACGGTGATCTGCTGGTGTCGTCACGGGACGAGGCCACGATCAGCCGGGTCGACGCCGAGACGGGCGAGACGTCCGAACTGGGCGAGGTGCCGGGGGTGTCGCCGTCCGGCGAGGGCGGCCTGCTCGGCATCGCGCTCTCTCCCGAGTACGCCTCGGACCGCATGATCTACGCCTACTTCACCTCGGCCTCGGACAATCGCATCGTCCGCATGATGTACGACGAGAAGAAGCCCGAGGGTGAGCGGCTGGGCGCACCGGACACGGTGTTCCGGGGCATCCCCAAGGGGGTGGTCCACAACGGCGGCCGGATCGCGTTCGGCCCGGACCGGATGCTGTACGTGGGCACGGGTGAGAGCGGCGACACCGGCCTCTCCCAGGACGAGAAGTCGCTGGGCGGCAAGATCCTGCGGCTGACCCCGGAGGGCGAGCCGGCGCCGGGCAATCCGCTTCCCGACTCCGCGGTGTACTCGCTGGGTCACCGCAATGTGCAGGGCCTGGCCTGGGACTCCAAGCAGCGGCTGTTCGCCTCGGAGTTCGGCCAGAACACGTGGGACGAGCTCAACGCGATCGAGCCCGGCGCCAACTACGGCTGGCCGGAGGCGGAGGGCAGGTCCGACGACGACGGCTTCCGCAGTCCGATCGCCCAGTGGAGCACGGACGAGGCCTCCCCCAGCGGCATCGCGTACGCGGAGGGGTCGGTCTGGATGGCGGGCCTGCGCGGTGAGCGCCTGTGGCGGATCCCGCTCAAGGGCACGGAGGCCTCGGCGGAACCGCAGGCCTTCCTGGAGGGCGAGTACGGGCGGCTGCGCACGGTGGCGGCGGCGGGCGGCGACAAGCTGTGGCTGGTCACCAGCAACACGGACGGCCGCGGTGACCCGGGCGGCGAGGACGACCGCGTCCTGGAGGTGCGGGTGAGCTAGTGTCCTGCGCCAGAGATCCGTCGGCAGAAGCGGGCGAGGGAATCGAGGATCTCTTCGGCGGTCTTGGTCCAGATGAACGGCTTGGGATCCTCGTTCCAGTCCTTCACCCA